>CAZCAQ010000001.1:0-21983 GCA_964496905.1 uncultured Candidatus Saccharibacteria bacterium
TCTTCTGCTGTTTTTTCAAACTCTTCAATTTTCTTTTTTTCTTCTTCCAATGTCTTCTCAGCTTGAGCTAATCGCTTTTTGTTAGTCTCAATAATGCTTTTTAGCTCACGACACTCAAAAAAGTCTTCATAACCATCTTTGCAATACTTGTTGTACTCATCTTGCGGCTCTTTTACATGTATCTTGTACAAATCATCTACTTCATCCATATACGATTCAATATCTTTTTTGTAATCCTTACCTTGTTCTATAGCAGCGTTGATTTTATTTATTTCACCTTGTGCTAAATTTATGTAGTTATTTATTTCGGCTTTAAGTTCATCCTCTTTTTGCTCTTGAAATTCTTGATATTCAACCTGATCTAAAACTTTAAAGTCAATGCTTCTATTTACCTTTGGGTTATATTTTGCAAAATCTGCTTGAATGATGTTTTTTGAAAGAACGGGCATTAGTATCTCTAAATCATCTTTGTTATATTTGTACACAACTAACTTAGTATCATCAAAAAGGTACATAGTGGGTTTTAAGGATTCAGAAAGATAGTCCTTTTCAATAATAGTATTTAGTAAAACGTATTTTTCATAAAACGTAACATCTTTGTTCTCATTAAATAGATACAGCGCTAAAATCTCTTGCTTATTATGTGGCTCATACAATAGCGGGGCTTTTTTTGAAACAGTTAGATATACCGCAATTGGATCGCGTGCAGTATAAAAGTTTTTGTTACCTGCAGTTTTTGCATCTTGAGCATTAAGAGTACTAACTGCTCCGGTAATGTCTTGTGTACTTTTGTTTTTAAGCTGTAAAACTACAAGTAAACTTGAAATTAAAAAAACAGTCAAAACAAATAAAGACGAAGTAATTGCCAAAAAACTGATTTTAAACATTTTTTTGTGAGTGAATGTCTTTTTATGTTCTAGCAAAAAAAGTGCAGTACCAAACAAGATAATTAAGAATGGGAAAATTACCGCATATTTTTGAAGTGAACACGCAATACTGGAACAAGATAAATCTCTGTACAAAAGCAGATGTAAACGTGAAATTGATGGCAATGCATTTTCAAAACGTTGTAATGATTTGGGCAAAGTGGGCACCTGTTCAACTATTGGATAAAGCTCCTGTTTTGGAAACTTTTCTTGATAAACCGCATCTGGATCAGCCTTAGGGTCAGCTTTTGCCTCCATTGCAGTTTTTAACTTATCAAGTGATATATATGAGCTTTTCTTAATAAAATCCTTAGAGTAAGGAGAACTTAAATTAAGTGGACTCTTGTAAATGGGTTCTTGGGTAGCTTTTGTGTATAAAAAGCGATTATGTACAAAGGCACCAGCAAAAAGTACAACTATGCCAACCACAAACAGGACAATTTTTAAGGCAGATTTGTTCACTATATAAGTGTAACCCTGTACAAATTTGCAGTCAAAAAAATATCCCGGGGTTAGCCGGGATATTTTGTAGATAGTTTTTAATCTTAATTTACTGATTTAACAAGGAGTTTGCTGTTAGCAATCTCAATAGCTTCAATCATTCCTAACGAGTTGTTTGAGGTATAAACTCCAACTGCCTCTATATTACATGACTGAGCTTTTTTAGGTTCCCAGTGAAAGGTAAAACCGGTTTCATTAACACCATTAAAAGGTGTACCACCTGTTTTAACTATTCTACATGATGTACCTTTGTACCATACAGCTTTTTGGGTACTATCCATTTGGTAAACTGCTTTATATTCAGCATTTGTTCCAACTTTTACAATTGAAGGACCAGTAAGTGTAACATCGTCGGTTGATGTCAGTTTAGCATCAATGCTTCCATGTCCAGCACTTCCAACAAGTGTATTACCAGCGTAAGAATGGATACTTACGTCGATTTTTATAGTACAACCTTGCTTAAATGTAGCGTCAAAATAGTGTTTATAAGCAGTTACGTCTTGTGATAAGTTTTTAGTAACTACTTGGGTTGTACCACAAGTGTTAATTCTCCAGTTGTAAACAACCTCGGTAACATTAGCAGATAACTGATATTTTTGAGCCTCAGCTACAACGCTAAATGTCTTATTGGCCTTTAAAGTCGAAGGCAAAATGACCTTCAAATTATCAGGTGATGTAATTGTAGGACCTGCTACTGAAGCATATGTTTTAGGCATAGCTACCAAAGCAAGCACAAAAATAGAAACTAAAATTGTTGGTTTGGTTGAAAATATGTTTTTCATTCTTTAATTATACTATAGGATACAAGTTTTGGCAAGTCCTACATAATACACTATTTGCCGTTTATAAGCCTAAAGGGCTATAATGGCGCGATGGCCGAAAAGATACTCTTTAAAAAGACCGGTGAAAGGCACTTTACCCAAATAGAAACCTTAAAAAAAGGAGCATGGATATGCTTTGTTAACCCTACAGAAACTGAATTAAGTCAAATATGTATCAACCACGACCTAGATTATTCAATCGTAACCGATGCGCTAGATCCATATGAAGCTCCTCGTTTTGAGATTGAAGATGGTGTAAAGTACATTTTTGTTAGATTTCCTGTTAAGCGGGCCGGTAATACCGATACAGAAACAGCCCTAGTTGTTATAAACGAAAACTATTTTATGACTTTTTCACGGCTTGAGGTTCCAGTCATGGCGCACTTTGATGCAATGAAAACGGGATCTTCTCAAAAAACTAAAATGTTTATTGAATACCTTGCTGCAATTAATCAGGAATTCGCTAAGCAGATTCAGGGAATTTCTAAGCAAATTCGCGCAACAAGTTCAAACATTGAAAATATTGATAATAAAGAAATTGCCCGCTTTGTAGAATTTGAAAGAATTTTAAGTGATTTTTTAGCAGCACTAGTGCCAATGAACATGGTTTTTGAACGAATTTTATATGGCAAGTTGTTGCGCTTATACGAACAGGATGAGGACTTAGTTCAAGATTTAAGTTTAAGCACAGAGCAATTAATTGAATCTTGCAAGTCAAACATGCGCTATTTGGTAAATATTAGAGAAAGTTATTCTACAATTTTGTCTAATAATTTAAACAGAACGATGAAAATTTTAACGTCGGTAACAATTTTACTGACTATTCCCACAATGATTTACAGTTTTTTTGGCATGAATGTAGCATTGCCATATGCACAAGAACCTTGGGCAGTACTATTAATTCTAAGCTTAACAGTCTTCATTATGATTTTTATGATAGTAGCATTTTCTAAAAGCAAATTGTTGAAGTAATTAAACTTTAGTACAATTTAATAGTTGTAGAAAGTAAATATGCCTAATCCCAATGAAATCTCAGCTATGAAAACTACAGAAGCACAAGCAGTAAATGAATTGGTGCAAGAACTTAACAACTCAAACCAATTAGTTATATCTCTTGAAGACCAAACTCCGGTTCTAGCTCCACGTCCTGAAGCAAATACAGATGAGTTACCAGCGATTACGGTATCAGTAATAAATCCCAGTGAATTGGCTCAAACCGATTTTGCAGAAAGAATTGAAGCTGTGCTAAGTATTTTGGAACAAATGACACAATATTATAGGGATAAGGAAGTTAGTCGAATTTCTATAGTAGCAACATATGACAACGATGCCTCAGTGGGAGAAGTTAACATTCAGGTAAGTAATTTGGAAGAGGATGCAAATGTAGATTACGACGAACAACAGCTTTTAGTAAGTACTCTTAAAATTGCAGAGCATATTAGGCTTGAACTGGAAAATGAATATGGTACAGAAAACCGAATAGCTCAAGTTGAAGGTAATATTATTGTCGGGAATGGAAGGTACGATGTACATAGAGTGGATTTTGACACTGAACAAATGGAACAAGGAGTCGATTTTATGGGTGTAAAGTTTAATCCAAACGAACAAGTGATTATGCTAAGAACAGATACGGGAAATACTTATTTTGTAACTGAAGCTACATACGCATATTTAATGCAGAAAAACCAGCTAACAACGATTAGAGAATAAGACTAGCCTAAGCAATCTTGTTTAGAGAAACTTTTCCTAGAAATTACAGCGTGTTAAATAGGTAACTACATCACTGAGTAAGGCGTGTATAAGTTTTGGTCTAGTCCAGCTTTTTCAAACTGAACTCTTTTAGACTCCAGTTGTGCCAAATAGTCTTTAAATTTTGGTTCCAACCCTTTGTAATAGATCCTTTTTCCCATTCCAATATATTCAACAATTTCGGGTTCAGGCAACACCGCTTTGACATCCTCATATTTAAAGTAGCCTGGATTTTTATCTAGCATAATATAATCAATTGGAACACCGTCTGGAAGAAAGATATCTATCATGTCAGACCACGCATACATGATTTTGTACGTCTTTGCTTCTTTATTTATAAATAAAAACACATTTGGTATAAAGACATCAATTCCCTTTTTTTCCAAAAGTCTGTAATAAGAATCCCTTCGGTAAATGTCGTCTGTTAGTCTATGTAATATTTCATATTGAACAGGAATGCGGCCCGCATTTGATATTGGTGTAATTTCCTCACCGTAGTGTTGTTTTAAAGCTGCGCTGGCATTTTGACCAGTCTCTGTATATATTTTTGCAATAGATCGCCAATTATTGAGTATATTCACAGTTAAAGATTTTTCGGAAGCTTTATTAAAGGTCTTAGACAACTGTGGATCCTCAAATTCTAAATCTTCAATCTTGCGAAGAGCAGACAACAAGTGCGCGTACATAAAAATAGCGTTGTAATGATTATCGTTGTACCTAACGCTTAGTTGCCCTCCTTTATAATAATCAAAATAAAGTGACGGCTTGTCACATTCAAGTGTAAAAACTTCGTCACGGCTATTTGCGGCACCTCTACTTTTTAAGTACTCCTCAAAGCTTGCATGTCCTTTTGTTATCTTAAGATCATAACTCATTCTTAAACGCTTTCTTTAACTAGATACGTTTTTCTGCCTGATGATTCAAAATACGTTCGCATCATAAGCTCGCCAATTAATCCAAGCATAAAAGATTGAACACCAACAACAATCAACATCATAGCTAAAATTAGCAGCGGTCGCCCCCCAATAGGTTCGTGCATAAAGAACTTTACAAAGGTTAAATAAGCGCCTATTAAACACCCAACAAAGGCCATTGCGGCACCTGTAAATCCAAATAGTCTTCCAGGAAGAGCATAAAAAGGTTTTTTTGCAAAATACAGTAAGAACCAAAGAGTTACTAAATCGAGTAAGACTTTTATGGTTCGTTTATTTCCTTTGTAAGCTGATTCACCATAATCACGATCTGTAAATTCAACGTCAAATTCAACTATATTTTTTGTGTAAACAGAAGCTAAATCAGGAATGAAGCGATGCATTTCACCATAAAGTTTAAGAGATTTGGCAAGTTCTCTGCGCATGCCTTTTAAACCTGATCCACGATCTTTCATATCAACGTGAGAAATACGAGCGAGCAACTTGTTTGCCATACCGCTTTTTGTTTGACGAGATGCTTTTTCGTGACTCCAACGATCTTGGCGATTTGTGTTTACAAAATCGTGACCTTTTTCAAGCAGTTCGATAACCTTAACTATATTTTCAACAGGAATTTCTAAATCAGCTGATAAAGTTAAAACGTAGTCTCCTGTCGCCATGTCAAAACCCGCCTGATAACCGCAACTTTGACCAAAATTAGTCATAAAGTTAATACCTTTTATATTTGGGTACCTAGCGGCATAGCTTTTTATGACTCCCCATGTGCCATCTTTGCTACCATCGTTAATAACTATAATTTCAAAGTTATACTCACGTTTGCGCGCAAGCTCTAATATCGCATCTAATGTTCTGTTGATGTTTTTTTCCTCGTTGACACAAGGGATAACTACTGAAACTAATTTTTCCATATTTTCCTTTCGGACAGTTTATACACTAACCAAAGTTTTATACCACTCATCTTGATTTTGAAACCATTCGTAATAAATTTCAACTATTTGCTTTAAAGATGTGTTTGGGTTATAGCCAAGCATTTTTTTAGCTTTCTCAATATTTGCGAATGTAACCATCATTTCCCCTTTTCGAGCAGGTTTTTGGACTATGTTAGCCTTTTTACCTGTAACTTCCTCAACTGTTTTAACTAGTTCGGTGAGGGTAACGGGATTGGAATTACCTAAATTAAAAATTTCATAATTGTATGGATTGCTAATAGCTGAATCAAAAGCTTCAAAAATGTGGTGTACATAACAGTAATCACGTCCTGTTTCGTTAGCGCCCTCTTGTGACCAATACATTGGAAATTCTGTTCCATAAAGGCAAGATTTTACCAGTTTTGGAATTGCAAGATCAGGTCTTATTCTTTTTCCATTTGGATTAAAAATTCTAAAGATGTTTACATTAACATTAAAATTGCGAGCGTAATGATACAAAATTACTTCCACTGCTTTTTTAGTAGCTGGGTAAGGAGAAAGAGGCTTATCCGTATTCATTGTTTCCTCAAACGGAGTTGGGTTGTCTCCATAAACTGATGATGTTGACGCATAAAGAATGTTGTTACAGTATCCTTTTTTGCAAAGCTCCAGTATGTTAACCGTGGCTTCAATATTGTTTCGCATATAAACATTTGGTATTTCTACAGATGCTGTTACACCTGCCCATGCTGCTAAATGAACTATTGCGTCAAAACTTTGTTCAGTTTTAAACACTTTAGCAAGTTCTTCTGCATTTAAAAGGTCCATTCTATAAAGTTTAAAGTTGGGATTGTTCTGAAAATCTTTAATATTGTATTCTTTAACTTTTGGGCTGTAATAGTCGTTAAAATTGTCTATAGCCACTACTTGATGATCATTTGATAGAAGGTACTCTGAGAGGTTGGATCCTATAAACCCTGCAGCACCCGTAACTAGTATTTTCATAAGATTATTTTATCATTTTTACTCAACCGATATTTGGCTCTTTGCCGTAGTTTGGAGTATCAAATTTGTGAGGGTCTTTTTTTATGCCTAGAGCCCAATTTAAAACATTTGTGATAGTGAATGACTTTTTTAATCCTGTAAAAGATCCAGGTCCCGGGAAAGACTCAAATTTAGTAATATCTTGCATCGACAGTTTATTTTTTACTAGTAGGTCTTGTATGCCTGTAACAATATCTATGTCGCCTGCAACTTGATCAACTATTTTTTCCGTTGAATCTGTGTATTGAATTAGTTTAACTGAGTTATTTTTTCTATCTGATGCATCAACGTAAATTTTGTACATTTATTCTCCTAGTATGTTCATCTACTGATTCAAAATTAATATATATAGTACTTTGTGGCAATAAACCCTGTGCTATTTGGGGCCATTCAATTATAGTTACTGCTTGTTCGACTTCAAAAAAACTTTGTAAACCAAGGTCTATAACTTCTGGCTCATTTTCAAGTCGGTACAGATCGATATGATAAATCTTTTTAATGGGTTGTTGCAGAGTCTCATCTGTATACTCTCTTACAAGTACAAAAGTTGGACTCTGAACTCTCTTTTTAATGTTTAGCGCATTTGCTAAAGCTGCTGTAAAAAAGGTTTTCCCACTTCCTAATTCACCAGTTAAAGCTAGGATATCACCAGGCCTAAGTCTATTAGCTATTGATTGAGCCAGTTCAACAGTCTCTTGGGGAGAATGTGAGAGTATTTCCATAATATTAGTGCAGAAATAAGTACAGCAATAGCGTCAACAAAAACGTCAAAGGCGCTTCCCTGCCTTGATGGCACAAAAGTTTGATGGAATTCATCGGAAATACCATACACAATAGCAAGAAGTGCCGCAATTAAGATATTTTTGGTTCCTCTATACATGCAAAAGAACAATGCAGAATACAAGACTAAATGCACTGCCTTATGAACTCCAAAGTCCACTACAAATTCATCCGAAACTTGCGCCCCTGGGGTAGAAGATGCCGCAAATATTAGCATACATAGTAAAATTGCCGGTAACCAGCGTTTTAGTATAAGTTGCATAAGGGTATTTTAGCATCAATCAGGTGCTGTTTTGGTAACAAGTCGCGATAACACAGATTTTGGTAAAACAAGCCCCCAAATCTTTTTTTCAGGAGTTTTATATATTTTTCCAGTGTTTGTGTCTAAAACCTCAAATGAAAGTAAAAAATAGTCACCGCTAAAAACAGGCTTAATAAGTACTTCATGGCTATAATTGGGTAGATGCGTCGAAAATGCATACTGTGAGATCCATGCTTCGGGTTCACTAGAAAAAGCAGAAACAAGTGCATTTTTAGCTACTGGTCTAATTTTGAGATTTTTATAATAATTTGCATCCGCTACCTTGGAATACATTTTTATTGAAATACTAGAATTGGAAACTGTGATGAATCTTGCTGGCATAAAATCAAAATAAAGTACTAAAGCCAGAAATACAAAAAAATTAGTTAAAACCAAATGCATGCTAACAAAATAACAAAATTGTAAAAAAAGAAAATAAGGGAATGTCTAGCCAAAATAGAATTTATAGAGTTGACAAAAAACTTACTTTAAATGCCAATATAAAGTCATATAACCATCAGGATGAAAAATAAAAACACCATTTCCACCATCTCCTAAACAGTTGCGACAAAAAAAGGCGTCTCCCTCTTCTGCTGCATAAACATAAGATCCATTAGGACCATACATGTCATATGCTGGATGAGGCTTTCCCCCATAATATGAATCCGAGTAGCAAGTATGACCATAACCTTGAGAAACTATTGGGCTAGCCAAAGGCCAGGTCCAATCGCCATCGCCTATTTCTCTTGTTTCAGCACTTTCGCAACCTGTATTCCATCTAACTGATTTATTTTTAAGCTTTTTTCTGGGATCAACTAAGTTGGAGTAATACCAGTTCCATCCATCTATATCTTCAAAAGAGTCATATTTGTAAACTCCAAAATGTAGGTGGTCTCCAAACGAATAACCTGTGTTTCCTTGAATACCAATTACATCGCCTTTTTTTACTTCTCTAGGCTCAGTTCCTATTAAAACACTTACTGCACCGGTAATTTGCTCAAGCTCACGTCGAGCATCATCTAACAGTTGCTGGTACTTTGCTTCGTTTTGCTTAGTAAGTTCTAATAAAGTTTTTTGCTCTTGTTTTTGCTTTTCAAGATCAGCATTGTACTGCTCTTGCTTAGCTTTCTCTTTTTCTATACCAACTTTAAGCTCTTCTGCTTGTCGCTTTTTTTCCTCAAACAAATCTTTTTGAAAAATAAAATTTTCGCGGGTTCTCTTCATTTCGGCAAGCATTCTGGTATCTTCAAGTTCCATTGTTTTTAAATATTTAGTTTTTTGAATTAATGTAGAAACAGAGTCACCACCAAATAAAACAAAAAATGGGCTGGAATCGCTGGATTTGTAACGTTCGCGCATTCTTTCGTTTAACACTACATTTTGGTAAGCAATAGAATCCTTAAGTCGGCTTATTCTGGTTTTAATATCCTCAATATCAAGCCCAATTCGTGCAATCTGTCGTTCTTTTTGCTGAATTTGCGCTACGGTGTTCTCTATTTGGAGTTGCGTAAGTTTAATTTGACTGTCGTAATACTCAATTTGATTCGAAAGCGTTTTTTCTTGTTTAGAAAGCTCACTAAGCTTTTTTTCGTACTTTTCAATCTCCTCCATTAAATCTTCTATCTCTTCATCTTTTTTTGAATCCTCTGCCGATGCCGTTGACTCCTCATCTTCATTTCCTCCTATATGAAAGTCAAAAGGAAAAGCGTGAACATTTCTGCCAGTACCGAGCAATATAAAAAGAAACAAAAGCGAATAGAGCTTTTTCATAATTTAAGATATTTTTTAATGGCAGTTAGGCTTCCCAAATAACCCAGCAAAAGGGCGGAACCTATTAGGAATAAAACAAGTAGCAATGAATAAGCTACACTTCCAACAACAAGTGCCGGTACAAATGCTGCAAGAGATAACTGTCCAAGTCCTGCAAACGATTCGTAAACAAATAAATTTAGAATCGCTAGCAAGATTATACTTGCAATAATTGCAGAGACAACAGAGTAAATCATGGCCTGCAATACTAGAGGCCTTTTGATGAAACTGTCAGAAGCACCGACAAGTCGTAAAATAGAAATTTCTTGTCCTTTTGAATTTATTGTAAGCCTTAATGCGACTACAATTACCGAAAAAGAAATAAACAAAAAGACTCCAACCAAAATTAACCCTGTTGTATTAATAATACGACTCCAACCTCTAAAGTTGTTTACTGCATCTCTAAAAAAACGGACGTCCTCAACGCCATCGTATTTTTTTAATTCACCAGCCATTACTTCTATATCACCTATTTTAAGAGTTTTAACTTCAAGACTTGCAGGCAATATACTTGCAGTTACAGATTCTAAAAGCAGTTTGTCGTCTTTGTTTAACTCAGTAAAAATTTTAAAGGCCTCTTGTTTTGAAACATATTTTACGTTAGTAACACGAATATCCTTTTCTAACTTTGCCTTTACAAGCATTATGTTTTCTTCGGGAACGTCATTTTTAAAGTATGCTGAGACCAAAACCCCTTCCTCAAGTTTGCGGATTCCAGTTTGAGTAAATACAAATGTTGTTAAAAATGCACCAAGTATTAAAAAGGTTGTAGTCATTGTTAAAATGATAGAGATGCTCAAAAACTTATCGCGTTTTATGGAATGTATTGCGGTATTAAGAGACCTACTCACTGTAACCTCCGCTTTTGTCAGAAATTAATTTACCCTTTTGAAGCTTTAATACGCGTTTTTTATATCTATTTACAATGTCTTGGTTGTGCGTAGACATTAAAATTGTCGTTCCTAAGGAATTTACTTTTTCAAATACGGCCATAACTTCTTCTGAAGCCAATGGATCTATCATTCCGGTTGGTTCATCGGCCACCAAAATGCTTGGTTCGTGGGCCAATGCACGAGCTATAGCAAGTCTTTGTTTTTCACCGCCCGATAGCGTACCTGGATAACTACCAGTTTTTTCAAGCAAGCCAACTAAACTTAAAACGTTAGGAACAACTTCTTTTATTTCAGAATCAGGTGTATTTACAACTTCCAACGAAATAGCAACATTCTCAAACACGCTTTTTGAGTTTAAAACTTTAAAATCCTGAAACACTATGCCAATTTTTCTTCTAAAGGCGGGTAATTCTTTTTTGGGAATTTCAAAAATGTTTTGATCGTTAAAATAGATTGCACCTGAAGTAGGAAAATCTTCTCGAATCAATAACTTTATTAAAGTTGATTTTCCAGCGCCTGAGGGTCCAATAATAAAAATAAACTCACCCGCTTCGACCCCAAAGGACAGGTTTTCTAGAGCCTTTGTTGAATCATATTCCTTTGTAACTTTGTCAAAAAAAAGTTGGGTCATGTTACTTTTCTACAGATTTAATTACTACTTTCGTGACCTTTAGAGTATCATATTTGTCATTTGAAATGTTTTTATCAACTTTTCCGTAAACTTTGGCAGTATGGCCTTCGGCAACTTGCAAAATAGAATCGTCAGCCTTTAACAAATACAACACATCCCCCTTTGAATTTACCAAAACATATGAGACATCCATTCCTGGGTAAAGCCTTGGGTCGACATAATCTATTCTACCTTCATAAAATGTTTCAGTAACAGGAATCTGAACGTTGTCAACGGCAATAGGTTTTGCCGGGCCACTTGCCAAAACAAACAAATACCCTACAACCAAGCCCACAACCAAACATAGTACAAAGCAAAAGGAGATAAAGTAAAAAAGCTTAACGCCAGAAAGGCTTTTTACATAGGCGTTTAATTGGGCAAGTTGGGCATTCATACTACAAAATTATACTTTTTACCCGCGGTAATTGCAAAAGCTTTTCTAAAGCCAAAAATTGGATATAATGGCAACAGGTTGCGTTTTGTGACCAAAATGGCAACAAGTTGCGTTTTATACTAAAAGGGCAACAGGTTGCTTTTTATACTAAAAGGGCAATTAGGTACATAAATGCTGCCTTTGTCTAATTTCCTGCCAAAACAACGTGGAAGAGTTTTATATTAAATCTATAGTTGGCGGAGGCCAATTGGAAAATAGCGGAATTACTGTTTATTTGTTTAACCAAAACAAAAGTCTCGCCATCCCTCTAATACTTGAAAAATCCGTTACAGACGCCATATTGCTGGCTCAACAAAATAATCTACAACAAAGGCCATACATACATGACACACTCGACAGACTTATTAAAAACCTAGGAGGCAAAGTTGTGGATATTTACGTGTATATGCTAATTGATGGTCTGTATTACGCATATTTAAGACTGTTTTCAAATGGAAGAACAGTACAAATTGACATTAAATTCTCTGACGGCTTGTGTACCGCAATAAGAACTAAATGCCCTATTTTGTTTGAAGAATCGGTGTTAAAAAGTATTGCACTAAATTTAAAGAATGAAACTACAAATAGGTTGCAACATTAGCATTATGCTCTTCAAGCGTTTTGCCATATCGAGTTATGCCTTCTGAATCTGTAAGGTAAAAATAGTAATCGCTTGGAGTTGCATTAACTACAGCTTGTAAAGCGGCAGCCCCAGGATTTGAAATTGGCCTTGGTGGTAAACCAACAACTTTTCTAGTGTTATAAACATTGGAGTTTTCAAGCGCCTCCAAGGTTATATCCTTTGGCCACCAGTTGACTTGCCTTGCTCTTTCTTTATCTAACAGACAATACGAAGGGGAACTTTCACGCTGAAACGATAACGAGCAAGCTTGTTGATTTGCCATTACATATTGGGTTGTTGCGTCAGCACCAATTAGTTCACCATTTTTAAATCTTTTTATTAAAATGCCGGCCACAACTGGCATATCTTCCTTGTTGCTAATTTCACGTTCTAAAATTGAAGCAAAAATGATGGCTTGATCTTTTGTAAGGCCTTGCTTTGCCAAATTTTCGTCAGTAAGAATATCGGCAGATTTGGCGTCAAAATTTGTGCGCATTCGGTCGATGATTTCTTCTTCGTCAATTTGTGAATTAAAATAATAGGTGTCAGGAAATAACTGTCCTTCAAATTGTTGAGCATATTCTATAAAATCACGGTAATCCACATTTTCAAATTTGTCCGCAGCAGCTAGAGCCATTTCTTCTACACGCCAACCCTCAATAAAAGTAATCGCTTCATCGTTTTTACCAGATTGAAAGATTTTTGCTAATTCCAAAACAGAACTACCCGCTGGAATTTGAAACACGCCAGCTTGTACACTATTTTCTAAGTTGTTTACCTTTAAATAAAACTTGAATAAAAATATTGAATTTATTAGTCCACGGGAATGCAGATCTTGGGCTAAAGCGCTTACCGAAGTACCCTCTTCAATAATATATTCACCAGCAAACTCCGACTGGGCAGGACGATTAATGGCAAACCCGTAATATAAAAAGGCACACAGAGGACCCAAAACTAATACGCAAAGTAACAGTACTGCAATTAATCTTTTCTTTTTTTGACTTGTTAACACGTGAAATTTATTAGGATCTAATGGAGCAGGTGTTATTGAATTAGCATCTGACATACCAAGGTATATTAACATATCATTTAACAAAACTCATATTTTCGGATATAATTCGGGCGGAAGCAGGGCAGCCGCTCTTGTCGCAAGGCAAGGGAGGAAAGTCCAGACTGCATAGAGCGGGGGACGGAGGGTAACCTCCGACGGAAGCTACTGCTAGCGACCGCTGGTACCTTTAGCGAAAGCGAACAAGGACAGAAGACGAATTAACCTCTTCTGAGAGCAACAGAAACGAGTTTTTCCCTAAACTGCAAAGCATGGGAGAAAATGAAACGGGCAATCCCACCCGCAGCAATCCCGATATCACCGTAGAGCTCGCTCGGCGAGGTGAGAAGAAGGAGCATAGATAAATGGCTGCAACGGTACGCGTAAGCGTGCTAAACAGAATCTGGCTTATTCGCTTTCATTAGCAGGAAAAATATATGGCGTAAAATGCTTAAATACTATTGCACCAATCATAAAGGTTGGAACGGCAATTAATACTCCAATTATTCCTAAAAGGTTTTGGCCAAGAGTTACTGCAATAAGTATTATTAAAGGATTAAATCCGGATACTTTTTGCATAACCTTGGGTACAAGTAAATTTGACTCAAGCTGCTGAATAACAACAAACAACGCAACTACCGCCAAAGCTAACACGGGCGAGGTAGGATAATAAATTATTACAGCCACAATTGCGGTTACAATTGGGCCTACGAATGGCACAAATTCCAAGAGGCCTGCTAACAACCCTAAGGCCAGCGCATACGAACCTCCGCCTAACAAAACCAAGCCTAATGTGGTAGCACTACCTACACTCACCATGAGTATTATTTGGCCTTTTGCCCAACTTCCTAAACTTTGCTCAACTTCTTCAACAGAATGATTAACATCAGATCTGTATTTTCCAAGTGGAAGCCTTTTAAGCCGCGCCTTTATATCTGGCCACTCCATGGAAATATAAATTGAAAAGGCTATTCCCAAAAGTACTGTGAACACACCTGAAAAAACCGAAAAAACTGACGCTGTTAAGCTTCCAATGTTGTCAAAATATGTATTTATATTAAATGAGAAGCTGCCAAAAACTTCACCCAAGGTTTTACCAAGCATAGGAACATTTACATCAGCCAAAAGCTGTAATTGAGTAACCAACACAGGAATAATGAGTGCAACAACTCCAATTAAAACTAAAACCATTAGCGAATAAGTTATAAGCACAGAACTAAGCCTTGATAGTGGTCTATTAAAAACAATTTGGCGCGAAAAATACTGTATTAAAGGTTCCAGCACTATTGCACTAAGGAGCGCAGTATAGAGCAAAATTAAAATCGGAAATATTTTTACAAACAAAAGGCTACCTAAAATTAACGCGGCAATAAAAAGTACGGTCTTTACATTAATGACTAGCTGTTTGTCCATACACTAAGTATATAGAGATTTGGCTATAATTGAAACAATATCCTTTTCCTGCGCAATATCAAACCATTTTATTGATGTGTTTTTTTTGAACCAAGTTTGTTGTCTGCGAATATAAGCATGCAAGTCAAACTTTGTGCGCTCTAAACCGTTTTCAAAGGAAATTTCTTGAATTAAGTGTTGCAACGCAGTTTTGTAAACTAAACCTTTAAGTGGATTAGATTGGGCAAAACCTTGTGAGATTAAGAATTTCACTTCTGCAAATAAAGGGTCACCCCAAATGCTTTCTGCCCATTTCTCGGCACGGGAATATAAAACATCGCGAGATGCGGTTAGGCCAAAATATTCAAAAGTCAGGTCTTCCCTATTTAATTTCGGTTTTTCATCGGTTTGCAAAGTAAGGCGTTCAATGGCCCTAATTACCCGAACTTTATTTTTTTTATCAATAACAGCGGCTTGACCTGGAGATAACTTTTCCAACTCAATATTAAGTTCGTCTAGGCTTTTGTTATTTAGCTGTTCTCGCAAAAGCAGGTCCGATTGAGGAGCATCTAAATTAACTTGCCCAGTCAAAGTATCTGTAAAAAAACCCGTTCCTCCTACAACAATTACTGGCGTGTTTTCGCTTTTTAGTTGGTGAATTTTGTTTAATGCAAACTGTGCAAATTCAAAAGAATTAAAGGCTTGATTGGGACCTACCAAATCATAACCCCAAATTGTACAACCATTTATTTTCCAAAAGCCGTCATTTTTTTCAATTTTGGTGTCAGACAAATTTACAGGAAGTTTTCCAGTTCCTACATCCAAAAACTTATAAACTTGCCTGGAATCGGCAGAAATTATTTGCGCGCCAGCTTTAGCACTGACGTTTAAAGCAATTGATGTTTTTCCAGAAGATGTTGGACCAACTAAAATGGGTATTTTCATGACAGTTTCGAACGAGCGTACCTGTAAACCCTTCCAAAACCTAAATCTGACAAAAAAGCTACAAGCCCCAATGAACCTGCTGCGAAAGTTAGCAGCATTACGCCTTGCGCTCCAGAATGCTGAAGCATCGCCGTACCCATTGTAGGACCAAAAATCTGAGAAATACTGCTAAATGAATTAGTAACACCCAAAAGCGCTCCTTGTTCGGTCTCAGGAATTACTACCGAAACTGAAGCTTGAATCAAAGGCCGCAACAAACCCGTGCCTATTGTAAAAAAAGTCACAAATATCATAAAAACCTCAAACGATCCACTGAGCGCAAGACCTAAAATTCCTCCTAAATAAATTACAAAAGCAGCCGCCGTAAGTTTTTTTTCAGAAAGTCTTTTGAGCGAAAAGGGCATAATAATTAGCCTCAATAAAATTGAAGTAATACCAACATACGCCAAAATAAAACCTACATCCTTAGCAGTTAAACTAAACTTCTTTTCAACAAAGAGCGAAAAAACACTTATAAATAAAACATTAGAAAAAACGTAAAAAAACATTGCAAGCATTTTTCTTGAAGTAGCTGAGTCAAACAAAAAACGCTTTACCTGTTTTGTGTCAATAAATTTTATATTTTTAAAAGTATGTCTAAATGAATGATCTGGCCTTTTAACCGTTTCTTTAAGAAAAATCAGAGACAGACCAATTGAAAATGCAGAAATAGTTGCCGCGCCAAACGCCAAGTATTCAATGCCAAGTGTAGAAAGGAGCCCTCCAATCGCAGGCCCAATTAAAAAGCCAATGCCAAAAGCAACACCACTTATTGCAAAAGCTTTACTTCGATCTTTTTTTTCGGAAATATCGCTAAGGTATGCTTCGGCAATTACAAAATTACTCCCAAAAAGTCCGTCAATAATTCTGGACAGCAAAATGAGTTCAATACTGTGCGCAAATCCCAAAATTATAAAACCGGCAAGCGTTGAAAATTGCGAAATTAGCAAAAGAGGCTTTCGACCAAAATGATCGCTAAGACGACCTAAAATAGGAGCGGAAAAAAACTGAAAAAGCGAAAAGCACGAAATGATTAAACCAATCTGAAACGGAGTCGCACCATAATCCATGGCAAAAAAAGGCAAAAATGGCAAAATTAGCGAAAACCCCAAAGTTTCCGTAATCATAATAAGAAGTATCGTAAACTGCTCTTTGTTTAAAGTTGTGCGCTTAAGCATTTTTTAAACTAGCCTTCCACACTTTTGTTAAATGGGCGTGCCTGCGCCTTTTTTCTTTAAGCGAAATATCATCTTTGTAAAATTTTTCGGCTGGTGTGCCTTTGCGTGGCGAATACATTGATATAAATGCTACTCTAAATTGTACCAGTTCAAAAAGTTTACACGTGTTTTGGAACTGTTCCTCGGTTTCTCCGGGAAATCCAACAATTATGTCGGTGCCAAGTTCAAGCTGTGGCTTAACTTTGCGAATTTTTTCGACCAAAGCAACAAAGTCTTCTACAGTGTGCCTTCTATTCATTTTTTTGAGCATTTCATTGTCGCCCGACTGAACTGCCATATGTAAGTAATTTGAGATTTTCGGGAGCGTAAGTGTGCTAATTAAATCCTGCGTAAAATCAAACGGGTTTGACGACAAAAAATCGATTTTTTCAATTTGAGGTATTTCGTGAATGTCCCGCAGCAATTGAGCAAATGGCAATTTATGTTTACTTCCCGTGCGAATTTCAAATTTTTTGGATGTTTCAAGCCCCCACGAATTTACGTTTTGCCCACACAAAGTTACATGAGTTACGCCTCGCAATGCGTGGTGGCTAATTTCACGCAAAATTTCTTCCTTAGGGCGAGAAATTTCTTTGCCACGAGCATAAGGAACTACACAAAAAGTACAAAAGTTGTCGCAACCGTAAGAAATGTTCACAAACGCCTGAGTTTTGGTTTCTGGTTTTGTTAAAACTTGAGAGCCATCAAGCTTAGAAATGGCCCATTCGTCCAAAATTTGGTTCTTTGCCAAAATTGCCGGGATCTCGCTAATTTGCGACGGATTTATATAAGTATCGACCCAAGGAGTTTTTTTGCGAAGTTCCTCAAAATCGTATCTCTGGCGCTCTCCTGTTACTGAACCTACCATACAACCTGCCAGAATAATAAAAGGCTTTTTTCCACCTTCAGCTTGGTGCTTTTTTAGCTCTTTACCAAGCCCATACGCCTTATCCTCGCTCTTTTGACGCACAGAGCATGTATTTATCAAATATACGGAAGCCTTCATAGCATCGGGTTGTGGCTCAAAACCTAAGGCCTCTAAAACACCAGCCATGTAATTAGAATCCGCCATGTTTGCCTGACAGCCGTATGTTTTTATGTGGTATGTTTTTGGGGTAAAACCTTTCATAGTGACAAGTGGGATTATACTTCCAAACACAAAGCACTTCAAACCCTCCTAAATTTTGGCATTGACATTACCCATAAACCTTGATAACATAATCAGTCCCACTAAAATCGGACAATTATGAAAAATAATAAATTACACATAAAAGTCAAAAGACGAACAAAAAACCCATTCTACCCTGTTTTTGCTCGCTTTACGGCCAAAAGATTAGGGCTAAAAACCCATAAGATTGCCAATAACGACGGCAGACTTGAAATGATCTTTGAGGGCAAAAATCCAGAACTTTGGAAAATGATAGAAAAATGCAAAAAAGGCGTTGTATTCTCCTACGTTGAAGAAGTTCACTTTGAGTTCGTCAAAGCTTAAAATCCCGATTAAAACTGCTCATACTATATCCGTAGAACCGGTTTGAACCGGGTTTTCAGTTTGGGTGGAATCTTCTTTAGGCAAGTCAGGAATCGTTTCATACAAAGCTTCATATTCACGAGTAAGCGCATCTGCCTCCATCATAGCCTCTTCGGGAGTTTTATCTACATTATAAGGAAGGGTGGAAAAATCGCTTTCATGAAACAAAACAGTATCTGGATATAATTGTGTGTTAATTTCCCAACTTGGATCGTAAATAGCAATTGTGTCCATTGCCGCTCTACGTGCAGCTTCAATTCCTGGGAGAGAGTCTTCAAAAACTAAACACTGATTGTTTGTAACACCAAAGTGCTTAGCAATCGAGTTATATATTTCTGGATTCGGCTTGCGCTTTGCCACCATATCTCCTGTAACAACATAATCAAAAATTTTATCTATGCCAAGCATAGCCATCATTTTTTCCGCAACATGTTTGTCGGTGTTTGTAGCAAGAACCAATGTTTTTCCAAGCTCTCGTAATTTTGCGGCAAGTTCAAAAAAACCATCTCTAATGTAAAAATCGTCTGCTGTTTCAATAAGTTTTAAAAATGAATCGTTAGCGTATTTTACTAATTCGGCAAGCGGAATTTGGGACGGATTACCTTCGCGGTCAATTATGAGCTTGAGCCGTTCACCAATATAAGCACCACTTCCATGTTTTGAGTATTCACTTACAACACCAACGCGACCTAAAACGTCAAGCAACGCCAAATCCCAATATTTAATTGTGTCAACCAAGGTTCCATCTAAGTCAAAAATAATGACTTTTTTATTTATAAAATGTTGTTTATACATTAGAGTCTTAAAGATCTTTTGCTAAATCTGGTACGAAATAGTAAATATAAAAAAACAGGTACACCTAATAGCGTATTTAGCGGAATCCAAATAAAAGATTCTTCGGAATATAAATATATATAGATAGCGTAGGCTAAGCCTAAAAACAGATAAAAATATAAAAATCCTTCCATGCAACAAGGTTATCAAAGTATGCGCACACCGTCAAAGATGGTAAAATTTGTTAATGGAAGAAAATACCACCCAAAATAAAGAAGTAAAATTTTTATGTCCAAATTGTGGCGAAATTAGTAGCGACGATGTGGCATTTTTGTGCAATCACTGTAAGCAAGATGAAGTTGTTTTGCACGACGGATTATACTTATGTCCTGCATGCCTAATGCCTGGTGAAAATTTTGAATGCATGATTTGCGAGTCCAAAGACGTTAAAATGATTAAAAAGTAGCGCTATGCTGTTGGTAATACTCTTTTAATATTAAAGCGGCAGCTATATCGTCATTTACGTTTGATTTACTTCGTGAAACTCCAGCAGATAGTAAATAACCATTGGCGTCTGAACTTGTGCCAAATTCGTTAACAAACTCAACAGGAATTTTTATGTAATGCTTAAGTAGCTTTACAAAAGACCTAACTTTATGAGATTGCTGAGTCTCTTTAGAATTCTCGGATAAAGGTAAACCAATTACAATCTTGTTTACACGATTTTTTACAGCTATATCTCCAATTTGTTTTATGGCAGTTTGGACATCACTCGTTTTAATTACATCTATTGGCATGGCATTACCATCGCGACCAAATGCTACACCAATTTTGGCTTCGCCATAGTCAATCCCTAACAAAACTTCTTCGTGCTTTTTTGGAGGATTTATAATTTGTCTTTTTATAATTTCTTCTGCCATTTTTAGTCGCCTAGCTGTACATCTAAATTTATATTAGAAATATCATTTGGAACTCGTTGAAAAAATGCTAGTGGAAGTGCATTTTCTAAGTTTATTCCATAGGTTTTAATGTTCCGAATTGCTCCAAGGATTTTTTCAGCCTCTTTTAGGCTTTTACCGGCTAACTCGTTTTTTAATGTTTCTTCGTCAATATTTGGAATTACATATGTTTTTAGGGTAATTTGAAGATCGGCCTCAGTTGAGTCTAAAACTGAATTGTCGGAATCTCCAAGAATTTCTACTTTTACATCTCGTTCTTCTGATGAAAGCTTAAATCCATCCGGAACAAATTTATCTACCAATTTGTCGACCAAGGCATTTAACTCCGTTTTTGAATAAAACAGGCCTTTGGACTCCGCAGTCTGTGTCAGTTCTAATTCATCTGTTTTTTCATTTTCTTTGTGCGAATACTGCTCTGATACTAAAGCCGTTTCAACTGACCCTGTTATAAACTTTTCGTTTGAGGTTTCTTTTGCTTTAAGAGCAGCTTCACTTTTCTCCAAGATTTTTGGAGTCATCTCGCTTTTAAGTTTTTCAATATCTTCTTTGGCTACTACTTTTACTTTTTTGCTGATACCACCTTCGATTTTTTCTTCTGTTCGGGCGTATAATTCGTCATCATCATAATCTGCTACAAACATTTCCTCACCTTTATCTATGTTGTATACCGAACCAAATTCTGCCGATTCAATTCCTACAGTTTTTTCCCCAGCTTTGTATTTAGTAATACCCTCAGGATCTGCAGGATCGGCTGGAAGCTCTGTTTCGGCAGGTATTGTTACTTCGGATGTGGTTTTGTATAGTAAATCCTTAGGATCATCATCAAATTTTAATTGAGTGCCTTTTTTTAGTTTAATTTCTTCATCGGTTTTATTGTAAAGTCGTACATCACCTTTTGCGGGTTCACCTTCCAAAGTTTCCCCAGTGGTTTCAATAGTAGCAGTTTCAGTTACGGTGGCAGATTTAGTGTTTCCGTTTAGTGTTTTTGCACTTTCACTCGTACTTGCCGTTGCAGAAACATTAATTGGAAAACTTTTAATTAAAGGCTGAGATTTAACTACAATTGTAATATTTGCAATGGGCTTAGAATTAACAAAGTAAGCTCCAGCTCCTCCTGTTAACATTAAAAACAAAAGCAAAGGTATAATAATTTTAAGTTTTCCTAATGCAGGCGTGCGCACATACTTAAAAGGATTTGGAAACGTGGGTAAAAATTTAAGATGGCGCCCTGAGCGTAGCGACGAAGTAGTTTCAAACTGATCATCCAGCGCCACTCGTTTTGTTAAGTAACCGGAATTTTCCTCTTCCTCGTTACTCATTATTGAAATTAAAGTTTTTCCAACGGGATCGATCGTGTGAAAATGAAGACTTTTGTTAAAATCGGCAGCTTTGCGTTCTAGCAGCTTGAGATTTGTAATATTATCTAAAACAATAGATCCTTCAGGTATTTCAACTTCGATTGACGCACCATCGACTTGTTTGATTTTATCAAGTGCAGCCACCACATCGTCATTTATGTCTAGTACAATTTTGTTCATTTAGTTAATTTACCATGTCATTTAAAAAAATATATACTTCCAGAGCCGAAAGCATTGGAGCTAATTCAGGGCCTATACACTTTCCAGTTGTATCGTTTATGTTAATAAAATCTTCACACAAAACTTTTGTAAACTCTGGGGGTGCTTTAAA
>CAZCAQ010000001.1:22083-47759 GCA_964496905.1 uncultured Candidatus Saccharibacteria bacterium
GCCTCGCGCCTTGAGAGATTAGCGCGTGAAGCAATGGCACGTACAAAATGCTCTCCACCTAGTGACATGCTTTTTGTTCCAACAAGACCTCCGCCAAAAACTACACCTACCTCGGTAAAGTCGCTACCCATGTTAATTAATACGCCATCAAAAAATTGGCCTTTTAGGCGTTTTAAAATAAGCGAAAGCGAGAATAATTCAGGGCTTATTCCAATTATTTTAAATCCGGCTTTTTTGCAAACTTTTTCAAACAAATTTATGTTAAACGACGGCGTATACGAAGAAAAAACGGCGGTTTCAATTTCTGTAGCATGTTTGCCTATTAAATCAGTTGTAATAGAACCGTCTAGCTTGGAATACACATCGTTTGAAATTATCATTTCCATTGGCACATCTACATTTCCGGTCGCTTTCATAAAGGAAGTTGCCGCATTCTCAAGCGAAGACATTTGGACCGTCTTGTACATTTGATCAATTTCTTTCTTTTTTATAGGGTGGGTCTCATCATGCGAAACTTTAACTGTGGTTATGTTTCCGATTGAAAGCTCCCCATTTATTGTAAAAAGAACCTCCCCGGAAAAATTGGTCATGTCCTTTGCCGAATCCAAAACGGCACTTTTTACTGCAAAAGTAACGTTTTCAATGTCGATAATCAAACCAGCCCGAACTTGCCCTATTTCTAGTGGAACATGTGAAACGCCTAAAACGGTAAAAAGAAGATGGTTATCGTGATTTTCAGGCTTTGGGGGTTCAAACTCAAAAATTACACTTTTTATGTAATCGGATGAAATTTCCACTACAGCAAAATTCTTGGCTTTTGAGGATTTGCGTCTAAAAGGGAGTTTTGGCATTAGAATCATTATATTAGATTAGTATGCTCGCGTAAAACGGTTGACATTGGCAAAATATAATGTGAAATTAGCCTAAGCTATGAAATCTCAAGAAATACTAGAAAAATACATAAAATTTTATCAGGATCGTGGGCACGCTTTAATTCCTAATGTGTCGTTGGTACCCGAAAACGACCCTACTCTATTGTATGTAAATTCGGGGATGTTCCCTTTGGTGCCATATTTGTCGGGACAATCGCATCCGGATGGAAAAAGGCTTGTGAATGTTCAAAGGTGCCTGCGTTTTGATGACCTTGAAAATGTAGGAAACACTAACAGGCACACGGTTGCATTTCACATGATTGGAAATTGGAGTTTGGGCGATTATTTTAAAGAACAGCAACTTCCTTGGGCATACGAATTTTATGTAGAAGTTATGGGGCTAGATATTAACAAAATGTACGCAACGGTTTTTGCAGGGGACGCCGATGCGCCAAAAGATACCGAATCTATTGAGCTGATTAAAAGCATTTTTGCAAAATACGGAATTGAGGCACGCGAAAACGAACGCATTTTTGCATTAGGCAAAGAGTCGAATTGGTGGAAACGAGGAGAAGCAGTAGGAGAGCTTGGCGGACCTGATAGCGAAATCTTTTATTATATTGGCAGCGAGGGAAATGGCTTTGGCAAAAACCCCGACGACTATCAAGACGAATTCATCGAAATCGGCAACAGCGTTTTTATGCAATACAAAAAAACACAAACAGGCTGGGAAGAACTTACGCAAAAAAATGTCGACTTTGGAGGGGGACTGGAAAGACTAGCTTTAGCAGTTCAAGGAAAATCGGATATTTTTGAAACTGACAATTTTTGGCCAATAATTGAAAAGGTTCAGGAATTGACCAGACTGTCGTACTGGCCAGAAACAAAAAAGGCCATGGGTGTTTTAGCAGACCATATTAGAGCAAGCACTTGGTTGGTAATGGACGGCATCACTCCTTCCAATAAGGATCAAGGATATGTATTACGACGACTTGTTCGACGTATGGTTCGATATGGAAATAAGGGGCTTGGTATGCAGACAGGGACAATTTCACAAGAACTTGTTCCAATAGTTGCCGAAATGTTTGAGTGGATCTATCCACAAATTAAAACTAACCAAGAAAAAATTATACAAATCCTAAGCGAAGAGGAAATCAAATTTGCGAAAGTCTTGAAAACAGCAGAGAAAGAAGTACATAAGTTTTTGCAGTTACCAAATTTGAATGAGGCTGCTATTGCCGAGAAAGGCTTCTATGTATCTCAATCTACAGGGTATCCTCAGGAAATATTCCTTGATGATGTAAACGAAACATTTGAAGGCAAAATGGATGTGATACTTATTCAAGACGCTCTTAAAAAACTAAATGCAGAACATCAAGCAAAAAGCAGGGAGGGCGCTTCTCAAAAGTTTAAAGGCGGACTTGCGAGTCACGAAGAACAAATTGTTAAATATCACACAACAACCCACTTATTACATTGGGCGTTACGTGAGGTTTTGGGAACTTCAGTTCAACAAAAAGGAAGCAACATTACAGGTGAGCGCTTACGATTTGATTTTTCATGCGATCATCAACCAGCACAAGCTGATATACAAAAAGTTACTGAGCTAATTAATGCAAAAATTGATTTAGGCTTGCCAGTAGACATGGTCCAGCTTCCTAAAGACCAAGCTGAGGCGACGGGAGCTTTGCATTTTTTTGGTGAAAAGTATGGCGAAACAGTAAATGTGTATTTTATTGGCGAAAACCTAGAAACTGCATTTAGCAAAGAATTTTGTGGTGGACCTCATGTTAGTTCTTTGAGCGAATTGGATCATATCGAGATTTTTAAATGGAATTCGATTGGGAGCGGCACATACAGAGTATATGTTCGCAAACTTTAAAAGTCTTAAAAAGGAATCAACCTTTTCCTATCAGGTAATCCAAATTTATTTTCCTCAGGTTTTGGCTCATCTGGTGCTAATCTGCTATTAATGTATTCCTCAACTTCGTGAACAGGACGACCATATTTCATTCGCGAAAATTCCCTAATACGATTTGCAATATCTTGGCTGGGCGTTACATCAACATACCTACTGGATAAATCGCCCTTTTCAAAATCCCATGCAATGTTCATTGAAAACGGAGTTGATGGCTGTCCTTTTACAAGCAACCTCATGTAGGCATTTCCCATTGATAAGTTGATCAAGTCGTTTTTGTCAAAAACTGGCTCAAATTGAGAGGCTAGATATTCCGAATCATCAAGACCAACTCTAAACGAAACCATAGTTCCTACGTTTCCAAAAATTGCCGTTTTTATTTCGTCCGATAATTGCGCAATAAACTGATTTGCTACTGTTAAATCTAATTTGTATTTTCGAGCTTCAGATAAAATTGTGGCAAAATCTGGTGTGGCAAAGTTTTGAAACTCATCAACGTACAAGTAAAAGTCTGGAAAATCTTCCTTGCCCAATAAAGTGGCTCTGGATAAAGCTGCCATTAAAATTCTAGGAACTAGCAATAAACCTAAAAAGTTCGAATTCTCTTCTCCAATTTTTCCTTTTGATAAGTCCACCAGCAAAATCTTTTTTTCCGCCATAACGTCTTGAAAATTAATTGAAGATTTTGGCTGAGAAATAATGTTGCGCATAAATTTTTCGGTAACGATACGGTCGAATTTTGAAACTATGTAACCCAACATTTCGCCTTTTCGATTTTCGGTCGTTTTTTTCATTTCGTCTGTCCAATAGCGTGTAACTAGTGGGTCTTTTAGCAGTGGCAAAAATTTGTCGGCGTATTTGTTGTCAATAATCATGCGCATAACGTCAATCATTGTACTTTCAGGGTCAGCCATTGCCGTTAACATACAGTTTCTAATAGATCTTTCTAACTGAGGTCCCATAATTCCTTGGTGATTTGGGTCGTAAAGTTTGTACAACAGTCCAATAAACGCGTTAATAACCATGTTTTTTTGCTCTTCGGAATGTGCTTCCAACATGTTTAAGCCCAATGGACGTTCTGTGTCGGAGACGTCAAATAATATTACGTCTTCTATACGATTTTCAGGGATTTTAGTCAAAATTTTGTCAATATCACTTCCATGAGGATCAATAACAGCAACCCCTTTTCCAGCATAAATATCTTGCAAAACCATAGCCTCTAAAAATTGCGATTTTCCTGTACCTGTTTGGCCAATTATGTACATGTGGCGACGACGGTCATCCTCGCGAATGTATACGTCTTTAGATTGACCTCTAAAATTGCTAACACCTAAAAACAAACCTTCATCTGGAACGTTAGCTGGTGCAATTGCGCGTCTAGACCCCAGCCATACAATTCCTGGGGTTGTAACATTCTTGTTTGGCAAATGAAAAATAGTGGCTAATTCTTCAATATTTAAAACTGAAGCATTTCCAACTACTTTATACTCCAAGATTGGTATATACAGTGAATAAAAATTGACACTTCTGTATATAAATTCGTGTACAAATTTGGTTGCATTGTATTTGCGTGATTTGAACTTGTTGTATGCAACATTAGTAAATTGTTCAAAAGCTGTTTCAACCGACCGTAAATTGCTTTGAGCGCCAACAAGTGTATCGGAAATTGAGACAACTCTTATCATTACGTCAAAAGCTGGTTTTGCGGTTTTTTTCTCAATTCCCTGTAAAAAGTTTTCATCAACTTTAGTAGGCTTATCACCAGAATTTTTATTGCGAACCCTGTGAATAAAACCTAATCCTGCACGGCGCCATGCATTGCCTGAAGGACGGATTATGTACTGAATGGCAACAACATCTTGATCCTTTAGTTTACTCACCGAGGAAGTTATTACGTTTAATGTGTCTGTTTTTAGGTCTACAAATGTTTTTATGGGGTAGTATTCTGGCCCGGCTAACTTTAATTCCATAAAAGCAGTTTCGGAACCTCTATCCCAAATTTCATGAGGATCAATTAAATCAATTTCTGCCGAAGGATACGCTGCATTTATTTGCTTTTCCATAAAATCAGCAATTTCATCCGGAACTACTGCGTAAAAAGTGATTCCCTCTTTTTTTGAAACTATTTCAAACGAAATTCTGTACTGACCTGTTGTTAACGCGCCGAAAAATGATTTTTTAAAACCCATAAAACCGCCAAACATTTGCTCAGCTGCCTCTACTTCGATTTCGTTAGTAGAAGGGACTTTTATTTGCATAAAAGTTAAGTTAAATTGTTTGTTTTTTTCGGCTCTTTTACGAAAAAAACTAAAAATCAACACTAAAATACCTACAATAAAAACAATCGCAAAAACAATGTAAAAGCTAATCCAAAACGCATTGTATATGAGCTCATTAATCTGCATGGGCACCTAATATGCTTTCAATAAATTCACTCTCAATCGCATTTGCGTTTAAAGTTAACTTACTAGCCGTGGGTGGAACGTCCTTTTTTTGAGGTTTGGCCTTAGCTGTTGTTTTTCGCATATCCACAATTTGAGCGGGTTTAGCGTCCTGGTTAACTTCATTAGCATTTTGAGAAGTTTCTGGAACCGGAGCTTGCTCGGGTCTAAATACCTCTGGCGATTTTTGAGCCTCAGGAGAAATTATATTTTCTACTTGTTCCGGTTGGGCCTTTTGCTCAGCATCAACATAAAGTTCTGAGGGCCTTGGAACTCCAAATGGTGAATTGCCATACGCGCCATAACCAGCGGTTTGTGGTTCTTGTGGCTGTTTTTTTACATAGTTCTTTTTTAAATCAATTTGAATTGGTGGAACATCAGCTTGAGCACTAGCCTGCACATCATCTGGTTGAATAGTCGTCGCAATACTATTATTTGGTTGCACTAAGGGAGTGTCGTTTGCATAAACAGGTTGATTAAGTATTGAGTTAATGTCAGTAACAGAACTATCTTGCTGTGATGCAGCTGCTACGGAAGTGTCAGTATTGGGATTTATCGAACTAACGGGCAGATCAGTCATATGGTAATTGTAATATCTATACACTTAAAATGGAACAGCGTATAAAGAATTGAGGGGTAACCGGATTAAGTCTTTTTAAAGTATTTTTTGTTTTTTTGTGATGTGGGCTTTTTTGCTTTATCTTGGGGCTCATCAACAAGCATTTGAATTTGTTCACCGGCCGAGTCTGTTTCAAAATCATAGTCTGAAGGCGTTTGAGTATTATTTTGGCCATTCATTTTTGCTGCAGCACTTGCGGCGTAGGGACCAATTTTATCAACAGCTTGCTGTACATAAGGTTGGGATGCTTCCTTTACCTTTGTGGCGGTTATTGCAGCTTCATCCAGTAATTCTTCACCTTTTTCAGAATACCTCTTGGCAGTTGCTGCTATTTTTCTTCTGTTTTCTGGCCCGGTTGTAGGGTTAAGTAATACAACAGCCGCCGCTCCCACTAGTGCTCCAACTACAGCTCCAGCCAAAAAACCAATACCAGTATTTAGATTGTTAGAGTTTTTGTTATCACACATATTTTAATCGTCGCTTGCTGGCGTATGAATTAAAGATCTAATAGATTTAGCAGCTGTAATGCTACTTGCCACAGTATTTGCAAAACCAGCAATAGATGAAACAGGATTAGAAAGGGCTTGTGTCATAGTTCCAGCAGATTCTGCCACTGTATTTACGTTATCTAACACTTCATTGGTCTTACCCAGTGTTATTCTAAGATCTTTTAACACTAAAACTACATAAACACCTACAATTAAAAGGTTTATTGTTAAAAGGGCCAAAATTATTACTAGTATTAATTGAACATCCATAGTTAAAAAGTGCGCTGAACGGTAAATTGCTTAAATATGCGGAAAAATTTGCCGGGCAGCTAAACTTTGTTTCATATACAGTATAGTTTTTTAATCTTGTTCAGTCAAATTAGAGTCTAAAACCGAAGACGTGGATTGTGTTGATTCTGGAACAAAATCAGAAGCCGGTAAAACTTTAATATTTTGCCTATAAACCACCGAAACAGACTTTTCGGCAATATTTCCAAGTCTGTTTTTTACAAACAAATTGAGCGTATTAACCCCTGGGCTTAGTTTTATGGCAGCCTCAAAATCTCCTGCCTCATCAACCGGAACTTTTTGGTTGTTAATAAACAGCTCCGATTCTTTTTCAGTACGTCCTTTAACATTAATAAAATTTGAATCAGAAACTATATTGTCTTTTGGTGAACTTAAAACTAAAAGTGGATCCTGAGAATAGCGCTTGTATTGATAAAATACGTAGCTAAAAAAAATAAAGCCCATTATCAAAATTGCAACAAAAGCACCTGTTTTGTAAGAAAAGGCAATTACTGGTAATTTAAGCTTTTTAACATGAAACACTCGTTCTTTGCTGTTTTTACTTTTTCGCTGCCTAATTGTGTCAGAATCATTTTCTCGTCTCCAAAAAGCCATAAGCTCATCAACATTCAGTTCAAGAAATTCAGCATAAATTTTTAAAAAACCTTTTGCATGAACTTTTCCTTGAAAAACGCTGTAGTCATCCGCCTCCAGAGCTTTTATGTATTCTGGGTGGATTTTTGTGAACTTTTGAACTTCATCAAGAGTCCATTTTTTTCTCTTTCTTTCAGCTAAAAGAATTTGGCCGACTGTTTTCATAATCTATTTGTGGAGCAGTGGGAAAATTTTCGTCTTCTTCAAAACCATCCATTGGTGAGTGAGCATCAGCACCACTGATTAAAATCTCTCTTGGCTTGGAGCCTCGCGCTGGGCCAATTATGCCCGCTTCTTCCAATTGATCTAAAATTTTAGCAGCTCGTGAGTATCCTATTGAAAACCTACGCTGCAAATAGGACGCTGATGCTTTACCAGATGATTGTACAACATCAACGGCTTCGTCAAAAAGCGGGTCGTGCTCACTTGCGGAAGATGCGCTTCCACCAGAATGATATCCGTCGTGCGTGTTGGTTGCCTCATAAATTTGAGGATTATAGTCAGGCGCAAAGCCAGTAGATTTTAAGTAGTTAACAAGCCTTGATATTTCGTCTTCGGCCACCATGACACCTTGAATACGAGTTGGCTTTGCAGCATCTGGTGGAACATAAAGCATATCTCCCTTACCCATAAGTTTTTCAGCGCCTGGTTGATCAATAATTACGCGCGAGTCTGTATTGCTTGTAACATTAAATGCTATGCGCGCAGGAATGTTTGCTTTAATTAAACCTGTTACAACATTTGTAGATGGGCGCTGAGTTGTTAATACCAAATGGATTCCTGTAGCACGCGCAAGTTGTGCAAGGCGGATAATACTTTTTTCTACCAAAGACGGATCTGCGACCATAATTTCACCAAGTTCGTCAATAATAACTACAATGTAAGACATAGCTTGAAAGCCTGATTTTTCGTTATAACTTTCAATGTTACGCGCACGAGCGCTTTCAAACAAAACGTACCGGCGTTCCATTTCCTGAACTAACCAGTCAAGCGCACGTGGTGCTTTTTCAATATCAGTAATTACAGGCGCTTTTAAATGCGGAATATCTTGATAATGTACAAGTTCCACACGTTTTGGGTCAATTAAAATAAATTGACATTCAAGTGGACTACATCTGTACAAAAGAGAAAACATAATCGAATGTAAAAATACCGATTTACCCGATCCAGTTGCTCCAGCTACTAATAAGTGAGGCATTTTCCCAATGGATGAAATTAAAGGCATGCCACCAACGTCTTTGCCCAAGACTATAGAAAGAGGCGTTTTGGAAGTTTTCATTGGCTCTGATGTAAAAACCTCTTTAAAAGTAACCGTCGTTCTAGTGTTGTTTGGAACTTCAATACCAATAAAATGAGTTCCTGGCATTGGTGCCTCAATACGCACTGATCCTGTTGGAGAAGCTAATGCGAGCGCCAAATCATATTGTAAGGCAGCAATTTTAGTAATTTTAGTTCCTTGTTCGGCAAAAATTGCATACCTTGTAACTGTAGGCCCATAACTGGTTCCCTTCATCTGGGCATTAATACCAAATGATTTTAGTGTATTAATAATTACCTGCTCACGATGCTTAACATCACCTCTATCGGCATTATCAGGGAACGGCTCATTAAGTAAATCTAGGGAAGGAAGCTCCCAAACACGGTCTGTATATGGAAGCGCACTTGGAGCAAATCCAACAGCTCCATTTGGGTCAATATTTCCTATAATGCTGTCGACATTTTCGTTTTGAGGCTCAGATAAAGAAGGCACGATCTCAATTTTATGCTTTTTCTCTTCACGGGAAGGCGCGGGAATTGATTGTGTAACGGGTGCTTGGTGTAACTCCTGCTGATTCATTATGGCTGCTTCAAGTGGAAGTACATCTACATTGGCAGTATCTTTTTTCTTTATAGGCAATTTAATATGCAATTTTTCTTTTAAAAAAGTGCTTAAAACAGAACTTTTTTGAAAAATAGCATCAAGGGATGTGTTTAGTAAAACAAGCACAGAAATAATTAAAGCCGCCAAAAGCAATAAAAACCCCCCGTATACAGAAACGGTATTACGTAACAGTTGAGATAGCTGATATCCAATAAAACCGCCGCCATAACCGCCTTGTGCCATTTCTAGAGCATTATCACCATAAATGATATGAAACAACCCAGCTAAGCTTATGCAAACTCCAATAAGACCAAAAAGAATTCTTGGGTTCGCAAATCGGGTTTTGTAACTTTCAAATGACATGAAAGCAAGGACTATTAAAATAAGAGGAACAAATATTGCTGTTAAACCCAGCAGTGAGCGAAGAGTACTTTGGATTTGGTCATTAACGGCGTAATCCGATGCAAAAAACGAAATAGCAGACAAGCCAGCGGCTACAATTAAACCAACTGCAAAGACAGATCTTAAAATGCCTGAGCTAAAGTCAAGCTTAAATTTTTTCTTTCTACCACGCTTGGACATTAGTCACATGATAACATCAAAAAAGGTTTAAATCACCTTAAGAAAAGGAAAAACTAAATGGTTACTTGCACCGTAGAAATAAGAATTAAAGGCCTTTTTCCTGTTTCATCATAAAAGAACTTTTCAAGTCTTTTTTCAATTTTACCTTTAACTCTGTTCCAGTTCTCAAGGTCGGCTTTTTCTTTATCTAGCACCTTATTGACCACATCTTTAGATCTTCCCAAAAGCCCCATATTTTCTTTTACGTAAAAAAATCCTCGTGTAACTACCTCGGCACGACCAGCCAGTTGATTATCTTTTGTAACGGGCACTACCACAACAAAAACGCCGTCGTCAGAAAGTTTTTCGCGGTCTTTAAGTACAACTTCGCCGACTTTTCCGGAAGAAGAACCTTCAATGTAAATATTCTCGGTTTCGATTCTTTCACCAAACTTTGCCGTTCCGTTGTCAAAAATAACGACTTCGCCTTCTAATAGTTCAAAAACATTGTCTTTATCTACTCCAATTGTTTCAACCATATGAGTAAAGGCGCGCATTCTTGCTGCTGTACCACCAATTGGTATAAAATATTTTGCTTTACTTAAACTTGCAACTGTTTTAATTTCACCTTTTTTGCCGTGCCCTGAAACGTGCAAATTATCTTGAATTTCGCTGTAAATGACGTCGGCGCCTGCAACCGTTAAGTAATGAAGCAAAGTTTCAACCGGCTCGTGTGAACTTGGAGGGCCTGGATCTGCTGCAAAAATGACTAAATCGCCTTCGTTAATGCTTAGCTGTTGATGATCTCCCGTTGCTAACCTAAAAAGGGCGGACTCCTGCTGGCCATAACAACCAGCAATAATGTACAAAAGCGATGCCGGATCGTGTTTTTTTGCTTCTTTTAAATCCACATAAGCATCTGGTGAAAATGGTAGGTATTTTAAACCTTTAGCGATTTCCGCTGTTTGAGAAATTGACCTTCCAACAAACACAACTTTTCTACCATGCCTAATTGCTGTATCAATAACCTGATACATTCTTGAAATGTTTGAGGAAATGGTTGTTAAAAATATTTGTTTACCGGTTGCGTTTTCAATTAAGTCATTAAAAGTTTGAGCAAGTTCGCTTTCTGATTTTGTATAACCCTCATGCGTTACTCCTAAACAATCCGAAAGCAGGCACAAAACACCTTCGCTTCCGTAACGGGAAATTTTATCTAGTTCAATCGGTTTATCAATAACAGGCGACCAGTCAATTTTGTAGTCCGCCATGTGCAAAATGGTTCCTTGAGGTGTTTTTAACGCAAATCCCAAAGAATCGGGTACGGAGTGATTAACGCGGAAAAACTCGAAAGTGAAGGCTCCGGCCTTTACGGGACCCATATCGGCCGAAATTAAGTTAAACGAAATATTTTCAGAAAATCCAGGAGCTCTATCTTCAAGACGCTTTTTAATTAAGCTTTGCACAAGAGTGTTTGCGTAAATTGGAACGTTTAAATCGCGAATAACATAAGGAATTGCGCCAAAATGGTCTTCATGACCGTGTGTTACAAAAATACCTCGAACTTTATGCTTGTTTTCAATTAGGTACTTAACGTCTGGAATGACAATATCAACGCCTGGTAAATCGCTATCGGGGTAACCAATTCCGCAATCTACAACTACAATGTCGTTGCCATACTCATAAACAGTCATGTTTTTGGTAGCACCGACTTCACTTCCTAATTTTATGATTTTTAATACTTCTTTGTTACTGTTCACTATAGAATTTATCGAATTTTGCACTTACTAAGCTTAACATTATTAAAACTTTAGACCAAGCTGTTTTTCTAAGGCACTTGAAACTATATTATCTTCATCTGTGCCAGTATTTTTCCCGCCTTTTGCATAACTCAAAAGCTCAGGAATTCTTTTAAAATCTGCAACTAGAGCTTTTGCAAACTCAGGATTACGCAAAGCTGCAGCGGGATGATATACAGGATAAACACTAAACTTGCCTACTTTTATAATTTGCCCATGATCACGTGAAATCTTTCCATCAGGATAAAAATGATACAACGCGTACCTTCCTAAAGTTACCACTAACTTTGGTTGAATTATTTCCAGCTGCATTGCTAAATAGGGTGAACACGCTTTTACTTCATCTGGAAGTGGATCGCGGTTTTCGGGAGGACGGTGCTTAACAATGTTGCCAATCCATACATCGCTTCGGCTAGTTCCAATTTGCTCGAGCATTTTTTCAAGTAGTTTGCCCGCACGACCAACAAAGGGACGACCAGTTAAATCTTCTTGAGCACCAGGTGCCTCGCCAACAAATACAAGCTCTGCATCAAAGTTACCTTCTCCTGGAACTGCGTTAGTAGCAGTTTGGCAAAGCTGACACTTGGTGCAAATTTTTATATTAGCTTCAAGTTGATCTAAACGGGATTTTTTATCACTAATCATTCAACGTACCCTTTTTGTTTTAGGCTATCTAGGGCAAAAAGCATAACTTCCTTTTTGTTGACGTGCAACATATCTGTAAAAACAAATCGAGCCTCTTTTTCGTTAAACCACCAAAAATCGCTAAATTGAGATTTTGTAATATCAATTTTGTCGTCCTCAAGTTCAGCAGTAAAAATGTAATATTTTTTTCCAATCATGGTAACCTCCTCGCCACTGTCGGTGCGTAAATCTTTAGAACCTTGCACTCTGTTTGGAAAATCGCTCTTTTTTTCGCCAATCATGGCTAAAGTTGAAGCAAGTTTTTCAATAACATATTCTCCTACTTCATCAGTTAAAAGCCGCATCAATGTTGTTTCAAATGTTTCTCCATTTTCTATACCTGTTTGAGGAAAAACCCACTGTTGATATTCTTTGGCGTAAAAAACCAATAACTTTTTTTTGCAAGTTAAAGTTATTAAAACGGAAGGCCTGTAGCCTTGTTTTCTTTCAGTATCAAATTGTAATAATAAATCGTCAGCCATAATTAGTTTGTTCTCCTTTGAACAAAAGAGATGCCATATACTTTAGTATATGGTAGCTCACTTAGGTAGATAATATTTTAAATTATCTGCCGTAATAGAAACAGAAGTAGATTTTCCTTCTACCAGTTCCTTTGCTACCTTTCTACAAATTGCCTGTAAAGTGCGCTCTAAACTTCTAATTCCTGTATCAAAACCAAATGGACGGACAATTCCTGGCCATAAATCTGGCTGTATTATAAGTTCACCCTCTTTTAGCCCGGATCGTTCAAAAACCTTTGGCAACAAGTAATCGCGGGCAATTACAATTTTTTCCGCATCAGTGTAGGCAGGCATTTTAACAACTTCCATACGGTCTAATAACGCTGAAGAAATTGTACCAAGATTATTTGCAGAACAAATAAACATAACCTGGGACAAATCCAAAGGATAGTCTATGTAATGATCTCTGTACTCCACATTTTGTTTTGGGTCTAAAATTTCCAGCAAAACTGCCATAATGTCAGATCGCAAACCTTCTGCTCCACTAGCTTTATCAATTTCGTCAAGCAAAATTACAGGGTTTGAGACTCCAGATCTAATTAACGCTTTAACAATCTGCCCTGGTTCTGCTTCGGCAAAACCTTTACCCTTACCTCTAATTTCCAAAACAGATCCAATTGCACCCATAGCAATACGAACAAACTTGCGATCCAAAGCTTCGGCTATTGAATAGGCTAAAGTCGTTTTTCCAATACCCTGAAGACCAACAAGAAGCAAAATTGGCGCCTTTGCCAATGCATCTTCACCACGTCTTTGCATTAAAATCATTGCAGACAGGTATTCAAGCAAAAGTTCTTTAACATCTTCCATTCCATAGTGATTTTTATCTAAAGCTTGCTTTGCCAATGCAAGATCCAGTCGATCCGTTGACTTTACTCCCCATGGAATTTCACAAATTGTTTCAATGTAACGTGATAACGTATCAAATTCCGAAGCATATCCACCTGTTTGAGCCATTCTGTTGAGGCGTTTTAACATGTTGTCAGTACGCAATCTAAGCTCTTCAGGGATATCCTTAGCTTTATCAAGCCTATCTGATAAAGCAGTTAGTTCTTCAAATAAAAATTTATCTTCGTTATTTACCATGTATTTATTTACTTACTACAAATGCAGTTTCTTTAATTTTTAGCAATTTTGTAAAAAGTTCGTTTCTTGAGCCAAAGTACTTATTACTAAGTTCTTGAACAATTATAGTCGAATCCTCGGTATTTAATAAAATGACTCGCATTTGTCCATTTGGATTTAATGAGCTGACGGCCTTTACATACTCCGGATTTAGCGAAATTTTAAGTACTTGCCCATTTTTAACACCTTCTACCGTTTTTATAACATTGTCACTTGCATTGTTCTGAAATACTACAAGCTTGTCGTCAATTATACGTGCTTTAAATTTGTTGTTATTAAAGTTTTTAAGCTCGTCCGCAAGTTTGGATCGATCCAACGGAGTAAAAACTGCCGCCCAGTAAATTTTTCCATTGTATTTAAAAGCAAAAAGCGAAAATCCATCCTGATTAACTAAGCTTTTAAGCTTTACATAGTCACCAACGCTCATATTTAATAAATCTGAAGAAAGAATATTTTCGTGAAAATAACCAAAATCGGCAATTTCTGCATAAAAAACAGAATCAGAAGGTGCAAAGTCCTTACCACTAATAGTTTCAAAACTTACTGCTTTTGAGGAAAGCCCTAAATCCAGTGTTTTTGAGTAACTTGGTTGTACCCTTTTAAGAACAGCGGGCTGATAAACTGGTCGAGTTTTTAAATAAACATAAAAAATGCCAAAAAACACAATAAATCCAATTACTACAAAAAACAGAATAACTGCCATTTTTTGGTTAAAAGAGGCCTTATGCACTTTTTTGGTTTTTGCAGTTATTGAGTTAGAGTCTTCGTGCACAATTTTTTCGGACGTTTTTGGTGAATTTACTGCTTTTTTTCGTGAAAAATGAAATAGAGGTTGAAGACTATTATGCTCTCTTATCTTTATAGTACCTGGAAGCTTACCTAAGTTTTCGGGAAGCTCGGTTCCGCAATTTGAACAAAAATAGCTGTCATAATCTCCCAAGTATGTATTGCAAGTGGGACAAATTCTTATAGGCATTACTATTATTCTAGCGTGCAAAGGCTAAATCTACCAGTTTAAGTTTGCAGATTAACTTTAGTACCTAGGTCTTCTATCCTGTCCATGGTTTCTACCACGATCGCGATTACCTCCACCGTTTCTATTGTACCCGCCGTGGCTTCCACCACTTCGGCTATTACCACCATTTGGTCTGTCATTACCGCCATTGGAATCCTCTTGTGAGGATGCATTTGGGTTTAGAGCTTTAATAGATAGGCTTGTCTTACCACTCATTTTATCTACACTTAAAACCTTTACTGTAACTTTTTGGCCAATTTCAAGGTGATCTGTTACGTTTTGAACATAACCATCAGAAATTTCGCTAATGTGTAGTAAACCTGATTTTCCTGGGTACAGTTCAACAAAGGCGCCAAAGTCTACTATGTCTTCAACAACGCCTTCAATTATTTCTCCGGGTTCAATTTCTCTAAGCATGTTCTTAACAATTTCTATAGCCGCCTTAGCCTTTTCTCTGTCAATTGCGCTGGCAACAACTGTGCCGTCTTGCTCTATGTTAATTTCAGCACCAGTTTTTTCTTGAATTTGCTTAATTGTTTTACCGCCTGCACCAATAATTAGGCCGATTTCTTCAGACAGAATTTTTGTTGATTCCATTTTTGGTGCGTATTGACTAACATCAGCTCTTGGTGCTTTCATTGTTGCTTCCATAGTATCCAATACTTTCATACGACCATTGTGAGATTGCTCGAAAATCTTTGGAATAATATCAATTGGAATGCCGTTTGCTTTAATATCGCATTGAATTGCAGTCACACCTGTTCGTGTACCTGTCATTTTAAAGTCCATAAAGCCATACGCGTCTTCCTTGTACGCCAAGTCGGTCATTATTAAGTATTTGGACATATCTTCGTTAACAATCAATCCTACGCCAACGCCACCAACCATGTCTTTAATTGGTACACCTGCATCCATTAATGCCAAGGTTGAACCACAAGTAGCGGCCATTGAGGTTGATCCGCTTGAAGACAAGATTTCTGTAACTACAACCATTGTGTATGGAAATTCCTCTTTTGATGGTAAAACTGGTCTTAATGCTTTTTCAGCCAACATTCCGTGTCCAATTTCTCTGTTTTTAGGCATTCCGCCAATTCTTCCAGTTTCTCCTGATGCATAAGGAGGCATGTTGTAAAAGTGCATATATCTTTTGGTTTCCTCACCGTACATATCTTGAACAATAAGTTCCATGTTTGGCGCACCCAATGTTGTAATAGTTAAAGCCTGGGTAATACCTCGTGTAAATAAAGCACTTCCATGAGTTCTTGGTAAAACACCTGTTTCGGCGCTAAGTTGTCTAACTTCATCAATAGCTCTACCATCTGGTCTTTTGTGTTCTTCTAAAACCATATTTTGCAGTGCAAGCTTTTCAAAGTGAGTGTATGCCTTATCAATGTCGGTTTTTTTATATTTACCCTCAAATTTAACGTAAAGGCCTTCTAGCAATAGCTTAACTCTTTCTTTCATTGCGACTTTGTCTAGAGCAGCTGTAAAAAGTTCAGCTATATCTTTAGCAACTAGTGGGCTTATTTCGTCTAACATTGCTTGATCCAATTTGCTTGAGACGTAAGGATATTTTTCACCAGTAGGATTAACCTCGGTAGCAAATTCTTTTATAAAATCTAACAAAACTTGTGATTCTTCTCTGGCTAAATCTATTCCCGCTAAAATTTTTTCTTCTGGTAAATTGTTAGACTCTGCTTCGATTGCTAAGAATTTTTTGTCATCACCTGCAAATGAAACATTTAAGTCTAAATCTGAGTGTTCTTTTAAAAAGTCTATAGTTGGACAAATAGTATATTCGCCATTTGCATACCCAACGCTCAAAGACATTGATGGGCCATTCCACGGAATTTTAGAAGCATGTAAGCATGCTGAAATCGCATTCATAAAAACAAATTCTGGTGATACCTCATTATCTAGTGACAAAACAAGACCTACAACTTGAACTTCATTGCGCAAGTCAGCTGGAAATAATGGCCTAATTGCGTGATCTGCCAATCTTTGGCTAATTATGGCCTCATCGGTTGCGCGACCATCTCTTTTTACAAATCTTGAGGTTTTTATACTGCCGCTTGCGTATAGATTTTCTTGATAACTAACTTGTAGAGGTACGCCATCATAATCTGGATTCCCTTCTCCCATTGTTGAGTTTACCAAAACAACTGTGTCTCCATACGATGCCCTAATTGACATGTCAGCTTGAAATGCAAGCTTGCCTGTTTCGAGCACAAATTTTTTACCCTTAAAGTCTAGTTCTTTTCTTACGTGTTTATTCATATTTTATAGAATGTATTTGGTCGAACTTCTTCGACAAAGAGTTGTGGTGGAAGATTAAGAAACGTAATGCTGCCTTGCTTTTTTTGCTAGCAATATTCCACTTCCTAAGTCTTCCGCAACCCAAAAATTAATTAAATTACCGCACTACTGCGTGTTTACTGTCTAAGCTCTAATTTTTCTAATAATAGAGCGTATCTCTCTTCATTCTTCTTTTTTAAGTACATCAAAAGTCTGCGTCTTTTGCCTACCATTTGTAAAAGGCCTCTTCTTGAGTGATTGTCTTTTTTGTGAGTCTTTAGGTGATCGGTAAGCTTAGTAATTTGCTCGGTCAATAGGGCTATTTGAACTTCTGGAGACCCAGTGTCTGCTTGGTGGAGTTGATTATCTCCGATTATTTTTGATTTGTTATTCTTGTTTAGCGACATAATACTTTGCTATATTAGCAATTCTAGCTTACAAAATCAAATTTTGAGCGCCAATGCTCATTCCCTTTAACAACGAAAGGGCTGCATTTTTTGGCACTCTTAAATTCCAAATTGGAGCCTTTTGAAAAATTAAGTAACTAAGTCCATCTGCTTCTGGCTCAATAATATTTACAACACCAAATCTAACATTAGATTTTGTTATATCAATATTTACTATTTTTGCTTGGCGAATTTCATCTTGGAGCATTTCGTAAGTAGAACCTAAGTTTTCAAGGTTTTGAGCACCTATGACAAAACATAAGTCAAAGTCGTATGAAGAGACTTTTGAACTTACATGAGCGTGTACGTCAAAGTCGGCTGGAATTGGACCAAGCCTAAAAGTTAGAATATTATCTTCAGTATTGTATTTAACGCTATCAACTTGAGTTCCTTGATAATTGACCGAAACTACTAGGTCCCGTTCTTGAAGTGTATTAACTACATCTAATGGGGAAATGAGCCCTTCAGCGCCCTCTGGAAGCTCGCCAGGGTATATAAAATGCACTGTTTTGTCAGCCTCTTTAAGCATTTGTGCTAAAGCAGCGCCTGCAGCAAAAGCGTCAAGTCCTGCAATTTTTGACGGTATAACGGCTATATTTTTAGCTTCGCTAATTAGTTGTGCAACGTCTTCGTGTCTATTTATATCTATTTGCATATGTTTTTGGTTGATTTAACAAGGCAAGTTAAGGGCGGGGTGATTGTTAATGCAACGAGGATTGTACCAAAAATAGGGCTATAGGTCAACCTGTAACATGAATGCTAAATTCACGTAGCACCTCTATTTTTTCCTATTACGTCTTTCTTCCAGTCTTGTTAGTAGTGGTACTTTTGGCTTAAAAAAGCCCTCAGGATCGTTTAAATACTTATCGGACATATCACAATAGAAATTTAACACATATGCGAAACCGGCAAAGCCATTAAGCTGGGCAGCCTTAGTCGGGTAACCATCTCCCGGATCGACATAAAAAGCATCTATTACAGCAGGCATCAGCTCATTGTGTATAAATGACACACCGGTTATATCACTGGGTAGCTCAATTGGGGAAAGGAACATTAGGGGACCAGCAACAGCATATTGATTACTCATTGCTTCCTTAAAATCATCTTGATCGGGAAATTCCTTGGCAAAAATACATCGCATAATATGATCACTAAGAACCTCCAGACCCGCTTTCATACCCTGTACATCACTGCCTTGTACCTTACCAAGGATACTACTTTTTAAATCAAGTTCGCTTATGTCAGTAAAACCATACTGTTGAAGTATCTCCTTAAGTTTACTACCACGCATACCAGCCCTAAACTGATGTGACATTTTAGAATAAAATGATACTTCTTGTTTTGAAATTCCTGGAAATCGGCTTTGAACACTAGGTACATCAGTAGCACCCAAAAAATCATTTACCATCAATTCCAACATCAACGCAGGAACTATTGCTTGTTGTTCAATATCACTAAGGCCTTCAAGAATGTGAGTACGTGACTCAAGTAAAGTAGATATGCTTTTGGCAGCCTCTTCCGAATTAATATGTTGTGCAAAACTGGCTTCTTTTTCACCAAAGTTTCCAGGTTCTGCTGGAGGCAGATCGTCTGGATTTACCCAACCGTCAAAGTTTAATTCATTTATGAAGCCGTCGTAAGCATTTTCATTGTTTGGTGTACCATTAATACCAGCCATACTAATAAGTGTAAGTAATTATGAGGAACTTATCAATTTATAACTTCAATAAAAAAACCAGCTTCGGCGGTTTCAAATTGAGGCTTTAAAAACACTCCACATTCGTTATCTTTACCTACAATAGCGACCTCGTCGGCTTTAATTTTTAAACGCTTAATGTTTCCGGTGTAAACAGGAATGTCATCCTTGGTTACATCAGCTGGGTTTTTGGTATAAATGCTAACGCGCTTGCCAACTTTTAAGGCACCAGCAAGAACTTTGCAACCAATAACAATGTCTCCTGATGGAAGTTTAAAAATCTTTAAAACTTCAGCACGACCGCGAACTTTTGCTTCATCGTCAAAAGCGGCACTTTGTAACATTTCAGTAGCTTCGTCTAGTAACGAATAAATTGTGTGATAAATTTTTACGGGGATGTGTTTTTCTTCGGCCATATCCAACGCACTTTGAGCTGCTTTTACGTTAAATCCCAAAATTACGCTTTTTGTTCCAGTTGCAAGAGTTATATCTGAATCACTAATATCGCCAGAACCTGTGTAAATAAACTTTATTGAAAAATCCGCCGTGGCAGCACTTGTAACAATATCGGCCAAACTTGCTTTTATTGCTTCTAAAGTTCCCTGAGTATCTGCTTTTAAAATAACACCAATTACTTTTTTTGTATCTTTTCCAATAATTTCTGATCTAGTTTCATCAACAGTTAGTTCAGCTAATTCACTGCCTTTACGGACTAAAATATCTCCAGCGTTCAAAACTTTTTTAAAACCCAGAATTTCAACCGGAACTGATGGACCCGCACTTTTTATACTTTTACCTAAATCATCAGTTAAAAGCTTTATTTTGGCCAAAGAACCACTTGCCATAACTTCGTCTCCAACGTGTAAAGTTCCGTTTTTAACAATTGCGTGAACAACCGGGCCCTTTTGTCTGTCCATCTTTGATTCCAAAATAAAGGCTTCAAGCTCACCCTCAGCATCAGCTTTTAATTCAGCTAAGTCTGCCAATAGTAAAATGGATTCTAGTAATTTATCTAAATTTGTCCCTTTTGTAGCTGAAACTTCAACGCTCATAATGTCGCCGCCCCAGTCTTCAACCAAAACATTTTCAACGGCTAACATTTGTTTGGCTTTTTGAATATCGGCTTGAGGCATGTCGATTTTATTTATGGCAACAATCATTGGGACTCCTGCGTTTTTAATGTGAGAGATTGCTTCTTTTGTTTGAGGCATTACGCCGTCATCAGCAGCAACGACCAAAACAACGATATCGGCAACTTTTCCACCCCGAGATCGCATGTTTGTAAAAGCAGCGTGGCCTGGAGTATCTATAAATGTAATTTTTCGAGAATTGTAGTCTATTTGATAAGCAGAAGTGTGTTGAGTAATACCACCAAACTCTTTATCTGCAACGTGAGTTTTGCGTATGGCATCAAGAAGGGAAGTTTTCCCATGATCGACGTGCCCCATAATTGTAACGACTGGTGCTCGTAAAACATCTTTAGTTGTGCTTGTAGCATTATTTGATTGCATGTTGTTTGTACTTCTCTCACTTTTGGTTCAGTTTTTATTTCCTGCGAGAATACTCCACGATTTATCACAGAGACGAGAGCAAAAAAGGACGAAGCAGGAAAGAAGCGTCCGAAGACTTTAGTCTGAGGAGTCTTCAGTTTAAGCAGTCTGTTCATTTGGATCTTCTGAACTTTTATCTGAATCGTCTTTGTCTTCAGACACTTCTTTTTCTTCTTTTACAACCTCTACTTCGTGTAAAGCTTCTACTTCAGGAGCAACTTGCTCGGCTGCGCCAATTGCTTCTTCTACTTCAACGGCTTTAACTTCTTCCTCTTCTAATGGTTCTTCGGTTGCAGCGACAACGGCTTCTTCAAGATTTTCTGTGACTGATGCTTCTATAGCTTCTGCTTCAGCGGCTGCATGAGTATCGGCTACTTTTTTAATTTCAGCATCCCAAACACCAACAACGGTACCTTTTGTAGCTGTAGTGTCTTCGGTTAATGCTCCACCCATTTCGGCTGAATACATTCCTGCAACGCTTTTAATATCGATTTTCCAACGAGTTAATTTATTTGCTAAACGAGCGTTTTGGCCCTCTTTTCCAATTGCCAAGCTTTGTTGATCTTCTGGAACAGTTACAACGGCGCGTTTATCGTCTGCAAAAAGTTCAACATCAATTACTTTAGCAGGTGACAAACTTGAAGCAATAAATTTTTCGGTTGTGACTGAGTAAGGAATAATGTCGATTTTTTCGCCAAAAAGTTCGGAAATTATTGACTGAACTCGTACGCCCTTTTGGCCTACGCAACTTCCAACTGGATCGATTTTTTCGTCGCTTGAAGAAACAGCCATTTTTGTCCTTGAGCCTGCTTCTCGGGCCATAGCTTCAATTCTTACTGTTCCCGCGGCAATTTCGGGAACTTCGGTTTCAAAGAGTTTTTTAACAAAATCAGCATCGGCACGAGACAAAATGATTTCGGTACCTCTAGGGCCATCGCGAACATCTTTTACCAAAACTTTAATTTTTTGATTAGGTCTATAAAGTTCGGATTGAACTTGTTCTGACTGAGGCAAAATACCTTGTGCTTTGCCAAGATCCAAAATAATGACGCTGCCCTCAATTCTAAAAATTTGACCCACAACGATTGTGCCGATTTTTTCTTTGTATTCGTCTAAAACTACTTCTTTTTCTGTTTCGCGGATTTTTTGCAAAATAACTTGTTTTGCTGTTTGAGCTGCAATTCGGCCAAAACCCGATGGAGTAACGTCTTCTCCGTTTCGCATGATTTTTGCTTCACCGGTTGCGTCGTCTAAAAGTACTTCGATCTCGGTTAAATCGCCTCCATAGTCTTTTCTATATGCGGTGGCTAAAGCGGTTTTAATGCTTTCTAACACACTTTCCACGGGAATTCCGCGTTCTGATGCTACTTGTTTAATTGCTGATCCAAATTCTGTTACTGCCATATTTTTTTTATTTTGCAGGTTTTAAACTAAATAGAGCTCTGCAATGCTCAAGTATTCTATCAAAAAAGGCGGGTTTTTGCCCCACCTGAATCAACTAATATGTTACCCTCTACGGCTTAGAAAGGTACCATAAACGCAGTGAATATTCAATATGTAGGTTGCCTTTAACTACCGTTCTAGACCAAAGTTTTTATATCTATAGGACTTTTACCATCTTTGAACTATACTCAAAAAAGATTTAATCTTTGGCTAGTTATAGCTATTTAAGGAGACTCGCATGTTAACAGTATCAGACGGCGCAAGGGCAGCGTGGAGCAAGCTATCGGAAGCCACAAGACAGGATGTACTCGCAGAATCCAAAGCAAAGGGGCCAATATTCCGACGGCTTGGCGGGTTGTGTCTTGTTATAGACGCAGCGGGTGGGACTGTAATGACTGAAAAAGAATATTGCAACCAGCGTTGCAAAGCTAGAGGCATTATTATACCCTAGGAAGCTTTTGTGACCCAAAAGGGAGCGCAGGAATGTTGTTTTAGGACAACTTGCGCTCCCTTTTCTTTTGAACAAAACAGCACAGCTATAGCCACCTATCTTCAAAAGCAATGTTTAAGAAACATTGACTATGTATTAATTTGTAGGAAAATTACTAAATGGACCACAACGCACCGAGTGAGGGAAATAGTTTTTTTGAAAAACATACTATTCCATCATGGGCAGAAAATGGCATTACTAAGGTGGAACCAGCTGCTGTAATATTAGGTACCCTCGTCCTACTAGAAACACCTGGCTACTTCGAAGGTGATAATAGTCCAACACTAAGCGTGAGTTCAGATATCAGATCGAAAATGGCGGATTTAAAGCCAGAATTTTTTGATGCACACAGCGAATCTAATCTAGAGATAGTGAGAGAGTACCTTAGAGTGTATCCAAAAGCACCTTTCCCAGAGATTTACGTGTTTTTACCTACACCAGAGGGTACATTGATTGGAATGTGGAACCTTTCAGCCTACATCCAACGCCACCCTAAAGAGGTATGCAGAGTAGTTACAAAGAAGGCATTTTTGAAGCTAGTTGAAATTCTAGAAGAAAACGAACCAGACAAAGTACAAGAGTTAGGAGACATGCTCTACTACCTATCCTTAAATTTGTATGATGACTCAACCGAACAATAATAATCACTATTACACCTTAAGAGCAGGCACAGGTCATTCGCAACGCAAGTATCAAATCTTATCTATATTTGACATCCTATAGTATTACATGGTAGAATCAAACAAGTACTTAGTTAGGAGGAGACAATGAATAAGTCAAAAACCCTAATCGCTTTAGCGGTTGTTGTAGCTGCCGTTACATTAACGGGAGCCAAGCAGGTTAAAGCTGTAGAAACCCCTTCCGATTTAGCAGCTTCCTATAGTTCTAATCAAACTATTAGTGGAACTGTTAAAGGAAAAATTTATATAGTTAAAGATGGTAAAAACGTGCCTTTAAAATACATTAAGGTAAGAATTTACCAAAGAGAAAACGGTAAGTTTGTCTTAAAGGACACAATGCTTACTAACGAAAAAGGTAATTACAACAAAGTATTTTACTTTGGTGCCGAAAGCCAATTTCCAGAAGTAAAAATTGATCCAGTTACAACTTACTGGGAAAATCAAGGATACAAAATCCGAAATGCCTCAACAGGCTGGATTAATCCTTGGAACCCTTTAGTTCTAAACTTTGTTGGTCGTAAATGACCTTTTGGAGAATAAAATCTCCATAACATTAAATCCCCGAGTAAAACCGGGGATTTTTTGTATACTTAATACATGGAAAAACTGCTCATAAGGCTTACGCTTGGTCTAATTTTTGTAACGCCTTTGTTTTTCGTTCCATTCACTCACGAATATTTTGAGACACCTAAATCGTACTTACTAACTGCAGGTGGAATTACGATCTTTTTTTTAGCTTTTGCCACTTTTTCAGATTTTTCCCAGTATTTAAAAAAACTAACAAATAACACTTTATGGCAACTTTTGGTTGGATTTTTAGTTGTTCAAACAATTACCGCATACTTTAGCGTTGAATTTGTTTCTAGCTTTTTTGGTTCACAAAATCAAAAAAACGGTCTTTTAATGCTTTATGCACTTTTTATGTTTGCCTCATTAATTTCTTATCTAGTAAATACCAGTAAAGTTAAGGAAGAAAAGATTTATCAAACTCTTTTGTATGCAGCGCTGATTGCAAGTTTATTAGGAATACTTAAGTTTTTCTTAGCCAAAACAGGTATTGTTAATTTTGAAGGTTTATTTTTTGATAACAGAGAAGTTTCCACTTTTGGCCAACCTAATTTTTTTGGATTTTTTACAGCATTAGCTGTGTTGTTTATTCCCTGGGCAGGTTCAACTAAAAAAATGGCGCTTTTTTATGCAATTTTGCTTTTTGCCACTTTTATTTCTTTTTCAAAAAGTGGTTATATTTTGTTTGGGCTTAATACGATTGTCCTTTTAGTTAAAAACAAAAACTATAACATTAGCAAAAAGTACATCGGCGTGTTTTTAATTTCTTTTTTGATTTTACTCAACATTGGATTAGTGTTTACTAAAACGGAAAAATATAAGGAATTTATTAGATCCGAACAGTCTTACCAATATAGAAGAGTTGTAGCTGTCACAAGTGCTCCAAGCTCCGGCGAAGAACTGCGAGTTATAATGCTTAAGGTTGGAATTGATGCCGCACAAGCAAGACCAATTTTGGGCTATGGAAAAGGTCATATAGATTCAGCACTGTATGACTTAGTTCAAAAAACCGAAATTAGTAAAAGCGGAATTGTAGACAGCACTCATAATCTTTTTTTAGACACCATGCTTGAAGGTGGTATTTTTAGTTTTTTGTTGTTAGTCGGGATTTTTGGACTTTTGTTTGTGGAGGCAATAAAGACGCGAGACTATACTAAAACGTTTATGCTAGTTGCAATTGTAATAAACGGGTTAATTCACAATACGAGTAATGTTGTGTATTTAATGATTTTTTTAATGATTGGGATGTATTCAACAAACGGGGCAGAAGAAAATTAACCCTTCCTAAACTCCTCCAAGATCTTCCTTTGTTGTTTACTCACCTTTTTTGGAATAGTGATAAAAACCTGAACATACACATCTCCCCTACCACTTCCGCGTAATTTAGGCATCCCCTTACCACTTATTTTAAAGCGAGTCCCGTGCTGCGTTCCTTCTGGAATTTTTAGTTTAGCTGTCCCCAAACCACTCTCACTGGCGGGATCAACAACCTTTACGTCAATGTTGTCACCCAAAATAGCTTGAGTAAAATCAAGCTGCACACCAATACCTATATCGCTTTCAACAATGTTAAATTCTTGTGGAGTTTTTACGCGAAAAGTAATGTACATGTCACCTTTGGTAGTTCCATCTGGTGAAGGCATGCCTTTTTCGGGATATTTTA
>CAZCAQ010000001.1:47859-89518 GCA_964496905.1 uncultured Candidatus Saccharibacteria bacterium
ATGTCACCTTTGGTAGTTCCATCTGGTGAAGGCATGCCTTTTTCGGGATATTTTATGTCTACGCCGTCATAAACTCCTGCGGGAACTTTTATTTTAAAAGTTCCACTTTCAACCTTTATTTCTTTTTCTACGCCTTTTACTGCTTCGGCAAAAGTTAAAGGCATTTCGTATGCAAGATTACGTCCGCGACTTTGTTTACGTTTTCCGCCGCCAAAGCCTCTAAAGCCAAAAACTTCTTCAAAAATGTCCAAAGGGTCAAAATCGCCAAAATCTTGCGCATTTGATGTGGAGTAAGAATAACTAAATGGACCCCAATTTCCGCCAGCTTGGCCATATTGTCCTCCAAAGCCACCGTAGCCTGCACCTGCGCCTTGAGGGCCATTTCCTACACCAGCATGGCCAAATTGATCATATGATCTTTTTTTTTGAGGATCGCTTAAAACTTGATAGGCTTCGTTTAGTTCTTTAAACTTGGCCTCAGCTGCAGGTTTTTGGGCTTCTGCAACCATATCTGGGTGATGCTCGCGCGCGAGTTTGCGATAAGCGTTTTTAATGTCCTCCGCGGAGGCACTTTTCGACACACCTAAAATGTCATAGTAGTCGCGTGCCCCCGCCATAGGTCATTTACTCTTCTACAATCTCTCCTTCGACTGTTTCTTTCTTTGCCTCTTCGCCTGGCTGACCGCCATCCTGTGGACCTTCTTGTGCTGGTCCTTCAGCGCTTGGCTGGCCTTCTTCCTGTTTATACATGTACTCACCAATTTTAGTCATGGCATCCGACAACGCCTGAGTTTTGGTTTTTAGTTCTTCAGCAGTGGCTGTTGATAGAACATCACGCACGTCTTTAACTTTTGCCTCAACATCAGCTTTAACAGCTGCTGGAACTTTATCTCCAGCGTCGCGTAATGCTTTTTCGGCGGTATAAGTCATGGTGTCGGCAATATTTCGTGATTCTACCATTTCTTTTTTGGCTTTATCTTCTGCTGCGTGCAGTTCTGCGTCTTTGACTAGTTTTTCTACTTCATTTTTATCAAGCCCAGTTCCACCTTGAATCGTAATGTGCTGTTCTTTTCCGCTAGCTTTATCTTTTGCGGAAACGTGCAAAATACCATTGGCGTCAATGTCGAATTTAACTTCAACTTGAGGCATGCCTCTTGGAGCTGGTGGAATTCCATCCAAAATAAAGCGACCTAAGGATTTGTTGTCACTAGCCATTTCGCGCTCACCTTGCAAAACATTTATTTCAACACTTGTCTGATTATCAGCTGCTGTGCTAAAAACTTGAGATGCACTTGTTGGAATAGTTGTGTTTCGCTTAATTAATGGCGTGCTAACACCTCCTAATGTTTCAATTCCAAGTGATAATGGAGTTACGTCCAAAAGCAAAACGTCTTTAACATCTCCACCTAAAACTCCGCCTTGAATTGCAGCACCAACTGCAACTACTTCATCAGGATTCACTCCTTGGTGAGGATCTTTGCCAAAATAGCCTTTTACGACTTCGACAACTTTTGGCATGCGTGTCATTCCGCCAACTAAAACCACTTCTGCTACAGAACCTTTATCAATTCCGGAATCTTTAAGCGCTTGTTCCATTGGTTTTAAGGTTCGCTGAATTAAATCGTCAACTAATTGCTCCAACTTTGCGCGTGATAATTTTAGTGTTAAGTGTTTTGGACCTGCTGCATCGGCTGTAATAAACGGAATGCTAATTTCGGTTTCCATTGCACTAGAAAGTTCAATTTTAGCTCTCTCAGCTGCATCTTTTAATCGCTGCAATGCTTGTTTGTCGTTCCCTAAATCAACACCGTCTGATTTTTTGAATTCATCAATTAACCAGTCGATTATTTTTTGGTCAAAATCGTCTCCACCCAAATGAGTATCGCCACTTGTTGCTTTAACTTCAAAAACTCCGTCGCCAATTTCTAAAACGGAAACGTCAAAAGTTCCGCCACCCAAATCGTAAACAATTATTTTTTCGTGCGATTTTTTGTCTAGTCCATAAGCTAGTGCTGCTGCGGTTGGTTCGTTAATAATTCTTTTTACATCAAGTCCTGCAATTTGCCCTGCTTCTTTGGTTGCAGTACGTTGCGCATCGTTAAAATATGCCGGAACTGTAATTACGGCTTCAGTAATTGAAGCACCTAAATATTTTTCAGCGTCATTTTTTAGTTTTTGTAAAATTTTTGCCGAAATCTCTTGTGGAGTGTAAACAGTGCCTTCAACTTCAACAGCTGCCATATCGTTTTTGCCTTTTACTATTTTGTAAGGCATATCATTAATTAATTTTTGAATTTCCGGATCGTCAAAGCGACGTCCCATTAAGCGCTTAATACTAAAAATAGTATTTCTTGGATTTACTACCTGCTGTCTTTTGGCAGGAACACCAACTAATTGATTTGCCCCAACAGCAACAACTGATGGAGTTGTATTGTTTCCTTCGTGATTTGGAATAACTTTAGATTGTCCACCTTCTAAAACTGCAACAACGCTATTTGTTGTTCCAAGATCAATTCCTATAATTTTTGCCATATTTTCTCCTTTTACCCTTTTGGGTCTAAATAAACTTAATTTAAATTTTTACCAACCTTTACTAATGAAGCTTGTCTTCATTTGCAAAAGTCGTATTCTTGCCGACTTTTACCAAAGCAGGTCTAAGTAACTTGTTTTTAAACATGTAGCCCTTTCGGACAACTTCCATAACTTTTCCATCTTCGCCTTTAATTGTTTCTAGGGCGTCCATTGTGGATGAGTCAAAGTCTTGGCCACAAGCCTCAATTTCTTCAACTTTTTCCTCGTGCAAAACATTTTTAAAATCTTTAATTACCATTTCTAAGGTTTTATCACCGTTATGTGCAAAAAGCATTTCTAAATTATCTAAAACGCCTAGCATGCGACTGAGCAAATTTGCGTTGGCAAATTCAACAACTTGAGTCTTTTCTTCATTCATTCTTTTTTCAAGGTTTTGATAGTCGGCAAGCGCGCGTTTCCAGTTATTTTCAAGTTCAACAATGCGCTCTTGCAACTCTAAAGAATCTTCAGTTTTCTTAGTTTTTTTTGCAGTCATGTTTTTGGTGGCAGAGAATTTTTTACCAGGACTCGCCTAAATCTTGGACGAGCTTTTTAACAAACTTTACGGCAGGAATAGTTTTTTCATAATCCATTCTTGAGGGACCTAAAACTCCTATATAACCCGAGTTTTTTCCAACTTGATATGGCGTAAACACTAGCGCTACATTGCTCATTTTGTCGTGTCCCAAGTCGTCCCCTATTAAGTATTTAACGTCACGCGAATTAAAAGCTGACTTTTGAAACAATTTGTCGAGCAGTTCGTATTTTTCTATTAAATAAAGCGACGATTTTGCTGTATCAATATCCCAAAATTCCGGATGATCCAAAATATTCACTACACCCGCATGATATACAAATTCGTCATGAGTTGTTGCGATTGCCAAAAGATGCGTTAAATCCGCCAGCGAATTTGTTGCCTGCAAAAGCATTTTATTAAAATCGTATCTAACCGGCCAAAGACGCTGTTTTAATGCAACTTCTTGCAAAACAGGCACTTCTTCCTCCTCCATAACTTGTTCTAAAAATAGCCGGTAGGCAGAAGGAGTTGGCACACGACCAGATGAAGTGTGCATCATGTCTAAAAGCCCTTCTTCGAGGAGTTTTGCCATTTCGTTACGAACAGTGGCTGCTGAGCAATTGAAGTGATATTTTTTAACAACAACGCTAGATCCAACTGGTGTTGAAGAATCAAGATATTCGCGAATTATTGCTTCTAGCAGATCTTGCTGTCTTTGGCTAATCATGCTGTCACTATAGTATGCAGAGTGCTAAGGTGTCAAGGGGGTTTTAAGGTGCGGTATTTTCATCTGATATAATCGAGTTAAGAGACTTCACTATACCCACCGTTTAAGGAGAATTTGCTATGGTAAGTGTGCCGGTTGAAATAGGAGCGCTGCCCAGCAGCACATATTATGTTAGATTCGAGAATAATGATGATGCTATGTGTGTAAGCTCAGACGACTTGAGAAATGGGATCGCCAAACACGTGCAAGGTGGTGGAGCCCCCTCTACCTTTCACAGCGGATTGCATACGGTCAGTATAAAGACACTTGCAATCGGGAGATTTGAGGCAACTGTTTCTCGCGTGGTCACTTAGGCCAGGTTTCGACAAATTTTCGCTTGGGCGAGTTACAGGTTTTAAAAACCACTTAGTAACTCGTCCAATCCCATTTAAATTAATTCCTCAAAACCTCTCTAAACGCCTCTTGAGGAATTGCAACTTTTCCAACCATCTTTAACCGTTCCTTACCTTTTTTCTGTCGATCGATCAATTTGTCCTTGCGCTCGCGGTGGCCTCCACTAATTCCTGACAAAACGGCTTTACCAACGCTGGAAATATCTTCACGGGCAATTATTTTTCCATTTATGCTCGCCTGTAAACTTACCTTAAACTGCTGTTTTGGAATTAACGTTTTTAGTTTTTGCAGAATTTTACGGCCTTCTTCATGCGCGGTTTCTTTTAAAACAATTTGAGCTAGTGCTGGTACTTCATCACCGTGAACCAAAATATCCATTTTTACTGCATTAACAGGACGGTATCCAATGAATTCGTAATCTAAACTTGCATAGCCTGAGGAAACCGACTTTAAATCATCATAAAAATTGTGAATTATTCCTGACAAAGGCAATTCGTATTCAAAAATCACGCGAGTCGTGCTGGCATAATCCATTTTTTTCATAATTCCGCGATTATTTTCACACAAAGAAATTATGGACCCCGTATAACTAGCTGGAGTAACAATGTTTAACAAAATCCAAGGTTCATGAATTTGTTGAATTTTTGTTACTAACGGGAATTCCGCTGCAGATTTAACATAAGATACAGACCCATCGGTTAGCTCAATTTTATATTCAACCATTGGGGTTGTTGAAATTAGCTCTAAGTTGTATTCACGCTCTAAGCGTTCTTGAACAATCTCGCTATGAAGTAAACCTAAAAAGCCGCATCTAAAACCAAAACCTAAGGCGCCACTGCTCTCGGGCTCAAAAGTTAAAGCAGCATCTGACAAAGACAACTTGCCTAATGCCTCACGAAGTTCTGGAAACTTTGCGGTATCAATAGTAAAAATGGAAGCAAAAACAAGTGGCTTTACTTCTTTGTAGCCAGGCAATGGTTTTACATCAGGATATTCGGCAAAAGTAACGGTGTCGCCAACTTTTGCAAGTTTAATATCCTTTAAACCTGTCGCTATGTAACCCACCTCACCGTTTTCAAGAGAATCAGTTTTTTGTCTGGTTGGAACCATTACACCAATTTCTTCGGCGTATGCAATTCCACTTGTTGCGACAAATTTAAGCTTTCTGCGATGCAAAATATCATCTTGCTCAATTCGTCCTTCAGCAACTTTGATTAAGGCAATGACTCCCAAAAAATCGTCGTAGTAAGTGTCAAAAATCAAACCTCTAAAATGATTCCCGTCACGGGAAGCCGGGGGAAGGATTCGTTTTACTAGTTCTCGAATCAAATTTTCTACACCTTCACCTGTTTTTGCAGAAACGTGTAAAAATTCCTCTTTTTTAAAACCAAAGGTTTGAACCAAGTCGTCTTCGACTTTTTCAATTTCAACACCTGGAAGGTCAATTTTGTTTAAAATGGGGATTATTGTTAAACCTGCGTCCAAAGCTTTGTAAACATTAGAAACTGTTTGAGCCTCAATACCCTGACTTGCATCAACCACTAGCAAAGCTCCCTCACAAGCAGCTAGAGACCGCGAAACTTCGTATGAAAAGTCCACATGTCCTGGTGTATCAATTAAATTAAGCTGATAATTTTCACCATCCAGAACGTAATTCATCCGAACAGCTTTTAATTTAATCGTAATGCCTTTTTCTCTTTCCAAGTCCATGCTGTCCAACTGTTGGGCCTGTAATTTTCTTTTTTCAACAGTTCCAGTTATTTCCAAAAGGCGATCGGCCAATGTGGATTTTCCATGGTCAATATGGGCAATTATGCAAAAGTTTCTAATATGATTTGTGGGTGTCATTCGCTAACAGTTTCTTCGGAAACACCGGCTGTTTGCTCCGCGGTAACAGTTTTTACATTAAATCGTTTAATAAGTTTATACAAAAGCTGAATTTCCTCAACTTTAAAAAGTTTTGTAAAAATTAAGTACGAGATTCCTCCGGCCAATGTAGCAAATAAAGTTAATCCAAACAAATTAACCGTTCGCGAAGTGTCGACATAACGAATATCCAAAAGCTTAATTGGCAAATACAAGCTAAATCCCATAAAAATTGCAGCCATTGAAATTTTAAAAAACGGCATTAACAGCGCCTTACTATCAAAACCTCCAACTTTGCGCGATAAAAAGAACATCATAATAATTAAATCCAAGATTGAACCTACAGAAAAAGCAAAAGCTACCGCCCAAACTTCGTAATGCATTTGTGTAACCATAAAAAGCGAAATTGCAGTACTCACCGAAATAGTAAACAAAGAAATCAAAACAGGCGTTAATGTGTCTTTTAAGGCATAAAAGGCTCTATTCATTAAAAATGCGCTACTTTGGGAAAAAATAGAAATACTAAAAAACCCTAAAGCCATCGCTGTCTTTAAAGTAGCATCCCAAGAATAATTAGGAGTACCAACAGCAAATCGCACGGCAGGAACACGCAAAATTAAAAGTAAAACACTTGCTGGAAGAACAAAAAACATCATTTGATGAAAAGTGGTCAAAAAAGTTTGTTTAAATTGCTCGCGCTTGTCGGGATCCGACTCTAACGACAACGAAGGCAGTGCAGCCTGCGCCATTGAAGCGCCAAACAAAAAAACCGGAAAACTTTGTAATTGAATGGCATTTCTTAAGTAAACCACCGAACTAGTTGAAACAAGTACCGCCAGCGAATTATTCACCGTAGGCGAAATTTGAGACACAAAGGCACCAAAAACCCGTGGTGGAAACATTTTGGCCAATTCCTTAAAACTCTTAGTATCACGCTTAAAATGTTTGTAAAACCTAAAGTCTATAGTTGAAACAAACATAGGTATTTGGATAGCTAAGTGCATAAAACCGCCTAAAATAACACTTATAGCAGGAGCATAAATTCCGTAATTTCCGTTCAAAAATATTGTTCCTAAAAGCATTCCCAAGTTGTACATAACAGGGGCTAAAGCCGATACAAAGAAAAACTTGAACGACTGCAAAATTGACGACAAAAAGCTACTCATAACAAGCAAAAGCTGCCCAATAAGCATAATACGCATTAACTGAGCCCCAAGCTTAATTTCTTCAGTTGTAAACTTTCCTACTGACAAAGCCGTAATTAACTGCGGAGCAAAAATAAAGGCAAAACCCGCCAAAACCGCAAAGACTATTGTTCCATAAAAAATAACACCAGAAGCAAAATTCCACGCCTCCACCTTACTTTTAGAGTATGCATTGGTAAAAATAGGTATAAAAACCGCAGAAAGTGTACCTACAACCAAAACGGAGTAAATAAAGCTAGGAATACGGTCAGCCGTATAAAAAACGGCCAATTCTGCCGAATCACCAAAGTAATGAGCCAACAAACGTGTTCTAAACAGCCCTAAAATGGCCGAAACGGCATACATACCCGAAACCACCAAAGCAGCCGAAATAATAGAGTTTTGAGAATTTAGTAAAAAGCTATTTTTATTTATACCTGTAATTTTCACATTTTCCTTTGGGAAAGCCTAGCGCAAGCCTGCAAATCTTGCAATTTAACCCTGTTATGTTATCATAACCCCTGCTTATGCCAAACACGAAATCGGCCAAAAAAGCCCTAAGACAAACCGCAAACAAAACTGAACATAACCTTTTTTGGAAAAGGCGCATTTATACAATGAAAAAAGCCTTAACCAAAACCTTGCAGACCAAAGGTGCAAATGCTGATATACTTAATGACGAGTATAAAGCTCTGCAAAAAGTGGTTGATAAAGCAGCAAAAGAAAAGGTAATTCACAAAAATAAAGCCAGCCGAATCAAGGCACGATTTGCAAAAAAGATATCTGCCCATGATGAAGCGCTTTCTAAAACCAAAAAGCAATCTAACTAACCCCTCTCAAACTGAGCAGGATGCCTTGTTAAGTCCCAATTTACTCTCACAAGAATTACTCAACAAAGACAGCTTGAATTCATCTCAACAAATTGTTATTACCATTTGCAAACTTTTTACTTTGCTCATCTTGGGCATATTTTTTGTTACCCTAACTATTTATCTTTTAAATGCACGCTCATTTGAAAAAAGACTCAATAACCTAAATGCACAGTCACAAGAAATTGCACTTTATTTGCCAGCTGAAAAAAGATTTAGTAATTTGGACAAAAGGCTCACTTTACATAAAAAGGTCACTCCACAAAGAAAAAACTTTGTTGATAAAGTTTCAGCTACTATTGCCACAATAGGGGCTGACGATGATCTACAAGATTTTAGTTACAAGGACGGTGTGTTAACGGTTAAAATTGTAAGAAACGATATTCTAACTACGACACTTTTAATTGCTGATCTTGTTAAACAAGAAAACATTAATGAAATTGCAATATTAAATGCTGATCTTAACACAGCTGAAAACTATTACACAGTTCGATTGGAGATTACATATAAATGATTTTTGGTGAAAATACCCCACAAAACTATAATAGAGAGCACAATTCCTTAGTTGGTATGTATGCCAGCTTTGCGATTTTAATCTTAATTGTCTTTGGAATTACAGGCACCAAAAGTAATTTTGATGGTATTAAACGGTACCACATAAAAAACACAGAGCTTAAAGAAATTGAAAAAAAAGTTGAAGAAAAAAAGTCTTACTTAACTTTAACTGAAAAAGCTATTTCTACAATGTCAGCTCAAGAAAAGTCTATTAATTCAATGATCCCACAAGGCGAAAACTTTGAAAAATATGTTGAAGAAATTGTTGCCGCCAATTCTGGCTTTGGATATGAAGTAGAAAAGGTTTCTTTTACAAAACAAACTCAAAGTGGCGGCGAGGAAGCAGCCGATGTCTCCATTGTTTTTAGTACAAAAGACGAAAACTCTGACTTAGAAGGCTTAATTAAGTCTTTGGAAAAAACTCCGCGGCTGTCGATAATTGAGCGACTTGCCTATGTAAAAGTAGCAGACAAAAAAACGCTAAGGGTTGATTTAAAGATATACTTAATAAAATGAAAGACTTAATACTAATTACAGCAATTTTTATAGCATCCCTACTACTGTGGTTTTTTGTTAGTACATCAATAATTGCGTCCGAAAGTAAACCACCTTTACAAGAAAGTATTGGCAACTTTGCACAAAATAGTGTTAAAATTGATTTAGAATATTTAAAAAATATTCCTGCCTATGAACGCGAATAACGAAAAATCTAATTTAAAAACTTTTGTTATAGTTGCTGCCTTTTTAGCAATCTTTGGAAGCTTATTATATTCCTCAAATAATGTTGAAACCTTGGACAATAGCGCGTCAAAGCCAACTTTCAAAAAAACTCAGGCAAGCGTTGACGAACAGTCACAAGAAGATAAAGAAACGCAAGCAAGTCCATTTAAGAAATTGGCTGAAAGTACACCAAACACACAGTCACCAGCAGTTCTCCAAGCAAGCACTGACGACGACGGCACATTAATTTCGGGCACAGATGGAGAGGGCACACCTGTAGGCGGTATGGGTAATTCGCTTGCCGCTGGAACTGGTTCACAAAGCTCGCCAAGTGTACCTTCAACCGGAAGCACCGCGGTAACAATGGGAGTAATTCTTTCAACTGCTGCATTAGCTTTTGGCTTTTTTATAATGGCCAAAAACCCACGAAAACTAGCTCTTTCTAGGTTTGAGAAGAAGATAACGAAGAAGCTTTAAAACCTACCGCGATTTTTATAATTCCTGATGCACCGCTACAACCTCAAACCGCTTTGCCTTTGTTCCTGCAGGCCAACACGTCATTAACACCAACGACGACTCAGTTGGATCATTTGGCTTTTTGTTAGACAGTGGGTTTACCTCTGATACCTTCAAAACCTGAGAATCCTCAACCCTATACAAATAGTTTTTGTCCGCAAAATTTACAATAATTTCATCGCCCGTTTCAAGTTCGTCCAACTTAGAAAAAATTGTTTTGTAGTTGCGTGCATTATAAAAAACTGGCAATACGGAATGACCATATAAATAACTGGTTCCTGGTTGTCCGGGGTGCGCAGAACCTTTGTAATGGCCAATAAATTCATCGGGGCTTAAGTTGGTTGAATCGGTTTCTACGATTGCGCTTTGAATACCCAGCTTTGGAATGGTTATATAAAAATAGTCTGGAGTTTCACCAATAGAATCAGTACTAACTGACGGAACATTCTGTAACTCGGTAAATGAAAAATCGCGATAACCAGTTGAGTATCCTAAAACGCTTTTTTCCGCCACAGCAGGCACTTTTGCATCGGCTTTAAAAAAATACACTGGAACTACAATTTGAGTAATTATCAACAAACCAGCTATAACAAAGGGTAAAACGGGAAAAACAGTAGAATTTCCCCAAAAGTAAAAATTGCGGTTCTTAAAGAAATTCTCTTTTTCTACCTTTTTTTCATACCGGACAGGTTTAAAATATGGTGGCATTAAGTCTTAGTATAAGACAAAATCTTCTCAACAGCCAAAAAGTTCATTAAGTCGGCTGAAATTACGCCAGTTTTCACTTTTTTATCAATAGCGTGCATAAAGTCAAAAAGCTCCAAAACTTCGTTTTCTTCAAATTTTTGAGCTTGGGATTGTGCTTTACGTTTGGTGTAGTCTTTCATTTCAGCAAGTTCGGGGCTATTAAATTTGGCGTAAAACACATTGCGCAATGCATATAAAATCATAGAAAAAATGTAAAAGGGGTCATTGCCTTCCTCCGCCAAAACTTCCAATTCAGCGTGAGCTAAGTTTCTTTTTTGCAAAAAAAGCGCGTCTAAAAAACGAAACATATCGGCGTTTCTTTTTTGATTTACTGAAGCTTCTTTAAACCCGAGCTTTTTGGGGTTTTTGATAAAAACGTGAGTCGCACCCAAACTGTAAGGAAAAACTAAAATAACTTTAGTTTCCTTGGGAACTTGTAATAATACTTCGTAGTATGGAACCGGATCCACGGACTTTTCAAATCTTAAAACTATAAATGGTGGGTTTTGGAAAATATCAAAAGTTCGAGCTGAATCTAAAAATTTAGCGGCAGATACATCGGATGCAATAAATTCCAGCTTTTCGCCGCTAACGGTCTTTTTCATCTCGACAAGAGATTTTTCTAACAAAGAAAGATTTTCACCATGTAATAAAAAGATCATCGCGAGTCTTACTCACCAAAAAGATATCTTTGAACATAAGCGTGCATTTGAGAAAAGTTACCTGCTCTAGGAATTAGCACGTACGCGCCACCGTACAAACTTGTGTCCTCAGGCGAATACAACAAACCACCTTGATCTGAAGTACTACGGTCGTCAAGAACTATGGACTTAACTTTATCAAACTGAACTTGCCTGGACATAAAGAAAAATCCTTGGGCTGAGGCTAAATCAACATTTGTATCTACGTTGTTTGCGTACGATTTGTACAGACTTGTTAGTTTATCTATATCAATTAGTGTACTTGCACTTAAAGCCTTATCTTTTATGGCCATAATTAGCAACTGTTGACGCTTGGAGCGAGCAAAGTCAGTATCTTCTCCATTGGTACCTTTACGTGAGCGGGCAAATTTTAAAGCCGTAGCGCCATCCATTCTTTGCTTACCTGCCTTAAAAGTGATAGTTTCGTAACGTTCAGCTTCTGGAGCATTTTCTTTTCCTTCAATGGGATATTGATAGTCAGTAAAAGTTCTTTCCACATTTACGTCAACGCCACCAAGCGAGTTGATTGTGTCCTCAAAGAGGTCAAAGTTAATTACGGCATAATAATGAATTGGAATGCCCAATACATCCTCAACCACCTTTGTAAGCTCATCGGCGCCTCCATAGGCGTAGGCAGCGTTTATTTTGGTGCTATAACCAGATGGCGTTTTTACCCATAAATCTCGAGGAAGTGACATTAACACAACGTTTTTTTCAACAGTACCAATAGAGGCAACTAAAATGGTGTCAGTCAAAAAGGCACCTTCGTTAATTTTGCTCTTTGTGCGCTGATCTGAACCTAAAACCAGAATATTTATGCGGCCGTCTGTTTCTTTTAGCTGTGCTGTAGAAATTTCACCTGCAATTGTAACTGGATTAAAAATAGATCCTGCTTTAAAAGCAAATAATGCTCCTATTGCCAAAAATACCCCTAATACACCCAAAATCATATACTTCTTTTTAGCCGTTTTTTGTGGGGCAATACTTATTGTATCCTGCGCCTTTTTGTTTGCCAGCGCAGAGTTCATATCCATATATTTCATAATTACTCTGAAAAACCTTTAATAACTTCAAAAAAATGACCGGGGTCTAAACTTGCATTTCCAACCAGAAGGCCATCTAACCCTACTATCTTACCTAAGGAGGTGGCGTTTTGTCTATTAACAGATCCTCCGTATAAAACTCCTAAAAAGTTGCTGCCAAATTTGGCTCGAAACTGTTTTACACGGCTTTCTACAAAAGAAGAATCTACGTTTTTGTAATGGCCATCGTTTGAAATGTCACCTGGATCTTCAAGTGCAATAAAAGTGTTAAAAAAATAATCTGGCATGGTTAAAATTGATTCAAAATCTGATAAACACACAATTGGAATCATTTCGTTTTTCATACAAATTAAAGCTTTCTCGCAAGTTTGTTCAAAAGTTGAATGAGTTTCGCTGTGACCAACCATTACGTATTTGGCAAACTCTCTAACTTGAAATGCCGCAACACTTCCCGTAAATGTTCCTTGCTGATTTTGATGTGCATCCTGCGCGCATACTTCAAATTTGTTTTTTACTTGAGAAAGATGCTGTAAGTAAGGAAAGGAGGGCGCAACCACAACAGTTACTTTTGTAAAATCCAAATTTGGAGCATATTTGTTTACAAACTCATCAACCCAAAAATTGATGTCATCTGTGTTTTTATTCATTTTCCAGTTTGCAACTATAAGTTTTTTCATTTACTGCAATTCCTTTAAAGTTTTGTCTACTAGCAATGGTAAATCTTCAATATCTTCGTGGCGATATTCATATCCTAAAGCATTTAAACATGCAAAAACAGTACCTACGTCAGAATAAATTTTTTGAGAATAAGCACAGGCAACAAGCGAGTGGACCAACACATTTCCTCCAATTTCGCCTGTTCTGGATAAGCTGCATCCCATAGGACATCCTGAGCAAGATGGAAAAAAGTCACGAGTTACGGACATTTTTTCGGTGCCACTTAACAACGATTTATATAGCATTTCGTATTTAGCGCGATTAGCGATCTCAAAAAAGTTGTTACCGGTTATAACGAGCCCAAGCAAATTTTTGGCCAAAAACTTGGTTTCAAGGTAATTTTCTGGAGTTACAAAATAACCGTCCAATGTAAGTTTTGAAAGAATTTGTGATAAATCGGAGAAAATATACAAACTGCGTTTTCCGGGCAAACCAATTGAATTTAAATCAGTGCTCTTTGGCAAAAATTCAACATTTGTATCGTTAATATTAAGTATTACTTGTTCCTCTTTAGTGGCACCCTTAATAACAATTGAATCTACTCCAGTAAAACGAATGCGATACGAAAGCCCGCCTCCAACATACAAATCTTCAACTACACCGCCAGTTTGCAAAACAACTGAAGTTTTTGAAGCGTATGGAAAAAAACCATTTAACGGGCCAACAGAAAAAATAATCGGATCTTCGTCGCGATAAATAGAAAATAGTTTAAGCCCAAGCGATACCCCACCAATGTAATGATACAAGTCTGGAAAAGAACGTACTTCACTTGTTTTGTGCTTTAGGTCAATTATTAATGCTTTTTTTGCTTTTTCGGAAAAACTAAATGAGGGCATGTTGTTCCTCACAATCGTCAACTGAAAAAACAAGAGTTGGACAGATTTTGGCAATCATTTCAATGTCAGTTTCTTGAACACGGGGGTCGAGTAAAATTTCGTATCGAGATTCTTTTTTTACTTCGTCAAATTTTTTAAAAATGCGGATTAAGCTGTCGTCTAGCCCAACGCGATTTAGTTGGCGCTGAACTTCCATAACACAAAGTTCACACCCTATGCATTTTTCGGGAAATTGGACTGTTAATTTTTTAGCCGTTGTAGCCAAGTACTTTAAGGCCTGGAAGATTTCCGTTTGAAAGAAAATCTAACATTGCGCCCCCTCCAGTTGAAATGAATTTAAATTTGTCTAATAAGCCAAACTTGGTCAGTGCGTGAATAGTATCACCTCCACCAGCAACGGAAAAGGCTTGCGAATTTGCTATGGCTTGAGCAATTTTTTGGGTTCCTGTGGCATATTGATCTTGCTCAAAAAGCCCCATGGGTCCAGCCCAAACTACTGATTTTGCGCGAGAAATTATGCGTTCGTAAACAGCTATTGTTTGTGGCCCAATATCTTTATTGTCTATGTAATCCGTTGGTAAATACAGGTTTGATGGTTGGTAAGTATCCCAGTCGAGCCCAAGTTTTCCTCCCAAAAGGACAAAATCTGCGGTTTCTACAAATTTTTTAACTAATGGCTTTTTTGTTTCTAATTTGGCGCCCCCAATTATTGCTGTCAGAGGTCGAACGGGATTTTTTGTAAGTGTTGAAAGCTGTTGAACTTCATTAATAAGTGTAAAACCCGCAAAAGAAGGCAAGATTTTTGGAAGCATAGTAATAGATGTTTGTTCTCTGTGAGAAGAAGCAAAAGCCTCATTTACATAAAGTGTTGCGTTTGTTTGAGATACAATCTCTTTGGCAAAATTTAGATCATTTTGAGTTTCGCGCGCGTCAAAACGAATATTTTCCAAAAGCTCATATTTACCTGGAATTAGATTTTTATCAAAAAATGGCTTTAATTGCTGCGTTGAAAGATTTTGGTCGTTTTGCGTAGGACGCCCCATGTGGCCAATAATTACAGGAAAGGCCTCATGTGCAATTATGTACTGAAGAGTCTTAAGACAAGAATTTAGGCGAAATTCATCCTGAATTTGACCATTTTCAATTGGAACGTCTAAATCGCACCTTACGAGAATTTTTTGATTTGGTTGAAGTTGAGCGTGTTCAATATTTAAAAGAGGCATTGTGTAGATTATAGCTAAAAAAAGCAAAAAGAGCGCCCCGCTTAAATTTCTTGTTAGATTTTTAAGGCGGGGCATAATCCTAAGTTTAGGTTACGGAGATGCGGGAGTAGGCGTCGTCGGGTCTGAAACAGCAGTTGGCGGTGGGTATGGCTCTGAAATCGGCGTGACATCAGGCGGAAGCAGCGCTGGCGTTACAGTCTCAGGCACATACAACGGTGACGCTGGCGTCGGTGTTAGAATAGGCGTCGCAGTTTTCTCGGGCCGCGGTCTGTCGGTGGGGACTTCCGTTGGCACCGTAGTTGGTGTCATGGTCGGGGTATGTGTCCACGTCGGCCAAAGTCGGGTTGAAGTTGCAGTTGCAGTTGGCGTCGCCGTAGCTGTAGCTGTAGTAGTCACGGTAGGGGTCAATGTTGCCATTGTAGCCTTATAAGTCGCATCGGCAGCTGCCTGCACACATCGCGAACAGCCATTTTCCGTTGACGTAACAACAACCTCCACTACACGTGTTACTTCCATCACGACTGGCGTAAGTAGCACCTGGATGTCGATTTGCTGGGGTTTACATGCAACCAGCAAGAACAAAAAAAATACAAAAACTATTACTTTTTTCAAAGTTCAACTCTCCTACTTATTTTAAGATTTAGTGGAATTCTATATTTATAGGGTAAAAAGTCAATAAGGGCAGAATTAAGGCTTTTGTAGAAAAAAAGTCCCTGCGCTACTTCCCTGCAAAAATTGCCATCTCAACAAGTCTATTGCTGTAACCCCATTCGTTATCATACCAAGCCATAACTTTTACCAAATCGCCGTCAATAACCCGTGTCATTTGCAAGTCAACAATTGCGGAGTATTTGCTTCCAATTATGTCGCTAGAAACTAAAGGTTCATGCGTAACTGCCAAAACATTTTTATAAAAATCGGTGTCGGAAGCTTTAATAAAGGCGCTGTTTACTTCTTCTACTGTTGTTTTTTTCTCTACTAGCATAGTTATGTCACTTAACGAACCAGTTAACACAGGAACGCGCAAAGAAATTCCATCAAACTTGTCGCGCAAATCAGGAATTACATCACTTGTCGCTTTTGCAGCACCAGTAGAAGTTGGAATTATGTTAAAAGCTCCAGCGCGTGCACGACGCATATCAGGTTTTAATGCGGGAGGAGCGCTGTCGACTACATTTTGTTCTGCAGTTAACGCGTGAACAGTTGTCATGGCACTTTTTAAAATTTTAAAATTGGAGTGCATTACGCTTACAACTGGAGAAATACAGTTTGTGGTGCAAGAAGCATTAGATATTAAGTTTTGACCTAAATATTGATCGCTGTTAGCTCCTAGCAAAAAAGTCTGAACATTACCTTCTCCACTGACTGGAGCGGAAATTACAACTTTATGCGCTCCTGCATCTAAATGAGCTTTTGCAGCTCCGTCCTTTGTAAAACGGCCTGTACATTCCAAAACTACATCAACGCCTAGGCTACCCCAAGGCAACATTGCTGGATCTTTTTCGGACAAAAACCTTACACGTTTTCCATCAACTACTAAATAAGTTTCTTTTCCAGCAACTAGACCGTAAAATTCTTTGGCCTTGTCCCAACTTTCTAGTTTGTGTGAAACGCCATCGATTTCAACCGTAACCTCGCGATTGTAAATTCCATAAGATGTATCGTATTTAAGTAAATGAGCTAAAACAGCGGGGCCGCCTAAATCGTTCACGGCAACTATTTCAGCGTCGGGGCAGTCAAAAGCTATTTTAAAGGCACAACGGCCTATTCTGCCAAAACCATTAATAGCAATTTTAACGGACATTAGCTGTTTGCGTGACTGTCCAGCCAAGATTTAAGAGTATCTTTTGGCATAGCACCTAAGCGACGATCTACTTCTTTACCGTCTTTAAGCACTACAAAAGTTGGAATACTCATAATTCCAAATTGGGCAGCTTGTGCGGAATCTGTTTCCACATCAACTTGTTTAAACTCTATTTTTCCTTTGTAGGTAGGTTCAAGCTCCGCAAAAACGGGCTTCATTACTTGGCATGGACCACACCAATCGGCGTAAAAATCAATAAGTGTTATAGACATAAAAATACCTCCTTAGTATTTAGAGAGCCCTGTTAAAGCTACGGACTTCTCCAATATTCGCTATGCGAACATTGTAGATGAAAAAAATGTATTTATCGAGCGGAAAATTTTGCTAGTGTATCCGCGAAGAATATTGTACTACGGTTGTAAAGGTTTAAGCCAGCGAAATTATGGAAATACCTTCAGATGAGAATTGTTGAAAGTCCTTGGCATTAAAGGTTGCTAAATTGCTCACACCGTTTGTTAATGCTGTTGCAGTCAAATAGGTGTCAAATATAGTTCTGCCTGAAATCTGGTGTTTTTTTATTAAACGCATAAAAACATCTAAGGTGTCTGGATTTGGGCAAATAACTTGTTGCGCGGCACTAATCCACTTGGACACGTTTTGATCCATTTGCTCAACAGTAAGCTTTATTGGGTGACTAGGATGAAGAGCAATTCTTAAATATTCTGCCAAGCTTTGTTGCGCTACTAAAAGCCTATGCTGATTAAGATCTACAAAAGTGGCAGCAGAAGTGTACTGTTCACAGTTTGGATTTAGCATGTATATCAAGATATTTGAATCAAGTAAGATATTATTACTTAAGTTTGTCATATATATAATCGCTTGTTATAGGTTCTTCAAAATGGTAATCAGCTGTGTGAAATTGCTCGCTTAATTTTCCAGATTTAACAGGGGTGGTGTCGTATTGAGATCCGTTTACGTAAATCTTTAATAGGTTATTAATTACATCACTTAAAGTTTTTCCCTCTTGCAGGGCTTTAATTTGAGCTTGTTTTTTAGTTTCATCATTTAAAGTGATGGTTGTTTTCATAAATAAATATAACCATATAGATGTATAGATGTCAATGATTTACCACTCAGCTTGCTGTGTTTCGTTCCAAAAAGTGCCAGTGGGAAGATCTGCGCGAGTTGCAAGTGCAAAAAGGTCTTCTGCCGCTTTTTCGGCTGGCTTTGGAGCATCAGGACCTCCCATGTCAGTTTTTACCCAACCAGGGTGAAATGCAACAACTGAAATTTTTCGATCGACTAAGTTAAGGGCTAGTAAACGCGAATAAACATGTAGCGCTGCCTTAGAAATTCTGTATGAAGGAAAATCTGTGCCGTCTAACTTTGATACACTTCCCATTGTGCTTCCTAAAAAAATTACACGACCGCCGTCAATTACGTACTCAACAGCTTTTTGGGCAAATGCAGACGTGCCAACAACATTAATTTCCAGGCTTTTTCTTAAAATAGTCATATCAAGACCTAGTGAATCATCTTCGGCAAAGCCTGCGTTACTTATAAAAAGGTCAAACTGAGGGTGTTTTGAAAAAATTTGATCTGCGCAGGAGTTAATGCTTATTTCGCTTAATAATTGAAGTTGGTGGCATTCAAAGTTTGGATTTTTTATGGGGCTTTCTCCACTTGTAGAGGTACCCACGACGTAATAACCTTCTCGTAAGAATTTATCGGCAGTTGAAAGGCCAATTCCTCGGCCAGTTCCTGTTATTAAGACTTTTTTCATGAGGTTATTGTATATCATTTAGGACTTTTCATATGCTAGATAAACAAGTAAGCACCCATTGGTTTGAAAAGTAAGATGTTTGGGCAAAATTGACAGTATTTTAAGCGAAGTTTATAATAACTATAGGCTTTAATCACCGTTTAAGGAGTTGAAAAATGTCATTGCAGTCGTTAATTGAGTACACATCGAACAAGGCAAAGGAAGGTCTGCAAGGTGTAGAGCTGTGGGTGGGTGACGCCGAACGCGGTGTCTTCCCCGGCGAAGAACCCTGGAATCTTGCAGATATCCGCAAGAAGCTGGATGCGGCCAAAGACGCTGTTGCGGCTTTATACGTGGTAGTCACCGCGGTGCCCCCCGCTCCAGACGAATTCACCATCGAAGGCGACAGCCACGAGGTCTAGCCCAACAACGAGGCGTCGGCGCGAAACTTGGAATTAACCCCATTTTTCGTGCCGTCGCTCTCACATCTTTTAACTTCCCAACAAAATCAAAAATACGCTAAAATAACTAAGCCATGATGGATCTTAAGCAAAACAGAACCTTCTATCACCCTCAACCTCAAAAACAACGGGCAACGGCACCACTTACGGCAATAATTTTAATCGCGCTAACAATAGCAGGAGGCGCGCTCATTTTTTCAGCGTACAAAAAAATTGCTTATGCAGAGCCGGAAACAATTTTAAAAGGCGTGGCGCCAAATCCCTCGGACAAATACAAAGACTCCATAACAACACAATACATGCCCGACAAAGAATGGGAAATGTTTGAAAAAACTTGGCTCGCAGGACAACCCGAAACAATTTCAAAAGCAGCTTTAATTGTAAATATTGGTGATGGCGAGGTTTTGTATAACAAAAATTCCCAAGAAAAACTAAAAATCGCAAGTTTAACAAAAATAATGACTGCAATTTTGGCAATGGAGCACAATGAGCTGTCTGAGACAACTACTATTAGCTCGCGCGCAGCAAAAACGGGCGAAAATACAATGGGACTTACGGCAGGCGAAACTTACACAATTGAAGAACTATTGTATGGACTGATTTTAAATTCTGGAAATGATGCAGCCGTTGCACTGGCCGAAACTTCTGCAGGAGACGTTGAAACTTTTGTTGAATGGATGAACATTAAAGCAAAAGAGCTTGAATTAACAAATACATATTTTGCAGACCCTTCGGGCCTAAATGATGCCACTTATAGCACCGCGCAAGATTTGGCTAGACTTACAAGATACGCATTAAAATTTACAGAGCTTCGAAAAATTGCCGCAACTGTAAGTTACGCGCTTCCATCTAATGAAGATCACAAATATGTTCCGCTAGAAAATCAAACAAATTTGTTAACAACTTACCCAGGAGTTAAAGGTTTTAAAACCGGTTACACCGAAGAAGCGGGCCTTTGTTTGGTAACTTATGCCGAAAACAATGGCGTAGAACTTGTTGGAGTGGTTTTAAATAGTGTTGACCGAAAAGGCGATATGGTTTTAATGCTTGACCACGCGTTTAATAGGTATGGCATTAGTGTGGATCATCAGTTTAGGTTTGAGTAGAATTTATTACTTGGCGTGTATTAAACCAAATCTTCATCATCTATATCTATGCCTTCGGTATACGGTGCTACTCTTTTAAGCGTAGCTTCTACGTCTTGTTTTGAAAGAGGATCTACCCAACCTTCATCAAGCATCTTTTGAACAAACCCTGCTAGTATAATTCCATAATCCTCAGATCCTTGAGTTACTGTCTTCCACTCAGGGGGGAATGTCCAGGCTGAATTATCTTTCGGCTTTGTATCAACTTGAGGAACACTACCAAATTTTTTAAATTTAATTTTTCCTGTATGTCCATTACGACTAGCAACCCCATTTGTAACAACAGTTTCTGGAGTACTAGCAGCCACGTCAAGCGTAGTCACCGGAAATACAGCTAAAACAGAGGCACCATCTTTTAAACGAACAGTGCGAATAACAATTTGCGTAACACCTCGGTGTTCCGGCACACTGTCTGTATACAGATTACCGTGGTCACCCTTAACACGTTCTTCAATTACGGCAGCATCAAAACTTCGATCTAGAGTAAGTGGGGATGCAGGTCCTTGAAACTCCAATAGTAAACGAACATCACCTCTCCCATCGGTATCTTCAAATACTTGGGAAACTTCCCAAGCACCCGATTTAGCGCTATCTACATGAGCTCCTTCAATATTTTTAAATGGAGCTAACACACTATCTTGAATAGTTTTTTCTAGTTGCTCAAGTGACTCAGTATATTTTTCATCAAAACTTGATGCAGGTGGCATATTTGGATTAACCATAAACTAAATTTTAATCAAATCGTGTAAAATAGCAACACGCATGCATAACCTCAACGAACAACAACAAAAAGCAGTTGAACACCTTGGCGGTCCCGCGCTTGTTGTTGCAGGACCTGGAAGCGGAAAAACCCGCGTACTTACGCACAGAATTGCAAACCTCATTCAAAACCATGGCGTTAGTCCTTACAACATTTTGGCGGTAACTTTTACAAACAAAGCTGCGGGAGAAATTAAAGAGCGCGTGGCTCGCGAACTAGGCACTGACGACAAACTTCCTTGGTCCGGAACTTTTCACTCTATATGTTCGCGCATTTTGCGTAAAGATGGCGGACGAATTGGTATTCCGGTTGGATTTGTCATTTACGATACAGACGATCAGCTTTCGTTAATTAAAGGCATTATGAAAGATTTTGGAATAAGTCCAAAGCAAACAAATCCAAACGCAACACTTAATGCGATTTCTAGCGCTAAGTCAGAACTTATTTCTCCACTTGAATACGAAAGCTACGCCAAAGGGTTTTTTTATAAAACTGTTGGAAAAGTTTATTACGAATATCAAAAACGGCTCCGCAAAAACTACGCACTAGATTTTGACGATTTACTAATGGAAACTGTAAATCTTTTTCAAAAAGACACAGCGACTTTGCAAAAATATCAGGACACTTTTAAATACATTTTGGTTGACGAATATCAGGACACAAATAAAGCTCAATATGTTTTAACAAAACTTTTGGCGCAGGCTCACAAAAATTTGTTTGTAGTTGGAGACATGTCGCAAGCAATTTATAGTTTTAGAGGCGCCGACTACAGAAATATTTTAAATTTTCAGCGCGACTACCCTACTGCCGCCATTTACAACTTGGAACAAAACTATCGTTCTACTCAAACAATTTTAGATGCGGCAACAAATATTATAAAAAATAACAAAAACAACATTCCGCTTGAACTATGGACTCAAAAGGAAAAAGGCGAAAAAATCACCGTTTACAGTGCAAATGACGAAAAAGACGAATCCTTTTATGTTTGTTCTCAAATTGAAGCAATGCGCGCGCAAGGCGTTCTTCTTAAAGAAATTGCCGTTTTGTATCGCACCAACGCGCAATCTCGAAACATTGAAGAGCAATTAATCCGCTTTAATTTACCTTACAGAATAATCGGAGGTTTCAGATTTTACGCCCGAAAAGAAATTAAAGATATTATTTCGTATTTGCGCGTTATTCAAAATCCAAAAGATAGTGTTTCGTGGGATCGCATAATTAATACGCCGCCCCGAGGTATTGGCGACAAATCAAAAGAAAAAATAAAAGCAGATGGTTGGAATGTTGCAGAAATAGAATTTAAAACAAAACTTCCATTTTTAGACTGGTGTGCAAAAAAAGACGTTTTAAGCACAGCCGAACTTTTGGACGATGTTTTGGATAAAACCGATTATGTTAAGTGGATCAACGACGGAAGCGACGAAGCGCAATCCCGTATAGAAAACATTAAAGAACTCTATTCGGTCGCATCTCAATTTATTCACCTTGACGAATTTTTAGAAAACGTAGCTTTAATAGAAAGTTCAAACAAACCAAGTTCCGCACAAAATGAAGGTGTAACGCTTATGACAATTCATGCAGCAAAAGGGCTAGAATTCTCATATGTGTTTATAATAGGAGCTGAGGAAGGCCTTTTCCCGCACGCTCAATCAAGCATGGAGCAAGCCGAACTTGAAGAGGAACGTAGGCTTTGTTATGTGGCTATAACGCGCGCAATGGAAAAAGTTCACATTACCAACGCACAGTCGCGCTTGTACTTTGGAAACATTCAAAGCAACTTTCCAAGCCGTTTTATTTTTGAAATCCCCACCGCCCTTTTGGAATTTAAAGGAGGAGCACAAAACCAGTATAATAGAGGTAAGAAATCACTTGGTATAGAAGAATTTATGGACGATATGGAGCAAAGCAGAAACAATTTTAGCTGGGAGTGAAGCTTAAAAGGCTTTTAGCCTTTATGCCTCTTTGCTAATACAAGTAGCTTACATAACATGTTTTTTAATTTAATCAATTTTTTATTACTCATTTTTATAGTGGTAGCACCTGTTGTGTATTTAGGCTTTGTTCTACATGCACTTAAACCCTACTTGATCGATTCAAAAAAACATCTGGCTATTTTTTGTGGCTTTGTAATTTTGTACTTCAATAAGTTACTTTTTGGAGGACAAACATTAGCTCAGCAGGATTTTAACAACCTACAAATTACTTTCTTTAAATTTTTTCAACAAAGTGCACTAGCTTATAAGTCAGCACCTATTTGGAACTCTTATACAGGGGGCGGTTACGATGCATTTGCAAATCCTTTAGCTAATTATTTTTCGCCATTTTTATGGGTGTTTTTAGTTTTTAAAGATGCTTTTTATGCTGCCAACATTTATTTGGTTCTACAAACACTTTTTACTTTAATTTTTGCTTTTGCTCTTTTTCGCATTTTAAAATTAAGCAAATCTGCTGCATTTGTTGGAGCAACGATGCTAACTTTTAACGCCTTTTTCACAATGCGACTTTCTCCGGGTGTTGGCGTCGAGTACTTTTTTTCTGTTAAATGGATTGTTTTGTCACTTGCCTTTACACATTTGTACTTTATTACCAAAAAATCCAAGTTTGTACTTTTAACCGCAATTTCGTTGGCATTTATGTTTGAAGGAAATATGAATGGGGCAATTGTTGGAGGAATTGTGTGGCTTTTATACTCAATTATGGTATTTGGCTTAAGGCCAATAAAATTTTATGCAGCACCTTTATTGGCATTATTACTGTTTAGCATAAGATTTATTCCAAACCTATATTTAATACTAACAGCTAAAGGTAGAATTTCTGAAACAGTCCAGGGTTGGCGTATTGAAAGAATTGAACCAATTGAGCTGTGGGAGTACTTTTTACCAATTAACAAACTGTTTCAAACACCTGCTTTTACACCTGGCATTATAGGTATTTTATTTTTTGGGATTGGATTTTGGTATTTGGCATTTAAGTACAAGCGTATGGAAAATAATAAAAAAGTGTTTTTAGCAAGTTTGGCACTATTTGCTACAGGTGTAATCCTTGTGACTGTAAACCCTGTTTCTAGTGTTTTTTTTAGTTTGCCTTTTTTTAATCGGCTCACCATTTTGCCTGCATTTATTTTGTTCTTGCTTATTCCAGCAGTTATAATTTCTGCACTCTTTGCACACGAAATTGTACAAAAGTACAAAGCGGGGGCACTAATTACTTTTTTGCCATTTATTATTTTTTTAGAGGTTTTCATTGGGCCACCAACTTTAGGGGCAAAAACATATTTCTTTAATTTTTTAAAGATGGATTACGCTAGTGAAATGCAAAAACTAGAGTATTACAATTATATACAAGATTCACCAAAAGTTGGGTTAATTATAGACGACAAAGGCCTGCTCTTATTTCCCCAATACAATGCGTACAACAATGTGTACTTACTAAATGATTTTAAATACCTTTATGGAAGTACTCCAACAGACGAGCTTGCAAAACGTATAAATTTTAACGATGTACGAAAATATGCAGATGTAGTTATTGCAACACGAGAAGTGGCTAGAGATACAAATCTTCTTAAGGTAATTAATGTTCCAAGATTTGAACAAGGTAAGTATGAAAACTACGCAATTTTGGACAGAGCTTTTTTATATGACAATCTTCAAGATTTTAACTGGGACTATAAAGTAAAAATTTACGAGCCTTTAGACAAAAGCATAGTTTCTGTCAAAAAAAACAACTCCCACCCAACAGAACACACTTTTGTTGTTAAAGCCAATAACTATGAGGATTCAAAAAAAGTAATAACTTCTATAACCTACTCGCCTTTTTGGAAAACTAGCAATAATGTGCAACTAGTTAAGGGAAAATATGGTTTTATTGAGATTGAAAATGCAAACGTGAGTGACAAAATTGTACTAAAATATGTAAATCCATACATTTATATTGGGTTTGTACTTTCCTTTTGTACATTTGTAATAATGGCGTACAAACTCTGGAAGCAAAAAAGTGAAGTATAAACACCTAGTCTTAATTTTTTTTCTTGCAATAGCATTTTATGCACTGGCTCCACGAGTTTACTCAACGCAAAGAAAAACCATAAAAATTGAAGCCGACACAGTAATGCTTAGTCCAATTGCTATTAAAACTCAAACGGCATTTAATCAACGTGAAGATACAGAAGTTGAACCAATTCCATATGACACAATTCGCGAAGACGACAAAGACATGGAATATGGCCAAGAAAAAGTTGTAGAAAAAGGAATCGAGGGAAAAAAAGAATTTACGTATTTGGTAACTTTTTGGCAGGATGACATTATTGACCGTCAACTCATTAAAACAATCACAACAGAGCCAAAATCCGAAAAAATTGCAGTGGGTAAAAAAGTAGTTTGGAAGAGAGCCTCTTTGCCAGACGTAGGAGAAATTAAATATTGGCGAAAAATGGAAGTTTGGGCAACAAAATATGACGCAAGCTGTATTGGCTGTACAGGAAGAACGTACAGCGGAACAGCTGTAAAAAAAGGTGTTTGCGCAGTTGATCCAAAGGTAATAACAATGGGAGATTACTTTTATGTTGAAGGATACGGTTTATGTAAAGCCGAGGATATTGGAGGAGCAATAAAAGGCAACAAAATTGATTTGGGGTTTGAAAATGCCAAAACAGGAAATTGGACTACCCGGTACACAAATATTTATCTGTTAACACCTCCAAAAGATGTGGATTAATTCTTTAAAAGAGCCGTAAGCAAAACCGCAGCAGCAGTAGATACATTTAACGAATTGTGTACACCAAATCGAGGGATTTCTAAAATTTCTTTTGCCGATGTTAAAACGGCTTCACTAACTCCGTCAATTTCGTTTCCCAAAACAAATACAGAGTTAACTTTTTCATCTAAAACAAATTCAAACAGGTTTTTTGAACTTTTATGTTGTTCAACGGCATATATAGTTAAAACGTTTATTTGACAATATTCTATAAATTCGTGAGTTGAATCAACACAAACAAGTTCAATGTCATTTTGGGAACCCAACGCTGTTTTAGCAAGACGGGTACTTAATTCATAACCCCCATTAGGAAGTTGCATTTTGCCAGAATACCCAATTAAAAAGACCTTTTTTATTCCAAAAAAGCTACAAGTTCGCAAAATCGAACCTACATTGTATAAACTGCGGATATTTTCTAACGCTAAATTTGGCATAAGAATGGCCCGTTAATGGGGGCCAATGTTGGCTTTAAAAAAACGGGCCGTGTGTGTCTGCCTTGTTCTACCAAAACAAAGCATCTCCTCTTTACCACACCTTTTAGTGTGTAATTTTAGGTTATCGTAATATAGAGCATTGGTCAACCTATTGTGCTGAGCTATAATCCCTTATATGAATCAGCACATTATTCAGTCCGCTGAATGGGGAAGATTTAAAACAGAATACGGAACAACAGCCTTTGTAGCTGGAGGTGTGCAGTTTACAAAACACGCAATTCCGTTAACCGACTCGTTTTTTGCATATGCGCCAAGAATTAGCTCTTTTGATTTTGATTGGGACGCATTGCGGGCTTCTTTAGAAAAGAACAATGTCATCGCCATTAATTTTGATGTTCCAAATATTTTAAAAGGGTCCCCTCAGGAATTTGTAGCTCTTGAAAAACTTGCCGAACAAAAATGTGTAAAGTCACCTCGGGATACTTTTGCCAAATTTAATATTTTGCTTGATTTAAATAAGTCTGAAGAAGACTTAATGGCGCAAATGCACCATAAACATCGTTACAATTTGCGTTACGCCCAAAAGCATGGGGTGACTATTGAGTACGCCGAAACAATGGAAGATTTTGAAAGCTTTTACAGACTTTTAGAGCAGACGGCAGGGCGACAAAAATATTATATTCACCCAAAAACGTATTACGAAAAAATTTGGAAACTTTTTAGGCATCTTGATATGGTGCACATTTTAACGGCCGTGCATGAAAATTCGCCAATTGCTTCGTGGATGTTTTTTAACTATAAAAACGTATTGTATTATCCATATGGCGGCTCAGACGAAAAAGCCAAAAATTTACAGGCCAGCACATTACTGGCTTGGGAAGCAATTAAGTTAGGGAAAAGTCTAGATTGTAAAACTTTTGACATGTGGGGCGCTGCTGAAAATCCTGAAAACACAAAAGATCCATGGTATGGTTTTACCAATTTTAAACTGCGTTTTGGCGGACAGCATGTTCAATATATGGACTCATACGACCTTCCTTTAAAGAAAAGTTATTATAAAGCATTTAACATGGCGAATGACTTAAGATGGACATTTCTCAAATTCCTCAAGAAATTTTAAATATTCAAGATATAAGGCACAGCGACGAGTGGCTGGAATATTTAAAAGTATTTGGTTGGCATAGAGCGGACACATCTAGTGGTGTAAAAATGGCATACATGACAACTCCACTTAGTAAGTTTGCAAAAATTCAGCGAACTAAAAACATTACTGAGGCGGATCTTAAAGATGTAGACAAAATTGTGCGCGAAAAAAAATTGGCATTTGTTAAAGTGGAGCCAAGCATAACGCAAAATTTAGACTTTTTGGATAATAGCGGCTTTAGAGTTTCGCGTGGTTTTATGTCACCTCCTTCAACTTTGTTTATAGATTTGCGCCGAAAAGAAAATGATATTTGGAATGGCTTTTCGCATTCGGCAAAGTATTCAGTAACACGCGCAGTTCGCGAAGGAGCACGCGTTGAAAAAATTGTTAAACCTAGTGCGGGCGATTTGCGCAAGTTTTACGATTTAATAGACAGCACAACCGAGAAACAAAAGTTTTCAACAATTTCCTACGACCATTTAGTAAGAAAAACTGAAGTGTTTGGCGACAAATCAACGTTGTTTTTGGTTTATAGCAAAGATGGACGCCTAGATGGAGGAAAATATTTTTTAGGGCACGGACGCCATGTTTGGTACATGTATGGCGGAACCAGCGAAGAAGGTCGAAAAAACAAAACTGGCTACAATTTGGTGTGGGAGTCATTTTTAGCTTTGAAGCGAGCGGGATACGAATGGCTCGATTTTGAAGGCGTAGACGATCGACGCCTAAAATATACCGAAAAGTGGGGCGGTTTTGCCCATTTTAAAGAAAAGTTCGGCGGCACTCGCGTTGAATTCCCTTTTCCACGGATTAAGTACTATTCCAAGGTCTTTGGCCTTATGTCGAGGTTGACAGGGTTTGAGGTTTAGTCACAATTTGACCGTTACCCCATAGTATTATATAACCCCAACACGCACATTAAAATTTAGCCGTTTTTTAGGCTGCGGGTAAAAAGCTACTTTAAGGTGGTTTTTTGTCCGCAGTCTAGGTTTTCACAGCTTAGATCCTCTTTCGAGGGCGTCTCATACGCGCGGTATATCATCAATAGGAGATAGTGTGAAAATGAACGATAAGTTTGGTGGTGTACAGCATGTGGAGATCAAGGATGGTCTCCTCCGACATCAGTCTCGTCTGAAAAAGCATGGCATGCTGATTGCGGCTTTGCTGTTTTTAGTAATCGGCCTGAGCGTGTTTGCTGCAGTGCAATACAAGCAGATTAATCTGCTGAAAGAATCACTGCTGGTGACGAACACGCAACTGGAAGAAGTGTCCGACCTACTTGGGCAAGAAGTCAACGACCGTAAGGGCGCTGATACAGCTGCCAAAGCTTATATTGAGGCGCAATTCGGGCTGGTGAACGAAGTCCAGAACAATCGGTACAATACCCTTTTGGACAAGATCAACAGCAGGGACAATAACCTGCGAAATGAGCTGACGGTAAACACCGCCACCAAAGTCGCCGAGAGTGAAGAGTATCTAACGCTGTATTTTGCGAATGCCCTCAACATGGGTCTACCCCACTATGTAGAGAAGGCCGTTCGCATACTGAACAACCAGGAAGCAGGGCTTGTATCAGTTCGTGATCCCGAAGGATTACTCGAGGTAGAAAATGGATTGAACATTGAAGGCTCGACGCGCGGAGTGGACGACATGTACCTGCTTCAACTGGGTGCATTGGACAAATACACTCAGCGCGAATGGGTTGCCCCTGTCATAGATGGAAATTTAACAATGACCTTCAATGACGTCTCATTCCAGATCCCAGCAGAGGCAGGCGGTGAGGTGCAATTGAGCACTGGTCTAACCAACTCCACCAACAGACTTTACGTCACTGTAACAAACTACCTCTCAGACATTGAGCGGTACTACTTCGTGGATCTCGAGACAGGGGAAGTCACTACGCAAACTCCTGGCTAAATAAAACGGCAAAACGTGAGTTAGAATGAGGAATAGTCCTAACTAGTCACGCTAGATCCCCTGGAAACGACTGCAAAAGCAGAAACGAGCCGGGGGATTTTCATTTTCGAAAGGGAAAGTTTCTTTTATAAGCATGTAATTGCTTTACGCCCTATATTATATGGAGCAGGTGTTAAAGGTTACAAGTTCTGGAATAATTTTCACAAAAAGCTTAATTAGTATAAAATGCAAAAAATAGAATCACGCTATTGGAGGTTTATGCAATGAGAACTTTGGCATCTTTGGCTTGTGGGTTTGGGTCTGGAGTTATAATGTTGGCGCTCATCCTATGGCTTGTAGATGCAACCAACACATCAATAAACCTAGGGTTTGCAATTGCTGCAACCTTTGGACTTACTACGTGTGCCATAATGACATTGGGGTCCTACAAGGAGATATTCAAAAATATGAGGTGACACATAAATAAATGGCCTTTATACCCTGAGTTCAGCAGAATATATTTGTGAGGACTCAGGGTACGATTTTTTAGAACCTTTTTTTATTTTAACCACACATTCTACAAAGTTAGTAAATTAAGCCAAATAATTAGCGCCACACAAAAATAGAGAAAATTTCTTTTTGGGTATTCATAAACTTGTGCATTTTGTTTTTTTGCTATAAATAGTATGTCGGCTGCAAACACACAGCACACACCTAGAGGCACTACTGCTAAGCTTGAACTAAGCCACAGAGTAACGGAAAAATATATATACAGACAAGCGACAACAGTAATTAAAGAAAGTACTTTTGTAATAGAGCTTAAATTAAATTTACTCGCGGTGTTTTTTATACCTGTAAGCCTGTCTACATCATAATCACGTATCTCATTATTCATATCTCCAACAGCTGAAAGCATAAAAACAGCAAAGAACATTACAAAATAATTTGGCGAGATGCTTACTTGCCCTACTAGGGAGCCAAGTACAAAAGCCAAACTAGCAACTAGAGAGTGACTTACAATATCTAGAATAGGAACGGATTTAAGCCTAACTGGCCGCCATGAATACAGTAGCCCAAGCAAAATCATACCTAAACCCAAAACACCTGTAAAAATACCCACAGCAAAAAACAATACGCACGCTACCAACAAACTGATAAGGGCGATTAAGTAAGCATTCCTTATGCTAAGAATTTGGGAAGAAACCGCATTAACAGTCTTTTTTGCATTGACTAGTATATCGTCTTGAGCATCTTCAATATTGTTAAACATAAAAAGCCCACAACAAGCGAGTAAAACCCCTAGCATAACAAATACCACGTGACTTTGTTCATAGGAATTTACAAAAAGCAGGCCCAAAGAGGCCATAAGCAAGGCTTGACCGTAGTATTCTTTAAAACGAATTGCCACTAGCAAAAAATTCAGTTTGAAAAACATGTCACCAGTATGCGGCACAATAGTAAAAAACAAAAGCTACGTGAAACACGTCAATTATTGCAGAGCAATGATAGCCAATCTATAATTTCAGCATGAGAAATAAAGGTAACTCGATGCTGTTGATAGTGTTATTGACGTCGCTAGCATTAGCTCTTGGTATGGGAATAATGTATTTTGTACAAAGCGGAATTGAACCGGAACAAAACCTGTCAAATACGTCAGAAGTTGAGAAACCTGCACAAGTAATTCCCTTACGCGCACAAGCAATAAATTTCCCAAGTGATATTGATGCTGCTTGCGACGACGAGGGCACGGCCTCTTTGGAAAAATTTCCATATATTGAGATAGCAGAGGAATTAAAACCAAGATACTACATAACGGACGCTTTTAATTGTGCCAAACCAATAATGCACCTTGGAACACAACTAGGTGGGAGTTACCTTCAAATCTCGGATAGATCCGGCACAGAGTTTTACATAGTACATAGCGACTCAAAATCCGATGGACAATACGATATGCTTGAAGCGTACACAAATCTTAAAAAAGTCACTATAAATGGAAAGGAATATGGCGTAATGGTGCTTCTTCCTGGACCATTTGGGCTTTCGTCATTTGGTTATGGTGTGCTACTTGTAACTGAAACTCCGGTCAACGAAAATGATATGAGAATTAGAGGAATAAAAAATGTTTCGGGAGATTCTAACTTTCACAGTTCGGGTTTTTATGACCTAATCAAAAATCACGGCAAACTGACCAAAGACGCATTTGGAGATGCTTTTGGGGAAGGCTATCCAGAATACATCATAGATGAGGCTCAAGAAGATGCATTCTACGATGCTTTGTGGAAACTCCTAGAAACTAGTGAGGAAGTAAATCTAGCCTCGCAAGCTTTACTAAACGACATGGCATTGATCAAGATTGATGGAAGTCAAAACTAACGCGTTACTCTAGTTTTTATACGCATACGGACAAATATCTTTGTAATCACACCAGCTGCAGTGCATTCCTGGGTTTGCGACAAAGTCACCTTTTTTAATATCGGCACTTGTTTCCAAAACTTTAGATTTGGTCGTTTCATATGTGGCAGGATTTGCCTCAAAAGATTTTTTCTCGCCAGATTCCAAAAAGTAATAAGTTAAGCGAACTGGATGCAGTTTAAATGCAACCTCAGCGCCATAAGCATAAAAGTTTAACTGATCGTCAAAATCCCCATACTTGTCGCGCGATTGGCCTGTTTTGTAATCAATAATTTCAACACCTCCGTCAACCAAATCGATTCGGTCAATTTTGCCTGTAAATTTAGTGTCACCTAAATACAGTTTAAATGATTTTTCCAAAGCAAAATGCTTGTACTGCTTGCCTTCGGTATCGACGTAATATCGTCGTAGCATTTCTTGACCCTGCTCAAAACGCATCTTAATATGCTTTTTGTCAAGATAGCCCGCGGGAATCCAATTTTTTTCGTAAGCAAGCATTAAAGCGTTTAAATCAGGTTTTTCTCCAAGCATTAGTTGCATGTGAAAGTCGCGTAAGGTTGCGTGCATGGTTGAACCAAAACTTAAAACGTGGCTTGGCATAGATGGAATGTTTAAAACGTAGCGATATTTGTATTGCAAACCGCATGTATTAAAACAATCAATTTGCGAATAACTTAAAACCTCGGGTAAACGTAGTCCTTTTAATTTATGAAGCTGTGGACTTTTAAATCCACTCTCTACGCCAAAAAGGCCTATTTGAGCTGTTTGAGTTTGTAAGTCCTTGGAAGAAATTTTTTCGGCGACTATTCCAGTTTCTTCTATAAAACCACTTGGGTTGCGTTTGCGTTTTCCGCCGTAATCATGCGCATAAGTTAAATACAGATCTTTTTTTGCACGAGTCATTGCAACGTAAAAAAGGCGGCGCTCTTCCATAATGTGAAAATCTCCATCGCTTATACTTTCTTTTAATAAATCGCTTGGAATCTCAATTGTTGAGCGCCGATTGCTTGAAGGAAATTTCCCCGCAACAAGGTTTACAACAAAAACTACGGGAAATTCTAGCCCTTTTGCCGAATGCGCAGTCATTAGATTAATTGTGTCGATATCTTCAATTTCAGCTTGCGCAGGGTTATCGCCAGCAAGTAACAACATTTCGAGTTCTTTTAAATAATCTATTACCGTGGGTTCCTCTTTGTTTTCGGCGGAATACAGTGCCTCAAAGCGTTTGACCAATGTTAAAAATAAATCTAGGTTTTTTATACAAAGCTGGTTTTCAATAGAGTCTTCTTTTAAAAACTCACCAACATAGTTAAGATCCTGCAGAGAGGAAAAAACAAATTCAGAAGGAGACATTTTTAAAATTTGCTCTTGAAGCCGTTTTATTGTGCCAACAAATTTTTGGATTTTTTCACTATCACTTTGCATCAAATAATCCCAAACTGGTTCTCGCTTTCGACCCGCCGCCGACAAAATACCCGCAATTTCTTCCAAAGTAAAGTCAAAAACATGCAACGCCAACACGCGCACAACGGAATCATCTTTAAACGGATCAACTATAAACCGCGTTAAGTGAATTACATTTTTAACTTCCTCACGCTCGTACAAACCGCGATTACCATACAATTGATAAGGTAGTCCATATTTTCGGAGCCCAAATACAAACGGATCCAACGTAGAGTTTGCGCGTGCAATTATGGCGATATCTTTGTAACTGTAACCATCTGGAGAGGCCAACTGCGCCAAAATTTCTTTCATTACAAATTCGACTTCGTCCTCGCCTGTTTCTAGCTCTATTATTCGGGGTTTAACATTTAGTTCTCCATACACACCTTTGCTCAAAAGTTTTTTGCTAATGCCAAGTTTTATTTCTAAAGTTTCAGGATTGTTATTTTGAATAACTTTGTAGGAATGATCTAGTACGGGCTGAACAGAACGATAGTTGTCGGTCAAACTGCACATTTCAGCGCTTGGATAGTCTTTCATAAAACCCAAAATGTTTGCAACGGCGGCTCCTCTAAATTTATAAATTGATTGTGAATCATCCCCTACTACAACAAGAGAACGTTTTTTTTCGGCTGTAGGAAAAAGTAGTCGCACCAATTGATACTGCGCAAAATTTGTGTCTTGAAATTCATCAACCAAAATATGTTCAAACTGCGTTTTGTACTTTTCTAGTATATTAGGCCGTTCGGCCAAAAGCTTTAAAGCATAGTGAATTAAATCTCCAAACGACATCGCAGACTCATTTGCTTTAAGCTTTTGAAAGGTAGTGTAAACGTGAGCGAGTTCAACCCACTTTTGTTTTTCCATTAAAAGCGCGTCTAACGCAAGCTCGTCATTTTTATAATTCTGCGCAAAAGTTTCAAGTTCTTCCGGCTGAATATTTTCATCCTGCAGCCGCGAAATAAAATCAAGCATATCGTGAATAAATTTTGTTGGATTTCCTAGTGGACGATAATAATTTAATTCAAAATCAAATAGGTGCTTGCGGAACAAAAGCCATTCGTAAGGACGCGTCAAAATTTTATAACCTGTATCAAGGCCAATTTCCTGACCTTCCAGCTTAAGCAAACGATCAGCAAAAGAATGAAAAGTGCAGACCCAAGGCTCTTCGTAACCTAACGGCATAACTTCATCAAGACGCGTCATCATTTCGCTTGCTGCTTTTTCGGTAAAAGTGAGCGCTAAAATGTTTTTGGGATCAACCTTTTCACCTGCAACTAAATGCTTTATTCGTTCAGTAATAATTCGAGTTTTTCCAGTTCCTGCTCCAGCTACTACCAACAGCGCGCCGTTTTTGAAACTCACTGCTTTTTGTTGAGATTCGTTTAATTGTATTTTCATTCAGTAATTAGTTTGGGGTCGGGAATTTTGGGCTCAGCAACTTCACCATCGCTTAATTCTTCTATTCTATCTATTTTTCCTAAAAAGCGTGAAAAACTTCCGCGCGTCGTTTGCATGCTTTTTGAGGCTCTATTTAAATGGCCATCCAAAACGTCAAGTTCATCACCAAACCTCACTGCGTCGGTTTTTAGCCCCATTAGTACCTTTAACACTTCACCAGTATTTTTTTGCAGTTCGTAAGATTTGTATGCAACATTCAACACCTTTAACATATAAACCAAAGTATTTGGCGAAGCAACAAAAACTGACTTTGACCTGCTATATTCTTCTATTTCGGGAGAATTTAAAATTATCTCGTAATAAATGCTTTCAGAAGGAATATACATAATTGCCTGACTTACTGTGTTTTCGTTTTGTTTTATGTATTTTTGCGAAATCGCATCAACGTGCTTTTTTACATCGCGAATAAATTCTTTGCGCAAAGACTCACGTTTTGTTTCGTCGTTTGTTTCATACATTTGTTTAAAGTTTTCAGCAGGAAACTTCGAATCAATTGGAATTATCCCCTCTTGAATAAAAAGTACAAAATCGCAAATTGTACCGTCTAAAAATTTGTACTGAGTTGCGTACAAGTCATGCGGGATGTAATTTTTTAGAATTTCTTCAAGCCCTTTTTCGCCAAGACCACCGCGCAATTTTGGAGACTTTAAAATGCCACTTAAATCTTTTATATCTTTGCCAAATTCGTTAATGGCACCAAGATTGTTTTGAACTTCGGCAACCATTTTTGCGGCGTTATCAAGCCTTTCCGATACCATCTTGGTTTGATTTTCTAGCGAACTGCGATGCGCCTGGAGTTCCTTACTTAACGCAATTTGCTGATCGGCAAGTTTTTTATCCATAATGTCTGTGTTGCGATCAACTGAGGTTTTCATTTGCTCAAGCCAACCCATTAAAACTTGCTGAGAATCATCTTGCGCAGGCTTTTTTAATGATTGAAGCTGGGTTAAAACGTAAAACAACACACCAACCACAACAATAAGTAACACTATAATTATGGCAATTAATAGGCTGGACATGGAGCTATTTTAACTCGACCTCATCAAAACCGCCAGCAGGCACAAACCTTTGTGTAACCTTGCTTTTTTGATTAAAATGCACTCATGCCACGTTTTTTGTATTCGGTACTTTTTGTTGCACTTTTTTTTGGAGGAGTTATTTTACATACTTTATTTACCAAATCCCCGCAAGAGCAAGCAAATGTCTTAGTTTTGATTTTTGCCCTTTTTGTATTTTTAAACGCTTTTTTTTCGTTACTAATCTATTTCTTCTCAAGCCGAAAATTAAGCATGGAAAAAGAACAGCGCGCGGCATACCGAAAAGCGCTAAAAAAGGCCTTGCTAATAAACATTTATATATTAGTGATTTTGTTGCTTAAGTATTTGCAACTTCTTAATTTAACGACGGGAGGTTTATTTACGATAGTGTATGTTTTTGGAAACTACTTGTTTAAAAAATCTTCAAGATAGGTTTCATCCAAAAGTAAATCTTTATTTAAATCCACCGATGAACTAGTTTCTAGAATTTTTAACTCATCTAAAGTTGGGCCCAAATAATTGTCATAGTACTTTATACGGTCAAGTGTCTTTTTTTGCTTAGCAAGATCTGATTTTTTTAACGGTGCTAACTCCTGAACATTCTTTTTTTCAGTACTAAAGGTTTCCATAATACCTGATTTGTAAATTTTAAAACCTATAAGACCTACTACAATTATTATAATAAGCTTTAAGTACTTTGTGGCTATACGCTGGCTGTTCATATTACCAATAAGTCCTTTCGGCAAATCTTAACAAAACCTGTGTGGCTTTAAACATACTGTCATCGGCAGCCACGAGCGCTTTGTAAGTAGAAGTAATGTTTTTAGGAACTTCCTCAGGTATTTGCGCTAAGTTTTTTTTCTCTACAAGCTTTTCATTTTTTTTCAAAAGCTTACTTGCCTGGTCAAGGCTTTTTTTGGCATCTCTTAAGTGTCTTTTTGCTACTGCAACTTGTAACCCTGATTCCTCAGCCAAATTGACCTCTTTTTCCAAACCTTCATAAACGGTTGATAAATCAGTATAAAATTCTTGATTTTTGTGCAGGTGAAAAGTGGTTGTCATTAATGTTAAAAGCGGAATATTCCTTTTAAGAAGTTCATTAATAGTTTGTTCCACTTCGGGCAATTTACTAAGCTCTGCATACCCTGCCAAAAAGCGAGCATTTAAAACGGCGTCGCTGTGTTTACTAAGCTCTGTATTAGCTTCCTCAGTAAGAAAGCTTGGAAAAACGATCCTAAAATCACTTTCAACTATTTTGACGTATTCGTTGTACGCCGTAGTTTTTTGAATTAAAAAATTACGTCCGTGTGTTTCTATGTCAACACATTCTTCTTTGTACTGCGCGTTGCACTCTTTAACTAGCTTTTGATATTGTGTTAAAACACGCGCTAAAGAATCTTTATACCTAAAGTAATATCGCAAATCACTGGCGCGCGCGTATGTAAATGAAGTTAGGATAATCAAAAGAAAAAACACAAGGCTTCTCATGTGCATAGTTTAACATTCGAGTATAATTATGCCTATGATAGTTGATTCTCACGCGCATTTAACCGATCCTGAACTTTTTCTCAATATTTCTGATGTTTTACACGGCGCAAAACTGGCAGAAGTTGAAAAAATAATCACAATTGGCACAACCCTTAGGGATGATGAACAAGCTATTGAACTTTGTAAACAGTACCCAAACATATTTGCAGCAATTGGAGTTTACCCTGACGAAATGCAGGACACAGATTTAAAAATTATCGAAAACAAGTTAAATCAACTTTTGACGCATCCAAAGGTAGTAGGCGTTGGTGAAACAGGAATAGACATTTCTATTCCAAAAGATTCAACGCAAACTTTAAGTGAAATAATTGCAAAAACGGACTTAACCCGTCAAAGAGAACTTTTTGAGCTACACATAAAACTTGCACTAAAACACAACCTATCACTAGTAATTCACAATCGCAATGCAGATGACATTTGTTACGAAATTTTGGCTAAGTATAAAAATAGCAGCTTAAAAGGTGTATTTCACTGTTTCACGTCATCGTGGGAATTTGCACAAAAAGTACTAGATTTGGGTTTTTACATATCTTTTTCAGGAATAATCACTTATCCAAGCGGGGCGTCAATTTTGCAAACAGTTAAAAACGTTCCTAACGATCGCTTTCTGGTTGAAACCGACGCGCCGTATTTGGCTCCAGTACCACATCGAGGAAAGATAAACAAACCCGAATATGTTAAAATGACTATGGATAAAGTAGCTGAAGTAAAGCAAATCCCCCTAACTACAGCCTGCAAGTATGCTTACTTTAACACTTCTTTGCTATTTTTTAACAAGGAAACCAAATAAACCGGCCTAAAAATGATTGCAACATTTGTAGAGAAACATGATAAAAAAGTAACTAGAATACTGGAAATAATTCCAGGTCTTTTGACGTGGCTTGTTATTTTATCCCCTTTCTGGCTAGGTATTTTGTATCCTAAAGCTATTGTAGTTATGCTTATTTTTTTAACCGTTTACTGGTTTTACATGGCACTAAAAGGAACCATTGGTGGTTTTAGAGGTTACAAAAAGTTTAAACAAGAAATTAACACAGACTGGAAAGCTGAACTAGATAAACTCGATTTTGCAACACTTCCGGATAAAGAAACTCTTCCTCCAACGCTTGCCGAAACTAAACATTTTATTTTAATTCCTATGGTAAATGAAGGACTTGATGTCCTTGATTCAACACTTGGCGCACTTTTAAAACAGACTTTTCCTGTAAAACAGATTACGCTTGTTTTGACTATTGAAGAAAAATATTTTGAAGAATCCAAAGCAAATATTTTGAACATTCTTAAAGATGACATAAATAAGTTTGAGGAAGTTTTAATGTACTCGCACCCAATTGGAATTCCAGGCGAAGCAATTGGCGCAGGCGCTGCAAACAGAGCATGGGGAGCCAAGCACGCCGTAGAACACCTAAAGCAAACTAATAAACCAATTCGAAACTACATTTTTACAACTATCGACGCTGACCACGTTTTAGACGAACAATATATTGCTCGACTTACACATTTATACTTAAGTTGCGATAGACGCGACTACAAATACTACTCGAGCGCTGTTTATTTGTTCAACAACAATTTGTGGAAAGTTCCAGCAATTATGAGAACCGAGGCCAACTTTGTAACTTTGGGAACTCTAAGTGACTGGGCAGGCTGGCATAATCCAAACACTAAAGATACTTTTGCAGCGTATTCTACATCGCTACAGACTTTGATAGACGCTGATTATTGGGACACCAGCCTTGGAATAGACGACACTATTTTTTACTGGAGGGCCTTTTTTGTAAGAAATGGCGATTTTATTGGTATGCACCACTATATTCCGTTTTCGGCAGATGCAGTGGCGGGCACTTCGTATGTTGGAGCGCACAAAAGTTTATACAAACAATTGTTACGTTGGGGTTATGGTGTTATTGACTTTCCATTATCTATTAAAGAATTCTTAAAAAATGACAAAATACCATTTAATTTAAAAGTTTCGTGGTTTTTTAAGCATTTGCACAAAAGGGTGATTTTAATAAATATTGTGTTTTTAATAACTTTTGGCTTTGCTATTACCACAATTGTAAATCCAGACGTTAAACAAACAATTTTTGCATATAGCCTTCCAAACCTAATGAGTATTATTCTGGGCGTCACAATGATTTTTTTAATTCCAGGCATAATTTTGAGATCAAAAATTTCGACCCCAATGCCAGAAGAATGGCCGTTTTGGAAAAAGCTTTTGATGTTTTTGGAAAGCCCACTAGTTTTAATAAATCTGTTAACATTTTCTTTTATTCCCTATGTAGATGCTCAAACAAGAGTGCTACTTGGGAAAAAGTTAAAAGATCTGTATCATACTCCTAAGGTCAGGAAATGAACCTAAGTAAAAATCTTAAAAAAATAAAAGGGTTTGTAACATTAGGATTAGTAATTAACGTATTTCACACTCTTTATGTTTATGCTCGCGCCGGGTATTTAAATGCAGAAATACCTTTATGGTACACACTTCCATGGGGAGAAAAGCAATTAGCAGCAGGCACTTATATTTTTTTATTGCCACTTCTAGCTTGGCTTATTTTTTTTGCTGGCATTGTGTTTGTAATTTTAGCTTTTAAATATCATTTGCGCTTTGGCAAGGAAATTATCACCAGCTCTGTAATATTTGCTCTATGCGTGCTTGCCTACTCTTCGGTAAGAATTATTTTTATTGCCTCAGTACCGTTTGAACCATTTATAAATCCAAACGTACTAAACATGGCCATACTGTTGGGTCTTGGATTTATTGTTGCTTACGTAATTGCACCTAAAGTAATTAGTTACATGTTTGATAACGGCATTGTCACAGATCCTAACATTCACAAGCATCCTGGTATGATCTTAGTAAAACCTTCAGCACGAGGCGGTGGCATAATTTTTGCAAGCGCATTTATTATTTTAAGCTTAATATTTATACCGCTAAGTAAACCGGTCTTGGCACTTTTAATAGCCGCTGGATTTACAGCAATACTGGGCTATTTGGATGATATTCAAAATACGCATATGCGCACTAGGCTAAAAGGGCTTGAAAACCCAATAGTGCGACTTGGTTTTCAAACTGTAATTGCACTTTTTGTTGTTTTAATGGGTTTTAGAATAGATTTTATAAATAATCCTTTTGACGGAATTATATTTTTTAACTCAATTAGCTTTGAGTTACTTGGCATGACTGTGTATCCGCTTGCAGTAATAATTTCAACATTATGGCTAGTTTGGATGATGAATATGCTTTCTTGGTCAAACGCGATTGATGGTCAATACTCCGGTATAATTGGAATTGCCAGCCTGAGCTTGGTATTTTTAACTATGCGTCCAGGCCTAGAGTCACCGCTTTTACCAAAGGAAGTTATTGCAGGTCTTGCTCTTTTAATGGCTGGTGCAAGCTTTGGGATTTTGCCATTTAACTGGCATCCTTCAAAAATAATGTGGGGGTTCGGTGCTATTTCGGCCGGACTGGTTTTTGCTTCCTTGGCAATTGCCACTCAAGCAAAAATAAGCGCCTCAATAATTGTTATTTTAATTCCTTTTATGGATGGATTAATAACTATAACTAGAAGAATTGTTCAGGGTAAGTTTCCGCTTAAAGCCGATAAGCAGCATTTACATCATTTATTGCTGGCACGAGGGTGGGGAGTTAAAAGAATAGCTGTATTTTACTGGATTTCCACAGCACTGCTGGGCGTTATTTCAATAATTTCGGCTGATAAAGATTTGCCTTTGTTAATTTTATCGGTAGTTGGTGGTGTTGGACTTTTGATTGGGCTTATTAATTTGCAAGCAAAAAGAAGCAGATTAAAACAACAGCAACTTGAGTAATAATCCCGTAAAACATATTGGCAGAATTGTTAATTTTTCTTTGAAAAGCGTGCATCATTTTAAAGAACTTTGGAGCATCTTTCATGTAGATGCTTGGCCCAGTTAAAGCATCGGGCAAAACCGAGGCAATTCCACACAAAAAAATATTTGCAGCCAGCAGTGCATCTTGTAAAACCCATAAAGCATATAAAGTTGCCGTAAGTCCTACAGCAATGGCCATACCAAAATCCAGCATAACCGCGAGCGGCCTCCATCCAGATATTTTTTGCTCTTTAGTAGTGTTGGTATAAAAATCCCAGTGAGGCAAAACATCACCAGCAAAATGGAGCAAAAATGCCAAAGGTGCTGCAACAAGTGGGTTGTATATTGAGGAAGCGACAGTTATTCCAACAATTGTATGTGGTGTTAAGAGCATGGCTTATTGCACACCCTCAGGCACTCCAAGATAGAGTGAGGGCATTTGGTAATAATCAAACTGGGAAACATCAACGGCGGGTGAAGACTGCTCTACATCGTTTACTGGGTAATCTACAGGCTGTGTTGGAGGCTGTGTTGGAGGCAGTGCCGAGCTGTCGATTGGCAAAGTA
>CAZCAQ010000001.1:89618-121362 GCA_964496905.1 uncultured Candidatus Saccharibacteria bacterium
AGGCTGTGTTGGAGGCTGTGTTGGAGGCAGTGCCGAGCTGTCGATTGGCAAAGTAGAATTACTAAAAGTTTGTGTGGATAAAACTTCAGCCTCCCCAAGTGGATTGTATGTTGCCATATCAATAACCGTTAGCGGGAGCATTAAGAGTGTAAATAACAACGCTAATAAAAAAAAGTTGGAAAGTAGCTTCATATTAGTCCTGAAAATTTAAAACCATTGGGGATTTCTCCTCCTTAATTTTTTTACTTTCAACAAGCTCTTTTTCAACGTCAACAATAAACAAAACCGACGAGACCAAAGTTAAGATAAGTGAAGTGTAAAAAACCCAACCGTATGCAAGGCTGTACATAGCCATAAGAGCTGTAACCCCAGTCATTAAATAGGCATAACTTAACCAAATAACGCCCTCTGAGTACAAATCCATAGAAGACTGAATAAGCGATGATAACTTCATAGTAAACAGCTTTGCAGTTAATGAAGGCGTAATATGCGTATTGTGAAAATAATAAGCTTTAAGCAGGTTGTGCAAAAGCGCGATTATTAAAATTACAACCATAGAAAGCAGTGAATAGGAATTAACCTGAACATACTCCGCCGGATTTTTAAAAATAATGCCATACTTACCTACAGTAAACTCGGCATCAAAGATTGAAGCAAATACAAATAGCGAAATAATTCTCGACGCAAACAAAACTAGCGCCGGAACTATTGCCTGATCTACAAGTTTTAGTAATATTTTTGAAAACATAGGCAGGTACATTAAAATAGTACTATGTTCAAACAATTAACGTCAAACACTGAAAATCTGCTTAAAGCTGGTGTGTTTGGTTTGTTCGCTATATTTCCAGTACTTTTTACGTCTATGACGGTAGAAAGCTTTGAATTTCCTAAAACGATCTTTTTATACATTGCGGCTACTACGCTTGTCATTTGGTTTTTTATTTTTAATAAAGGACCGGTAAAGCGCCCTGCATTGCCTGTTCTGGTTTTTGTAGGCGTATATGGCATAGCCAGCTTGTTAAGTTCGCACTTTTACACTTCTTTTTGGGGGTATTATTCAAGATTTAACGGGGGTTTTTATTCTATTTTGTGCTTTTTCTTTGTGTACTTTGTAATAATTAATATTTTTACACGCCAAGACATGGCTATGTTAAAAAAACTAATAGTAATTTGCTCGTTACCCGTAAGTTTATTTGCAGTCTGGCAGCATTTAAACTTTAACTTGGGAGTAAGTGCTAGTGAGGTTGTGCGGGTTTATTCCACAATTGGCCAGCCAAACTGGCTTGGAGCCTATTTAGCCAGTATGTGCATGATCGCATTTGGTTTTGTAAATTATGAAGGTTTACGCAGAAATTGGCTTTTGTTTGCGTTTTGCTTTGTTTTGGCATTTTTTGGACTTTGGTTCACTTTTTCGCTTTCAGCGCTTTTGGGGTTTGGCATTGGTCTTTTGTACTGGTTTTTTGGCGTAAAAAAGTTGAACTGGAAAAGAACAAGCATGGTTTTAGCTGTTTGCTTTGTGGTTATGCTTATGCAGCCAGGAATTTGGAAGGAACGCCTGCTTGATGCGTTTAAGACAGTAGCGCTTGTTGACGTAGTATTTGCACAAAATAACGGGGGATCCCAAAATCCTCAAAACTTTACCGTTTCTGATTCAGGCGTTATTCGCAAAGGGATTTGGAAGGGTACCTTAATGATCGTCGTAGCTTCTCCAAAAAATGCCCTAATTGGAACAGGACCTGAAACTTTTCCGTATCAATTTCAAAAAGTCCGGCCAACTGAACTAAATTACAGTTCTGAATGGGATTTTATACTAAATAAGCCACATAATTATTATTTGGAAATTTTGTCAACAACGGGCTTTATTGGCCTTTTGGCGTATTTATGGTTTATTGGTTGGGTTTTTGTAAAAGCTGAAAAAACCTCGCGCCCCATGTTTTTGGTTATTTTTGTGACAAATTTCTTTTCTTGGCCGATTAGCGTTATAAATTTACTTTTTTGGGGAATGGCAGCAGAACATGAAATTGACTAAAATAGTTCTAATTTTTGTAAATATAGTTTTAGTTGTAATTTTTGCCAAATTTTTTGCAGCAGATATAAATGCCAAAAAAATCGACGTTGCTGTAAAAGATTTAAACTTTGAAAAAGCGCTTAAAAACGCAAATTCGGCTATAAAAATGAATCCGCACGAACCATATTATTATAGACAGCGCGCAAAAATTTTTGTGCTACTTGCCGCTCAAGAAAATTTGGATAAAAAAGTTTATAAAGAACAAGCTTTAAATGATTTACAAAGTGGATATAAATTAAATACTGATAATTTAGCAACGCTTCGCAACAGTATTCCCTATTATTATTTTTTGGCTAAAGACGACTTTGCACTTCAACAAGACCCAAATACAAACGTAAACATTGATGGTGATTTTGCGCCAACAACACTGGATTTTTATAAAACCACAAAAAACAGATTTAATACTGACGCTGGCGTAATTGTAACAATTGCAAAATACGAAAAACTTTTGGGCTTTAATAAAGAATATGTGAAAAGTGTAGAAATGCTTAAAAAACTTAGGCCTGATTTACTAGAATGGTACCCAGGAATTGCTTATTGAGTAGGCGTTGTGGTTGATGGAGTTGGCGTGGTTGTAGTTGTAGTGACAGCGTCTTCATCGGCGTCTTCGTCGGCAGGTTTTTCACCACCAGTTACTTCAACGTATGTTCCCGAAACCCAACCTTCTGGTATTTTGTCAGAAACTTTAATTTTTACCCAGCCGTTACTTTCTTCTAAAACTGGAAATGTTTCGCCTTGATTAACTTTTGCAAGTTCTGCACCATTTACGTTTGGTTGATCGCGAACTCTAAGCCATCCGGTACCTGTGTCTAAAACTTTGGCAGTTTTTTCCGCACTCACACTAAGCAAAGCTAAGGCATCTTTTGCCTCAAGTGTTAAACCCGGTGTATCAGATTGGCGACCTAAATAGCCACCTTTGTTTAAATCTTTTAAGTTTTTCACATTATCTGCTGGAACAACCGCACCAGTATTATCATAAATAGTACCTTTGTAATCGACAAAGTAATCAAAAACTGGTTCTTTGTTAACTCCAACACCAGAAAGATTTATGCCTTCAAGCGCATTCCAGTAAACAACTGCTTTTGCCCATTGAGCGGGATCAGTTGTAACAATAGCGTTATCAACAGTAAGGTCGTACATTGTTTGAGAATTCTTTAACAATGAAACTTTAGACGGAACTGGAACAGGGAAAAGAGTGAAAGCTAGGTTTAGTGTTGCACCTTCAAAAGTTTTAACGCGCTGAGAAGCGGGTCTATAACCAGGTTTTTCAACTTTTATATCGTAATCTCCTGCGGTTAGGTTAGTACTAGAAAAGGGGGTTTTTCCAATTTCTGTACCGTCAATATACACCGTTGCTTGGTCTGGATCCGAAACAACACGCAAAACAGTGTTACCATCTTTTTTTTCAAACCATACGTTACCTCCTGATGAAAAAGTTGGAGAAACACCAAGGTTTCGGGTTACTGTAACTTCTGCATTGGGAATAAAGGAAATGGAGGTTTCGTAATTGTTTGCATCGGAACGAACAGAAATTTTTCTTTCGCCTGGTTTTATTTCGGCAGATGTAAACGGACTTTCTCCCACAAACTCGTCGTCAATAAAAACTTTAGCTTTTTCAGGTTCCGTTTTTACAACTAAGGTAGCTTTGCCACGAAGGTTTGTAACTTTATCAACAATTCCTCTGCCAAAAACAAAGAATAAAACCCCCGCCAATATAAAAAGCGCTATATAAATAAATGTTGAATAATTGTGCGAACCTTGAGGTTTTAGTGTTGAAATTGTCATAGCTATTACCTAATAGTAAATTATCACGCTGATGTTAAAATATCAATTGCCGTTGATGTTACTGGTAAAATGTAGTTTGTAAAAAGGTCTGGCCTGGTAGCCAAGTGGTAAGGCGAGGGTCTGCAAAACCCTTATACGCGGGTTCGATTCCCGCCCAGGCCTCCAGATGCTTGTGCACAATTGCTAATTTGCAGTTGTGGTTGGGCATCTGGAAGCGAGGACGACATGCTTAGCCTGGATCATAAATTTTATTCTGTGCACGCCCATTACGAAGTGCAACACGAGCCTGATGTGTATAACTTGAGGTTGCGCCGATTCTTACCTTTAAATCTATCCAATAATCTAGCTCCTCATTTGGGATGCTATTATCTGCGACGCGCGGCCAAAAGTCAGCACCATTTGACAGGCTGGACACCAAATGCGGATACTCCGCCTTGAAATAAGCTTCAACCGTTGGATACGTGAACTGATCGGCCATTGTTATTACTCCTTGTGTAGTGTGATCTAAACTAAGCGAAGCATAGAAAATCACTTGTTCTTGTCAATAGTAATAGGTTTATAAACTGTTAATAACTAAGAAGCAAGCACTAGTCACTTGACACTCTCAAGCCCAGAGTGCTATATAATGTAGTGCGATAAAAAAGGCCAAGTTTAGCTAAAAAACCAAACTTTGGCAAAATCAAGCCCAAAAAATTTAAAAGTACAAAATTAAAAAAAGGATATAAATGACTACAAAAAATTCAACAAGCAAAGTCAGTTCCGTTAAACCTCTTTACGATTATTTATTAATTGAGCCCAAAGCCACCGAAACAACCACTTCTTCGGGCATTATTATTCCAGACACAGCAAATAAGGAAAAACCTCAAGAAGGTACTGTTATTTCAGCAGGAGCAGGAAGAATGGAAGACGGCAACCAGGTTGCTCTAACAGTAAAAGTAGGCAACACCGTTTTATTTAAAAAATGGGGTGGAACCGAAATTAAGCTTGAAGGAAAAGAGTATTTACTTATTAAAGAGGAAGATATCCTCGCCATAATTGAAGGCTAACGAAAGAAAGGAAATTATAAAATGGCAGCAAAAATGATTTTATATGGCGATGAAGCCAGAAACAAACTTAAGGCAGGCGTTGATAAGCTTGCAAATGCAGTAGTAACAACTTTGGGACCAAAAGGTCGTAACGTGGCTTTGGCAAAAAGCTGGGGAGCACCTCAAGTAGTTCACGACGGAGTTACAGTTGCAAAAGAAATTGAACTTTCAGACCCGTTTGAAAACATGGGCGCACAATTGGTTCGCCAAGCTTCTGAAAAAACAAACGACATGGCAGGAGATGGAACGACAACTTCTACTTTGTTAGCTCAAGTTTTAGTAAGTGAAGGAATGAGAAACGTTTCCGCAGGTGCAAACCCAATGATTTTGCGATCGGGGCTTGAAAAAGCGCGAGACGCAGCCGTTAAGGAAATTGAAAAACTCGCCAAACCAATTACAACCAAGGCCGAAAAAGCTCAAGTTGCTACGATTTCCGCTCAAAACGCCGAAATTGGCAACTTAATAGCTGATGCTATGGAAAAAGTTGGAGACGACGGCGTTATTACAGTTGAGGAATCCAAAGGTTTTGAAATGTCACTTGAATACAAAGGCGGAATGCAGTTCGACAAGGGCTATGTTTCTCCATACTTTGTAACTAATCCAGAAAAAATGGAGGCCGAAATTGCCGACCCATACATTTTGGTTACAGACAGCAAAGTAACAAGCATTCAAGACATGCTCCCAATGCTTGAGGAACTTATGAAGGTTAGCAAAAACTTGGTAATTATTGCCGACGACATTGACGGTGAAGCAATGGCAACTTTGGTTGTTAATAAGCTGCGAGGAACATTTAATGCACTAGCAGTAAAAGCTCCAGGTTTTGGCGATCGCCGAAAAGAGATGCTTCAAGATTTAGCCGTCTTAACCGGTGCAACCTACATTAGCGAAGAAACAGGCCGAAAACTGGATTCAGTAAAAGTTGCAGACCTTGGCCGAGCAGAAAAAGTAGTCGCGACAAAAGAAGACACAATTGTTGTTGGTGGAAAAGGCAAAGAAGCTGAAATTAAAGCTAGAATCGCGCAAATTCAAAACCAAATCTCAAACACTGACTCAACATACGACAAAGAAAAATTAATCGAACGCTTGGCAAAACTAACAGGCGGAGTTGCAGTAATTTCAGTGGGAGCCGCAACCGAGACCGAATTAAAAGAGAAAAAATTGCGAGTCGAAGACGCCGTTAACGCAACTAAAGCAGCTGTTGAAGAAGGAATTGTTCCTGGAGGCGGAATTGCCTTAATTAGAGTTCGCGACGCAGTAGCAAAACTAAAGCTTGAAGGTGAAGAAAAAACCGGCGCTGAAATTTTGTACCGAGCGCTAGAAAAACCAGCCCGAGCAATTGTTGAAAACGCAGGAAAAGATTCAGGCGAAGTTTTGGCCGAAATTACCCGACGAGCCGAAGAAGAAAAGAATCCAAACATTGGCTACAACATTTATACCATGGGCTACGAAGATTTAATCAAAGCAGGTGTTGCAGACCCAGCAAAAGTTACCCGAAGCGCTTTGCAAAACGCCGTTTCGGTAGCAATTATGATTTTGACGACTGAATGTTTGGTCGTAGACGCACCTGAAAAGAAAGAGGCCGGACACGCACACGGCGGTGGAATGGATGACATGGGCATGGGTGGCATGGGCGGAATGATGTGACGCTACACTACCCTTTTCTCGCTACGCTCGAAAACGTGACGCTTCGCTACCATCATCCCATGATGTGACGTTATACTACCTTGCTTCGCACGTAACGCTTAGACTTAACTAAAAATTAAAACCCGAGGCTTGCGCTTCGGGTTTTTTTATGTAATAAGATGTATACAAAAATCACACTACAAAGGAGATGAAACATGCTTGGCATTTCAGAGTCTACTCTACTTGCAGTTTTTTTGGGCATTCTGGCAGGCAGCGTCATTGGATCTATACTTAAAGCCAATGCAGACGAGCCCAATAAAACATTTTCTTGGTTTATGTTTGGAATAGGAATACTAGTAACAGCGTTTGTGTTTGGTACCATACTGTCTCAATTAGAGCAGTTTATTGTAGCAAGTGTGACGACCATCTTTATAGGTATAGCCGTGCTTATAGCTATGGCTATAGGAAAAGTCAAAAGTTAGAAAAACCTAGTTTGGGCACTATAACTTAGGCAACAAACAAAAATCAGGGAGGTGTAACTATGATGGAGATTTCTTGGACAGGCGTGATGGTAGCAATCGTGGCAGTTGTTATGGGTGGCATACTGGGTCTTCTCCTAAACATACTAAAGAGCTCGAACTGGTTGCACGCCATGTTACTCGTCACGGCTTTTTTAGGCCTGGTGGCAGTTCTAGTGCTCAGCATTATGAACAAAGAGTTTCTAATCGTGTTTTCGCCACTAATCTTACTAGTGGCTTCCTACGTAAGTGCCATATTAATTGCAGGCATTTCGGAGAGTAAACGCGCAAATTGACATAACTGTGGCATGGGTAAGTCTTCCTGTACAAGTACTAACCTTCTTAGGAGTGTACAAAGTTTTCGTCAAAATACAGGCGAAAAGTACGTAGGTAGCAAACCAATAGATAGCTAAAAAAGCACCCCAACTGCAAGAGGTGCTTTTTCTTTTTTTGCGTCCTATAAGCTACAAGCCAACTAAAATTTATGCTTTTTTCTTTACCTCAATCCTTTTTGGCTTTTCTTCTTCGAGTTTTGGCACCGTAACCTTAACCACGCCATTCTCAACCTCTGCATCCGCAGCGGTTGCGTCCACCATACGTGGGAGGCTTGTTGAATACGAAAAGCTGGATTGCCTGTTGCTTCGGTAAACAACTTTCTTTTTGTCCTTTTGTTCCTCTGTTTCTTCAACTGAGGCACTTATTGTTAAAACATTACCCTCAATGGTAACGGCAACCTTGTCCTCAGGCACGCCTGGAACGGCTGCTTCCACTACAACCGAATCGTCGGTTTCATAAATATTTAAGCCTGACGCCGATGATAGATCAGGCAAATTAGTTAGCCAACTATCATCAATAATAGATGGAAAAATTGGATCAAAAGGGCTTCTCCATTTAACAAGAGCCATAAAGACCTCCTTTTAACTAATTACTTATTTATTATTGGCAGTCTAGCAACTGGAGTGCCAATTAGTCAGGGGGTTTTTGCGCAAAAAGAGTGGTTAAGGCTTGTAATTTATGCTACAAATCAGGTATCAAACCAATAATAATGAGGTGAAAGAATGGAAATACTGATTGTCGGTATAGTACACCTGGTTCTGGGGTATCTTATATGCAGAATTGCCATTTACTATAGCTTGAGGGACAAAGATACAGCCGTGACATCCTTTTTAATTACAATTGTTTTGGGCGTGACGTTGCCTAAACTAATCACGCCTAGTGCCTTCGCATTAATCGTGGGAGTCATTGCCGGTATCGCAGGTTACATAGCAGGACTAGTTTTGTATAGTCGCAAGAACAGATAAAGAGTACTACTGTGAGCAAAAAGGCATGACTTTAGCCCACAGTAGTATGGTTTTTATTTTACGAAGTACGCTTTTAACTTGAGAAAATTAGCCAGAATCTCGTCTTTACTATCCTTTTTATTAAAATGCACAAAACCGGGTAAAACCGTTTCTGTGGTCTTTTTAGGTTGCATATACAAAATTTGCAATTTACAAAAAAACTTTTCAAAAGCGTTCATTATTAGGTTTCGGCGTTCTTCAGCTTGCGTAGACAAAACCTCAAAAAAAGCAAAATTTGGATAAAAGTCGCAAACCCACTTGTTTTTGGTTAAAAATGTAAAATAGGCGTTTTTTTTGTTAATTAATGGGAACATTGTCACAATTTCGTGTGCCACATAAATGCTTTGATTGTTTTCCCATGTTGAACTAGTCTCATCTACAAACAAATTGGTACAAATTTTGTTTTTGCTATTAAGTTCAGTTCTATAGAGTCCAACCGTTTTTAGCAACAGAAATACAAAAAACCGAGTAATCCAAAGGCGATGGTTTTGGGCAATTATAAAGACGTCAATGTCGTCTTCTTCAGTTTTATTTAGTGCGGCAACTGAACCAGTAACCGCCAAAAGCCTAATCCAAGGAATTTTTTGCAAAATGCGCGAGGCTTCATGGGCAAGCTCTAACGCTTGTAGTGAATTTTGTGTGCGCTCATTCACTTCAACTTGGTGGAGACCGTGTAACAAATAAAGGCCATTTTTTTCAACAACAAGATTTTTGTCAACTAAAGCCTGCAGTGCATGCGTCGCCTCATTTACATCAGAAACTTTGGAATATGCGCAAATTTTGTAAAAACTAATAGGATAATTAAAAACGGCAAAATAGCATAAAGTTTCCAAAATAGATTTTTCGGGCTGAGTTAAATTAGCAGGATGTTTTTGAGACATTTAAATTTATTGGCTGTCCAAAATTTCATTTACTTTTTTATCGGCAAATTTGTTTTGCGCACGAGGCACGTGATTAAAGCTAATGTCATTAAATTTTGCTTCGAGCATTTTTACGCTTTGATGTAATTGCGCCAAAATTGCATCTTTAACTTTGTACTCACCGTTTAGTTGCTTAACAATAAGTTCGCTGTCTAAATAACAATCTACTGAAAAAATCTGGCGCGCCAAACATTCGGTTAAACCAAGAAGCAGGCCTTTGTACTCAGCTTGATTGTTTGTGCCCGTTCCAAAATAATCGCCTACGTTAAAGACTTCCACACCTTTGGTATCAAACAAAACTGCGGCACCCGCCGATGGCCCTGGATTTCCTCTTGCTCCTCCGTCGCTATACAGTTTCATTGGCTAGTCCTTTTTTTGCAAAATAATATGTTCCGTAAAAAAACATGCTGACAAAAACTCCAACGAACGCACCAAGGGCAATGCTTAAGGGCAAACTTTTAAAACTTTCAAATGTTGCAGGTGTTGAACTTACCGGGGCGACAACAATATTGGAATCCCCATTTTCGTTTAGCGTATTTGAAACGGCAATTAGTATGTCTTTATAAATCAGCCAAAGGTGCTCGGCTTGCGCTGACGAAGTGGCTTTTGTTTGCAGTGTAACTAGTTGCGTATCGGGTTTTTTTACTAAAGTAGCTCTATCAAGACTTTTGAGCGATTTTCTGTTAACTGGCTGCTTTTGTACTTGAAGGACTTGTTTTTTAACGTCGTCACTTTCAATTAAGGCTGCTAAGGATTTTGCAAAATTTAGTGAAGACAATGAGGAGTAGTAACCTTCGTATTTAAAGTCTTGTGGTGTGGCTTCAATGCCTCGGGACACATAAAAAGAGCCTGAGGCTATGTATTTTGGAGGATTGAGCAAACACACAGCTGCGCCAAGTGCTCCACCTAAAATTCCTGCTAAGACTATTACGACTATATGCTTTTTGTACATGTTTAAAAGTTGAGAAGCGGTCATCGGAGGAATTATATCATTTAAGTAGAATGGCCTAGCCATTCACTTAAATTATCAGCGTGAGCTGTACCACCAAAGCCTTGCCAAAAAAGGCATTAAAAACCTATACTAATACAAGAAAACCTGTACGAGCTGCCCTATGTCTAAAAGTAAAATTATTAAAAAATCTGTCCTCTCACCAACCGTGCTCATTGCCGGCGGAGCTGGTTTTATAGGCTCACATTTAGCAGAAGCCCTTTTAGAACAAAAAGTAAACGTTGTCGTAATAGACAACATGAACATTTCCGGAAAAGAAATTCACATTGAGGGACTTTTAAAAAACGAAAATTTTGCTTTTTTTGACGCAGATATTAATAAAGCGCTTCCACCCGAAATTGAAAGCGTCGATTACGTTTTCCACCTAACAGGAGTTGAAACATATATGTATTCTGACGGCTGGGGTCTTGATACTTTGCTGGCCAACTCGCTGGGAACTAAAAATCTGCTCGATTTTGCTCAAAACTGTGGAGCAAAGTTTTTGCTTATTTCCTCAACGGATGTTTATCATGGGCTTTTATCTTCACAAAACTTAATTCACTATTTTGGAAAAACTGAATTTGAGGAGCGCAAATACTCTCTTATTGAAGCGAAACGCTACGCGGAGGCATTAGTTTGGGAATACTACAAAAAGTTTGATATGGACGCGCGTATTGTGCGAATTCCAAAAGTTTATGGTCCACGAATGCCGTTATCCAGTTCAGACGATTTAAACTCTGCCATAAAAGATTTGCTTGAAGACCATAATTTACGCCTTTTTGGAGAAGGAACCGAAAAAAACTACTATCTGTATATTTCTGATGCAATTTCTGGCATCACTAAAGCAATTTTTACCTCAGACACTAAAGGCAACATTTATTCCTTAATTACAAAAGAACCTTATACAACGCTTGAGGTAATTTATTTGCTAAAAGGCATGGCAAATCGCGAACTCAACGTTGAATTTAAAGCCAAATCGGGAGATATTCAACAAAGATTTTTGGAGCCAGATACTACAAATCTTAAAGAATTGGACTGGGAGGCAAAGGTTGATTTTAAGACGGGGATTGCAAACACATTAAAATGGTACGGATACGAAACTAACAATCATGCTTTTAAGGCTAATAAAATAATTGAAGATAACAGCAAAAATAAAAACACTGCCAGTTCAATAATTCCTGTGGTCGCTACCGCAACAGTCGCTGCGCAAAACACGCCTCCACAAGTTGAAAAACCAAAGCACTCCCTTTTTGGCAAAAAGACTCAGACCATTAAGCCTCAGCCTACGCAGCCGACGCAACAACCAGCGCCTAGCCAACCAAAGCCTGTAAAACAAAAAACAGCAGGTTCGGGATCTTTTAAAAAAGCCGTTGGAACCACATTTAAACTTGTGGCACCTTTGTTATTTATTGGAATTGCATTAATTGGCGTGCCTATGGCTCAAACTTATTATTATGCAACCAAGGCAAAGACTTCGCTAGAACTGGTCGAACAGGACATGATGAAACTGGACTTTGATACGGCACAAATAAACTCAAACTCGGCGTATCTTGATTTTCAAAAGGCACAAAATTCATTGCGGATGTCTTCATGGCTTTTTAAAGCAACAGGTAAAGGGGAAACATATAATGCCCTGCAAGACACCTTAAATTCAACCGAAAACTTTTCTAAGGCAGTTTACTTTGGAACAAAAGCGGCGAGCCCCTTTTCAGACATATGGAGTGTACTAAGGCTAGATTTAGAAGACAGAATTACAGCTCAACAGGTTGCAGACACAAATTTTTACCTTGGCACAGCCAAAAGCAGCTTAAACATTGCAAATGCAATTGCTCAAGATATTGAACCAAAAGAGCTACCTTTGGTGATGCAAGGCGATATTAAAAAATACAAAGAAACTCTTAAAATGGCGAGCCAAAACATTACCTCTTTAGAAGCTGTGACAAAAAACCTAGATGACATAATTGGGACCGAATCAGCCAAAAGGTATTTAATCCTTTTTCAAAATTCAAACGAACTAAGGCCAACTGGGGGTTTTATTGGTTCTTATGCAGTTTTAGAAATGGAAGAAGGGAAAATTAAAAACCTTAAAATCGATGACATTTACAATCCAGACGGCCAATTAGACATTAAAGAATTTGAAAACGTAGCGCCAGAACCAATGCAAGTTTTACTGGGCGAAGAAAATATGCACATTCGCAACGCAAACTGGAATCCCGACTTTACAAAATCGGCGCAAGAAATTAGCTCCCTTTTTGAACAAGTGGACGGTTCTCAATTTGACGGAGTTATAGCAGTAGATTTGGAATTTGTGAAAAACTTGCTCGAAGTTACCGGGCCTGTGTTTTTAACCGCGTATAACGAAGAAGTATCTGCAGGAAATTTGTATGAGAAAACTCAATATCACAGTGAATTTAACTACAAAGAGGGAGAATCGCAAAAGCGAGCATTTTTAACCGTTTTAGGCAGTAAGTTGTTAGAACGCACTTTTGCAATTCCAAAAGAAAAAACGCCTGATCTTGTGGAAATGCTAAGACACAGCCTTGGAAACAGACATGTGTTAATTAGCCTTAAAAACGAGGCAACAGCGGGAATTGTAGAAAAATACGGTTGGGACGGAAGTCTAGCAGACACTGGCGGTGACTACCTGTATGTTGTTAATTCAAATATGAGTGGAAATAAAGCAAATTACTTTGTAGAAGAAAAAATGGATTATCAAGTGGCGGCATTGACCCGTGATGGCCTTTTGCGAGGAAAAGTTACGATTGAATATAAACATAAAGGCAAGGATTACGCCTGGCCAGGTGGGGAATATAGAAACTATGTACGGGTTTTGACGCAAAATGGAAGCAAACTTACTGGCGCAAGAGTTGAAGTGTATAAAAATGGCAAACTTATTAACATAAAAGAAGACTCATTAGTCAAAGTCGAAACCGAAGGCAACCCTACCACAAGTGTGGCAAGCATTAATTCAAATGTACAACCCATTGATACTCTAGATTTAAAAGCTTTAACTACAGAACAGCTTCCCATTTACGCACCTATAGAACAAAACCCAGCAGACATCTTTAAAAACGCTGTAATTGGAAACGAAGGTCGTTACACGTCGTTTGGGTTTTTAGTTAGAGTAAAACCAATGGAAACAGTTAAACTAGTTGTTGAATATGATCTTCCTAAAAAACTTAGTGTTACAAAAGATACAAAGGCCTATGATTTATTCTGGCAAAAACAACCAGGAACACAGGACGATCCGTTTAGTTTTAAATTTGAGGCCCCATTTGGCCGTAACATTAGCAACGGCGTAGTAATGGGAGCGGATACACCAATAACAGGAGTGGGCACTAATCAGTCAAAAGAAAAAGATGTTTTTGAATACAAAGGCGAGTTAGACAGAAACGCCAGAATTCACATTAAATATTAATAATTGAACCTGGGCGATCCTGATGGAACCCATAATCCCAAGCATTAAAGTAGAAAGCAAAAAAGGTTACGTATAAAACGAGACCTAAATAATAAAGCCAGCGATGCTTTGTACTAAAAGTATCTGCTAAACCCAAAATCATAAACGGTAAAACCCACAAACTATAAGACCTGTTAAAAACGGGTGTAAGTAGTGTAAAGACACCAAAACAAAAAAACGCAATTAAGTACAGGTTTTGAAGTTTAAACACATACTTGAGTAATATAAAGACTATCCAACCTCCAATAATTGATAAATACGAGTACGCTTGAAACGAGATTAATTGCAAAGCCTCAATCCCAAAGGTGTAACTAACGTAATATGGAAGAGGCCGTCCTTGAATTCCGCGTTCGCCATGAACTAGCAATGAGCCTGTAATCATTGTTTGAAAATCTTGGACCGAACGCATAAATGGCAAACAAAATAAAAACGCAATTAACAGTCCACCCGCAACAAAAAGGAGCTTTTTTTTAAATGTTGGAATGGTGAAAATCATGGGCACCATTAAAGCAGGTAAAGTTTTAACTAAAATGCTAAGTGCATAAGCACCTCCACTGAGAATTTGGTTTTTGGCAAGATATACCAGCGACACAAGTAGAAGCGCGATGGAAATAGGCTCCGTGTGCGTATAAGTGTTTCCATGAAGAAGTATATACGGGTTAAAAAACCACAAAAGTGCTCCAAGAAGCGCCATTAAAGTGCTGTATTTTGAAATATGCTTGTAAATAAAAATGCCAATAAAAAAATCTGAGACAAGCAAGGGAAGCTGCCACAATAACGCGTTAGGAATATGCAAAGGCGCTCCCAATATTGTTAAGAACGAGAAAATATTAAGGAGACCAGGCAAATAAGCATACCCATGATCTCCGTATTTTATTTTATAGCTTGCTATCGTTTCTTGATAAGGATTTCGTCCGGCTAGGTATGATGTGATAGCACTATCGTATGTTTTGTAATCGCTTCCCTCTACTCCAAGTAGTGGGAACCGGTAAGCAAAGGCTGCGATAATAATAATTAAGAAAAGTAGGTTTGCAGGTGTTAAGTTAGGTTGAAGTGTAAATTTAAGTGTGTGAAGGGCTTGCTTTGGCGACATATTTGCTAATTATACCTTTTAAAGTAGACGTTATACACAGATTTGTTATGAAGGTCTATTAAGTTAGTGGACAAGTCTATATGAAAAAACCCTCCAAGCACTTTTTAGGAGGGTTTTAAGGTACCAGTTACCCACACTCAAACCAAGTACAGTGAAAGGTCGTAAAGAAGTATCAAACCAAGAGCAACTACATATATAGTGCTCATGAGACGACGCCTGTACAACTGCACTTGTAACTCATCGCGCATCTTCTTCTCCACAAGCTCAGACGGACCTTCCAAAAAGTTACGGCTCCTAGGAGGCTTATGAGATACCGCGGGGACATGTCCTCTTGACCAAACCAAGAAAGCATAAAATGCAACTATTATGTAGAACCAAGTGGACATGCGAGAACTCGATAAAACCAGCAAAACTATAATAGTACTAAGCGCTAAAACACCTAGTGCCATAACAGCCCGCATCAGCCTATCGATCTTCCCCTTTAAAACTGTCTGGGGAGGCATTTCGTATGCGTCTCGCAAAAAGCGATAAGCAAAGTAAATGCCAACAATAAACACCACTAAGCGTGCGGCGACTTGCATCCACCATAATAAGTTGAGTAGAAACTCCATGTTAATGTTCTCCTAGACAACAGGTTTAATGTGGTCAAACTATATCAGCAACATATTTGTTGTCAACCAGGCTAATAGGTAGTAGAATAGCCAGGTAGCTAAGGCTATATTTATGCTCGAAAAGCAGTATATTCAAAAACATTTAGCAAAAACCACTTGCTATAAATGCGGGGCGAGCCTAGAAGGAGCTGAGCTTACTACGGTAAGTGAGGTGCCTGTAGCGTTAGTAGCGCACGCCAAATGCCCACATTGTAGTGCTGAGAGTATGGTAACAATAACTATTGCAGGGACAGGAATTGCACCTCTTGTTTCGGAGTTAAAAGCAACAGAAATTAAAAAGTTTATGGGTGCAAAAAGTATCGGTTATGACGATGTGCTCGCCGTTCATAAGCAAATACAGAAAACATCAATATGCAAATTACTGCACAAGTTAGAGAAAAAATCGGAAAAAGTTCAAAAAGTCTAAAGTACAACAGACAGCTCCCAGCTGTTCTATTTGGTAAACACCTAGAATCAATTCCCGTAACGGTAAGCTATGAGAATTTTTCAAAAGTATACACTGGTGCGGGTGAAACAGCACTTATCGATTTTGACTTGGGCGAAGATAAATCAAAAGTTTTAATAAAAGACGTGCAAGTTGATCCAGTAACAGGTACATATGTACACGCTGGTTTTTACAAAGTAAACCTTAAAGAAAAAATCACGGCCGATATTCCAGTTAAAGTTACTGGCGAAGAAGCAAGCCCTATTTTAAAAAGCGGCGAAGGTATTTTACTTACACTTTTAAGCGAAATCGCCATTGAGTGTTTACCTGCGGATCTTCCAGCAGAATTTACGGTAGATGTTTCGGGATTCACAGAAATTGACCAATCAGTTGCTGTTAAAGATCTTGTTTTTGACCGAGAAAAGATAGAGCTAGTTGATGTAACTGAAGACGAACTAGTGCTGAAGGTCGACTATGCACAAATGCCTGAAGAAGAGGAAGCAGTGGTTGATGAGGCAGAAGCTTTGCAAAACATTGAAGCCACTGCCGAAAAACCTGCGGACGAAGAAGCTGACGGCGACGCCTCCCCAGACAAAAAAGAGTGATATTACTCAAACTTTGGCCAAAAATTTAGCGCAAGAAGAGTGTCGTTTTCTTCAAAAACTTCCCAAATCGCTTCAGTTATAAAAGGCATAAATGGGTGAAGCATTTTAAGACAATTTCCATACACAAAGATTAAAATTTCCAGTGATGCTTTTTTGTTTTCTGCATTTTTTACGTACTCAATGTATTTGGCAGCTAGCTCGTCCCACATAAAATGGTAAAGCATATCAGCAGCATCGGCGAAGCGGAATTTTTCAAGGTTTGTGTTTACGTTAACCAAAGCTTCTTTAAGATCTGCAAGGATTTTTTTGTCTTCTTCAGTTGTAGCAAGTGAGAGTGCCTGTGCAAAATCTTCATGAGCTAAGGGTTCTACTTTTTTGCCTGACTCTTCTTCAAAACGAGCTACCATCATTTGAGTAAAACGGGCCATGTTCCATACTTTATTTGCAAAGTTGCGATAAGAAACCACTTTGTCGTGAGGAAAGCTAAAATCCTTGCCGTTGGCGGTGCCAAAAATAAGACCCATGCGCAAACTGTCTACACCGTATTTTTCAATATAATCGCCGGGGTCTATATTATTTCCTAAGCTTTTACTCATTTTACGCCCATCTAAAGCGCGTACGTGCCCATGCAAGTAAACATTTTTAAAAGGCGCCTCTCCGGTAAGATACAAACCAAACATAACCATGCGCGAAACCCACCTAGTAACTATTTCCCAACCTGTTTCTAAAACGTTAGTGGGATAAAAATACTTAAAATCTTCACTTTCAGGATATTTTAAGGTTATTAGAGGCCATTGACCGCTGGAAAACCAAGTGTCAAAAGTATCGGTTTCTTGCAAAAAATTACCAGCAGTAGGTTTGATAGTTGAAATAACGTATGTAGCCGTTTTCGGGGCTATAAGTCCCTGCAGACCTGTTTCTATTTCTTCAAAAGAATAGACATCAAGCAAATTGCCGAGGGTTCCCGTAACGGGATCGCTAGATTTACTTAAAAACTTAACTGAAATGTCTGGGTTTTTTGAAACATCGTACCAGACAGGAACACGAATTCCCCACACAATTTGGCGCGAAATTGCCCAATCGCGCATATTTTCAACCCAACGAACATACGTTACCTCTCGCCATTTTGGATATATTTTTATTCTCCCACTAGTAACTGCATCAAGAGCGGGTTTCTTTAATGATTTTTCGGGATGATCAACTTTTACATACCAATTTGGTAAAACTAAGTTTTCAATATAGTCGCCGCTGCGATAATCAACGGGAACAGTATTTGCGTAATTTTCGTCAATTTTTTCTATTAAACCCATTTTCTGTAAATCTGCCACCACTTGTGCTCGACAAGCCTTAATTGTCATTCCAGCATATTTTCCAGTTGCAGCAGTCATTTTACCGTCAATACCAATTACGCTTTTTACGGGTAAGTTATGCCGCAACCCTATTTCGTAGTCTTCTTTTGAATGGGCAGGGGTCACTTTTAAAACACCTGTTCCAAAGGCAGGGTCAACATATTTGTCGGCAATAACGGGTAGCTTGTTTTTACCCAAAACGTCATCAAATTCAATTTCTTTCCCAATATAATCTTTGTACCTTGCATCATCAGGATGCACAGCTAAGGCACTATCGCCAAGTTTTGACTCAGGACGCACCGTACAAGTCGTTAAAGGGCCATATTTTATGTAATATAAAGGGCTTACTTGTTCTTTATAACTAACCTCGGCATCACTAAAAGTAGTTCCCCATTTAAAAGAGTAATTCACAACATAATCGTCTCGGTAAATTAAACCTTCTGAATGCATTTTTTCAAAAGTGGCATAAACTGTTTCAATACTATGAGGATCTAAAGTAAATGTATATCGGGACCAGTCAACACTAGCACCCATTTGACGTAGTTGCGCTTCAATTAAACCTTTGTTTTCAAATACAAAATCCCAAATATTTTGGTACAAAGTGTTTCGGTCAAAATCAAAACGCGATTTACCTTGTTTTTTAAGTTCCCTCTCATAAGTTGTTTGAGTTTCAAAACCAGCATGATCCGTACCTGGAAGCCATAAAGCGTTGTAACCTTGCATGCGTTTCCAGCGAATCAACAAGTCTTCAATAGCCACCATTAAAATATTGCCCATGTGCATTTGACCAGACGCATTTGGAGGGGGCAAAATTATAGTATAGGGCTCTTTAGAGGGGTCAATTTTAACTTTAAACGCATCGGCTTTAGTCCATTTTTCGTTTATGGAGTCTTCGACCAATTTATGGTTATAGGTTTTATCTAGCTCTTGTTTCATATATAATGCAAGCGTTATTTTAACATGCTGTACTCTAAACTGTTTGGAAAAACTATAAAAAGCGCTAAAGAATTTGATAGCGCAAATGCGTCTCTTTTAATTAAGGGCGGTTTTATTGATCAAACAATGGCGGGTGTTTACACGTTTTTGCCCCTAGGACTGCGTGTACTTAACAAAATTGAGAACATTGTTCGGGAAGAAATGGACAAAGCAGGCAGTGAAATGTTTATGCCTTCGCTTGCTCCTACACACATTTGGGAAACGACTAACCGCATAAATACCGTCGACGTGCTTTTTAAGGCGATTCCAGCAAACCCTCCTTCAAAGGAAAAAAATGACGCCGAATACATTTTGAACTGCACACATGAAGATATGGTTACGCCGATCGCAAAAAAATTCAACATTAGTTACAAAGATCTACCTTTTGCCGTGTACCAGATTCAAACAAAGTTCCGAAACGAACCTAGACCAAAATCAGGAATTATGCGCGGCCGCGAATTTAGAATGAAAGACATGTACAGCTTTCACAAAAGCGAAGACGAACGCAAGCAGTTTTATGAAGAAATTCAAAAAAACTACCTAGCCGTATACGAACGCGTTGGGCTTGGGCACTTAACTTATATCGCAATGGCATCAGGAGGAGATTTTACTAAGGATTTTTCTCACGAATTTCAGGTTAAATGTGCCGCGGGCGAGGATCTTTTGTTTTATGTAAAATCCAAAAACGCCGCTTATAACAAAGAGGTGGCGCCAAGCAAGATTTCTCAACCAAATGTGCATGAAGACAAAAAGCTCATGAAAAAAGAACATACACCAGGGGTAGTAACCATTGAAGGCGTAACAAAGGCTTTAGGCACAACGGCAGACCGATTAGTAAAAACCTTAATTTACAAAGATATTAAGGGAGATTTTTACGCAGTTGCCCTAAGAGGAGATTATGACGTAAACGTCTTAAAACTAGAAAAAGCACTTGCAACAAGCAAAATGGAACTAGCCGATGCAAAAAACGTAGAACGCATAACTGGAGCAAAAACGGGCTTTGCGGGACTAGTTAACCTTAACAAAGACATTCCAATAATTTACGACGATTCGCTAGAAGGCGCCGTAAACATGGTAATTGGAGCAAATCAAACAGATTATCACTATATTAATGCAAACTTTGAAACTGACATTAAAACTCCTGAAAAGTTTTACGATATAAAAGAAGCCAAAGCGGGAGATTTATATCCTGAAACTAATGAGGAATACGAAGTCTTTAAAGCAAGTGAAGTAGGAAATATTTTCCCACTAGGCACAAAATACACAAAAGATTTTGATTACACCTACACCGATGAAACAGGACAAAAGCAACCCGTGCACATGGGCAGTTATGGTCTTGGCACCACGCGCCTTGTGGGCGTCCTTGCAGAGGTTTTCCACGACGAACGTGGACTTGCTTGGCCAACTGCAGTGGCACCTTTTACAGTTCATTTGGTGGGCTTTAATCTGGATGATGAAAAAACTAAAGAACGCGCTGCAAGCCTTTACAAAACCTTAGAACAAAATGGCATTGAGGTTTTGTTTGACGACCGTGAAAATATTTCTAACGGCGAAAAGCTTGCCGACGCCGATTTAATAGGTTGTCCAATTCGTGCGATTATCTCAGCAAAAACTCCCGAAAACCAGGTAGAAGTTAAAAAACGAACTCAAGCCGAAAGTGAAAATACAAACGTATACGACCTAATAAAAATGGCGTTACCTCAACAATCTCAATAAATTATTGAGTCAAAATCTCTTTTAAGTACTTGAAAATTGCTGCATAAACACGCTCATTTTCGGTTTCAGGTAAATTGATATTTATATTTAAATTTTGCCTAGATGGTGTTTTTTGAACAAAGCTAGCCCCAGGGGTAGAGGAAGCTTCACTTTTATAAAATGGCGCATACAAGTTTATAGCCATAAATGTTTTTACAGCCAGATTTACCTTTTGCGCATCTAAATTTGGATATTTAGCAAGAAAAAGCCTCTTTAAGTTACTTTCGGAGAGTTCGTCTAAGGTGGGCAACACGTCCTGATAAACACTCGTGGCACAGGCTGACACAAAAGCTTTGGGATCTGTAGCTTTTTTAAATTCAACATAACTACTAGTCGGGACTCCTTCTGCATCTAAAAAACCAAAAGCATGTAAAAAGGTAACTAGATCTCGCATTTTAGAACTTTTAAAACCGAGGCTCTGCAAAAACCTAAAAGTAAAGCGCACGGGAATATCTTTAGTATAAATCGAATTAAACAAGGCAGGTATAGATGTGTGATTTAATGTTAAACAGAGCATATGTGGATAACTTAAAGTAGTGTGCCAGAAACGTGCCGTATGTGTCAATAAACAATAACGATTTGGCGCAGAAAAGAAATGGGGACAAGATGTGGGTTAATAGTCAGTAATAGACAGAGACGGGTTTGGTTGAATATCTTTAAAGAGAGCCGGTTTAAAGTTAAAATGGGCGGCAGAGGCAATATACGCAGCGTTATCGCCACATAAGCGCACTGGTGGATAGTAAACCTCAACATTTTCACCTACCATTAGCAAACTCATTTTTTCTCTTAGGCGCTCATTTGCTACAACGCCGCCCCCCATGAGTAAACTTTTAACTTTATGTTCCTTTATAGCCTTTAACGTTTTTTTTGTTAAAACGTCAACAACTGCGGATTCAAATTCGAAGGCAATTTCTTCAACGGGAGCAATGTTTTTTTCCGCTAGATACCGAACAGCCGTTTTTAGTCCAGAAAAGGAAAAATCGTAATTAGGGGCATCAATTAATGGACGTGGTAGTTTGTGTTCAACAGGATTATTGGAATTATACTCTGTAGCCTTTTTTGAAATAGCGGGGCCTCCAACTTTGTAATTACTTAAACCTAACAAACGCGCTGTTTTATCAAAGGCCTCGCCAGCAGCATCGTCTAAGGTTCCGCCTAAGTAAACTAAATCGCCGTGATTTTTTATTAAAACAAGATCCGTATGGCCTCCGCTAACAACTAAGCCTATTGCTGGAAATTTTATGGTTGTGTGAGCTAAAAAGTTAGCATATAAATGCCCTACAAGATGGTTTACGGGTATTAATGGTTTGTTCCAGGCAAAGGCAAGAGCTTTTGCTGCTTCAATACCTACCACAAGTGAGCCTATTAATCCTGGACCTTTTGTAACGGCAAGAGCAGTTAATTGGTTTATTAAGGCGTCGTTACTAATTGAGAGTTTTTTTGCCGAGTTTGTTATGCAATCGTAAATGACCGGAAGTATAAATTCCAACTGTTTTCTAGAAGCTACCTCTGGAACAACACCCCCCGTTTTTTCATGCAAATCGCGGGAAGTTGCTAAGGATGTATAAATTTCTTCCACACCGTCTTTTACAACAGATGCAGAGGTCTCGTCACATGAGGATTCAATACCTAAAATCATGAAGCCATTATACAGTAGATTATTATTTACCTTGAAGCGCGTTTTTAGCTTTAGTTAAAGCTTCTTCAGGTGTAGCTGAACCGTTTATGACAGCATTAACAGCGACTTGCAAAGCAGCTGTTTGATTTTTATTACCAGATCTGCCTGAAATTTCCGCACTTTTTGCTGTAGAGGCACCTGCTAAGAATGGCACAACGTAAGGATTAGCTTCTAGTTCCTTTGCCAAACTTACGTGAGCATAGGGCGCACCAAATTTTCGAATTTTGGTTTGATTGTTATAAATAGCTTTCGCCTGATCTGGATCGGACATGTGTAAGATAAAATCCCACGCAGCGTCTTTGTTAGGTGAATTTACAGGAACGGCGTACATCCAAAAAGTTCCCCAATTTGCTTGTTGCGCTGCACGAGGCACTTGTGGAGCTGTGGCTACACCAACATCCGAGGCGTTAGGTACTTCACCCAAAATATTAAGCACTTGCCAGGAAGGAACCAAAAGCATTGAAGTTTGACCACGAACAAAGGAAGTTACCGATTCTGGCATATTATCGTTCCAAATTTTGTCTTCAGTGTAAAAGCTTGTGTAAAAGGAAAAAGCATCAACAGCACGTTCTGAATCAATTTCATCAGGGATTTTTACATTTGCTTGGGACCAAAGCAGACCTAATGTATCTGAAAAATGATCTATGTTATCAGCGCCGCCAATAGCTGCACCAGATCTAAGCAGAACGTCGCTTTGTCCACGCACAGTTAATTTAAGAGCAAGTACTCTAAATTCTTCCCAAGTTGTTGGGGGAGCAACCTGATTTACTTCTTTAAAGTGACTTTTATTGTATACAAGTGCCAGCCCGTCGTAATAAGCAGGTACTGCATAAACGGTCCCGTCCACTACACCGCTGTCAGCAGCAACTTTATAATATCTTTCGCTAAAGGCCAATTTATCAGCGACCTCTTTTGGAGCAGGTGCAAACAGACCAAGCTTAGCAAAACGCGGAACCCAGCCATTATTAACCATGTATAAATCAGGTACAGAACCTGATTTAGATCCTTGAAAGATTCTATTTTTATAGTCATACAAATCACCTCCAAGAGCTCTGTTGTCGTAATTTACTGTTATATGAGATTCTTTTTCTTTATAACTAGTAATTACAGGCTCATACACGCTTTCTGGTTCCCACATTCCCCAAAAAGTAAGCGTGATTGGCGTGGTATCTTTTTTACCTCCAAAAAACTTACCAAGCAGCGGCAAATCAGATAAAGAACATGCTGTTAAAAAAATTGCGAAAAATGGCACAAGGGCAAGGACAAGGAATTTATATTTCATGTTTAAAAGTATAGTGGATGCTAAAAGCTATAGTCAACATAAACAAAAGCAATGTCTGATGCATTGTCAACAAATAGTGATCAAAACTCCCCAAAATTACAAATTGCAATAACACGGCACTAAGTGCTTTGCTTGTATTTTTTGCCGATACAAGTACATAAAAGTAAAAACATACAAAAGGGACAAAAAGTAACAATCCGCCTTCACTAAGAAAAAGCCAAAAAATATTGTGAACAGGTTGAAAAAAAGTAAGCTCTCGTGACATGTACGAAAGATCTTTTCCGGTAAACATGTTTGTATTTAAACCTGTTCCCACAATGGGATTCTGCTTAAATGTGTAGGCTGCTGAAGTCGTAAGCAAAAATCTTCTATTTAAGCTTGAATTATGCTTAAGTGCCTCCGCGTTAAAAAAGCCAAAAATGCCACATGTAAAAACAATAAAAACAAAAATGTAAAAAAGTTTACGAATAAACACAGATTTAACACTAATAAACAAAAGACCAAATATGTAACTAACCCATGCGGCATAACTAAATGTTAAAAAAAGCACAATGCTACCAATAAATAGTATTAGGTTTTTTTTAGGTCCTTTAAGATAATAAGCAAATAAAACTAGAAAGGCACTTAAAAAGCCAGCTAATGCGTTTGGGTGTCTAAATGTAGAATAGGGCGACACAACAATATTTTCAAAAACATTTTGTTTTAAAACTCCTGAAGTCATAACAGTGTAAGGCTGTTCTCCAAAAAAAAGATAGTTATTAAATACAGCGCCTTGCCTAAACCACTGTCCAATTGCAAGCATACATACAAGTAAAACTGAAATATACAAAATCTTAATTACAGTTGTAACATCAAAAAAGGCTTTTGATCTAAAAATTAGTATGCAAAAAAGCAAATACCAAACAAACCGCGTAATGTAAATTAAGGAAACAATAGGCAAAACCGAAAAGGTAAGATTAAGCACAAGCAAAACAAGCACTACATAAAAAAACCAGCCAAGTTTAAACCGTTTCAACAACAACCCCAATAATAAGAACACTCCTATGAGCAAATCTTGTAAAAAGATTGTAGGAACCCAATAATCCACTAAAATGCCGTCTAAGTAACTAAAGTCAAAAATTAAGTGTTTACCTAAGTTAATTGGTAATAAAAACAAAAAGAGGTAAAAAGACCAAGCAAATGCTTTATTTAGGTTTATAGTCATAAGCGGTTTTTGTGGGCATTTATAGCTAGAGTGTCTTCAAGTGGGTCAAGTTCAGAAAGACCTAAGGATTTCGCTATTAAAAAGTCTGCAAAGTGAGGATTTAATGCCAAAAAAGGACCGTGATAATAAGTTCCATATGCATTTTTATAGACAGCACCTTCTGTTTTATCCTCCGAGTTATTACCATGGCCTTTAACAACATTTCCAAGAGGTAAAGTACCTGTTTCTAAATAAGTACGGCCTCCATGATTTTCAAAACCAACAAGATGAGTACCTACTGCGCGCAAAAAACTACCGTATGCGTCGTTGACCGCCCAGGACTCAATAGAACAAACGGTGTTTCCTATACAGCGAGGCTTAGTATTTCCAAAATGCTGAGTGTGCATATTAAAAACGCCAAGTCCTTCTAGCATAGAACCATCGGCAGATTTGTAATAATTACCTGCAAGTTGATAAGACCCACAAATAAACAAAGCATTTTTTTGATTTTCAATATAATCTTTTACGTAAGGGCCTTTGTTTTTTAAAAAGTCGTCAAAAACTTCTTTTTGGCCTGAATCGGGGCCGCCTCCCATAAAAATTAAATCAAAAGAGTCCATTAAAGGAGTTGAAAGTTGAGTCGAAAGATCAATTAATTTAACTTCAACGTCAAAACCGCGCAAAATACTTCGTTGATATAAAACTTCGATATTGCCGTTATCACCGTATAAATTTAGTTGTACAGGGTAAAAGTACCCTAAAGTAAATTTGGTGCTCATAAAATTTCTTTACCTAACGTTAATTTTCTAAATTGAAGCATTGCTGAGTAGTTTGGAAGTACCACAATTTCTTTGCTATTTTGCGCATGAATTCTATCAATGATTCGTTTTAAAGACGCGTCAGTATTTTCAAGAGTAACAGCAACACCAGCATATTGAAGACGCAAGGCCATGTCATAGGAGCGAATTCCAGAAACATAAACTGTTTTATCTTTGCAAGCCTTGGCCAACTTTACGGGGTTAACGTCATAAATCCAAGAAACGTCACGCCCATCGCGGACCTCGTCGTTAAGAATAAAAAGGATACTATCGTAAGACACATTTATGGCCTCTTTTTGCTCAGAATAGATTAATATATCCAAATTGTTGTTAAAACTTGCTGGATTTTTTGCCAAAAAAACTTGGTAGAAATTGCCATAATATTCAAAGATCTCACCTCTGCCGTAGGCAGCGCTAAAGGTCTTTAATGCCTCTACAATAGTATTTTCGGTCAAACCAAGAATACCGCAAGCAATCGCCGCAGCATTTATATTTTTTGCATTAAAGTCACCAAGTAATGTCGTATTTGTTTGCAGAGCTTTATGTGCATCAAAATAGTGTTTGGCTCCTGTATAAGCATTTTCTAAATAAGCAAAATGTTTTTCGTTGCGCGCCAACACTAAATTTTGAACAGGATACAGATCTAGTGCGTTTAGCCATTTTTCCACAATTAAATCTATTTCACCGTAACGATCTAGCTGATCGCGAGATAAGTTGAGCAAAATTAAGACTTGTGGGTTTATGTGTTGTAATACTTTAGGAAGGACAAGCTCGTCAACTTCAAAAACACCAAAATCATAGTCAAACTTACCCGAAAGGCTCGTAAAATCAATTAAAGAAGACACAATTCCATTTAAAATGTTTCCTCCTGTTTTATTGTGTACAACAGAATGGCCACTTTTTTGAATAATATGCTGACAAAGCTTGGAAGTCGTTGTTTTACCATTTGTACCGGAAACAACAATAACGCCCTTTTTAAACTTGAATATAGGGTACTCAAGTAAATTAGGGTATATCTTTAATGCAACATGTCCTGGCCAAGTATGCCCAGAACCAAGTCGCAACACTTTTATAAGTACTTTTGATACTTTTGCACTTATTAGGGCTACTTTAAATCTTAGTTTTGCCATGTGTGTATTTTAGTGGTGCTTACTCCTTTAAGCAATTTCATCAACAATGTTATTTTTAAGGGTTCAGTTTTATATATATTAATAACAGAAGAAGTATTACTAGTGTCTGTGGATATGTGGGAAAGCTGTTTATTTGTTTTTGTGATAGCGTTTGTCTTTTGCATAACTTGTGTATATGTACCCCTTGCTTTAGTAGCGCCGTTTTTATGGTTTCTACTTTGTTTATACATTGTCGTACCTGTTTTAAAGCCTTGTGTACAACTTTTTAATTTTGTGGATTTAGTGTTGTTAACTTTATTTTGAATTTTACATTTGAGTATTTTTTCTACACAACTTGTCCCCAGTTTTTTTGTACTTGTTAATAAGTTATCCATTAGTCTGCTTTTAAAACTTGTTTAATATTTAAATAATCTTGCTTAGTTTTTCCAAAATCTTTTAATTCTGTTTCTATTTTTTTTACACCGTGCATTATTGTTGTGTGGTCTCTGTTACCTAATAATTCTCCAATTGTTACAAAAGGTGTTTGCGTAAGTTCGTACAATAAAAACATTGCCATTTGCCTTGGTACAACAAACTCCTTAGTTCTGCGTTGCCCCTTTATATCGGTTAAAGTTACGTTAAAGTAGGAACACACTATTTTAAGTATTTGGTTAACATTCATTGGTTTTGCTGCCTGCATCTTTATACTTTGACCTAGCGATTCTGCAGCAGTTTTTAAATTTAAGTCTTGCCCCGTTGCCCTGCTGTAAGTTAGAACTTGCAGATACGCGCCTTCCAGTTCTCGTATATTTGTTGATACATTTTCAGCAATAAAATCTATTATTTCGTTGGGTACCTCATCGCCTGCTTTGTCGCGTTTATTTCGTAAAATTGCTATACGTGTTTCAACATCTGGGCTTTGAATGTCTGCAATTATTCCCATACCTAACCGGGAGGTTATACGCTCTTCTACATTTGTAAAATCTTTTGGAGGTCTATCGGATGTAACTACAATTTGTTTTTGAGACATATGCAGCGTATTAAAAGTGTGAAAAAACTCTTCCTGCGTAGTTTCCTTTTTTGCAATAAATTGAATGTCGTCAATTAATAAAACGTCAACGTTACGATATTTTTCGCGGAACTTGTTAGAAGTATATTTACCTTTTGTTTTTCCAGATTGAACGGCTTCTATAAGTTCATTTGTAAAATCCTCGCTAGTGCAATAGTAAACTTTAGCGTTTGGGTTTTTTTGTAATACCTTGTTACCTACAGCTTGCATTAAATGTGTTTTCCCAAGTCCTACATTTGAATAAATGAAAAACGGATTGTAAACACGTCCAGGGTTATCTGCAACGGCTGTTGCTATTGAATATGCAAGCCTGTTGTTTGAACCCATTACGTAGTTTTCAAAGGTAAACTGTGGGTTTAAATTTGCTGAGTTATTTTTGTTAATTTCGGTGCTTTCCGATTTGTAGGTGAATAAAGGTCCTTCTTGTTCCTTTTGGTTTTGCACATTTTTATGTCCGACCTGAAAGCGTACCTCACGTTCTTTTTTTCCTATTTTTGTTATTCCATTCTGAATAAGTGAGAGGTACTTTTTTTTAAGTGTGTCTACTGCGTATGTAGATGGGCACATAATTACAACATGATCTTCGGCAATAAGTTCAATATATGTATTTTTAAACCACATACCAAACTCAAGTGCGGATAGTGTTAGCTCCATTTCTGCAAGGACGGCATCCCATAATGTTTTTTCTGTTAGAGCCTCACTCATAGTGTGAATAACTTTACATTAGTTATCCACATAATTTAAGCAATGTGTGTTGTAGATTGTGTGTTTTGCTTGCTTGTAGCAGTTTATCTTTAGCTATTGTATATATTGACCCCGCCTATATTTTAACGCTACACTTTTATTAAGAAGTTTTTTCTTACTACTATGCCTACTTTTAAAAAGAACATTGATAATGGGTTTGCGCACATGCTTGGTCTATTTTTAGTTTTTCTGTGTCTTACCCTTGTTGCTTATTTTGTGTTTTTGTATAAACAAAAGGCCACTACAAAAGGTATTGCCACATCCTCCTTTACCACTCTTTATAATTTTGACTTTGCCTCGGGTATTTTAAGCAGAGATGGTTCTACAGGTTTATTACCTGATTTAGGTAATCCTTCCGGCACAAGTTCTTTTGAAATTTATCAAGATACGCTTAAGTTGCAGAAGCGTACAGGTTATGTATCGCTATACAAAAACTTTGAACAACCCTCCGGTAACACCCCCCTTTCAGCTAGTGTCTTGATTAGACCTCTTACACCGGGGCAAGGCACGTTTCTTAAATTTGGAAATGCAGCCTCAGCCGATCATGTGTTAGTTGGCATACGTACACAAGGCAATTCTCGAAAGTTTTTTTGTAGAAAAACTGATTCAACACAAGTGTTCTACCCTGGGTTTTTACCCAATGCCACAGAAAATTCTTGGCAAAAACTGAACATAGTAATTTTAGGTAACACAGTTTATACACTTGTAGGCCACACACTATTAACTGCGTGCACAGAACAAGTGGCTCCAACGCAAAACAAGCACGTGAGCGTTAATAGTACTTGGGTTGACAACACTGATGTTTTATATGACTCTTTGGTAGTTACATCTGGTGAAGACAAGCGCCCATACAAACAGCAAGTAGTTAGTATGCTTGGCGATTTTTACATGCAAAATAAGGACTTTTCAAACGCGCAGCTATCGGAGACCAAATATTCTGGCGGTAATTCATTGCGAGCTGGTTACGATACCGCATTAGCCTTTTTTGCCTATGGTTCTTTATCCTCAGGTAGTGATTCCGTCGCTGCAAAGGCGCGTGCTCTATCTTTAATGCAACATCTTAGCACCCAAAGATTTGTTCAAAATGGGGGTAGCTTTTCATGGGGTCAAAATTTACAAAGTATGCTTACGGCATATGTAGCAATGAAACCTATGTTAGTTGCCAACCAAGTTAAAACTAGCGCAGATAAGCTTGTTTCAACGGAAATTGAAACCTATGCAAAAGACTATGCCTCCTTATTCCAAAAGACTAAAAAATCCTTTAAATTGACCGTGGGCACTAGTGGCAATTCACGCATTAGTGGCCGCTTTTTTAGAAAAGAGACTAAAAACAGCACCACACTAACCCCAAGTTTTATACAGAATAACGACGTAGTGTCAGTAGACTTTTTCTATAATGGTAATGGTTTAGCCAACGCATACTTGGGTTTATCCAATTATCAGGATCCTGTTTCAATTACTAGTGGTGATCTTAGGTCAGTAACATTAGTAATTAGTAGTGATCCAACAAAGAGCGAGATCAGACAAAAAGTTGCCGGTAAAACAGTGCCCGCAATTCCACTTAAACAATACACGCACCCTAAAGGTGCAAAAATGGATATTAAGCTTGTAACAGGTTGGAACAGGTTGCGTATTGATGCACAAGGTGGGCGTTTAAACATGTCCCTAAATGGTGCACGTATTGATAGTTCAGTTATTTATGAGCCTAATTTGGCTTACGTTACTTTTGGTACTTTTGGTACTTCACGCACAATGCATGCTGGGGCATTGATTTTTAGTGATATTGAATATTCAAATTATAATGCCTTTGGTCGTGAAACAGGGAGTGGTAATACTTTTGAGTTTGATTTTAAAACTTTATTGCCTACGGACAGTGTGTTGGCAGTTACTGGTGTTACGGATCCAACCCCTTGGAACACGCCTAGCGGTGGTTATCAGTTAAATTCACGCGCAGAAGATAATGCATGGAATGCTGCAGGCCTTGCTTGGTTGGCAAACCACGTAAGTTTATCTGCTGATGACAAAAATTTTTATAACACACGCGCCCGTTGTTATGCTTATCATTCTATAACCAATAATATAGTCAATTCTTCAGGGCGTAGTGCTCCGCATGCTCTTTGTAATTATGTAACACAGACTGTGGGTTCGGATTATAGTGTTGAGAATCATGGTTTTTATCATCCTGGTTATAGTTCTGCTCTTGTTAATTCTCTTGCGCAAGGACAGATCGCCTACGAGGTTGCAAATGTTCCCGTCCCTTCGGAATTTAAAACCCCTTATGCAGAAGAAGTTTACAAAAATACAAAAAAGGCCCTAATAAATTCAGAACTGCCTATGTTTTCTAATTTATCAGCTTCTCCAGATTGGGGAGGCGGTGGTGATACTCTAATGCGTGCGGGTTTATATGTGCATAAGCTAAAAACACAAAACCGCAGTAATGATATAGATTGGCTAATTCCACGTTACAGGTTGTTATATCCTGGTATAACTGCGCATTTTGTTAGTCCTGTTGTGCATGATTCTGCAGGAAAGCCTATTAATAACTTTGTAGGTGCTTCTTATATTCAAAATGCAGTAATTGCGGGCGAGGTTTTAGCTCCAATGCTGTTGCCTTTGCCAAATTAATTACACACTTTTTATTAGGTGGGTTTGACTATTTAGGGCTGTTACAGTAGTATCTCTTCATGCCAAAAAGAACATATCAACCAAAAAAGAGAAAACGAGTCAAAAAGCACGGCTTTTTGCATAGAATGTCGACAAAGGGTGGCAGAAACGTATTAAAACGTCGCAAAGCTAAAGGTCGAAAACTCTTAGTCCGTACAGCACACAAAAAGTGAAGCAGGAAATAGTCAGGAAATTTATCATTAAATGCTTAAAAAAACATTTAGATTGGGAAAAACTCGCGAGTTCTTCCAGACAAAGCGTCTGGGGAAAAAGTACTATGGAACCAATTTTTCTGTTTTAGTAAAAGCTTCAAAAGATCCGGCTCAAAACCCTAAAGTATCGGTTGTAGCTCCTAACAAAATTGCCTCAAACATTCCAAAGCGAAACCACATAAAAAGGCTTTACAGAGAGTCTATTCGGCTTAACTTAGCCAAATTCCCAAAAGGACATAACTTTATTTTTTACTGCAATGGCAGTAGCCAAGGCAAAACTTATGAAGAAATTAACGCTGATATTCTTAAATTTCTACAAAACTATCCTT
>CAZCAQ010000002.1:0-19212 GCA_964496905.1 uncultured Candidatus Saccharibacteria bacterium
TAGGCACATACCCCCTTGCAAAACCCCAAAAAAACTGTAAAACTAATATCACTAGAATGCAGCATCACGAGATCGTAAAGAAAATCATAGATGAGCAGAGCCTAATTATTGGCAAAAACCTCGCATGGTCAAGGGCTGTAACAGTCTCCGAAATAAAAGGAGCCGACGCCGAAAATCTTAATGCTGCCAACCTTCAAGTTAATGGAGATCCCAAACAAGCAATTGATAAACTAATCCAATCCTATGGAGAAATATTTGGCCAAACATCTGTTAATGTTTGCTTAGATGTCCTTAAAAAGCTCCCTTACAGCGATATTGAACCGTATATCTCCGACACCGTAAAAAACCAACTAACCAAACAAAGGTAACATGCAGCCCAATCCGGATAAAAAGGTAATTAATAACGTTACTAATAACGCTTCCTTTGCTGAGGAAATTTACAAGAAAAATCTTGAGCTTTTAGAATCCCGTCGTCGTGCTGAACAACTGTTGTACGGGCTTGCGGAAGCGGTTTTTGCGGTAGACGAATCCCATAATATAACTTTATTCAACAATTCACTCGAAAAGATCCTCAATAAAAAGCTTGATGAGGTACTAAACCTGCCTGTTAACCAAGTTATTATGTTAACCAGGGAAAATGGCGAGCCGGTAGACGTAAAAGAGCTTTGTTTTGTTGAGGTTGAAGAGAAGAAAAAGGTTGATGGACTCATTTTAAAAGGCGCGACTAGCGATTACTACGTGAATGTACGCTCTTCCATAATTAACCCTCTACAGGGCCAACAGGAGTGTTTAGTGACCATGGTAGATGTCACTAAGGAAAAGCAGTTGGAAAAAGCTAAGGACGACTTTATTTCCATTACTTCGCACGAACTTCGCACACCTATGACAATTATAAAAAGCTACTTGTGGATGCTAGGTGCAGGTAAGGGTGGAAATTTAACTCAAAAACAAATGGAGTATGTAAACAAGGCTGCTCACGGAACTGAGCGTATGTTGGCACTTATTAACGACATGCTTAGTATTTCGCGAATGGAGCAGGGCCGTATGGAAATAAGAATCGAAAAACTACCTCTAAAAGATAGTATTCAAGACACTTTAGAAGATTTTGAGATTAAATGTAAAGAAAAAAGTGTGGAATGCAAAGTGGACATTCCTCAAGATTTGCCACAAGTTTTTGCTGATAACGGAAAGCTTAACGAAATTGTCATTAACCTTATGGGTAACGCGCTAAAGTTTACAACTCAAGGTTCCGTTACCATTAGCGCCGAAACACTTCCGGACGAAAAAGTACGCATTTCGGTACAAGATACTGGAAAAGGCATTCAGCAAGAAGATATGAAGCGCTTGTTCCATAAATTTGGTCGGCTTAATTATTCTTACCAAACGGTTGCTGAGTCTGGTGGTACTGGGCTTGGGCTTTACATTGTAAAACTGTATGTCGAGCACATGGGTGGCGAAGTTGGCGTTTCTTCAAAGGGCGAAAACCAAGGAACTACTTTTTGGTTTACGCTTCCAACTGTTGAAATGCAGTCAAAACAGCTTCAAGAAAAAAATGACCCTGAAATGCTGGTAAAAATGCAACGTGCCCCTGACTATGTTGAGTAAACTAGCGCACAAAAACACAAATTAACACTGAAAATATCAGAATTACTATTTCAATTTTTAACGCAGTATATTTTAGGTATGTCTTTCCTTTATCTTTTAGTGAAAATTCCAAAATATCTTTGTTTAGACTAGTAAACGAGTACTCTTTATAGCTAAATGGAGCTAACCACTTAAGTCCTAACGAAAAGCCTACTGTATCAAGTACAAAGTGCAGCAGTATAAGACCTGCAAATAAAATAGCCAGTTCAACTTGTCCCGTCTTAATAAATTCAATTACTCCTAGTACCACACCTACAGCAAGCCAAAATAATGGATAATGCGTAAAATCGTCGTGATGTTTTTTAATTGGAGTCCACAATGCATTAATGTCTGGAAGAACTGAAATTAAGCTTATTATTAAAACCCAAAGCGGGCTGTACCAAAGTGGCATTATATCTATATGTATTATTCCAACTTTGTTAAGAATTGTGGCTAAAGCTAATCCGCTCGCAATGTGTGTTACTGGTGTCATGCATTTATAATACGAAAAAGGCCCGCATTGCGCGAGCCTTTTGTAAACTTAGTTAAATTAAACCCTAACTATTTCCGAGCATTTAAATGCAAGAAAAAAGAATTCCCAGCTTAGTGCTGGGAAAGGCTTACTTAACTGAGTCCTTGAGTGTTTTTCCTGCTTTGAATGCTGGAGTCTTGCTTGCTGGGATGTGCATAGGAGCATTAGTTTGAGGATTTCTCCCCATCCTTGCTGCTCTTTTTCTAACTTCAAAGGTACCAAATCCGGTCCAGGTTACTTTATCTCCTTTTGTCATTGCTTTGGTTATTACCTCTACTAATCCATCAAGAGCTTTTCCTGCGTCTACCTTTGTCAATCCTGCTTTGTCAGCAACGTTTGCAATTAATTCTGTTTTTGTCATTTGTATGACACCTCCCTTCGCGACTGCCTAGCGGCGAAATTAAAATTAATTTTCAAATTCTATATCAAATCTCTCTATTGTCTTATCTTCAAGGTTTATTATTACACCACGAAATGCTTTTTTACCAGAGTTTTCCCAATCAAAACGTTGATTTAATCCTGTTAAATACAAATCAAGTATAATTTCTTTTTTTACACCAAGTATTGAATCAATATTTCCGCACATTCCTACATCACTAACAAATAAAGTTCCGTTTGGTAACACGCGTTGATCACATGTTGGTACATGCGTGTGAGTTCCTAAGACTGCATCAACTTTTCCATCTAGGTAAAATCCCATTGCAGCTTTTTCACTTGTAGCTTCTGCGTGAAAATCTAATAAGCTGTAGTCGTAATTTCCATAATTTGCGTTTAGGATTGTTTCAACTGTAGTAAATGGATCGTTTAGCCGTTCGTTGAGGAAAGTTCTACCCATGGCGTTCATTACCAAAAGTCTTTTTCCACTTTTTGCAGTGATAATTTCGTGAGTTTTTCCATATACAATTGAGGGATAGTTACAAGGTCTTATGACGGGTAAATTATCTGCATTCATGCCGTATTCTTCGTTCCAAAAAATATGATCTCCACTTGTAAAAAAGTCTACGCCTGCGGTTGTCATTTCACTAAGTCCTTGAACTGTAATGCCGCGTCCATGGGCTAAATTTTCGCAGTTAGCGATAATAAAATCATAGTCAGATTTGTTTATGTCTGCTAAAGCGCGTTTTACTGCACTTCTTCCCGGACTACCTACTATATCTCCAATAAATAATATTTTCATTTTGCGGTTTCAGAAACTCGCGTTTCTCTTATTACAGTTACTTTTACTACACCTGGGTATGTTTGTTCAAGCTCTATTTTTTTTGCAATTTCTCTTGCCAAAAATGCTGTCGAAGCATCATCTACTTGTTCAGGTGAAACATATACTCTTACTTCTCGTCCTGCTGATATAGCATAGGCCTTAAATATGCCGTCAAACGATTTTGCAGCATCTTCTAAGGCGCGCATTCTTTTTACGTACGCGTCATAATCTTCAGATCTAGCACCAGGTCTAGCACCACTAATATGGTCCGCTAAATTGACTATACACGATTCTATTGAGCTAAATGGGCGATCTTCGTGGTGTTCTGCAACGCAGTTAATAATTGCCTCGTCGATTTTATATTTTTTAAGTAGCTCTACACCAAGCTGAACGTGTGTTCCTTCTTCGTCGTTAACAACTTTACCAATGTCATGAAGCAAGCATCCAACTTTTACCACGCGAACGTCAACACCCAACTCGTTTGCAATGGCTACACCAATTCGAGTTTCTTCAAGCGTGTGCTCAATCATGTTTTGACCATACGAAAACCTATATTTAAAACGGCCTAGCATTTGAACGAGTTCTTTTGGAAGATCATAGACACCAACTTTATGGCACAAATTATCACCCTCTTTATAGATTATTTGTTCAATCTCTTTGGAGGTTTGTTCTACAACTTCCTCTATTCTTGAGGGTTGAATTCTACCGTCTTTTAATAGGCGCTCTAAAGCGACTTTTGCAATTTCACGTCTAACTGGATCAAAACACGAAACGATTACATCGCCAGGAGAAGAATCTAGGTCAAGTTCAACTCCAGTAAGCTCTTCGAATAATTTTATGTTTCGGCCTTCTTTTCCTATTATGCGGCCTTTCATATCTTCTTCGCCAATTTTTACGCGAGAAGTGGTGTATTCAACAACATAATCAGTAGATCCAAAACGCATTGCGTCTAGTAAAATTTCGCGACCTCGTTCATCAGCCTCTTTTTTTACTTCCTCTTCCATTTGGCGAATTTTTTTGCCTTTTTCATTGATAAGCTCTTTATCCAAAGCCTCTAAAAGCATTTTCTTAGCATCATCTTTTGACATTGAGGCTATTTTTTCTAGTTGAGTTTGATGACCACGGATAATTTCGTCTAGTTCGTCTTTTTGCTTTTCTAGGCGTTCTTTTATTTCTTTTACACTTTTGGCTTTTGCCCCTAAGTCGCGCTCACGAGCTTCAAGTTCTGCTCTTTGAAGTGCAACACTTTTTTCAAGCTCAACAGTGGATTCACGTGTTTTACGGGCTTTTTCTGAAGCTTGAGACTCAATGTTCATGGCTTCTCGCTTGGCAGCCAAGACTATTTCTTGAGCTTGCGCTTTAGCCTCCAAAACGGCAGCGTCCTGCGACACATCTATTTTTTGTGCGGGTGTATGAGTATTTGTCGAAGACGTGGTGTCTTCTTGTTTGGAGCCGTTACCTTTATTAAGAGCAATAAAGTAGGTTGCAGCTATACCAGCCGCGAAGAGTCCAAAAACTATAAGTAACGTAAGGGGATCCATTTTTCCTCCATTCAGTATCCAAGCCCCGCAAAACGCGCTTATTTGTCAGTTTTTTATGTGTGGTTGTGAAGCTAATAACCTGGGCAAAGGCGCCATTTAGATAAAAAGCGATGATACGGGCTTTGGATTGTATTAAGTTAAACAAAATCATGAATCTTCTGTGAAGTTAACTCTTTAACAAAGAGTCAGCTTCGGTTCAAGCCAATGGTTACTACTAATTGGCATATAAATTGAACTTTCAAATTGTATGTTATGGCCGTAAAAGTGTCAATGAGGCTGTTTTTAAAGGTCTAGCGGCTCCCTTAAGGCACGTTACGCGAGTAGAAAAGTGGGTTAGAGAATTTGTATTGACTAAATAATCTAGGTTCAGCATTTTATTTGATAGAATAGCTCTATGTCAGTTGAGGAAATTATCGAATTTTTGGCTCAATTTGAATTGGAGTATGTCCCAATGAAGATAAAACCTTGGGGGTATACGTTTGGGATTCAATCTGATTATATAGAAAAATTTACCCACTTATTTTTTCCCCATTTAAAATTGCCTACTGAATATTTAAGCCCCCGATTCTTAGTAATTAACCCCACCTCCCGTTTATCACTTCAAAAACACAATAAACGTAAGGAATTGTGGAAAGTTGTAAAGGGTCCGGTGGCTGTAGTTATCGGTGAAAAAAGTAAATTAGAAGTTGTGGAAACTGGTAGGGAAATTAAAATTGAATCTAGCACTTACCATCGCATCAAAGGTATGAAAAATACAGGTATAGTAGCAGAAACTTGGGTACATTTAGACTCAAACGATAAATCTGATGCATCAGATATTATTAGGCTAGACGATGATTACAAAAGATAACACTAACTAAAAAGCTTTAGATATTTTACACAGTGACTGGCGACGGGAAGTAAATCAACATTGGATAAGTCTTTAAGATCAACCCATTCAGCTTTTTCCACTTCTATTCCGTCAACACTAAATTCCGCATCTTTTATCTTACTGCTGAATATTGTGACAAAACTATTTGTTTCAAAATCTAGTTTTGTCTTACCATGGTTTGTTAAACTAGAAATATCAATTCCCACCTCCTCTCTCACTTCTCTAATGGCTGCCCCCCGAGGACTTTCGTTTCTTTTTATTCCACCTCCGGGTAAAGTCCAGCCCTGACGATAAGAGTTTCTAATGAGAAGTATTTTGTCTCTATAAATTAAAACTATTTTGACACTATGAGGATTCTTTACTGCAAGACGTAAAACCGGTTTTAATAGAGGGTAAAAAACATAAATTAGAAGTCTGATGATCTTTTTGATTAAGGACATGTGTAATAAATTAACATCTAATTGCATTCATGTAATTATACGCTCAATATTCTATGGCAACTTTCAAGAACTGTGGAGTCAACAATTCCGTCTCTGACTCTAGGTAACATACAGCTTCCTTCCGTAATTTCATTCCAGGCATTGATGGTAATTATCTTTTCAGAATCGGGAATTTCAAGTGAACTAACAAGCTTAACTGTTTTATCGAGCATGTCTTCAAAACACTGAGCATCACTCCCGGTTACTATCATCGAATGAGGATAAAGATCAATAAAACTTCTTAGTTCATCAATACTTTGGGGAGTAAAAGGTTCACCTTCCGGAGTAACATATTGGCATCGAGGTGAAATATCAAGACCAACTTGAACCGTAGGTTCAACTGGTATTTCTACACTCATACTCATTTTCTGCCATTCATTTAGTCTATTTGCTATTAAACCAGCATGCTTTACTACCGGATCCATTTGGGGAAAATCTAAGATGTTTGAATAACCAGAGATTGCGTCAACACCCAACCCGGCAATTATGGGGGCATCTTGAAGAGGAGTACGATGACTTACAATTCCAACGATATATGGATCAATACCATGCCCATTTCTAGACAATCTCCTAATTTCATCAAACATATTTTTTACTTCTGGACCATTTTTAGTAGTGGCACCAGTTCCGGGTAAAAAAAAAGAAATATACGGACGATCGCCAATTTTTAAATAATTAGGATGTTTCCATAAGCTTTCGCTACAATATTCGACAATAAACCTAGCAGATGAGGTTGAGATATCCAATTCACGGTTAGGTTCAAGATGTCCGGGTTTAATTGACATCACGGTTCTAGGAGCTTTAAAACAATACATCATCCCGAAATTAAAATATCCAAGATCAGCCGCTGATAAGTTAACGACTTGAGTGAGAAACCCATCAGACTCATGGATATTTTGACCTTGTCTAACACCTATGTAGGCATCAACCACAAAAAAGTCCAAATTCGCCTGTTGGGCAATTTTAATATGTCTTTTGGCTATTTCCGGTTTGGCATCGTCCCAATCCAGGATGGCGGGGTCGCCTAGGCAATAAGATCTTGGTTGGTCATGTCCGGGAAAAAGTGGCTTTGTTAGTCTTCCTAATACTGGTTCACTTTCAACGTGTTTACCATTTGCCCGACTTACCCTGACCGGGCAATTCGGTTCGTTGGGGTAAAAATATGCTCCAACTCTAATTTCATTAAGCATGGTTTATTTGAGACCTCGGATCGACTTGATCCAATCAAATTTTCGAAGCTCAGTGACAACTAAATTGAAGCCCGGGATTGCTTTAAATTCATCTGATAATTGACACATTTCACTTAAGACTGCTTTTTGGTCATCCTTTGATTTAGACTGTGGTAATTTACCTTTATATTCAATTTCCAATTGAACCATTTGCTCACCGTTGCATTTATTTAAGTCGATACCTAAGTTATAATATCTTTGGCTTTTTTGGTTGTACAAAAATAAATAATACTTCTTTCGGCAGTTGGTACCCACATAAACAATTTCTTTACTGACAAGTTCTGAATAATAGGCTAATAACAGTTCTAAGTCTTCTGATTTGAATTTTCTTTCTACTCTAAATTTGAATTCTTTTCTGGCAACTACAAAAGCGGACTTACCCTTATGCTTTTTCCCGTCTTCTTTAAATTGAACCATAAATTTGTCCTTATCAGGATGGCGAACAACATCGAAAGCAACTTTAATTTTTCCACAGTCTTCATAACCATAATAATCCATAAAATAGGTCCACCAAGAAATTTCGTGCTTGCCATCTAATAATTTAAACCCGGATATCCGATGGTTGAGGAGTCTGTCTCTAATTTCGGTTATTAATTCCAAAGGTTGAAGTGGGGTTATCTGCGCTTTCATTTCAAATTCTTCAGCATCAAATTCATTTTTAAACACTGTTTCCATGTTTCTTAAAGAATGCATCGGGGTGCTTTCGATAGACGGATCCGATTCCTTATCAGGGGACTTCCAGCCAAACATTCTGATACTTTCCTTGCATATGGCTTCAACTTTTCCTTGTAAGGTGTCAATAGCAATTCCTCCCAAGTTTTGAATTATTTTTTCAAGCTCTACAAACAATTCATCATTCGATTCAACTGATTTATATTCAATTTTTGCCAAAGGTTCCCTTCCTATTTCATGCCCGGTCCAAGGATTAGAGTATTGAAAAGCGTAATACCTAATATTGCGATCAATTGTAAGACGGCAATTAAATTCAGGATCTATGGAATGGAGGTGTTGGCGTTTAGTAATTATAGCCAACTGCGGATATAGTTCTAAATTGTCAAACTCAGCTGCGAGGTCAAGGGATTCCTTTTTTCCGAAACCTGTCTGATCACATATCCAGTTAGCTGATTCCAGCGGTCTTTTCAACTTTTCGACTAATGTACCATACGATGCTTGAGTTCGCTTTTTATCGATCTTTCCGTTCTGTCTAAATTTAATTTCAAAAAATACCTGAGCATCTTGGTTAATTTTTAATGCATTGCCTGGTATATCTACCTTTTCATATTTCCGGGCTCTTATTAGACCTTTTTTATTTACTTCTCCATGACGGCCAAAATAAATGCTTTGCAAAAAAGTGGTATCTATACCTTCAGGACAATAAAGTGTGAACCCTCCCAGTAAATTTAAAAGACCCTCAATTTTATCTTCGGGAATTAAATATCTTTTTTCAGTTCTTTTGTCAAACACGTCCGTAGTCATATTTATCGATAGGGAGGATTAATAAAAGGCACTGGCTCCATTATATTGTTAGTCATTATACCATCTTTATATAAATAATAAGTGTCCTTTGGGAAAAATTTATTAGCATCAACTTTAAGGTCGTCAATTACTTCCCAAAATACTTTTTTAACAACACTTTCTAATTCTGCCAATGAGGCGGGGTATTTTATAGCAATAGCTAGAATAACCTCTTCCAGAGATTGATAGGCCATCCGGTGATCATAAAAAGAACTATATTCCAACTGTCGGGTAAGACCATCTTGCCAGGCGGCAATCAACTTCGTTTCCGGAGGCAAATTGTCTACAAAACCTTTCTCGTTTCTAACCTCAGCGTCAACGATAACAGTTTGTAAATCACGATAGATAAATCTAGTTATATGGTAATTTTGGTCTAATTCTACCAGTACATTTTGTGGATGTGGTTCAAATAGTAATCCAAATTTAAATGCCATATAGAAGGCGTTATAAATATAGGGCTGGACTATCTTATTTTCAAAAAAGCCGACTGGGTTTAAGCCAGAACATTTGATCAATTGCTCAATAATAAGTTCATTTCCAGGATTTTTAAAATCAGGCGAGTATAAACTAAATAATGGAATTATCCTGTGACAATTGTTAGAAATGGGAAAGGCTGTGTATTCACGATAGATATTCCCTAAATCAACTTGATCTTCATTGGTTACAGTACCTATGCATTCAGGGAAATAGGCAAATGTTGGAGGTAATTGATTTAAAGGAATTGATTGGATAAGATCATGAATTATTTGACTTCTTTTTACAGATTTTTTTCCTAGATGACGGGTAAGTCGCCCAAGACGTTTACCAGACATGTCAACTTTGACCATAAAACAATTTCCGTCTGCAACAATTAAAAGAGTTCTAGTAGATGCGGTAGGAATTGCAGTAAAAGTGCCCGCAATTTTTGATTTCAGAATTTTATTGGAACCTAAATTGCGGTAAGTTGCAAGCATATCCGGATGCGCAAAGAATGGTACACTACTGGGAAAATTATGAATCCAAATGTTTGTGGTGAGTTCAAGCTTAGACTGGTATATTTCTACTTCTTCCTCAGGCAGTAAAAAGTATGGGAGTTCAAAACTTTCGAGACCATCTAAAGGACGATATTTTTTAGCCACCTCTGAAAAATGGCGGAAAGAATGATAAGCGCCTTTGTTTACATATCTTTCTGTATAAATATGAAGTGATAATAAATCTGGAAACTCCATAAGCCAATCCTTTTTTGGCAGTCTTACCTTACGAGGTGGAAACTGACACAGTGCTTCAGTACCAGAAAGTGAAATTTTTATTAACTTACCGTACATATCCGTATTTTAACGTGGTTTTTGGGCATGTCAATTAAAAACGATTTTGTTTGTTTTCGTGTTCAAGAACTTAAAGTATTGAACTTAAAAGTTGTGACTGCCTATAGTTTTTTTAATTCTGCAACAGTGACATATTTAAATCCTCTGGAGGCTAAATAAGCTGCCATTTTCTGTTGCTGAGCCCTTGGAAGATCTTTGGAAATGCTAGAAACGCCATATTTCTTTTTTAGTAGTTTAACCGTATTGATTTTGTCGAATTCTTCCATTTCCACGAACTTTCCCTCTAAAATCTCGCTTGGAATCCCCTTTTGGCGCATTTTCTTAATGATCAAAAGGGTCCCATCTGGTTTAGAAGAACTATTGTTGCCACGTAGAAAACTTTCAAAGTATTCTGTGTCATTAATTATCCCTGCGTTTATTAACCGTTCTAAAACAATGACCTTAACCTGTGCTTTTTCCTCTTGTGAAAGGTCATCAAATGAAGGTTTGGCTAGATACACATCAACCTTTTTGGAAATCTCATATTCCGTTTTTGGATATACAGCCAAAAGGTTAATGCAAGAGTTTAAAACAGTTTGGGCAGAAGTTTGAATTCTACTCATCAGTATCTAGATTTGTGGTTACGGCTGCATCCTCTTCTCCGTTTTCACCGACCTTTAACATGTCGGCACCCTTTGTACCTATTTCGGCACGAACCAACTTTTCTATTTCAGCTGCAATCTTTTGATCATCGCGCAAAAAGTCTTTTGCGGCTTCACGTCCTTGGCCTAACTTTGTTCCGTTGAATTCGTACCAAGCACCACTCTTTTTTACAATATTAAAGTTAACGGCAACATCAATTAAGCTGCCCTCTTTGCTTATACCTTCGGCAAACATAATATCAAATTCTGCGGTTTTAAATGGCGGGGCAACTTTATTTTTAACTACCTTAACTCGAACTTTAATTCCAACCGCATCATTTGCAACACCAATTGATTGAACTCTACGAATTTCCATCCTTACCGATGCATAAAATTTTAGTGCGTTACCACCAGACGTAGTTTCTGGATTTCCAAACATGACACCGATTTTTGATCTAATTTGGTTTGTAAATATAACCGTACAATTTGACTTGGCTACGGCTCCAGTTATTTTTCTTAGAGCTTGGCTCATAAGCCTTGCCTGTAATGCCATGTGAGAGTCTCCCATCTCACCTTCAATTTCAGCTTTTGGAACAAGTGCGGCCACAGAGTCAATCGCAATTACGTCGACTGCATTAGACCTTATTAGTGTCTCAGCAATTTCCAAAGCTTGCTCACCCATATCTGGTTGAGAAACTAACAATTCTTTAATGTTCACTCCAGTTTTTTCGGCATAGACTGGGTCAAATGCATGCTCAGCGTCAATTAGGGCAGCAATTCCTCCACCTTTTTGGGCCTCGGCAATAATGTGTTGTACTAAAGTTGTTTTACCTGATGATTCTGGTCCGTATATTTCGACAATTCGCCCACGGGGAACTCCACCAACACCAAGTGCTATATCAAGTGCAATTGAGCCAGTTGGAATTACTTTAATTTCTCTATCTAATGTTCTATCACCAAGACGCATAATGGAACCTTTTCCATATGATTTTTCAATTTGGTCAAGTGCTGAAGTTAATGCTAGATTTTTATTTTTCTTTAAATCTTCCAACACTTTTGAATCGTTTTTGTTTGTAGTAGTCATAATGGGTCTATTCTATCAGTTATAAATTTTCGATCAAGGAATATTAGTCTAGTATTAATAGACTTTTGATTAACAAGGTTATTATTCTGTAGTAGGAATGGTTTTTAGTGTTGAAGAATCGGTCTTTACAAAATATTTATCTATTTCTTTTATTAACTCTCTAGGAAGATATTTAGCCTTTAACAAATAACCGTCTGCACCAAGCTTATAGGTTTCTTTAGCAATTGTTTCTTCGCCTAAATTTGTTAGTAAATAAACTGGAACATCTATTAAGCTGGATCCTTCCGCCTTAATTTGTTTTAAAACCTCTATGCCGGTTAATTTTGGCAACATTATGTCTAGTAAGACTAGATCATACTTTCCATCTTTAGCTTTTTCTAATCCTTCTTCACCGTCTACGGCACTTACAACCTCATACTCAGCATTTTTTAAAACTTCTTCATAAAGTTCTCTAATGTATGCGTCATCTTCTATTAATAAAATTCGTCTTGACATTATTCTCCTAACTAGATGATAGTTTACTCACTGTCACTTTTTGTTAATCGGCAGCGAAAAATTAAATGTAGTTCCTTGGCCTTGAATACTGTCGACACTAATTTGGCCACCATGCAATTCTACAATTTGTTTAGAAATAAACAACCCCAAACCTGTACCTTTTCTACCTGATGTTAACGCGCTGGTCGAAGTTCTATAGAACTTTTTAAATATATGAGGCATTGCTTCTGTTGGAATTCCTACTCCAGTGTCTTTTACATGTACCATGACTTTATCGTCTACAAGTTCGGCTGTAATGGTAATTGAACCGTTAGGCTTATTGTACTTAATACCATTGTCTATTAAATTAGATAAAACCTCCGAAACCATTGTATGATCAACAAAAACGTCGGGGAGTTCAAAATTTGGCTTTATATATGTAACACTAATACCCTCTTGCTTTGAAATTTCAGTAAAGTTAGAAATGACATAATTAACAAGAGCTTCTAAGTTTTCAGCCTTCTTATTTAAAATTAGGCTTCCCTTTTCAATTCTAGAAACGTTTAACAAATTCTCAACCAAAATATGAAGTTGATCCGCACTTATAATAACTTTGCGTAAATATTTTTGCGCATCTTGCGTTAATGTAGTCATAACGCTTGAGTTTAGTAAGTCCAAATAACCTCTGATAGAAGTTAAAGGTGTTCTTAGCTCATGCGCGGCAATAGAAACAAAATCCAGTTTCATATTCTCCAGTTCAATTTCCTTGGTAATATCTGTTAAGGTTACTATACTTCCAATATTTGCTTCGGAGCTTTCGGTTATAACAGCACTTACCATACGCACGTATTTTTTTACTCCATTGCGTGTAACTAAAGTAACACGGTTATTTGAGTAAACGTTTTTGTCGCTTGTGTTTTCAACAGTAGGGTTGTATTTTTCGCTATCCAAAGTAAATGTGTCATCAAAAAGTCTAACAATCTCATCAGCCTTTTTTTCGCGAGCCTCATCATATGTATAGCCAGTTAATTCTTCCATCTTTTTGTTAAAAGTAATAATTACACCGTTTCTATCCACAGCAAAAACACCGTCACTTGTGTTGTATAGGGTAATTCTTAAAATATCCTTTTCGGCGGCTAAATCTACGGTTTGATGGGAAACACTCATGCTTAGAGCTTCTTTGGTCTTGTCCAAATCGGACATTAATTCTCTATATTTGGTCTCGAGTTCGGGTCGTGGAAGCAGTGAAATGCGATCATTTTTAAAAACTTCCATTGGCAAAAATTCAAGCAATTCTTCAAAATCTTTTCCTGGGCCTAGTCGCTCCTTGGTTTTGTTTACAAGATCTTCCAAGGTTAAAACAGCCTGATTTTCACCACGTTGATTAACGTCAGTGTGAAAAAGTAAATCTACCAATGCTTTTTTATCTTCGTGAGATAGCTCAGTTACATCGTAACCAGAAAGAGTATATTGAATATCAGAAAACCTACCTTTTATTAAAGTTTTAATTTTGGGATCCCCAAACATTATAAGGCAGGCGTCAAAATACTGCGGAGTTACTATATCAAGCAAAGTATTCTTTTTAGCAAAAAGGGCAGCCATTTGTATTAACTATAGCATCTCATAACTTTTTTTTATACGTGAAATGCTGTTTTCTTTGCCTAACACTTCTAATATATCAAAAATTGGCGGAGTGGAGGTAATGCCTGTTATGGCAACCCGCAAAGTCATAAATGCCTCCTTAGGTTTGTAGCCATACTGAATAAGAAAGTCATGAGAAATTTTGTCTAAATTTTGCTGATTCCAATCTTGTTCTAATACATCTTGATATAGCGTGATGAATCTAAATAGCATCTCTTTTGCTTTTTCAACATTTCCCGCTTGAGAAGCTATAGTACTTATTTCCACTGCTGGATCTTGGTAAAAAAACCCCACAAGCTCATTATATTCGACTAATGTCTTAATACGATCTTGCACTAAAGAAAGCACCTTTTTGTCGAAACTTTCGTTTTTTGACCGTAATAACGGAATTCCAAACTTTTCGCTCCAATCTGTTAATTTGGCAAAAAGGTCATCAACAGTATGTGAACGAATATATTGCCCATTTAGCCATAAAAGCTTATCGCGGTCAAAAACTACTAAATCAGTTTTATGTATTTTCTGTATAGAAAAATCCTGCACAAACTCACCCAATGAATAAATCTCTTTTTCAGTACCAGGATTCCAACCTAAAAACATTAAAAAGTTAAGCAAGGCTTCTGGCAAATAACCTTCGCGCAAGAACTCACTCGCGTTAACGGCACCTTTTCGTTTAGATAGCTTTTTAGTCTCGCCTTTTTCTTTTAATAAAGGTACATGCGCGTAAGTTGGGATTTCCCAACCAAATGCTTTGTAAAGCAAAATGTGCTTAGGCGTAGACGGAAGCCATTCAACGCCTCGTAAAATGTGCGAAATTTGCATTAAATAGTCATCTACTACAACGGCAAGGTGATAAGTTGGAAAACCATCAGATTTTAATAAAACCTGATCATCTAAATCATTTGAGGGAATCGTTATTTCGCCTAAAACTTGATCTTTAAAGCTAATTTGCTGGTCTGGAATAACATTCAGCCTAATTACGTAAGCTTTGTTTTGTTCCAAATTAGCAACTACTTCCTCTTTAGATAAATTTAAACATTTTTTGTCATATTTGGTTGCAACTATACCTTTTTGTTGCTGAGAAGCGCGCAACTCATCTAAACGTTCTTTTGTGCAAAAACAGTAATAAGCATGTCCACTGTCTACAAGTTGCATTGCGTGCTTTTTATATAATTCAAGACGCTCAGATTGAACATATGGCCCATAATCTCCACCAACATCAGGACCTTCATCCCAAGACAGGCCATAATCATAAATTGCCTGCATTAAGCGCTGTGTAGCACCTTCAACAAAGCGTTCTCGATCGGTATCTTCTATTCTTAGCACAAATTGACCGTTTTGATTTTTGGCAAGTGCATAGTTATATAAAAGCGTTCGCATACTTCCTATGTGATATTCTCCTGTAGGGCTTGGCGCCATGCGAGTTCTTACTGTCATGAGAGGATTTTAACACAACAAAGCTTGTGGTAACATTAAGTAGAATGAATCTTACGCAAATCTCATATTACTCACGACTAGTGATTAAAATCTTTTTTAGCCTTCTAATACTTTATGTGTTAGCTCTGGTCTTTAAAAATCCAATTAAAAGTGGCATAACTGCAATTCTACCGCCTAAAGATCCACCTAATCCAATTTACGGCAAACTTCCACCTTTGGAGTTTATCGCACAACCTGTTGGAGGTACTATATCGTCTTTTGAACTAAACACACCTAATGGAAAACTTCCAACAGAAATTCCAGCTAAAATGGCTGTTTACAAATTTGTTCCAAAGTTTTTGTCATTTGAAGCAGGTAAAAACGCCCAAGCAGATGCACTAACATTGGGTTTTTCTCAAAATGAACTAATATCTGATTTTAAGTCTGATAGATATATTTGGAGAGACATTAATTTTAATAGCATTTTGGCAATTGATTTACTTACAGAAACAATAAACATGTCTACACCTTACCCTGCAATTGGTTCAAGCTATGCACTTGGATCTATAGATAAAACTTCAGCGCTTAAAGATTCCAATACCTTACTAAGTTCATTAGGAAAACTAACAGATCCTTTATATTTACAAGGAACACAAGAAGTGGTGACAGGAAGGTTTTTAGGCGGAAAAGTTGTGGAAACTTCTACTCCACTCGAAACACAGCTAGTACAAATAGATTACTTTAGAAGCATTTATAAAGTACCAATTTTGGGTCCTGATCCCAAAAAGGGATTAATAAGAGTAGTTCTTGGAAAACCTGCTCAGCCTAATAAAAAACTTCAAAATCCTGTGGTAAGCGTTTATGAATGGACTATAGACACAATAACCGAAGCATCGTACCCAATAATACCTGTTACATTGGCATGGGAAAATATTGCATCTGGGAACGGAGTAATTTCTAATGTTACAACTGGAGATCAATCACCTTTTGAAAATTACCAACGAACATCAATTGAAAAAGTTTTTATTGAAAATATTTATCTAGCTTACTATGACAGCAATAAACCACAAGAGTATCTTCAGCCAATTTATGTATTTGAAGGCAGATACTCAAACGCAGTAGGCGGAAAAGGAGCAATTAGTTTGTACTACCCAGCAATTGACGGGAGCTTTATTAAAGGCACTCAAGAAGAAACTCCAGAACAACAAACTCAAACAGATCAATCACAGCAAAATGCTCCTACGCCAACAAATTAAACCTGCCAAGAATAGGATTGTAATATCCAATCTAATATTCTTTTAGTGTCACCAAATCTATCTGAGCTTCTCATTACAACAACTGCAATTGATTTTTCCTCAGTTTCGTAAAAATAAATTAGAACCTCACCTGCGCCATCGGTTGTGCCAGTTTTTAAGCCAACAGTTTCAGGTATCTCCCAAAGTAACCTATTAGTATTTGTTAAAGCATGCGTAGTTCCAGATGAAACTGCATTAAAATTTTTGGTTTTTACGATTTTACGAACTAAATCATTTTTCATTGCAGCTATGCCTAAAGTTGCCAAGTCACGTGCGGTAGAAACTTGTCCGTCATAATTATCAAAACCTACAACATTAGAAAATTTTGTATTTTTAAGACCTAAAACTGTGGCATTTTCATTCATTTTGTTTACAAAGTTTTGATCTTTCGATGCTAAGGCGCAAGCGGCATCTCCTGCAGAGTTAATTAACAGAGCATAATACAAGTCTTGTACTTCTACTAATTCTTGAGGAAAAAAGCCAGCTCGTTGGCTATCTAAAGTTGTACACTCGGGAGAAATGACTATTTTTTCATTTGGAGCATACAAACTTTGAGCAGTTAAAAAAGTCATTACTTTTGTAGTTGAGGCAGGTGGAAATGGGGAATCTGGATTAAACTCATAAAGGACTTTACCTGTACTAACATCAACCGCTATTGCACTTTCTGCCGTTAAGTACGGTAACGGGTTTTCTGCAATCTTTTTAGGCAATTCTTTTCTAATGGCTAACCCGGCACTTGGATAATGTTGATAATAAAAGAAGCTTTCAAACATTTGGCCAGGTTTTACCAGTAATTTGGTAGAAAAAGATAAAAGCGTTCCAAATACAAAAAAAAGCAAAAGTAGCCTTAATGTGTTAAATGCCGTTGAAGTTATCAAAACGCCAAATTTTTCTAAAAAAGTGAAAAGGGCTATAAAAGTATAAATTAAGCTCAATCCAAGTTTTTGAGCAAAAGTCGTTTTCATGCAGTTATATTACGATAAATTAGGAATTAACAAAAACCCCAGTTTTAGCTGGGGTTTGAGGTTGTTATCTCTACGGAGTGAGTCTTTTTACATCCCGAGGAAGAAATGTTGCCTCTTTAACGCTAGAAAGCCCCATAAGCTGCATAATAATTCTTCCAGGCCCAATGCCTACACCGCCGTGTGGAGGACAACCGTAACGGAAAAAGTCTATGTAATAGTCAACGTCTTCAACAACTACTCCTTTTTCTTTTGCTTGCTCAATTAGAACTTGATAACGATGTTCTCTTTGTGCGCCAGTTACAATTTCAAGCCCTCTGTAAAGTAGGTCAAAGCTTTTGGTCAAATCGTTGTTGTCAGCGTGTCTCATGTGATAAAAAGGCCTTACTGACTTGTGCCAATCAATTAAGTAGACAAAATCATGGTTATATTTTTCTCTAACCAACACTGCCAACTCGCGTTCTTCTTCAGGGCTCAGGTCGTGCTCTCTTTCGCTTGTAACGCCCTTTTCTGAGAGTAACTTTTTGGCATCGGCCATTGTAATTCGTGGAAATGGCACTGTGGGAACTTCTACCTCAACAAGGCCAGTTTCTTTAACGGCTTCAAAGCCTTTAACTAAAAATTGTTCCAATTCATCCATAACATCACCGTGAGATTCTATATACGAAATTTCAAAGTCCCAGCCTGTAAATTCAGTCATGTGGCGAGTTGTAAACGAAGGCTCCGCTCTAAAAACCGGTCCTACCATAAATACTTTTTCCAGTCCTGCCGCCATTGCCATTTGTTTGTAAAACTGAGGCGACTGAGCAAGATAAGCTTTACGGTCAAAATATTTAACCTCAAAAACCTCAGAACCGGATTCGCTAGCACTACTTGTAAATGAAGGTGAATACAGTTGAATGAACCCGCCGTCTGCTACATGCTTTCTAAAGCCTTTTTCCAGAGCCGTCCAAACTTTAAAGATTTTTTGAGATTCTTCTCGGCGAAGATCTAGCCAACGATAGTCTAGCCTTTTAACAATATCAACAGCTTCGCCAGATTTTTCTACAACAACTGGAATTGGAAGGTTTTGCGCTTTAGCCTCGACTGTTATGTGTTGGGCTGCAATTTCAAAACCACCTGGAGCTTGTTTTTCGGCTTTCACAGCGCCAACAATACTTACTACAGATTCAAGGCTAAGGTCTGCGACAGCTTCAAATACCTCTGGAGAGTCTTTTGTTACTACGCACTGCGTAGTTCCCGAAATATCTCGAATAAGCAAAAACTTAATGCTCCCTTGATTTCGGATTGCATGGACAAAACCTGATACTGTTACTTCTTCTCCCACGTGAGAAGGTAACTCGCTATTTTTAATTCTAGATCTTACTTTCATAAATTCCTTTCTTGAGGTAAAAACCTCCAAAAAAAAGTGGCTTCGCCTCTTTTCTCGCT
>CAZCAQ010000002.1:19312-61410 GCA_964496905.1 uncultured Candidatus Saccharibacteria bacterium
GGCTTCGCCTCTTTTCTCGCTTTCGCTTGAAAATAAAAAACCTCGGCTTGTCGCCGGGGTTCAATTAAGTGAACGGTACCACCCTGTCTATACTTATTTACTGCTGTAACGGGCTTACCCGAATGGTCATTTCCTACCATCTGCCTGCACGAAAGCTAAAAGGGTGTCACTGATCCTTTTGTGGCATTTTGAAACTGAGATTTATTGTAACAACAAGTCACGAATAATCAAGTCTATTGTAATTCTTCCGTTCCATTCGTTTTTGTTCAATGTAAAAGCCGCCGAAACTTGGGTCAAACTACTAACATCCAGCTCTAGTTTATCTGCGTTAAAATAAATCGCTTTGTAGTAATTGCCATCTTTAAAAAATTTTAGCGATAAGTGCTTAGATTCTTTCCCAACATACGAAAAATCGGCAATTTTTAGATCCCTGGCACAAAATACCGGTTCAGCATTAGAAACCCCGTAAGGCGCAAGTTTGATAATTTGAGTAAAAAGGTCCAAATTTACAATTTCTAGCGGAATTTCCATATCTATGTCTAAAAACGGTACAAAGTAATCTTGAGTAAAAGTGTCATTCATATACTGAGTTAGCTGCGTTTTAAGCTTTTCGATGTTTTCAGTTTTTATCGAAAATCCAGCCGCCATAGGATGCCCACCAAGTTTTTCAAAAAGTGGCTCAAACTTGCGTAAGGACTCTATTATATTGATACCAGGAACTGAGCGCACCGAGCCCTTTCCAAGCCCCGTATCGTCGTCGTGAGCAATGACAATGGCAGGTTTGTAGTGCTTTTGAACGAGTCGCGACGCAACCAGCCCAATTATTCCTTCGTGATAATCCCCATTTGAGGTAAAAATTATATTGTCATCGCCACTTTCAATGTTTGCCAGCTCATACATTTTTTCTGTTTCGTCTTGCCTCCGAACATTTGCTTGTCCTAACATGTGGGCAATTTCTTCGGCGCGCGCTTCATCTGTTGTAGTTAAAAGCTCAACGCCCAAAGAGGCATTTTCCATTCGTCCTAACGCGTTAATGCGCGGTCCTAAAACCCAACCTAAATCATAAACTGTAATTTCTTTAGTTTTTCCAGCCGCGTCCAAAAGTTTTTTAATTCCCATGCTTGGGGAAGAATTAAAAATTTCCAACCCTTTTTTTAGTACGCTCCGGTTAAAGCCCGTTAATTCTTGCAAATCTGTAACAGTTGCAAGCGCCATTAACTCAATTAAGCTAAAACCCGGCAGACCCAATGCTTTACTTAAAATCCACGAAATGCCTGAACCAACAATTTTGTCATCCCACAAAATTACTTCTGCTTTTGGAAGTGGATCTGGCTTTTGGTGGTGATCAGTAATTATTACTTTAAAACCAAGCCCCTTGGCAATTTCTACTTCTTCAACGGCGGTAATACCCGTATCAACTGTAATCATCAGTGCTTCTGTAAACTCACCAAATTTTTCTTTAAGCAACCCGTGGGCTTCTTGAACAGCTTTTTGAGACAAGCCGTAGCCATGTTCAAATCTATTAGGAATAAAATACATGCATTTTTCGTGCTTTAATGCTTCAACAACAGTTTTATACAATATAGATGTTGCACAAACTCCGTCTGTATCATAATCGCCGTAAATTAAAATCGGCTGGTTTTTTTCTACAAATTCCAAAATTAGCTCTTTAGAAGATTTTATGCTGTTTTTAAATTCTTGAGGAAACTCGGTTAAATAAGATGTAAAAGGTTTTGGATTCAAAAATTCGTCTATTTGTTCTTTTGTGGTAATTCCGCGATTTTCGAGCAGACACGCAACAACGTCAACATTTGGATCGTATTTTTTTAAAACGTTCCACTTTTTTAGCATTATCTAGTTTGCTTCTTTTTTGCTCGTTTAGCTGCAAAGTTTTCCCAATACACAAGTATTGGCGTAGCTGTAAAAAGGCTGGAATAAGTACCAGAAACAATTCCAATGAGCAGAGCTAAGGCAAAATATTTAATACTGTCTCCACCAAGAACAACCAGCGAGGTTAAGGTAATTATTACTGTTAATGAAGTAACTAACGACCTGTTTAAGGTTTCAACTAATGAGTAATTTGCAATTGATTCAAAATCATATGTTTTAGGTAATTTTGACAAATTTTCACGAATTCTATCAAATACAACAATTGTATCGTGCACTGAAAAACCTATAACCGTTAAAAGTGCAGTGATAAAAAGTGCGTCTATTTCAACATTTAGATAATGGCCCAATATTGCAAAAGCTCCCACTACAATAAAGGCATCGTGTAGCATTGCAATAATTGCCGAAACTCCAAATCGCATGCTTGAATATGGTTTTGGAATGTTTCTAAAGGAATAAGCAATGTAAAGCATTATGGCCAACGATGAAACTAAAACTGCTAAAAATGCTTTTTTTGTAGTTTCAGCTCCAATTGCGGGACCAACCGTTTCAAATGATTCTAAACGAGCTTTAGCATATTTTCTTTGAATTTCCTCGATGATTTTTGCATTGACTTCTGTATCTACTGGCTTGGATCTCACTATTACAGTGTTGTTAGTCATGACAATTTCAACTTCTTTTACTCCATTTTGAGAATATATATCACGAATTTCGTTGATGGCTCCTTTTTCTTCAAGTGCTATTCTGCTAGTCGAACCGCCTGTAAAATCAATGCCTAAGTTAAGTCCTTCGCTTAAAATAAAGAACAAACCTGGGAGCATTAGTATTAGTGAAAAAATTAAATAAAATGCTTTGTATTTCATTAAGTTCATCGGCGACCTTCGTTTCTTGTGTAACCAAAAACCTCGATAAGTGTTTTTACAACAAAAATGGACGAAAATAACGAAACGGCGATTCCAATTGCCAATGTCAATGCAAAGCCCCTAATTGCCCCAGTGCCAAAGTAAAACAAAATAGCGGCGCTTATTAAGGAAGCAATGTTTGAGTCTTTAATCGAATTCCAGGCACGTTCAAAACCATAACGAATAGCCAGCCCTGTGGGCGCTCCCCATCTTTTTTCTTCACGAACTCTTTCAAAAACCAATATATTTGCGTCAGTGGCAACACCTATGGATAAAATAAAACCTGCAATACCAGGTAATGTTAAAACAACTGGGATAAGCTTAAAAATCGCAAGAGTTACTACTGAATAAATTATTAATGCAACCCCAGCTAAAATTCCATAACGGCCATAAGCATAAATCATAAAAATAATTACTAAAACTAGTCCTACTGCTCCTGCAAAAAAGCTTGCTTTAACTGACTCTTCTCCCAAAGTTGCTCCAACTGTTTTCTGCTCTAAAACTTCAACTGGAACGGGCAATGCACCAGCTCTTATTTGTAAACTAAGGTTATTTGCTGTGTCGGCATCAAAATTACCTTGTATCACTGGGTCCTGTGTAACTCCATTGGCTAGTTCTGGACTTACGGTTGCTAAAGAAATTGGTGTAACTTCATTATCTAAATACAATGCAATTGGTTTATTTACATTCTTTTTTGCTATATCCGAAAACTTTTGACGACCTTGGTTAGTAAACTGAAGCTTAACTAGCGGAGTTTGTTGCATACTTCCAGCTTCTTGTGAGTAATCAACCACAGCACCTTTTAAGTCCGAACCTGTTAAGTTGGTTTCTTGCCACTTTGTTGGGTCAGAATAATACTCAATAAATTTACTTTGATCCCATGTATCTTCGGGTTTAAGGACTTTAAACTTTAGTTGAGCTGTTTGCCCCAATAACTTTACGGCTTGGTCAACATTACTTACACCTGGAACTTCGACTAAGATGCGGTAGTTATCTCCCGACTTGATTGTTTGAATGTTTGGCTCCGAAACGCCCAACAAATTAACGCGCCTTGAAATTACTTCCTTGGCGGATTCAAGTGCAGAAGTTTTATCTGCATCAGCAACTTTATCCATTTTGGCACCAAGAACTATTTTTACGCCGCCCTCTAAATCCAATCCTCTTTTAAATTCGCTTAAGTTAATTACACGTTCGCCAGGTAAAGTAATTATGTATCCACCAATAAATGAATCAATATTAACGCCCTTTTGATTTATTACTATTGGCGTTCTTGGCAATACAATTAGCAACGATATAGTAAAAATTGCGCTTATTAATGCTAGCCTAACGTATACGTTTTTAAACATAGTGAGTATTCTAATACAATTTTAGGACAGTGAACAGAATTCTTCTTCGTCACCCAAAAGCATTGTTCTGCTTTGAGTGAGAATCCGCATTACAAATTGATCGTTTTTTCTCTTTCTAAACAAAAACTCATCTTCTCCCATTACAGAGTAGTGAACTTCTTTTCCTGAGGATTTCTCTTCTTCGGAGATAATTTTTTCTAAAACCTCTAAATTAAGGCTACCTACAATAAAAAGATCTATATCTAAAATTGTTGAATTTCTTCCGCGAGCAAAGGATCTTGATAACATTGCGAATCTAACATCGCCAAGCTGTTTAGCTTGTTGAATTATTTTTTGTCCCAGACCAGACTCTTTTGAAACAAGTGAAAGCAAATCTGGGTAGTAAATTGAACCAGTGTTAACTGTAAAATAAACCCTATTACCACTTGGGCGACGCTTTAATAGCCCAAGTTTTGTCAGTCTGTTGAGTTCACGCCTTATTGCATTAATTTCAGTCCCAACTGCTCTTACTAAAGCTCTTACATGAAAAGGCTTCTCGGGAGCAGGTAACATTAACTTTAAAATCTTTACTCTTACTTCCGAAACAAATATTTCGTTTAGCATTTACGCACCTATCTGGCAGGTTGAAATTGCTACTGCCTTTGCACATTGCAAAGGTTGAAGGTACCAGGTGCTAATGCACATGGTAGCTCACTTTACTGATATGTAACTTCTTCCGTATTTCTATCAGGGACAATTGAAATCCAGAACTTTCCTCTATTAAACTTAACTTCTTCACCGTCAAGTGTGTAAAATCTTGTTCTAATATCCCTATCTTCCTTACTCCAAGTAACTTTATATACTTTACCATCTTTAAACACAAGTCCCTCACCACTGCCGATTAATTCATAATCAAGGCGGCTTTTATCATCTCCAGCAATACTTGATTCTTTGGCAAACTGAACAATAACATTTTTGGCTACAATTTGCTTACCACTTTCTTGATCTTTGTGTGGAACTGGCTGACCAGCCTCATCATAACCCATAAATCGTAAATATGAATTTGTGGCTGCATCATACTTCCATTCTGCAGAGTAATCGCCTTCATCCCAAAACACGACTTTTATGTTTGAGGCTTTATCAACTGTTTCCGCGGGCTTAATTGGGTTATCGTCTGTAAAAATATAAGGTTTAAACAGTTCACTTGTACCTTCCCACCCAAGTTCTATGCCTTTGTCGACCATTTCTTTACCATTAACATAGGCTGTATGTTCTGTAGGAATTCCAGCGTTTAATCTGGCTTCATCTCGCCAAAACTGAGCACCACCACGACTTAGGCTACGTACTGGCCAGCTTTCAATAGCTACTAAGGCTTGAGGTGAATAGCCAATGTGCATAAGCATTGCGTCACCCATCTCTTTTACCAAAACCAAATAGTACTCACGCGTACTGCGTACTGGCCCAATCTTTTCGGGTATTGTTGTGTTAAAAAAAGCTAAAAATCTAGTAATTCCGCCTTCAGCTACTATTTCATAAACTAAATCTGCATCTATTAATCCTGACTGAGGTCTGGCAGAAGTGTGATTGTTAATCATAACAGCTAGTGGCCGAAGCTTATTAAACTTATCAGCCTCTTGGGGTGAATACTTTAGACCAGTAATAATAGACTCTGCTGTTGGTTTTTCCTCACCTTTGCCAGATTCCGGATTAGAGCTTAAAAACGGAGTTTTACTTGCATTGGTGACGATAAAATAACCACCAACTATCGCAACTATAGCCAAAACAACAAAAATAACTATTGCCTTTATATTTCCATTACTTGATTTATTTAAAGTGGGCTGATATGTTTGCATAAGAATATTATATATTGAGTACATAAATTGTCTATGGTATTCTGTCCAAAGAATTAAGAGCAATAAACAATGAAACAAAAAAAGAGTAAACACAAAAAGAAGCAACCGCAAACAGTCTCAAAAGAAGTACAAAAAACTAGTACTGCTACGGAAGTAGTCGTTAAGACAGTCCAAGAAAAAGACTACAAATACGCACTTCCAATTGCGGAAATAAAAAAAGATCTACTAAAAACAGCGGCTTATGCAGTTTTTGCACTTGGAGTAATTTTAGCCCTAAATTACTTTATGCCTGATACGGGGCTAAAGTTTGACCTCAGCCGTTATAAATTCTTCTAACTCACCATTTAAAACCGCTTCTGGATTTGTACTTTCAATATTGGTGCGTAAATCTTTAACCAATTTGTAAGGATGCAAAACGTAGTTGCGAATTTGAGTCCCCCAACCTGGTATAACGTAGTCACCTTTTAGTTTGCGCTTTTCTTCGTCTATTTTTTGTTGCTCTAAAGCGAAAAGTTTTGATTTTAAAATTTTTAAGGCCCGCTCGCGGTTTTTTCCTTGATAGCGTTCTTCCTGACACTCCACGACAATTCCTGTGGGTTTGTGCTTTAAGCGCACTGCTGTTGAAACCTTATTTACATTTTGTCCTCCAGAACCTCCTGAGCGGTGCGCTTCAAATTCAATGTCTTCGTCTTTAATTTCAATTTCCGCTATGTCTTCGTTAATTACAGGAATAACTTCAACTCGCGCAAAAGAAGTTTGCCGCAAGTCATTGGCGTTAAATGGAGATTGGCGTACCAAGCGGTGAGTGCCCGATTCGTAACGCAAAAAGCCAAAAGCATATTGACCACTTATTTCAAGCGTGATTGATTTAAATCCCGCTTCTTCACCTGGAACCTCATGAACGACTTCGCACTTCCAATTTTGTTTTTCTGCGTAACGTGCATACATTCGGTAAAGCATAGCCGTCCAGTCCATTGCTTCTGTGCCACCTTGGCCTGCGTGAACCGACAATAGTGCATCTGCTGTAGCATATGGAAATGACAAGAAGGTTTTTTCTTCAAGTTTTTTAAATTCTTTTAAGAATTCCTCACTCTGACCATCTTCAAGCAAAAGCTCAAGCATCTCAAACTGATCAGCCTCTTTTGTAATAGCCGACTGCTCTTGAGAAAGTTTTTGCGCATTTTCCCAGTCCTCCCATGCGTTTGGGGCAGATAATTCAAGTTGAATTTGACGCAGCCGAGTCTGTTTTTCGGGCATTTTTAGTTTTTCACCCAAAATGTCGAGATCTTTTTGGAGTTGCTCTTTTTCGGCTTGTGTCATTAAATTTCCTTGCACTTGTTGCATAAGAGCATTGTAGCATTTGATAAAACTTATATGACAGTATGATATCTGGGATTTGTGCCTTATTTTTATACAGAAAGAATTGACAACCACAGTACCCTATAGTAGGATGAGGAAGCAAACTAGGATTACGGAGGTAAGACAATGCAGTATTCGCCCAATTGGCTTGAGGAAATCCTCGATGAAGTCGAAATTTTTGAGAAATCCATGCGGATTCTCGATCTCTACTCCGATAGCGGCTTGAACCAAGCCGTGAAACTTTTTGAGAAACTGTCCGTGCCAGCAAAAACGTTGGTAATTAACCAACGGGCAAACGAAAGGAAAACCGGGTGGGGTTTTCCGAAAAAAGTTAAGGATTTATTCAAGCCCATGCCTATCTATACCTCCACATGGTAAATAATAGGCAAAGCATTCAGGGAGTTACGACATGTGAACAATCACCTGTAACGGACTCCCTACTTTTATGAAGAAAAAACCTCAGTTCCCATTACAATCTCATCTCCAGCTACAATCTCCCCACGCAAAATGCGCTCTGCTAAATTGGTTTCAACAAATTCCTCAATAACTCTAGTTAACGGTCTAGCTCCATTTTGAGGATCAAAACCCCGACTTGCCAGTTCATCAATTAATTCAGGAGAAAAGACCAATTTTATCCCTTTTGCATCTGCCATAACTCGTACTCTGTTTAAAATCAAATCGGCAATTCTTCTAACATCACCTCGAGACAAAGGCTTAAACACAATAATGCCGTTGAATCTGTTTAAAAACTCTGGAGCAAACTTATCTTCTACATCGTGCATTGCAGCGCTCTTCATTTCTTCAAAAACTCCGTCGCGTTGGGCAATTTCTTGAATCGAACGGGTCCCAACATTGCTTGTGGCAATAATAATATTGTTTGTAAAGTCAACGGTTCTTCCCAAAGTATCCGTTAGGCGGCCATCATCCAAGACCTGTAAAAAGGTGAGCAAAATGCTTGGATGTGCTTTTTCAATTTCATCGAGCAAAATTAAAGAAAAGGGCTTGGTACGAACTTGGTCAGTTAAATAGCCTGGCATACTTCCATCAGGAGCACCTAGCAAACGGTTAATACTGTCTTGTTGTTGGTATTCACTCATATCCAAGCGAATCATAGCCTTTTCGTCTCCAAAATAACTTTTGGCTAGGGCTTTTGCTGTTTGAGTTTTACCAACTCCAGTAGTACCTACAAATAGAAAGCTAGCAATGGGCTTGTTTTCGTTTCTAATGCCAACGCGTGCTCTTTTTATTGCAGATCCTATTTGAACAACTGCTGGATCTTGCCCAATCACCATTTTTTTCATATCTTCTTCAATATTTAACAGTTTGGCTGATTCGTCAGTAGTAACCGTACTTACGGGAACATGCGTCATTAATGAAATGACCTGAGCAACGTCTTCAGCCGTTACAAAGTTTTTACCTTTTATGCTACTGCAAGTCCTTTTTAATACATCAACGGCTTTATCTGGAAAAACTCGTTCGTGAATTAGTTTTTTACAAAAATCAACGGTTGCAACCAACGCGAGAAACGAAATCGTGATTTTATAATCTCTTTCCAAATAAAGTGCCTCATCTTTTAGAATCTCAAGTGACACCTCTGGTGATGCTGGAGCAACCTCCACAACTTCAAAAAGCCGTGAAAATGAGGATGCAGGTTCAATGTATTTTCTATAATTTGCACTAGATGTAGCCCCAATTATTTGAAATTTTCCAGATGAAGCATATGTTTCTAGTACGCTAAATACTCCCGAAAGAGTAGAATCGTCTCCCATTAAAAAGTTGTGCATTTCGTCAATAAAAATAATAATGTCGCGGGATCCTTCTATTTCTTTCATTAATAAAGATATTTTTTCTGAGACTTCGCCAATAGTTCTGGTTCCAGCCGCGACTAATCCCATATCTAGGCTTACAATTCTTTTATATTTGAGCGATTCGTAAGGCGTTCCTTTTATTATTTCAAGAGCTAGCCCTCGAACAACAGTAGTTTTTCCGCTTCCCGGCTCGCCAATTATCATAACGTTTTTTTCTCCGCTTGCGCCAAGTAAGCTGATTATTTGCTCAATAACTTCATCTTTACCAACAGGTTTTTTAACTTGACCATATTCTGCTGATTTAGTTAAGTCTTCTGAGTGCGCATCTAAAAATGGTGTTACCCGTCCAGTTCTACCCTTATCTACGCCTCCCATTATTGGTACGTCGTAGTCGGTTTGCCAAAAGTGAACTTTTGCGGCGTCCTCGCGGAGTGTGACCATCCATTCAACACTACTTTCGATTTGGTTAAAATCCAATTTAAACGCGGACAAAAGCAAATCAAGTCTAGGAGATTGTGATAATACAGCTAAAAAAAGGTGCTCGGGTTCAATGTAACGCGTTTTATACTTATCAGCATAAAAAAAAGCTTTCTCAGGAAGAATTGCGATATCAAGCTGCGTAAGTGAGTCATTTAATCTATTAAAAAAATCTGTGCCCAAAAGTTCACAGCGATACAAAACTGCGTGAATTTCTTTATTTGTAGATAGAAATGCATAATCGTTACTTGTCGACCTAAGTTTGTCAAAAAGACTTTTTGTAGTAGTTCTAAAGGCCTTCTCATACGGACGACCGTTTAAGGTATAGGTTCTAAACTCACCAGAATCGTCGCGCATTAGTTCCTTAGCCAAGAACACAACCAAAAAAAGAAGTACAAAACTTATTTTTATGTAATAGACCAATAAGAATGGCAGTACATACCAAAAGATTATTGCAATAAATAAAAAAATGATTGCTATTATCAATAACCAAAAGCCAAAAAACATTTTTAGAATACGGTATACAAAGCCTATTGCCCGGCCAAGTTTAGAGTAATCATTGTATAAAGGGGTAAAAAGTAAACGCAAATTAAGCGTTAGGGACATTTCATTATTTAACAGCTTTAACCCTCTTGAATACACAACATAGATTTTTTTTGGTGCTCTAACAAAATACCAAAGTAAAAAGGCTAGAACATGTTTGGGCAGATTTTTCATACACAATAAGCATATCAAATATTAGGATAAAACCTAAGCATACCAGCCAATTTAAAGAGCACTTTTATTTTTCGCAAACCTCCTCCCGGGTGGAAGCTTGCGCGCTGACCATCACTTTTAGTTGACTGTAGCAGCACCAAATTCAAAGTCGAAAGAACCGCTTTTTCCTTGTTTTGTATCTGCAACAGCATCAGTGGAAAAGCGTAATATTAATCCCTTTATTTCTCCTTTAGCAAGTTGTCCAAGGTTAAACCCTTCAGTTTTCCATTTAATAATTGTCTTTTTACCAAACGACGTGCCAAGCTCACCTGTATCTACTACACCATTGCCATTATCATTCCAAACAATTGGCTCGACAAACACAATCGACCTTAAATCATCAGGATCGTTAGCAGTCTCATAAAAAGCGTTTGTTGTAAGCACCAATACATCAGTAGCGTTGTTGTAGAGCTTAATTAAATAATCCTTTGTCCAATTAGAGGAAATGTTAGTAAACGTTGGTCCCTGCATTTCATCTGCTAAGTTTGTAGAACTACCTCCCAAGCTTAGATCTTTGAGCAATTTTAAGTCTGAACTGCCAACTGAAAAAGTAGAACCCAATATTTTGCCCTTATCCATAAATGCTGCGTAGCCAACACTCATACTCACACCAAGTAGCACACCTAGCACAACCAATATTAAGCGTTTGTTAGGTTTTAGTCGTAGTGTCATTTTTTTCACCCCCTTTCTCATTAACAATAAAAACGTCCATAGCTTTAATGCTGCAATAGTCGTGATCACAAATAATCACATGATCTAGCATTTTAATTCCCAGTTTTTGACCAACCTGTGCAACTTGCTCAGTTAAAGTTAGATCGGCATTACTTGGTACTGCCTTATTGGAAGGATGGTTATGCGCCAAAATTATGGTTACTGCATTTCTTAACAAAGCTTGTCTAAATATTTCGCGAGGACTTACTAAAGTTTCATGTATAGTCCCAACAGAAATTAAATCTTTTTCTATAAGAACATTGTGAGAATCCAATGATAACAAATACAAACATTCTCTTTTCTTCATAAATAGTGCTCTACGAAGGCAATCATAAACATCTTTAGGTGTACTAATTTTAGGTCTTTTGTCTTGTAAATCTTGAGTCATAATCCTTAAAGCTATTTCATTCATAGCAATAATTGAAGCTGCTTTAGATTTTCCAATATATTTGTTTAAAAGCAGTTCGCTTGAAGTAACTTGTGACATGCCTTTTAATCCACCATATGTCTTTAGCAATCTTTTTGAAATTTCTGTAACTGAATGATTCTTTCCACCAAAACCTAAAATTATTGAAACTAATTCGTAGTCTGACAATGCAGTTGCACCAAATTGAAACAATCTTTCACGAGGTCTATCAACTACATTGAACGATTCTTTCAAATTCATAATAACAACATATATTATTGCAATGTACATTGCAATATGTTAAGTTCTATTTTAACTAGAATGAAAAGTATTGCTGGAAATATAAAACATTTAAGACTGCAAAATAGCCTATCACAAAAAAGATTTGGAAATAAAATAGGAGTCTCAGGAAAAACAATTTCAGCATATGAGAATGGAAAATGCATTCCGCCGTTAAGAGTTCTAGAGAAAATTTCAGAGGCTTACAATATATCTGTGTCTACAATAACTGTCAGTAGCGATGACTTACTCTTAAATAGACTTAGAAAACTTCAAGAAGATATTAACGAACTTACCAAAATGATACAATGCCAAGTTCTTTAGCGCTTTGAATATTGTGGAGCTTTTCTTGCTTTTCTAAGCCAGTATTTCTTTCTTTCAACCATTCTTGGGTCTCTGGTCAATAGATCGCTCTTGTGCAAGACTTCCGAAAATTCTTCGCTCATACCAGCAAGTGCTCTTGAAAAACCATGTGCCACGGCAGAAAGTTGCGCAGCAGGTCCCGAACCGTGCACTTTAATTGTTGCGCTATATTTTGAGGTAGGATGCGCAATACCAATTGCGTGAAATGGCTTCATCCATTTGGCTTGAGCTTGTTCACTTGGAAAATAGGTGTTTATATCTTTTCCATTAACTATAAATTCACCTTTAGTTTCGTATAAAAATATTCGTGCAACTGCAGTTTTTCTTTTTCCTGTTCCTGTTATTAAGTTCTTTTTAATTTTTGGAGCTTTTGCTTTAGGTTCAGAAGATACCACAACTTCGACAGGTGATACTTGTGCGGGAACACTTACAGTCTGCTCACTTGTTGCGGAGGTTTCAACTACTTTTTTAGGAGCTTTTACTTCTTTTTTTGGGGCTTTTTCTTTTACTTCAACTTTTTTAGTCGCAGATTTTACTGTCTTTTTTTCTTTAGTTGTATCTTTTTTTATTTTTGCCATATTTTTTTAAAGTTATTTCTATTTTATGTTTGATACGTGCGGATGTGTTTCACCAGCATAAATGTATAATTTTTTAATCCTTGCTTTTCTAAGTTTATTTTTAGGAAGCATTCCCCAAACTGCTAGTTTAATAACTTCAGAGGGGTTTTTAGCCATTTTTTCTTCTAGTCTGGCGTCTTTCATTCCTCCTGGATAACCACTGTAATGATAGTAAATTTTGTCTGTCATTTTTTTACCAGTTACCTTTATTTTTTCAGCATTTACGACAACAACACTGTCACCTAGGTCTAAATGAGGAGTGTATTCTGGTTTTGTTTTACCAGTTAAAACATCAGCAATTTGAGTAGCTAGTCTACCAAGAACTTGCCCGTCTGCATCAAACTTTTTCCAGCCTTTAACTACTGTATTTGGATTAGGTGAGTATGTTTTAACCATTTATTTGGTCTCCTTTTTTACTTTTGCTTCTTTTTTTGGAGCTTTTTCTACTTTAGCTTTTTCTACTTTAGTTTTTTCTGCTTTAACAGGCTTTTCATCTTCAACCCATTCAAGTCTTGCCATTTCTGCATTATCACCAGCTCTAAAACCTAGCTTTACTATTCGTGTATAACCACCATTTCGTGTTGCATACTTTGGAGCAATATCTGCAAACAACATTCTTTCTGCTTTTGTTGTTGTAACTATTGCGCGTATATTTTTAATGTTTGTAAAGTCAGCACCTTTTTTGGCCTTGGTAACAGTCTTTTCAATAAATGGTTTGACATATTTTGCTTTAGCCAAAGTTGTCTCCATTTTTCCATGTTCAATAAATGAAGTGCACATGTTTCTTAGCAGTGCTTTTCGGTGGTCCTTGTCCCTATTCATTTGTGATGTTTGTACTCTATGCCTCATTTATCCTTTATTGGTTACACTTTAGCGGAGATGCCATCAGGCAGCTCACTTGTTAGTAAGCCCTTCTTTCTTTAATAGTTTTTCTATTTCTTCTACTGACTTTTCTCCCAAATTCTTAATATCAGCTAACTCTTCTGGTGATTTGTTTACTAAATCTTGCAATGACTTAATGCCATGCTTTTTTAAAGCGTTAATTGTTCTTGTTGGAAGAGGCAATTCGTCAATGGATACTTCGTCGTACTCAGATTGTGACTGAGCAGATTGAGCGGCCGTGTCATCTTCCGCGGTTTCTACAACTTCTACTACTTCGTCAACACCTTTTGAGAATCTACTAAAAAAGTCTCTTAGAACTGCAGATGATCTGGTAACAGCTTCTTCTGGGGTTAAGCTACCGTCGGTGGTAACTGACAAAACTAGGTCATCAAGGTCTACAGATCTTCCTGATCTTGTTTGTTCAACTTGGTAGCTTGCTGAAACTACAGGTGAAAATACTGCATCTAATAAAATTACACCAACTTTGGATGTTTCGCGCTCTTCTACTGGTGAAAAACCAGTCCCTTTTTCAAAAACAACTTCGGCTTCAAATACAGTTTTGGCATCAGTTAGTGTAGCAATATGACAGTCAGAGTTTACTATTTCTAAGTCACTGTTAGCTTCAATATCAGCGGCTGTAATTGCCCCTGGGCCCTTTTTAGATATTCTTAGTACTACGGGGTTTTCAGTGTTCATTCGTGCCCTTACCTGCTTTAGATTTAGAGTAAGTTCAATTACGTCTTCTTTTACGCCGGGCATTGTTGTAAATTCATGAGAAACTCCATTTAACTTAACTTGGGTGATTGCTGCACCATCAAGAGATGTTAATAAAATTCGTCTCAAGGTATTTCCTAGTGTATATCCAAAACCCTTTGGTAAAGGCTTAAATGAAAATACTCCTGTGTTATCCGTTTCGGATAGTTTATTTATTGTTACGTCTAATGTATTAAGTAGCATTTCTTCCTTTCAAATAAATATTATCTTGAATAATATTCAACAATTAACTGAACATTTACATTTCCACTGATTTCGTCAATGGAAGGCATTCTTTCTAATTTTACGTATTTTTCTTTAACATTGGCAGAAATCCATTCAGGGAGAGTAAAACCCTGTCTTAACTGAATTCTTGAAATATCGACCGGTTGAATTGTGTCTCCCGGTTTTACCATAGTTGAAGGTATATTGTTGTTTTTTCCATTAAGTGTAAAAAATCCGCTTCTAATGTATTGGCGAGCTTGAGCCCTTGATGTAGCAAAGCCACTTCTATAAACCATATTATCAAATCTACGCTCTAATGTTTGTAAAAGTATTTCTCCCGTAATACCTTGCTTTTTTAAAGCTGAGTCCGCATAGCCTTTAAACTGAGTTTCTAAAACACCGTAAATTCTTTTAGCTTTTTGCTTTTCTCTAAGCTGAATTCCATAAGCTGATAATTTTCCAAATTTGGTGCCGTGTTGGCCAGGTGCTTGAGGTCTTTTTGCGACACCACACTTATCAGTTTCGCAACGAGTGCCTTTAAGATAGAGCTTAACCCCTTCTCTTCTACATAATCTGCATTTTGGTCCAGTATATCGTGCCATTTAAACTCTTCTCCTTTTTCTTGGGCGGCAACCGTTGTGCGGAATTTTTGTAGTGTCTGTAATTGCTGTTACTTTAAGTCCTGCTGTTTTTAACGCCTTAATTGAGGAAATTCTTCCAAGGCCAGGCCCACTTACATAAACTGCAACTTCTTGCACTCCTGCTGAGACTGCTTGTTGAGCTACTGTTTCTGCAGCTTTTGTTGCTGCGTATGGAGTTGATTTTCTTGAACCTTTAAATCCAGATTTGCCTGAGCTACCTGCAAACAAAACATTACCTTCACCATCTGTAATGCTTATTAGTGTATTGTTAAAACCTGCGGCAATATAAACTCTTCCGCTTGCTGGTATTATTTTTTGTTTTGACTTTTTACTTGTGTTTGCCATATTATTTCCGCATCATCATTTCCGAAGGAAAGACGGTGTAATCACCGTCATTCTCCATCAGGAGATGATAGCGTACTCGCTATCACTTCTTTGCGGTCTTTTTCTTAATTCCGCCAACTGTCTTTTTCTTACCTTTTCTAGTTCTAGCATTTGATTTTGTTCTTTGACCTCTAACTGGCAGACCAGCTGTATGCCTAGAACCTCTGTAAGACTTAATTTCCAAATGTCTCTTAATATTTTGATTAACTATTCTCTTTAGTTCACCTTCAACTGGCACTTCGTTGTCTCGTAAAAGCTTGTTTATTGAGGCAACTTCTGCTTCGGTTAAATCCTTAACTCGTGTACTTTCATTTATATTTGCTTCTGCCAAGATTTTTCTAGAAACTTGAGGTCCGACTCCATAAATGTATGTAAGAGCAATAACAACTCTTTTATTCATTGGTATATCTACACCTGCAATACGTGCCATACTTAACCCTGCCTTTGTTTGTGCTTTGGATTAGTACAAATAACCCTAATTGCACCCTTTCTTTTTATTATTTTGCAGTCTCTGCAAATTTTTTTGACCGATGATCTTACTTTCATTTTTTTTCTTTAGTTTCTAAACAAAGCTAGTTAGCTTCATTTCAATCTGTAGGTGATTCTACCTAAATTTAAGTCGTGAGGCGAAAACTCAAGTCTTACTTTATCACCAGCAAAAACTCTTATCCTGTTTTTTCTTATTTTTCCCGATAATGAAGCCAAAACCTCAGTGCCATCCAATAACTCAACCTTAAACATCCCACCCATTAACGCTTCTTTCACTAGACCTTCTTTAATTATTACTTCTTTTGTATCCATTAATGTTTTAACGAAGCTGATTCTAGCAAATGCTTATACAGCGCGCAAGAGAGCTTTCGTATTGTAAATATATAAACTAACCTCGTCAACAGGCAGAACTCAGTATCCCGCAAGGATTAAAGGCCCGTTTTTGGTTGCTACAACAGTCTTTTCGAATAATCCAGCCAAACTGCCATCTTTTGTAGCTATAGTCCAATCGTCTTTTAGCACTTTAATATCGGGTTTCCCCTTTTGATAAATAGCCTCTATTGCAAAAACCATGCCCTCTTGAATCAAAGGACCATCGTTATACCTTCCATATCCAGGTACGTATGGATCTTCATGAAGTTCTCTTCCTACGCCATGACCTACTAAGTCGCGCGAGACTGTGTAGCCAGCATCCTCTAACACCCGTTGAATGGCGTTAGAAATGGCTCCTACGCGATTTCCTACCTTAAATTGCTCTATACCCCTGTTTATGGCTTCTTTGCCCGCAGACAGAAACTCAGCCTCTTTATTTGACTCAACTTCGATAGTATAAGAAAGATCCGTGTGAAAACCCTTTAAATAAGCCCCAACATCGACCTTAACCAAATCCCCAGGCTGAATAACATAGTCTCCAGGCAGTCCGTGAACCAAACCGTCGTTTACATTAATACAAGTGGTGTACTTATAGCCATCAACTTTCATAAAAGAAGGCTCTGCGCCAAGTCTTTTTATGGTTTCATAGGCTATTTTGTCTAGTTCTATTGTTTTAACGCCTGGTTTTACGCCTTTTAAGGCCTCTTGCAAAGCTGCCTCGGTAATTTTCCCGCCTTCTTGCATGATTTTAATTTCTTCGGGGGTTTTAATGTTGATCATGTGGTAAAAGACTAAGAGTCACTTCGGCAACTTCCTCTGCGGGACCTTCTCCAGGTATTTCAATTAATTTCCCAATATTCCGGTAGTGATCAATAACTGGAATTGTTTCTGAATAGAATATGTTAAGTCTAGAATTAACTGCTTCTTCAGTATCGTCAGGTCTTTGAATAAGATCTGCACCACAAATATCGCATTTGCCGTCCACTTTAGGCTTACGAGAAAAAATATTGGCAGAAAAGTCGTCATTTCTGCAAATTCTACGGCCAATAATACGTTGAACTGACAACTCACGTGGGATTACAAAGTAAATTGCATAATCTACTTGGGGATCAAAAAGCTCTAAATCCACTTTTTTTCTTCCCCAACCATCAAGTAAGAATCCATTGGAACAGTCTGTTTGTGTAAGTCTATCTTGCAAAATTTCAGCTATAATGTCTTGGTTATTAAACTTACCTTCCAGCATCATTTTTTGAATAGTTTCATAATGAGGATTTGATGGAAGCATATCCCGCAGCATTTCACCTACACCAACAAGTGGCAAAGAAAGCCTTTTAGCGAGAATTTTTCCAACGGTTCCCTTACCACTACCTTGAGCACCTAGTAAAAACAATTTCATAGATCAATCCCCATTTTCTTTGCCATTTCAGTTTGCATTCCAGCAAGCTTTTTTTCGGCTTTCTTCTCAGCTTCTTTTAAAGCCTCATTTAACACATTTTTTAAATTTTTGTCTTCGACTCCATTTAATTCAACTCTTTCAATTGTGTGATCACCACGCGCGACTACTTTTAAGCTACCTTTTTCAACAACTGCAAAAATCTGGCTTTGCTGTTTTTCAACTTCTCGCTTTAATTGCCACAGATCTTTATACATTTTTGCTTTATCTAACATATTTTCTCCTTTTTAAATCATCGCTTTTAGCGAAACTTAGTGGCACTTTATTTTACAATGTGCTACTAAGTTACAAAAATTTATCGTAATTCCTTGAAACCGCCATTGATTGAATTTGTCGCATAGTTTCTAAAACTACAGACACTACAATCAACAGCGACGAACCTCCTAAAATAAAACTGCTTTGAATACCAAATTGCTTTTCTATAACATTTGGTACAACTGCTACAACACCTAAAAATATTGCTCCAAAAAGAGTAAGTTTAACTAAAATTCCTCGCAAATAACTTTCGGTATTTTTTCCAGGTCTAATTCCTGCAATAAAACCACCACTTTGTTTTATATTATCGGCAATCTTTTTTGGATCAAATTGAAAAAACGTATAAAAATATGTAAATCCAAAAACCAGTAAAAAGTAGGTAATTATATATAGCCAAGAAGTTGGAACGTAATAAGTTGTTAAAAACTGTCCAATTTGATTAAAAAAGCTAGATTGCATTGAATTAAACAATGGTCCCAAAAACGCCGGAAGTGAAATTAGTGCCACTGCAAATATTATTGGAATCATGCCCGTTTGATTAATTTTTAATGGCAAATAGTTTTGTGTTGGCACTCCTGTGGCTAATCGTTTGCCATATTCTATTGGAATATTTCGCGTACCTTCATTAACAGCTACAACCATAAGCAAAATTACAACCGCTAGAACAATCAACAATGCGATTACAAAAAATTCCAAGGTTTTCATAGATACACCAAATTGAATTAAACTTTGAGGCAAAGCTGCAACAATTCCAGCAAAAATTAAAAGCGAAATTCCTTGCCCAACACCATACTCTGTGACAAGTTCACCAATCCACATAAGCGCCATAGTTCCTCCAACAAGAGTTAATATTGAAACCATAAGCTCACCAGTTGAGAGTGCACCAATTACCTGCTGATTTCTTAAAATTATATAAAGTCCATATGCATTAAAAAGTGCCAAAGGTATTGTTAACAAACGTGTGTAGTTATTAAGCACTTCTCTTCCAGATTCGCCTTCTTTTGAAAGTTCTTCAAAACTAGGCAAAATTGTCGTTAAAAGTTGAATTATAATTGAAGCATTAATGTAAGGCCCTAAGCCCAAAGCAACTATAGAAAAGTTTTGAAACCCTCCTCCGCTAAAAATATCAAAAAAGCCAAAAATCTCGCTTTGAGAGAAAAAGGCCTTAACTGCCTCTTGATCAATACCTGGTACTGGAATGTGAGCTAACAAGCGAAATACAAGAATTACGAAAAGTGAAAACAAAATCTTGTTTCTTATTTCTGGTACTTTTAAAAGTTTGAAAAACATTAATTTAATCTACAATATTTCCGCCGGATTTCAAAATCGAATTCTTAGCGCTTTGTGAAAATGAAAATCCCTTAAAAGTTAGTTTTTTCGCCACTTTTCCGGAATTTAGAACTTTTACATCTGCATATTTGCCTCTGTCTAAAAGTCCCTCTTTTATTAAACTTTGAGGAGTAATTTCTTCCCCGGCTGAAAATCTATTAAATGCCTCTAGTTTAACTGAAGCAAAAATGCCTCTTTTTGACGATTTAAACCCACCAATCTTTGGGAGCTTCTTGTGCAATGGTACTTGGCCACCTTCAAATCCGGTTGGAATAGAGTTTCCAGTACGTGCTTTTTGCCCTTTGTGTCCTTTTCCAGAAGTATGCCCACCATGTCCACTGCCTATACCTCTACCTACTCTGGTTTTTTTGTTTTTGTTTCCTTTTATTTTTGTTATGTTATGTAGTTCCATATTTTCCTTAGCTAATTTTTTGCAACTTATTTAAAGCTTGCAATGCACATTCAACATTTGACGTTTTATTGTTAGAACCAAGCATTTTTGCTGAAATGTCTTTTATACCAGCTAGCTCAACAACATGCCTAATTACACCACCTGCGATAATCCCAGATCCTTGTGGGGCTGGTTTCATAAAAACTTCTGTGCTTCCAAATTTGTTTGTAACTTCGTGGGGAATGCTTTGTCCCTTCATGTTTACGTTAATCATGTTCGCCTTTGCTGCGTTTATGCCTTTTCTAATAGCTGTTTTAACATCTGTTGCTTTGCCCAAGCCTCCGCCTACACGACCGTTTCTATCTCCTATAACTACTAAAGCTGTAAATCCAATTTTGTTTCCACCTTTTGTTTTTTTGGAAACTCTTTTTATATGTAAAACTCTTTCCTCAAATTCGCTCTTTGGTTGTGAATCAAAATCTGGTCTCATATTAAAATCTTAAACCTCCTTCTCTTGCACCATCGGCTAAGCTTTTAACTCTACCGTGGTATCTGTATTCTCCTCTGTCAAATACGGCTTTTTGAATATTTTTTTTAAGTGCTCTTTTTGCAAGTTCTATTCCTACTTCTTTTGACGCTTCAACTTTAGCTTTTTTTTCATGTAATTTTTTAGAAACATCAAACACTGAGACCAATGTTTTGCCGGCAACGTCGTCTATAAGTTGCGCATAGATGTATTTGTTTGATCTAAAGACTGAAAGACGTGGTGTGGACATGGTGCCTTGCACGTTTTGTCGTACTTTAGTTTTTCTTCTTGATTTTGATGTTTTTACTACTGATTTCATATTATTTTAACCGTTAGTGACCATCATCACTTTTTCGCACCGGCCTTTCCTGCTTTTCTTCTAATAACTTCGTCAACGTATTTTATACCTTTTCCTTTGTAGGGCTCAGGTCCACGGATTTTTCTAATTTCTGCTGCAGTCTGACCTACCAACTGTTTGTCGAACCCGGAGACTGTTATAAATCTTGTATCTTCGGTGTCTAATTTAATGCCTGCGGGTGCTGGAAATTCAACTGGATGTGAATAACCAATTGTAACAGTTATCCCTTTATCTGAATTTTTAACTCTGTACCCAACTCCTACTAATTCGAGCTTTTTTTCGTAACCCTCGGTAACCCCTTTAATCATGCTAGCTACAAGTGCCCGTGACAAACCCCAGTACGCGTTTGTGTCTTTTGTTTCTATTGCCTTTTCAAAATTTACAGTACTACCTTCAACTATTGTTTTGATTTCAGGTCTAATTACTGTTGAAAGTTCGCCCTTTGGGCCTTTGACCATTACTGCAGCGCCTTGTAATTCTACAGACACTCCTGCTGGTATTAAAATTTCTTTTTTTCCAATTCTAGACATATATCCTTAATAAATTTTGCAGATTATTTCTCCGCCTAATTTTTTCTTTCTTGCTTCTTTACTTGTCATTACTCCTCTTGAAGTTGATAAAACTAAAAACCCCATGTTTGCTGCTACCGGCTTAATATCTGAATATCCTAAATAAACCCTGCGTCCTGGCTTAGAAATTCTTTGTAGGTCTGTCACTTTAGAAACTTCATCCTCGCCAAATGCAATATCAATTCTCATTTTTTTAAGTGGTGAGTCTTTTTCTTTAAAAACTTTTACTTCTTGTAAAAAACCACCTTCTTTAAGTACCTTTGCAATTTCTTCTTTCATTTTGCTGTGATCCACTTCAATTGACTTTTTACCAGCCATTGACGCGTTTTTTATTGTACTTAGCATGTTTGATATTTGATCCATATTTTTACCAGCTCGACTTTTTAACTCCAGGAAGCTGTCCTTTAAGTGCTAATTCTCTAAAACAAATTCTGCACATTCCAAATTTTCTCATAAAACCTCTTGGTCTTCCGCAAAGTTCACATCTGTTGTGATCTCTTACTGGAAACCTCTTTATTCTTTTGTGTCTTGCTATCATTGATTTTTTAGCCATATTTTAATTCCTCAAAATTAGAAGCTGTTAGGCTTCATTCGTCTTTCTTAAAAGGCATACCTAAATAAGCTAGCAACGCCTTGCTTTGTTCTTTATCGCTACTATTTGTTACAAAAGTAACTTGTAAGCTTCTAATGCCCTTAACTATATTTGCGTTAACTTCAGGAAATATTGTGTGCTCTGTTATTCCTACTGAAAAATTACCACTATTGTCAAATGCGTCTGGGTTAACTCCTTTAAAGTCTCGTACTCGTGGCAGCACAATGCTTATAAACTTTTCTACAAATGCCCACATTCTATCTCCTCTTAATGTTACGTTAACGCCAACAATATCACCTTTTTTTATTTTAAAACCTGCTTCTGCTTTTCGGGCTGCTTTTAAAACTGGCTTTTGACCTGCAATATCCGCAATTTCTTGAACAAAAGACTCAACCGCTTCTTTGTTATCTTTAAATCCGCCAATACCAGCATTAATGCTTACCTTTTGAAGCTTTGGAAGCTGCATTGGGTTTTTTATGCCTAGTTCCTGAGCAAGCTTTGGAACTATATCTTTTTTGTATGTTTTTGACAATGTCATTTATCTAGTACTTCCTCACATTTTGTGCAGACTCTATACTTTTTCTCTTTTACAAACTTATAGCTTACTCTTGTGGGTCTGCCGCACTTTTCGCAGTAAATCATAATTTTTGAAACATCTATTGGTTTTTCAAAAGTAACAATACCGCCTTCTTTTGATAACACCCCAGGTTTTACGTGTCGCTTTACTAAGTTAATGTTTTCAACTACAACTTTTTTAACTTCCGGCAACGCTAACTTAACAGTTCCAGTTTTTCCTTTTTCTTTTCCTGATATAACTTGGACTTTATCGCCCTTTTTTATTTTCATCTTATTACCATACCTCCTTAGCAAGAGACACTATCTTAACATAACCTTTATCCCTAATTTCACGGGCAACAGGACCAAAAACTCTTGTTCCAATCATATTTTTTGCTTTATCAATTACAACTGCCGCGTTGTCGTCAAATCTTACATAACTGCCATCTTTTCTGCGAACTTCTTTTCGTGTTCTAACTATTACCGCCTTCATTAAGGTATGATCTTTAACTTGCCCTGTTGAAGAAGCGCCACTAATTGAAACAGTCACAATGTCACCAACAGACGCAAATCTTATATGTGAACCCCCAGGTATACCAATAACCTTAAGTATTTTAGCGCCTGAGTTATCTGCTGCATTTATTCTTGATCCAACTTGTATCATTTGACCTCTATAACCTCCCAAGTAACACCTTTTGAATATGGTCGTGATTCTTGAATTGTAACTTCTTGACCTAGTTTACCTTCAGCAATGTTTCTCGCCTTAAAGTTTTTAGTTACAGTCACATTCTTACCATAAACTGCATGCTTTTTAATTGTCGATACCTCAACAACTACATTTTTTTGCATACCATTTGATATTATTTTTCCTTTTAGTACTTTTTTACTCATCTTTTCCTTTTCTTTCGGCAGTTTTTGCTCGTGCTATCTCTTTTCTAATCTTTCTTGGTAAATGCACATCTTTAGCCTTTTTCTTATAAAAATCTTTTACGGCTTCAAAATGAGCTTTTGTCTTTGTTTCTATTCCTTCAATTTTTTTATTACTTTTTGTCATGTCACTCTTCCATTTTTATAAATTTTGTTTTAATTGGCAGTTTGTATGCTGCTGTTCTAAAAGCTTCTCTAGCTGTCTTTTCAGTAACTCCGCCTAATTCAAAAATTACTTTGCCAGGTTTAATAACGGCTGAGTAATGATCGGTAGGAGATTTTCCGCTACCCATTCTAGTTTCGTTTGGCTTTTTTGCAATTGGTTTGTCGGGAAAAACTCTAATCCAAAGCCTACCACCCCTTTTTGTAGCGTGTGAAACAGCTTTTCGGGCTGATTCTATCTGTCGCGAGGACAAAAGTCCTCTGTCCATGGCCTTTAGACCGTAGGTACCAAACGAAATCTCGCTGCCTCTGGTTGCTACACCCTTGTTGTTACCTCTTTGAGCGTTTCTAAATTTTACTTTTTTTGGCATTAACATAGGGTTTTTCCTTTACTTATCTAATTTCTTTTTCGCCTTTATAAATCCAAACTTTTATTCCAATTGTTCCAAAAATCATTTGGCAGTGAACCTGTGCAAAATCAATATCAGCTCTTAGTGTTTGGTTTGGAACACTTCCTTTAGAAAAGTATTCTGAGCGTGAAATAGACATAGGCCCACCTAAAACTCCTGCTACTTTAATTTTTATTCCCTTTGCCCCTTTGTCCATTGCGGAAGTAATGGCTGAGTTTACAACGCTTCTATAAGGCTTTCTTCGTTTTAACTGTCTTGCAACAAAATCGCCAACTAACTTAGCTTCAAGTTCCGGTACCTTTACAGCTTCTGCTGAAATAGAAACCTTAGATTTAGTCATTTTTTCAAGTTCATCTTTTGCACTGGTTACTATACTCCCACCTTTTCCAATTACAACACCTGGCTTTGAAACATGTACTGTAATTTTTATATCGTTTAAAGACCTATTAATTTCAATGTTACGCAAACCTGCTAGGTCAAACTTTTTCTCAAGAATCTGCCTAATGCGAGCATCTTCGATTGCATAAATCGAATAATGTTTTTTATCTGCATACCACTTTGACTCCCAATCTTTAGATATTCCTATTCTGTATCCAACTGGGTTAACCTTATTCCCCATTATTTATTCCTTTCGGATAAACCAACTGTTATATGAGTAGTTCTTTTTATAATTTGACTTACTCTTGCCATAGCAACAATCCTGGCTGTTTTTCTAAAAATACCTTCATCTGCACGCAAATCAGAAATGTACAGATTTTCTTCTTTTAAATCAAGGTTGTTTTTTGCGTTTGCTACTGCACTATTTAATGTTTTCAAAATTGCTTTTGCTGCTTTGGTATTATTAAAGGTTAATGTAGTCTTTGCTGCTTTTACATTTTTGCCTCTAACTATGTCCATAACAGGTCGCACCTTTTTTGGTGAGATTGCTATATTCTTATTTATTGCGTATACAACAGCTTTATTCATATTATTTTAGTTTTTTAGACGAGTGTCCTCTAAACTTCCTCGTTGGTGAAAATTCACCCAATTTATGACCTACCATACCTTCTGTTACATAAACCGGTAAATGCTGTTTACCGTTATGAACTTCAAATGTAAAGCCAACCATTTCAGGTGTAATTGTGCTTGCTCTTGCCCATGTTTTAATGGTTTTTGAGCCGCCTGCTGATAAGGCCTTGGTAACCTTTAGCATTAACTTTTCATCTACATATGGTCCTTTTTTTACTGATCTAGTCATTTTTTATTTTTTCCTTCTATCTTTTACCAGATACTTATCGGTATGTGTTCTGCTACGTGTCTTTTTACCACGTGTTTTCCATCCCCATGGGGATTTTGGCGAAGGCATACCTATTCCATTATCGTTATAAGAACCTGCGTGTGGGTGTTGTGCAGGGTTCGACATTGCAACTCCTCTTACATGTGGTCTTTTTCCTAAATGGCGTGCTTTTCCGGCTTTTCCTAAGCGTGCATGGCGTACATCAGCATTACCTAATACCCCTATTGTTGCGTAGCATTTACCCAAAACCTTTTTAGATTCACCGCTTGGAAGCTTTATTGTGACATAAGCACCCTCTTTTGCCAAAATTACGGCTGAATTACCAGCTCCTCTGGCCATTTGACCACCTCTACCTGGGTTTAACTCAATGTTGTGAATTGGCAACCCTAATGGAATGTTTTCCAACGGCATGCTGTTTCCTACATTTGGTTCAACTTGAGGGCCTGACCCAACGATCATACCAACTGTCAAACCTTCAGGTGCTAATATATATCGTTTTTCGCCATCTGAATAGGCTATAAGCGCAATATTAGGCCCTCTGTTAGGATCATATTCGATTGCTTTAACTTTTGCGTTAATGCCAAGCTTGTTTCGTTTAAAGTCAACTAATCTGTAATTCTTTTTATGGCCTCTTTGGCTGTGTCTGCTTGAAATTCTTCCATGGCTTCTACCAGTTGCGCCTTTTAAGTTTTCGGTTAAAGCTTTTTCCGGCTTTGTTTTAGTAAGTTCGTGCCTTACTAATGATTTTTTATGTCTTGTTCCCGGGGTCATCGGTCTTGATTTTTTTATCATAGTTCTACTTTTTGACCTTCCTTAAGTTTAACCATAGCTTTTTTCCAATTTTGAGTTTTTATAAACTTGTATGTTTTTGTTAACCTTCGCTTTTTTCCTGGTACAACCATTGTTTTTACTTCTAATGCGTCTACATTAAAAAAATCCTTTAAGGATTTTGTGATTGCGTGTTTAGTTGCGCCTTTGCTTACCTTAAATACATACACATTTTGAGAGCCCTTTACGCTTTCGGTCTTTTCAGTTTCTATTAGGTTGTATATTACGCTTGTTAATTTCATATTTTTAAATTTTCATATACTTAGTATTTAAATACTCAACTGCATCTTTTTCTATTACAACCGAATTTGCACGTAAAACGTCCATTGTATTAAGGTTCTGAACCATTGAAACTGTGGCATTTGGTAAATTTTGAGCTGTTCTTCGAACGGCTATGTTGTTATCACTAGTTATAATTAAAGTCTTTGGTTTAGCGTTATTTGTGTTTAGGTTCTTTAAAGTTTCGTTCAAAGTTTTGGTTTTTTCTGAGTCAAACTTTAAGGAATCTAAAACCTTAATGCTGTCGTTTTTGGCTTGAAATGAAAGAGCTGAAATTAACGCTAGCTTTTTCATTTTCTTTGGAAGTGAAAGATTCCAGCTTTTTGGCTTAGGACCATGAGTAATACCACCGCCAACCCAAATAGGGCTTCTAATAGAACCAGTTCGGGCTCTACCAGTTCCTTTTTGTTTCCAAGGCTTTTTACCACCACCAGAAACTTCTCCTCGTGTCTTTGTGCTTGAGGTGCCTTGTCTAGCGTTTGCCATAAATACTCTAATGTACTGCGCAAGTAAGTTTTGATTTACCGTTGCACCAAAAATAGAGTCCAAAGCTTGAACTTTTCCTGTTTCTTTTCCTGTTATGTCTAATACTTTAAGTTCCATATTATTCAGTTACCTTTGTGTCAGCTTGGCTGATTTTACTATCAACATCGTTGACTTTAATTGAAACCAAGGAATTTCTCGCACCAGGAATGGGTCCCATTACAAAAACTTCTTTATTTTCAATGTTTATTGCTAAAATTTTTGAGCCTTTTATTGTTACGCGCTTATTTCCGTGTTTTCCAGCCATCTTTTTACCCTTTAGAACGCGTCCAGGGGTTTGAGCACCTACTGAACCAGGGGAACGTGGAAAAGTTGACTGTCCACGTGTAGCTTGTTCTCCATGAAAACCCCACTTTTTCATAGCTCCAGTAAAACCCTTACCTTTTGAAGTGCCTACAATATCAATGGCTTTATTAAGGTAATCATCCGAAATTTCGGTTTCAACCTTTACAACTGTTACAGGCATCACTTTACCATCAGCGGTAAAGATTTGGCTCATTTGTTGTTTTTTTCCTTTTAGTACAATATTTTCCATTTTTGACTCACTTGTTCCAAAATAGCCAAGGGATTAAAAAAAGGCGCCAGGGGCGCCAAAAAGACTATTCCCTGTTTCGTATAGCTATGTGTATGTTTGTGACACAAGACGCATTCTATCAATTTTTTTGCGTTTTACCAATGTTTTTGTCATTTCATATACACGCATTAAGCGCAAAGCCGATTTATATCTTAAGTGTGAGTTCACTTCACATTTTAATTGTGAGCCTGACTCACATCTTAATAGAAACGTCTACGCCTGCAGGCAAATCTAAGTTTGAGAGATTATCAATCGTCGCGGCTGTAGGAGAAACAATCTCCAACAACCTCTTATGAGTTCTAAGCTCAAACTGCTCTCGTGACCTTTTATCAATAAAAGGCCCTCTAATAACTGTGAATCTTTCAATTCTGGTTGGCAGAGGAATGGGACCAACGACTTTGGCCCCAGTCCTTATTGCCGTATCTACAATTTTAGTGGTGCTAAGATCAACTACTCTGTGATCGTACCCTCTAAGTTTAATTCGGATCTTAGCTTGTGTTGCCATAAAATTCCTTAAGCCGTTACCTTGGTAACTACTCCTGCTCCAACAGTCAATCCACCTTCTCTAATAGCGAATCTAACGCCGTCTTCCAAAGCGATTGGGGTTACAAGCTTAACTTTAAACTTAAGGTTATCTCCAGGCATAACCATTTCTACACCTTCTGGAAGAGTTATTTCTCCAGTAACATCTGTGGTTCTAATATAGAATTGAGGCCTGTAACCGCTAAAGAAAGGCTTTAACCTACCGCCTTCATCTCCTGTTAAAATGTAGCATTCTGCTTCAAAATCAGTTTTTGGCTTTACTGATCCAGGAACTGCCAAAACTTGGCCTCTTTCAATAGCTTCTCGTTCAATACCTCTTAACAAAAGTCCTACGTTGTCCCCTGCAATTGCTTCGTTCATTTGTTTTTTGAACATTTCAATTCCAGTTACAACTGTTTTAGTGCTGTCTTTAATTCCTACTAATTCAACTTCAGCGTTTAAAAGAATTTTACCTCTTTCAATTTTACCTGTAGCAACAGTTCCTCTACCTTTAATTGAGAAAACGTCCTCAACTGGCATAAGGAATGGCTTTTCGGTATCTCTTACAGGTGTTGGGATAAAATCGTCAACAGCTTGCATAAGATCTTCAATTGCCTTTACTGATGCTGGGTCGCCTTCTAGTGCTTTTGTTGCTGAACCTCTAATAACTGGTGCATTTTCGTCAAAACCATACTTTTTAAGGGTTTCTCGGACTTCCATTTCGACCAAGTCAATTAGTTCCGGATCGGTAACTAAGTCTACTTTGTTCAAAAATACTACTACGCTAGGTACGTTAACCTGCTTGGCCAAGAGCAAGTGCTCTCTGGTTTGAGGCATAGGTCCGTCTGTAGCTGCTACAACGAGTATGACACCATCTGTTTGGGCTGCACCCGTAATCATGTTTTTAATGTAGTCTCTGTGTCCTGGCATATCTACGTGAGCGTAGTGCCTATTTGCAGTTTCGTACTCAACATGTGTAATGTTAATAGTTATTCCTCTAGCTTTTTCTTCAGGAGCTTTGTCGATTTGATCAACTTTTTGAGCCTGAGCAAAGCCCTTGCTAGCCAATACGTTAGTTATGGCTGCGGTAAGGGAGGTCTTACCATGGTCTACGTGTCCCATTGTTCCAATGTTTACATGGGGCTTGTTTCTTATATATTCTGCCATTATTAATAGCCTTTCTAGCTTACAAACACTGTAAGCAAACCAAAAATTTCTACTTTTGTACTCAAATGCCTTACTTTTGCGTATGCAAATGCCATACTTTTGTACTCAAATGTACTACTTCGCTAATTCTGTATATTACGAGCATACTAATTTATACGAGATTGTTCGTATAAAATCAAGACTTTTGCCTGTTACTAATACCTTCTGCAATATTATTTGGAACTTCTTCGTAGTGACTTGGCTCCATCGTAAAATAGGCTCTACCTTGTGTCATGCCTCTAAGCTCTGTTGCATAGCCAAACATTTCGGCTAATGGTACTTTTGCAGATATTGCAACTGCTGTTCCTCTTGATGTAGTGCCTTCAATTCTACCTCTTTTTGATGATAGGTTACCAATAACATCTCCCATATAATCCTCCGGAGCAACAACTTCAACTTTCATTATTGGCTCAATAAGGTAAGGATCTGCCTTGCGCTGTGCTGATTTAAAGGCTTCGGAGGCCGCAATTTTAAATGCCATTTCTGATGAGTCAACTTCGTGGAAGGAACCGTCGTATAATGTTACACCAAAATCCACAACTGGATAGCCGGCAATAACTCCGCTCTCAGAAGCTTCTTTAATACCTTTTTCAACTGCTGGAACATATTCTTTTGGAATTGAACCGCCAACAATTTTATCTGTAAATGTAAATCCAGCACCACGTTCTTTAGGTTCCATTTTAATAACAACGTGTCCATACTGACCGCGTCCACCTGATTGTCTAATGTACTTACCTTCAACGTCGACTGTTTTTTTAACGGTTTCTCTGTAAGCAACTTGTGGTTTTCCTGTATTAACATCTACATTAAATTCGCGCTTTAAGCGGTCAACTTTAATTTCCAAATGTAATTCACCCATTCCATGGATTGTAGTTTCTCCAGTTTCAGGATTGCTCTTAATTTGAAATGTAGGATCTTCTTCCAATAATTTCTTTAAAGCATCGCCAAGCTTATCTCGGTCTGATTTGGTTTTTGGTTCAATGACAAGTCCAATAACTGGATCTGCAAAGTCAATTGATTCTAAAACTATTGGATTTGATTCGGCGCAAAGAGTATCCCCAGTTGTTGTTAAGGATAAACCAACTGCAGCACCAATTTCTCCTGCGCGGATTTCTTTTAATTCTTCTCTATGGTTTGCGTGCATTAACAAAATACGCCCAAGTCGTTCGCGCTCACCTTTAGTTGAGTTTAGTAAATATGTTCCCGCAGCAATTTTTCCTGAATAAACTCTAAAAAATGTCAATCTTCCAACATATGGGTCAGTTTGAATTTTAAAGGCAAGTGCTGTAAATGGCGCATCTTCGTCTGTGTTTAAGTTCATTGCTTCACCTTCGGGTGTGTGCCCAATTATTGCGGGAGTATCTAAAGGTGATGGCAAATAGTGAACAACGGAATCTAAACCAAAACGTGCTGCAATTCCTCGACCATCTCCGCCAAGAACTGCAAAAAACTTTCCAGATAAGACTGCTTTGCGCATTACGGATCTAAATTCCTCATCAGTAATATCTCCTTCGTTGAGGTACTTTTCCATTAAGCTTTCGTCAAATTCAACAACTGCTTCCAAAAGCTTTGTTCTGTATTCATCAACCTTTGTAGCCAGTTCTGCAGGAATTTCCCCATCGTCATATTCGTGCTGTTTAAACTCTTTGTATGTAAAAGCTTTTTTGCTAACTAAATCAACATAACCGTACATATCTTTTTCAAAACCTAAAGGCAACATTATTGGGTGCGCATTAGGCGTAAGCTTTTCTCTAATAGAATCTAAGCTTTTATAAAAGTCGCCGCCAATTTGATTAATTTTGTTTACAAAGCAAATTCTTGGAACAGAGTATTTATCGGCTTGTCGCCAAACAGTTTCTGATTGAGGTTCAACTCCCATTTTTCCGTCAAAAACTACAACTGCACCGTCAAGTACGCGCAGAGATCTTTCAACCTCGGCAGTAAAATCGACGTGTCCTGGGGTATCAATAATGTTAATTCGGTTATCCTTCCAAAAACATGTAGTTGCAGCAGAAGTAATAGTAATACCTCGCTCCCTTTCTTGAACCATCCAGTCCATTTGAGTATCGCCTTCGTGAACTTCACCTATTTTGTGAGTTTTACCTGTGTAATAAAGGATTGACTCGGTAAATGTAGTTTTACCTGCATCAATGTGCGCAATGATACCAATATTGCGTATTTGGTCTAAGGGATATGTCTTGTTGCTAGATTCCGCCATAGTAGTTAAAACCTAAAGTGTGAGAACGCCTTGTTAGCATCGGCCATCTTATGCGTATCTTCTTTGGTTTTGATAGCGCTACCAACGTTTTCGTGGGCGTCTAAAATTTCTTTATGAAGTCTTTCTACCATGTTTTTTCCACTTTTTGCCCTAGCGGCATTTAATAACCAGCGAATAGCAAGTGCCTCAGCTCTTTCAAAACGAACAGGCATAGGGACTTGATAGGTTGCACCACCAACGCGACGAGATCTAACTTCTTGTTTTGGCATTAAATTTTTTACGGCATCTTCAAAAAACTTTAGTGCTTCTTTTTTATCCTCATGCACTTTTTCTAATGAATCATACAAAATGCTTTCGGCTGTCGATTTTTTACCACCCAACATTAAAACGTTTATAGTCCTCGCAACTAATCTGGACTTGTATAAACCGTCTGGTTGAATTGTTCTTTTTTTTGCTCTTTGTGATCTCATTTTTGTTTTTTATGCTTTTGGCTTCTTAGTTCCATAAATTGATCTTGATGTTTTTCTTTTTTCAACACCTGTTAAGTCATATTTGCCACGCACAATTGTATATTTTATACCAGGAAGATCTTTTACTCTACCCCCTCTTACTAATACAACAGAGTGTTCTTGTAATTTATGACCTTCTCCAGGAATGTATGCTGTTACTTCAGATCCGTTAGAAAGTCGCACTCTTGCAACTTTTCGTAGTGCTGAGTTTGGCTTTCTTGGAGTTGCTGTTTTAACAATTAAGCATACACCTCGTTTAAAAGGTGATTTTTTTGCAACTGGTCTTCGTTTTAAGGTATTGAACGAAAAGGACATTGCCTTATTCTTTACCTTAGTTATTTTTGTTTTTCTTTCTTTTCTTATTAGTTGGTTAATAGTTGGCATATCATTTCTTTCTGTAGAAAGAAGGCGTTAGTCTTCATTCCTCTATTTGAGCCTCAACACCGGTTGGAATTAATCTACCGATTATGACGTTTTCCTTTAGACCCAAAAGCTTATCAACCTTACCAGAAGCAGCTGCCTCGGTCAACACTTGTGATGTTTGAATAAAGCTTGCTGCAGCCAAAAAGCTATCTGTTTTAAGTGATGCTTTGGTAATACCTAACAAAGTTAGCTTTGCTTCAGCCGGCTCGCCACCAACTGCCAAAACTGCTTCATTTACTTCTTGGAATCTTGCTCTTGTGGCTATTTCGCCTGGCAAAAATTCTGTGTCGCCAATTTCTTCAATTCTAACAATGTTAAACATTTGCTTAACTATTGTTTCAACATGTTTATCGTTAATTGATACACCTTGCGATGCGTAAACATTTTGAATCTCATCAACTATGTATTTGGCAGTTCCTGCGGCGCCAACTGTTCTAAGTAATTCAGTTAAGTCTAAGTTTCCTGATGTTAGCTTTGCCCCTTTTTCAACTAAATCTCCATCTTCTATTAAAATTTCTGAAACAGGATCTACAACATATTCAACAAACTGCATATCTTCTGTTTTATCTACTGCAACTATTGCAATTCGGCGTTCATCACCGTTTATTGAAATTTTGGCATTTCCTGAAATTTCAGACATTATTGCCAAATTCTTTGGATTTCGAGCTTCAAAAAGTTCCTCAACTCGTGGCAAACCTTGAGTAATATCTTGCTTAACAATACCACCTGTGTGGAATGTTCTCATTGTTAATTGCGTTCCAGGTTCTCCAATTGATTGAGCTGCTGCAATACCTACCGCTGTACCTAACGCGACTGGCTCATGCGTCATCATGTCGGTACCATAACACATAGTACAAACGCCTCGCTGTGTTGAACAATTAAGCACAGAGCGGATTTTCATTGTTTCAGCTCCTGTTTTTTCAATTTCGAGTAATATTTCTGGTGTTAATAGTGTGTCTTTTTTATGTACAACTTTACCATCAACAACAATATCCGCTGCCAAGTATCTACCATTAAAGCGGGTCTTAAATGGATCAATTAGTGTGCCCTCGCCAACTTTTACTGTTCTTCCTTCATGCGTACCACAATCGTGTTCTCTTATTAAAACTTCTTGAGCAACATCTGCAAGTCTTCTAGTTAAGTACCCAGCATCTGCAGTTTTTAAACCTTTATCTACAAGACCTTTTCTAGCTCCTCTAGAACCTATAAAGTATTCCAAACCTGACAAACCGTGCTTGTAATTTCCCAAAATAGGAAGTTCTACAACTTTACCGGTAGGATCAGAAATAAGTCCTTTTATACCTGCAATCTGTTTTAGCTGCTCGGTGTCTGCTCTAGTTGCTTTTGACTTAATAAGTACTCTAACTGGGTTATCGTCTTGTAATGCTTCCCAAGCTAATCCGCCAACTTCTTGCGTAAGCTTTAACCAAATATCTTGTTTTGATCGTGATGCCTCTTGTACGGTTAAAAGACCTCTTCGATAATTTTTGTCAATTTCTGCGACTGCTGATTTTGCGTCTTCAATAAGTTGAGGCAAGTTACTAGGAACCTCAAAGTCTGATAAAGCTACTGAGTGACCAGATGCTGTTCCATATTTAAGTCCCATTGTTTTAATATCATCTACCAGTTTAATTAATACATCTCTTGAATGTGTCTCAAGTGCTTGTGACAAAATTGCGTTCATTTTTGATTTATCAACCGGAACGTTAACAAACTCAAATCCTTCTGGAAGAATACTATTAAATATGATTCTACCTATTGTCGTTTCTACAATTTCACCATTGAGTCTTACTTGGATAGCTTGTGTAAGTTTGATTATATTTTCGTGTTGATAAGCAAGCAAAGCTTCTTCTTTAGAGCCAAAAACTCTTGGGAACTTTGCGATAGATTCATTAAGCATGGTTACAAAGTACAAACCAAAAATGATAGTTTTTGTAGGTACTGAAGACAATGAACCGTCTGATGGTTTAAAAATGTTATTTGATGCCAACATTATTGTCTTAGCTTCTTCGATTGCCTTTTCTGACAATGGAATGTGAATTGACATTTGGTCACCGTCAAAGTCTGCGTTGTAACCACCTGTAACTACCAATGTTAACTGAACTGCATTTCCTTCAATTAGTTTTGGATAGAATGCTTGAATACCAAGTCTCCAAAGTGTAGGTTGTCTGTTTAATAGCACTGGGTGGCCTTTTACCACTTCTTCTAATATTTCAAAAACTTCTGGTCCTCTTGCTTCCAATACAAACTTTGCGCTTTTTACGTTGGGGGCATAGCCTCTTGCTAAAATCTCTCGCAAAACCATTGGCTTAAATAGCTCTAGTGCCATTTCTTTTGGCAAACCGCATTCGTTTAAATCTAGTTCAGGTCCGTTTACAATAACTGAACGACCAGAATAGTCTACGCGCTTTCCTAATAAGTTAAGCCTAAAGCGACCTTGCTTTCCTTTTAACATGTCGGCGAGTGATCTTAATTGTTTTTTACCTTTGGTGTTTCGGAGGTTTTGTCTTTGTTTAGTTGAATCAAAAAGCGCATCAACCGATTCTTGAAGCATTCTTTTTTCGTTTCTAATAATTATTTCAGGTGCTCCAAGATCTAAGAGCCTGCGTAAACGGTTGTTTCTGTTAATAACTCTTCTGTAAAGATCGTTTAAATCAGATGTAGCAAATCTTCCACCATCTAATTGAACCATAGGGCGCAAATCAGGTGGTATTACCGGCAAAATATCCAAAACCATTCGGCTTGGATTAATATTTGCTCTTCTAAAACCTTCTACAACTTTTAATCTTTTTGAAATTTTTAACGCTTTTTGGCCTTTTGATTTTTCTAGCTCTGCTGACAGTTCTAATGAGAGCTCATTTAAGTCAACGCTGTCGAGTACGTTTTTAATCGCATCTGCACCAATTTCAATGGTACAAAACATATCTAGGTAGTCTATTAAATTGTAATATTCTGTGTCGGCTAAGACTGTTCTTAACTGAACTGCTTCAATTTTTCTTTGAACTAATTTATAGCCTTTTTCAAATTCTTCTATTTGTTTGGCTTGTTCTTCTTGAAGTTTAACTAATTGCTGTTTTACTTTAAGAGCGGCTTCCTGAGCTGAAAAGCCTTCTTTATCTTTACCATGAGATTTAAACTCTTTTTCAAGTTCTTCTGTTTTTTTATCAAGTTCTTTTTGAAAACGCTCTTTTGCAGCTAATAGGTCTTTTTCTACTTTTGAAATTGCGGCCGCTTTTTGTTCTGGATCAATTCCCGTTACGATAAAGCTTGAGAAATAGATGATTGATTCCAAATTTCTTGGCGATATATCAAGCAAAAGTGCCAAGTTTGAGGGTATTCCCTTAAAAAACCAAACGTGAACTGCGGGTGATGCTAACTTTATGTGTCCCATTCTTTCGCGTCTTACTCTTGAGTGAGTAACTTCAACACCGCACTTATCGCAAATTACACCTTTGTAGCGGATTCTTTTGTATTTTCCGCAGTGACACTCGTAGTCATTGACTGGTCCAAAAATTCTTTCATCAAAAAGACCGTCTTTTTCAGGTTTAAAAGTCCTGTAGTTAATGGTTTCTGGCTTTGTTACTTCACCGTATGACCACCCTAAAATGTCATCGCTAGAAGCAAGATATATTTGTAATGCATCAAATTCTTTTAAATCTCCTAAATTTCTCATATTTTATTCAAGTGCTGCTATTGCAACATCTTCCTCCACTCCTCCAACTGCATCCTCTTCTTCAAGAGTCACACCTAAAGGATTAATTCCTAAACACAAACCATTAATTTCTCTTACTAGTAACTTAAATGATTCAGGAACGCTTGGTTGCTTAATTGGCTCACCTTGCAAAATGGACTTGTAAGCTTGAGTTCTTCCAACCAAATCGTCTGACTTAATTGTTAATATTTCTTGTAAAACGTGTCTTGCACCATAAGCTTCAAGTGCCCACACTTCCATTTCTCCAAATCTCTGACCTCCAAATTGAGCTTTACCTCCAAGTGGTTGTTGAGTAATTAATGAGTAAGGACCTGTTGATCTTGCGTGCATTTTTTCTTCTGCTATGTGATACAGCTTAAGAACATAAGTTGAACCTACGACTACTTCGTCTTTAAAGTATTCGCCAGTTCTTCCATCGATAAGTCTCATTTTTCCAGTTGTTGGCAAACCAGCTTCAGCTAACTGCGATTCAACGTAAGAATATGGATCACCTTCAAAATTATAGATTGTATAGTTTCTACCTAATTTTTTGCCTGCATAACCAAGTGGTGCTTCTAAAATTTGACCAACATTCATACGACGTAAAACTGCATCTGAAGATAAGATCAAATCTACTGGTGTTCCGTCTTCTAAGTGAGGCATATCGGCCGCAGGAACTATTCTTGAAATGACACCTTTGTTACCGTGTCGACCTGCTAATTTGTCGCCAACTTCGATTTTTCTTCGTTGTGCTACATAAATCGTGATTTCTTTTAAAACACCGGCTCCTAAGTTGTTGTTGTCGTTTCGATCTACTTCTTTAATTCCTATTACTACGCCGTGTTCTCCATGAGGCATGACGAGTGAGTTGTCTTTAACTTCTTTTGCTTTTTCACCAAAAATTGCTCTTAATAGTCGTTCTTCGGCTGATAATTCAACATCACCTTTTGGCGCGACTTTACCTACTAAAATGTCGCCAGCTTTAACTTTTGATCCAACTGCAACAATTCCATCAGCGTCTAGGTGTCTTAAAACTTCGTCGGGTACATTTGGAATATCTCTTGAAACTTCTTCAGGTCCTAATTTTGTTTCCAAAACTTGAACTTTATGGTCTGTTATGTGAATTGATGTTAAAACGTCTTCTTTAACGAGCCTATCTGAAATTACCAAACCATCTTCATATTCATAACCTTGCCAAATCATGTATGCTGTAAAAAGGTTAGTTCCAAGCGAAAGTTCACCACCCATAACTGAAGGCCCCTCAGCTAATAAGTCACCTTTTTTAACTTTATCTCCAGTTTTTACAATAACTCTTTGGTTAATACATGTATCTTGGTTAGACTGAACAAACTTTTGGACTGAGTAGGTGGATTTTCCACCTGTTGAGTTACTAATAACAACCTTTTCGGCATCTGTGTATTCAACAATACCGTCTTCTTCTGCTCGTGTTGTGTAACCTGTGTTGTCTGCAATTACTTCTTCAATACCAGATCCAACTATTGGAGCTTCCGGCTTTACCAAAGGCACTGCCTGAGACATTTGCTGCGTAGCGACTAAGGCTCTGTTAACGTCGTCGTGGCTTAAAAATGGAATAAGCCCTGCTGAAATACCAACGACTTGCATTGGGATTAACTCAATATATTGGGCTTCTGAAACATTGCCCAATGAAAATACTGAACCTCTTCTTAAAGGAACTTGTGTTTGAGTTATGTAACCGTTTTCGTCAATTGTAACTGACCTATCTGTAATATTATTTTGAACTTCTTGGTATGCCGCTAAGTATTCAACCTGATCTGTAACTTTAATTCTACCGTCTGCTTCTTTTTCAAGCTTAACGTAAGGAGTTTCTAAAAATCCATATTCATTTACGTATGCAAACATTGCAAGGTAGGTTATAAGTCCAATGCTTTGACCTTCTGGAGTTCTAACAGGACATACTCTGCCAAAGTGAGTGTAATGCACGTCTCTAACAGCCATACTTGCGCGTTCTTTTGTAAGTCCACCTTTACCCAAAACTGACATTCTTCTTAAATGATCTAGTGACGTTAGTGGGTTCTGTTGATCTAAAAACTGCGATAACTGACCTGATGCAAAAAAGCTGTGTACTTTTGACGCAACTGCTCTAGGTGAAATTAAAATAGAAGGAGTTGGGAGTTCTTCCCTTGGTTGCAAACTCATTCTCTCCTTGATGTTCTTTTCCATTTGTAAAAAGCCAACTCTTATTTCGTTTTGTAAAAGCTCACCTACGCGCTTAACTCTTCGGTTCATTAGGTGGTCAACGTCGCTTACTTCTCGTTGTCCGTTATTAAGCTTGATTATTTCTTCTACTATTCTAATTATGTCTTCTAGTTGCAAAAGTCTGTATTTTGGCTCGTTTGGTACATTTAAGCCAAGAGCTACATTTAGTTTAAATCGGCCAACTTTTCCTAAGCTGTAACGTCTTTTATTAAAAAAGGTTGCTTCAACTAAAGCCTCGGCATTTTCTAATATTAAAGGTTCTCCAGGACGTACTTTTCTGTATATTTCAAGTGCTGCTTCTTGCCTTGATGAAGACGGGTCTTTGGCTATAGTTGCAGCAATGTATGAAATTTCTGGGTCATTATCTACGTCTTTAAATCTTTCCATAATTGCATCGTCGGTTTCAAGACCAAATACTCTTAAGAGTGTTGTCAATGCAATTTTTCTTCTTCGGTCAATTTTTACTGATAATGCGCCGCTTCTTGAGGTTTCAATTTCTAACCATACACCGTTTTTTGGGAGAATCTTGGCGCCACCAAGCATTTTTCCAGTTGTTGGAGATGGGCTACCATTAAAAAGCACTCCCTCGGAGCGCACTAGTTGGTTTACTACGACTCTTGAAACGCCGTTAATAATAAATGTTCCCTTATTTGTAATTAATGGGACATCGCCCATATAAATTTGTTGAGATTTTTCTTTTTTAGTAAGTGGATCTTTTACTGTAGCTTTTAAATACCAAGGAGCGTCAAATGTTCTACCTGAATGAAGTGCTTCTTGTTCTGAAATGTTTGGTTTGTCTATTTTTGAGTCGGTTAAAGATAGTACCCAGCCCTTACCGCTGTAGTCTTCAATAATGCCCAATTCGTCAAGAATCTCTGAAATTCCTTCATTAAGGAACCATTCATAAGAATCAAGCTGAACACGGGACAAATTGGGCAAGGTAAACTTATTTTTTTTATTTGTAGATGTATATCTCATTAAGTTTTTTTTATTCTTGGCGCACACACCTGCGCCATTTATGATATCTTCGAAGATACGCAAGCCCCTGCAGTGCAGGGAAACAGGGTAAAAGTACCATTTGTGCCTTATACTGTCAACTATTTGCCCTTAATTAGGCCTTAAAGCATTTTTGTTTATAAAAACCCAAAGTCCTTAGGCGGCCAAAACCTAAAAACAACAGTACCCTGGATACGATCTTTAGAAATAACGCCAAATGCCCTAGAATCGGCAGAATTGCTTCTATTATCGCCTAAAACCATAAATTCGTCGTCTTTTAGCCTTAAAGCACGTCCCTCTGGAATCATGCTACCCCCCAAAGTACACTCAGTTTTTTCCAAATAGTACTCATCCAACTCATATTTGGTACCATTATTAGAAATTGTAACAAAACAGTCTGAAATTTTAACTATATCACCAGGCATTCCCACAATTCTCTTTACATAATGAGTTCCATCAAGCCCTGGAGGTTCTAATACGACAATTTCTCCCCTTGTAAATTCACGAAATAATTTGGTAAGTCTTTGCACTAAAATTCGATCACCAGTATGAAGTGTTGGCGTCATGCTTGCACCTACAACCTGCTCCGGAAACGCAATCAGCTTAAAAACCACCATTAACACTAAGTAAGACACAATGAGCGTTTCTACTATTTCAATAATTACTGATTTTGGTTTTGTCATGTCAGGATTCCAAAAGCTTTTTTAAATCTTGTGGTGTATTTGCAATGTATTTTAATTCATTTTGCGAGACTTTAGAAGCATCTCCATAACCCCAGGTTACAAAAATAAAATCCATACCAACTTTTTGAGCTGCATGCATGTCGCTAAGACGATCTCCTATAAAAACTGCTTGCTCGGAACTAAGTTTGTGGTGTTTGAGAATTTTTTTAATTATTTTAGGTTTTCTGTTTAGGAACGTTTCGGCATAAATTTGGCTAATGTGGTCAATATTATTTGCCTTAAAAAAAACTTGAATATTTTTTACAGAATTGCGAGAAACTATTGCCGTCATTTTGCCTTGAGAGTGAAAGTGTGCAAGCAAGTCCTTCATACCATTATAAATAGGAGCAGTGTGCATAAAAGCGTGAATTTCTTTTAAAAATCTGCGTGCTATAAGAAAAAACTCTATTGTATTAATATCTAAAAAGGCTAAAGCTTGGCGATCACTCATTTTTTTAAGTGCAGCAACATCTTCTTGAGATACAAATTTGGTCCCATATTCTTTATAATGATCGTTGTTTACTTGAATAAAGATTTCGGCGGTATCGGCAATTGTTCCGTCAAAATCAAAGATAATTAGTTTTTTAGTGGAAAACATAATTTAGCTTATCGCTGCCCTTTAAACTCCTCCAAAAACCTATTTACAAAATTCTCCATTGTAACTTGACGGCCTTTTGCTAATTGTTTAGCAGTATTAGTATTCATATTTGCATCAAGTTTAGAAAGCTTGGAGTAATAGTGATGGATTGCATCAGGATCTTTTATGCCTTCTACGTAGTTGTCTTTTTGCAGAGGTATATCAGGGTTAAATATAGGGTCCCCTTTGGAGCCATGATACGCAAAAGTTCTGGCAAGCCCAATCGCGCCAATTGCATCTAGATTGTCAGCGTCTTGTAAAATTAATGTTTCAATGTCAGTGACGGTTATTCCGCCTGGTGAAAAAGAGTATTCTTCATGAAACTCAATGCAATGCAGTACTTTTTCAATTTTATCCACATCAAAATTCACTGATTCAAGAATTTGTTTTACCTCACTTAGTGAATCGCGCGGATGACAAAAAATGCCAGTTTGCTTTTCTTTTAACCTGTGTAAATCGTGAAGATACGCTGCTACGCCAATTACTACTGGATCACCACCTTCAGTTTTCTGTATATGCATGGCTAATCTGTAAACTCTCTCTAAATGACCAAAGTCATGGCCACTACCTTCATATTTAAACATATCGAGTAGCGTGGGTTTAAGTTGTTCAATATAGAAATCCGTGGTTTTTTGAGAATCATGCATATTTAATATTCTACTACTTTACAGGGTTATCTTTAAGTGAGGACTATTAGCAACCGTGCGCATGCCGAATGTACCCACGGGAGCATTAGCGACCGTGACAGTTTTTCATCCGAAGGATCAAACTTTGCCATGGCAAAGTTTGTATTTCTTCCCACTTCCACAAGGGCAAGGCTCGTTGCGACCTACTTTTTTGACGCCAGATTTTACGGGTTCCACTTTAAAAGATGTTTGCGCCTGACCACGCATTTGCCTAGCCTCATCAGCGACGCCTGTTTCGTATTCTTCTCTAGATTCACGTAAATTTTTAATAGGCTTGGTTTCTGGAGCCTGCTTTGGTGCTTCAGTTGCCCAGTCAAACGAAATTTTTGTAAGACGCTCTGCAATGGTAAAGTGAATTTCACCAATGAGCTTTTCAAACTTTGCGTGACCTTCGTTTTTGTACTCTACTTTTGGATCTTTTTGAGCATATCCGCGCAAGTAAATTCCATCACCAAGTCGATCCATGTCGGTTAAGTGATTCATCCAGTAAACGTCAATTACTTCACGGCTAATTTGAAAAATTACATTTAGCCAATTTTCAACGCCAATTTCTTTTTCAAACTTTTCCCAGTGAAGTTCTGGATCAAATTCTGGATTGCTTTGCAACAGCCGTGGAATAAACCATTCTTTAAACTCGAGTGGCTCACGATTTGCAAACAAAATTCTCTTACGCATTTTATAAACAACATCACGGTGAACATTAATAACGTCGTCCATTTCAACAACGCTTTTTC
>CAZCAQ010000002.1:61510-70046 GCA_964496905.1 uncultured Candidatus Saccharibacteria bacterium
GTCTGCGTTTTCACCTCCCAGTAAAATGTCCACACCGCGACCAGCCATATTTGTTGAAACAGTAACGGCGCCTTTTTTTCCTGCTTCAGCAATTATGTTTGCTTCTTTTTCGTGGTTTTTTGCGTTTAAAATTTCGGCTTCGATTCCGCGACGTTGTAGCAAACCGTATAAAAGTTGAGAACGTTCTACCGAAGTAGTACCAACTAAAACTGGCTGGCCTTTTTTGTGACGCTCAGCAATATCATCAGCTACTGCTTTAAATTTGGCTGATTCTGTTTTGTAAACTAAATCGTTGTGATCAGTTCGTTTGGTTGGTTTATGGGTTGGAATAACAACAACATCAAGTTTATAAATTTTGTAAAACTCTTCAGCCTCAGTAACTGCTGTTCCGGTCATACCTGCAAGTTTTTTATACATTCTAAAATAGTTTTGATACGAAATTTCGGCTACGGAACGCGATTCTTCTTGAATTTGCACGTTTTCTTTTGCTTCAATCGCTTGGTGCAAACCGTGAGAATAGCGGTTACTTGGCAACAACCTACCTGTAAACTGATCAACAATTACAATTTTCCCGTCTTTAACAATATAATCGCGATCTTTTTCGTACAACGCGCGAGCGGTTAAAGCCTGCTCCATTAAGTGCACCATTTCAAAATCTTCTTCGTATAGGTTTTTTACGCCCAAAACGCGCTCGACTTTTCTAATACCTAAATCAGTCAAATTGGAACTTCTACGCTTTTCGTCGGCTTCAAAGTCTGTACCTTTTATTAATGAAGAAACAATTTTTGCCGCTTCGTAGTAACGATCAACTGCTTGCGCAAAACTTGTGGAAATAATTAAAGGCGTTCGAGCCATGTCAATTAAAATAGAATCTACCTCGTCAACGATTGCAAAGTTGTGAATGCCATAATCGCCACTTTTTGACTGTTGAACTATGTCATCTGGACTGTAGGCCATATTGTCACGCAAATAGTCAAAACCAAATTCATGATTTGTTCCATATGTAATACTGCAATTGTAAGCCTGGCGCCGATTTGCTGGTTTTAACCTGATCGCATACTCATCATTAAACTCTTCATTATTATGGCTACTGTCGTAAACAAACGCGCGTTCTTGCATTACAACGCCTACAGATAAACCAAGAAAATCGTAAACTCCACCCATCCATCCAGCACCGTGTCTGGACAAATAATCATTTGGAGTAACTAAATGCGCTCCCCGACCCGTTAGGGCATTTAAATAAAGAGGAAGAGTCGCAGTTAAGGTTTTTCCTTCTCCCGTTTTTTGTTCGGCAATTTTCCCTTGATGCAAAACTATTCCAGCAATAATCTGAACGTCGTAATGGCGCTTTTTAAGAGTTCGGTTTGATGCTTCGCGCACCATTGCATACGCTTTTGGCAAAATTTCGTCTAAAAACGCTTGCTGTTTCTCTTCACTAAGATGGGATAGCTCCTCTTCCCATTTGTGTGTTTGCTCTTTGAATGCATCGTCGTTCCAACCTTGAACCTCAACTTCAAAGCTATTTACTTTATCTAAAAGGGGGCGATATTTTTGTATTTGTTTGTCGTTTGAATCAAAAAATTTGCTTAAAAACATTGCTAGGGGATTATACCATCTGAACAATAGTTCAGATGGTTTGCACGAAGTGCAATATATCATTTGTACAAATGTTCGAATGATATTTGCATGAATGCAATATATCATAAGTACCATATCATATACCTAAATACCACTCTGTACGCTTTTGTTAAGTCGTTTATTGCTTACCTTAATTATCAGCTTAGATATTAGGTAGATCAAAAGTATATTAAGGCTTCCTCTCAAAAAAACAGCTAATGCCCACTGTATACCGTGAATTGAGTCTTCATTCAGAGAGTTAGGGGACAGCGCTTCGTAAAGCGCAATGAAAGGTAGCATAATGACCATACTTGGTATAAAAAATATAATAATGCCGAATGCATCAAAGGCGGCAAGAGGGATCAACAACAAAATATAGAATAGCTTGTTTCCCCTTTTTGCAAAAAAAGCTGTCAACATAGCAGCAAATACTATACTTAAGAGCATGAAGTGCAGAAGAAACTGCGACTCCCCTGTGCTACTTAGAGCATATGGTATAGGAAAACCCAGCGAAAACTCCGAAATTTCTGTAAAAGCCATAGCAGGATATAGCAAACAATAAAGCAAGAAAACAATGAACTTTAATGAGTAAGAAACCAAGCTTTTCATTGGGCTACTAACACTACTAGCAAAATTAATACCAAAATTATTCTATAAAAAATAAAAACCCATAAACTGTGTTTTGCTAAATATTTAAGCAAAAACCTAATTACTAATACACCAACAAGTAAACTAGACAAAAAGCCCGCAAGCATAGAAATTACTGGAACTTGGCTAATTGAATCAAGAGAATTACCTATTTCAAAGATACCCGCTGCCAAAACCAATGGAACAGACAGCAAAAACGAAAACCTAGCCGCAGTTTCCCGAGTTAAGCCAGAAATCACTCCGCCACTAATTGTGCTTCCAGATCGTGAAAAACCTGGGAGAAGTGAAAAAACCTGCAATAATCCTACTGTTACAGAATTTTTTAATTTTACTTCGGTCTTTCCAGTAGTTTTGTACGCAAAAAATTCGGCAATAATCATAAGCATTGTGCCCAAAAGAGAAAAAATGACCACAAAGCCTACTTGACGCAGATTTTCCTCAATATAGTCACCAAAAGCCAAACCGACTAAAACGGCTGGAATACACGCAACTACAATTAAAAAGCCAAGTTTAGATTCTGTAGAATAATTAGCAAAATCTCGTTTTTTTAGCACAAAATCCCAATACAAAGCTTTTATAATGCCAAGCAAATCTTTCCAAAAAACAAATAAAAGCGCAGCTGCGGTGCCCAAATGCAAAACAACATCAAAAAACAGTGGGCTGGCTTGGCCATCTAAAAAGTAGGCGGCCAAAATTAGGTGGCCTGACGAGGAAATGGGCAAAAATTCAGTTATAGCCTGAATGGCTCCCAGTAGTAGTGCTTCAAATATGTTCATTTACAGATTATGACAGAAAATTAAAACGTTATCAGAATTGGTCTTTCCAGCAACTATTATTGATTTTATTTCGTGGAAATACATTTGGAGGTCTTCAATAAAGGCATTTACATCATCTTGATGATAAGACCAATAAAGCCTGTTAAAAACTACCCACCCTCCTGGTTTTACTACTTTTTTTAAACCTGAAATAAAAGTTCCCGTCTCGCCTAGCTCTGGATATTTATCTCCAACGTAAATATCAACAAATATGGAGTCAAAAGAGCCATCATTTATTTGATAAGCCTCTGGAGAAGATAAAACTTTTAACGCATCTCCAACAATTACGTGCAAATTTGGGACTTGTTTTAAATCAAAATATTCTTCTGCAACACGAACCATTTCAGGATCAAATTCAACAGCAACAATTTGAATGTTTGGAAAGGATTGTGCCAACAAATGGGTAAAAGTGCCTCCACCGAGCCCCAGGACCATTATATTTGAAAGTTCAGGGAAAAATTCTTTATAGCCTTCTATAGCACGCCCCCAATACTGGCGTTTACTCATTGAAGATGCGTGATTTACGGATTGAATAACTCCGTTTACGCTTAATTTTCTAACTTTTCCAACGTCAATCACCATCATGTGGCCATTTAACGGAGAATCGGTTTCGTGCACCACTTTTGGCAGGGCTAATCCTTCGAATACGGTCATTGAATATATAGTATCGCAAAATTAGGTAGTGGGGAATATTATTGGTTTGGTGTTCGCAGTAGAAAAAATGAAGAGCTGAAAAAACAGGGGTTAGTTGTTTTTCCAGCTCAACCGGCAATAGAGTCATGAATTTAGGTGAGCACGCGCCGCGACAATGTCCGCCAGGAGCTTATCTTGCTCATCCCAGAAAGATACAATATCGCCACGATATCTCTTCGCAGCACCATCCAATTCTAGGACAGTCTTAAATATGCCCACTGGGTGCAATTCCGGTTCCTGCAGTTCGACAAAAGGATCGGCGCTCTCAAAAAAATCCTCGCAGAGTTCCTGCCGTCGTTGTACTGGTACACCAGTCCGTTTGACCGTTATGGTAACAGCCCTATTTGTCATCGCATATCCTCCACCAATTGATTTTCGAACTTGAGGACTGGATAATACTATAAGACAGTCAGCAACGCAACGCTAACCCACTTGATATGAAACTAGGTAGTTTTAGGTAGAATTTCTTTAAAACCCACGTACCTCTGCAAAACATCAGGAATTTTAATTGAGCCATCAGCTTGCTGATAATTTTCCAAAACCGCTGCCATAAGCCGAGGCGACGCCGCAACTGTATTGTTCAGTGTATAAACATATTTCAATTTGCCATCTTTATCCTTGTACTTAATGTTAAGCCGACGCGATTGGAAATCATTAAAGTATGAATCCGAATGAGTCTCGCGATAAAGCTTTTCTGAAGGAAACCAAGTCTCTATATCGTACTTACGGCGTTGCCCTGCTCCCATATCGCCAGAACACATAAGCAAAACGTGATAAGGTAATCCTAGTTCTTGCAAAACTTCTTCTGAATAGGCAAGCATTTTATCGTGCCACTCGCGTGTTATTTCTTCATCAGCAACTGTTAAAACGACTTGTTCAATTTTTGTAAATTGATGAACTCTAAAAATTCCGCGCGTATCTTTGCCATGCGAACCAATTTCGCGTCTGTAGCAAGGGCTAATACCCGCAAGTTTTATTGGAAGATCTTCTTCGCGCAAAACTTCATCGGCATAATAAGAAGTTAGTGAAACTTCGGCAGTTCCAATTAAAGCAAGGCCATCTTGAGTTTTGTAATGATCTTCTTCACCCCATGGAAAATAACCCGTTCCCGTAAAATATTCAGGCTTTACCATCCAAGGAACTTCAAAAATATCAAAACCTTTTTCGCGGATTTTATCTTGCGCAAATCGCATTAATGCCTGATGCAACAAAACACCTTCATTTTTTAAAAAATATCCTCTAAAGCCCGCGATTTTTGTTCCACGTTCGGTATCGGCAATGTTTAGTGCAAGAGCAAGTTCTAGGTGATCTTTTGGTTCAAAGTCAAAATGGGGAATTTCTCCAACTTTTTTTATTTCTTTATTACCCGATTCATCAGTACCAAAAGGAACGTCATGAGCTGGAGGATTTGGAACCCACAAAAGCATTTGGTCGAGCTGCGTTTTTAAAACTTTGAGTTCTTCTTCCATTCCTGCAAGCTCTTGTTTAACTTGTGAGGCTTCTTCAATAAGCTTTGGGCGAGCATCCGCTGCAACTTTGCCAATATCTTCCGAAAGCTTGTTTCGTAGCGTTCGATGAAGTTCTACCTTTTGAAGCAGCGCTAGGTAATTTGTATCTAACTCAAGCAAAACATCAATATCCACAGTTTTTGTAAGTTGCTTGTCTGCAACTGCTTTTTTAACTATTTCTGGATTTTCTCTAATAAATTTTATGTCTAGCATTGTATTGCCTTTCGTTAATTTTACACTTACCAAGGCAATAAAAATACCTCGGCTTTTACGCCGGGGTCCAACAATTTAGACGGTGCCACCCGAATATTTAACTCTTTACAGCTGTAACGGGCATTCCCGCCCTTGCATTTCCTCAAGGGAGCTTGGAAAGTGGAAAGCTTTCCTCATGCGCTTTTTTTAACTCTCGCAATTCTAGCACATTCTGTTGAGTAGTGAGGACAAAGTGATAAAATACCGAAGCTTGCAAAGGGGCAACGCTAAATGATTTGGTCTTACAATCTGGAAGCGGGGAATAAAATAAAATTCACAGAAACCAGTGAAATTTACATAGTAGGTGAAGTAGCAACTGAAACATTCTCTGCAAGAAAAAGCACAGTTCGAGATGTTCCACGAAACTATACCAGCTACTTGCACATGTGGGTAATACCTCTGTAAGATCAGGATTTTTCGAATTAAGGAGCTAATGATTATGCAGGCCATTAGCTCCCTCCACTTTAAAATACAGCTTGTTATCAGAACAACTCCATATGTGCGATAGCTCCTTATTAAAACTTTTTAGGGCTTAGTAGATATCCAAAAAACCCTACAAATGCCCCACCAAGAAACCACCAAGGGACATCGTCAATAAAGAGCCAGGCAAGAATGGGAATTCCCACCGTAATCAATGCCAAAAAGATCGGTGACAAAAAATAATCTGCCACGATTCCTTTTGCCAAGCGGTAAAACATAACTGAACATGCTGCACCGACAACCAAACCAAAAAACAACATCAATAAACTCATGGTAAACCTCCAAGTGTGATGGCTCTAGTTATACTCCATTTATAAAGAAGTACTTGACTTAATTTTGTTGAGCTTAGGTTGAGGAGGGTTGTACTAAGTGTGCAAATCTTTATGGTGGAGGTTAATTAGTGAGGTTGCAACTACCTATACTATGGGTTATAATATAGGGGCTGCAAGGAGTTAGTATGAAAAAACCTATTTATATTGGGCTTTGTTCTGAAGGCGACAAGGTAAGCCCTGTCGCAGATACTAGAAAGAAATGGACAGTGGTTAGTATAAACCTTGATGCCACTGTAACCGTCAAAGAAAAAAACAGGTTTGGAAGTAAAGAACTTAGGATCTCCACGGCAATACAGGTCTTTAAGGACTAATTCTACTATCCCCATAATCCCCAATCATGTATTATCGCAGCCATGATTGGGGAAACTTTTTTAACAAAGAATACACAACTAAACAGCTTAACTCATACTAAGACTCGAAATCTTTAAAACCTAATATGCTTGACACTAGGTAAGAACTCACTTAAACACGAAGACTACCTATAAACAACAGCTGCAATTTATATAACTCCCAGTAACTACAATAAAATACCTTAATCCATAAGTTCTCTTGCGTTCACGGATTTTGATGATACTTTGCCAGTGCTAGCTGAAATTAAGGTTAAAGTACACACATCAAAGGAGAAATAAAATGGACGGACCTCAAGTTTACTACCATCAGTATGTAGCTGAAAAATAAGATATGAAGGGAACATTTACTGGCGTACTGAAGAAGAGGCACGTGTTGCACATGATAAACATGCACGTAGCCTTGAGCATTCTCCGGGAGCTTTAATATCGATCAGGGTTGAGGATGATATAAAACTGATGGACTGGAACGGTGACCTAATTGTTCCAAACGGTACATACTGGACTACCACTTGCCCCGGCTAATAAACTAAGGGTGTGATTAGAACTCAGCAAGCAGTCACACCCTTAACACTTATTTTTAATAAATTAATAAATTCCTAATTAGTACGCTGAAAAACCGCAATCAAAAACCCAATGTGCTCACCAAAATCCACACCTAATTTTTCCACTCCTAGCATAATTTCTTCGCGGTCAATTTTTGCAGCAAAAGCCTTGTCTTTAAATTTTTTCTTGGCGGAAGAAACTTCCATACCGTTAAAACCGTCTGGACGCATTAATGAATAAGCATACAAAAGGCCAGCAAGTTCATCTACAGCAATTATTGCGGCATCAAGCTTTTCTTGTGGGTGATACCCTGTTCGACTCCAAGCGTGTGCTGAAACAGCATCAATTAATTCCTGAGGAAAATTCCACTCCTCAAACCATTCTAAAGATTTTTTTGGATGTTCTTCAGGGAATTCATAATAATCCAAATCATGCAAAAGGCCTGTTAAATACCACAAATCTCTATCCTCACCAAATTTTTCGGCATATGCCTCTAACCCTGCGGCAACCATTTTGGCATGCAAAACCTGATAAGGTTCTTTAACGTGTTCATCTAGGAGTTTTAGAGCTGTTTCTCGTGAAGGGAGCTCGCGGGAATCATCGTGAGCAGCTGTTTTTGCAGCTTTTTTAACAGGTTCTGGCTTAATGTATAAATTTTCTAGTCCATAAATTTCAATTGAAACGGGATCAACCTCGTGCTTCAACTGAGGGAATGGAACACCTTCGCGTGCAGTTACATCTTCTAAAAACCAAAAAACGCGTTCGCTGTGTCCCCAACCAAATGTTGGAGGCATGCCGTATTCGAGCATTTCAACATAATCTATGTCTAGCCACTGAGCTTCTTCATCACCTTTGTCGCGTAAGTCTTGCTGTTTTTTAAAGCGGTCAAATTGATCTAGCGGGTCATTAAGTTCGGACCAACCATTTCCAAGTTCAGAACCTGCAATTATTGGCTGACAACGCTCTACTATAAAAGGCTCATCAACTTTTGACTTAGACAATGGTGACAAATATTTTGGGTGATTTATTAAAAACAGCGGACCAGACAACTTTTTACGAACTTCTTTCCACAAATTATCAATTCCTCTTTCTAAATTGTTTTTAAAATCCCCTTTAATATTGTGTTTTTTTAAAAGAGCGCCAACTTCTTCTACTGTTGTATTGTGCACATCCAAGCCATAATTTTTCTTCATTATTTCAGCAAAATCGAGTCTTTCCCATTTTTTACTAAAATCTACTTTAAATCCACGAATTTCAAAAACTTTTTTATCACCATAAACTTTGTCAATTACATAAGT
>CAZCAQ010000002.1:70146-118197 GCA_964496905.1 uncultured Candidatus Saccharibacteria bacterium
TGACTCTTTAAAAATTCGCGATGAGCTTCCCAAAATTTTGCTCGCCTAACAAAACGCTCAAAAACATCCTCATTGATTGTTGTATCTAAGTAACGACGACGGGCTTTTTGTTCACGGTCTTTAAGTCCTTCCCATTTGTCGGGTAAAGGTCGTAAAGATTTGGTTAAAAGCCTAATAGAGCCTACCTCTACAGAAATTTGGCCAGACTGTGTTTTTACAACTTTGCCCGTTCCCTCAACAAAATCTCCAACATCAAGCAAATGCAAATCCGCAAAGCCTAGCTCGCTGTATTTGTAATTTGGTTTTCCAAAATTTTCTTCTTTTATATATAACTGGACTTTTCCACTTGAATCTTTAATGTCGGCAAATATTAGTTTTCCGTGTCCACGCAAAGACATTATGCGCCCACCAACTGTTACTTCTTTGTTTTCGAGCGTTGCAAAATCGCTTGTTACCTTTGCACAAACCGTATCTTTTTTGGAAATTGCCGGATAAGGATCAATACCTTTATTTCTAAGATCTTTTAGCTTTTCAAGTCTTACATTTCGAAGTTCTTTAAGTGTGGCCATAACCCCTATTGTACACAAAAAGACCTTAATTAAAAGACTAAAAATTAATCAATCGGACAAATTCTTTGACATGTTTGGAATTTTCCATGTAAGCTATTACTATATAGATTTTTAATTTAGTAAAGGAAACAAACATGCCCAAAGTTTTTAAACTTAATAAGTCGCAAACCGGTTTTGCGCACCCCGTTTTAGTAGTTGGTCTTGGAATTGCATTTGTTCTAATTGCATTCCTTTTATACAAAGGATTTAAAGAAAGACCTATTGAATCCACTTCATATCAAAATGAGGAGGTTGCAGGACTAAGCACTCCAAATAGCCAAATAGCCTCAATACCAAAAGCCGAGTGCGATATTTTTGTGGCAACAAACGGTAACGATGACAACAATGGAAGTACTGAAAACACACCAGTTAGAAAAATACAGACTGCCGCAAACAGAGTACAAGCAGGGCAAGCAATTTGTATTAAAGGCGGAGAATACAGAGAAGTAGTTCTAATAGCCAATAAAAATGGAACAGCTGGAAATCCAATAAAAATTGGAGGCTACACAGGAGGTGGTTTACCAATAATTTCGGGAGGCATTACAAATAATGACGAATACACGTTACCAAATTCCAATTGTAAGGTCCTAGATGTTTGTCAAGGTAATCCAAACAGTGCCGGCGGTTGTAATCAGCGTAACAGTTGTGTAAGACAAACACTCTTTAATATTATGGATTCGTCAAATTTACAAGTTTATGGTATCGATGTTAGAGGTTCCTCAGGAAGAGGCTTTGGTGTAGGTAATTCAAATGATATTTCTGTAAAAGGAGTTAGAAGCTATCACAACTGGTCACAAGGATTCCAAATTTGGTCTGAAACTGCAAACAGCGGAAACAACATTAATATGGATTACACAGCCACATACGACAACATAAGAGCTATGGCTGAAAAAGGTATTGCAGGCGGAGGGGCTATTCACGTTAACAAAATAAAGAGTGGTTCTATTAAAAATTCTTTAGTATTTGAAAACTTTGGCGAAGGCCTTGATGTACACAAAGATTCAGCAGATTTTGAAGTCTCAAAAAGCATGTTCTGGGACAACTATCATGCGTTTTTGTACGCAAATGGCTCAACCGATGCAACACTCGATAGTAATTTGTTATTCTGCACAAAGAATAGAGTTTCTTGGCTTGAAGAAAATGGTGTAAATCCAGGAAAAACTACGGGATATGGATCAGCAATAACGCTAAGAAACGAAGAGGCTGTTACTAGGAAACACGGCGAGAATGGTGGCACAATCGCTTCTAACAACTTAATACTTGGATGCACTAATAGCATATTAATTGCAGGACAAGGCGTAGCTACTCTGTCAGATGTTAAAGTTCTAAACAACACAATTGTTAGCCCAAGAGACTTTCCTGAAGGTGGGAAATTTGATGGCAAGCAGGGTGAAGGCATTTCGCTAGCGGGTAAATTAATAAATATACTTATTGAAAACAACGTAATACTTGCTGATTCAACAGGAGAATCTATTAATGGAGCCTCTATGGCATCGGATCAAGTAAAGTATGTTAATAACATTGTGTCCACTGCTCCAGCTAGAACAAGAACTGGCGTTAGAGTTGCTGATCCTAAACTAGGCAGAAATGTTGAAGTTAACGAAGTTCTAAATCCATCCGATATTAGAGTTAATGATTATATGATAACTGCAGGATCTCCTGCAATTGGAGCAGGTGTTAAAACAGCAGGATCAAGAGGCACACTAGATACAGACTTTTATGGAAATAGCAGAGGAAATAATCCAATTGACTTAGGCGCGTATGAATTTGGATCTTCCAAAAACTGGAATAATTTATATGCAACAGTTATGACTGGGACGGGTAATACTGGAGGCGGTGGCGGCAATGGCGAACCTCCGGTACCTCCTACACCTGCCGACACAGACGGAGACGGTATTCCAAACAAACAAGATGAGTGTCCAAGAACACCACAAGGCAATACTCCAGATCCTCAAAAACCAGGATGCCCACTAGACGAGGTTGTAACCGAGCCAGGAGTAAATAAAGTTAAAAACTCTGCCTTTAAAGATCCTGCAACACCTGGAACAGATGAAGTTGCACAATACTGGACAGTTAATACCGGAAGACTTGGAAGTGTAACAGCCAGCATTGAACGTGCTAGAAACACAGATTTAGCAAAAGGAGAAACATTATTAATTAATGTAGTCAAAAACCCTATCCAAGGAGCTGTATATGTAGGGCAAAGTCCTGTCGACTTAGCACCATCGTCAAAATACGAAGTTAGTTTTGCAGCAAAGTCTTCTGCACTTGATAGCACGTTAATCGTAGATATTAGAGAGCTAGGAGCGATTAAAGAGCCATTAGCTCCACGTAAAATAGTCAACTTGGAACAAGGTTGGAAACAGTACACATACACAATTGTGACCAGAAGATACAATCCAAATAAAGCTGCAAAGCTTTTTATTAGAGTGGTTACACCAAACGCAAGTAATGTCACGCTAGATAATGTCGTAATTAAAGCTGTTAATTAAATAAACAAAAAATGAAAGTCTATGCAAAAGCTAATAAATCAACATCAGTAGGCTTTGCCCATCCAATACTGATGTTGGTGTTAGCTTGCATAGCATTAGTGGTAACATTTTTTGTCTATAAAGCATATAAGGAACGCCCATATGAATACAGTGAAATTCAAAGTGAAGCTGTAGCTGGGATAAGCACACCAAACAGTCAAATTGCTTACATACCAAAGGCCGAGTGTGATTTATATGTTGCGACTAACGGAAACGATTCAAACTCAGGTGATTCTGAAAACTCCCCACTTAAAAAAATTCAAACTGGTGCAAATAAAGCTCAAGCTGGCCAGGCTGTATGTATAAAAGGCGGAGAGTATAGAGAAGTCGTTGAAATTTACAATAAGCACGGTACACCTCAAAATCCAATTGTAATAGGTGGGTATGCTGGTGGAGGATTACCAATTGTTTCAGGTGGAATTACAAACGGCGATGAATACATGCTCCCCGACGCTCAATGCAGAATAAAGGATGTTTGTAATTCTGATGTGCTAGATTCAGGAAAATGCACAAATAGAGATAATTGTATTAGAAGATTCTTATTTAACGTTTTGGAGTCTTCAAACATTCACATTTATGGCATTGATGTAAGAGGCTCGTCTGGTAGAGGTTTTGGCGTTTCAGAATCCAATGATGTTTATGTTAGAGGGGTAAGAACGTACCACAACTGGTCCCAAGGGTTTCAATTTAATGCAGATATGCCTGGTAAGGGAAATAACATGTTTGCCGAATATATTGCCGTTTATGACAACATTAGAGCAATGGCAGAGAAAAACTTAATTGGAGGTGGCGCAATCCATGTTAACAAAATTAAAGGTGGCTACATTAGAAATTCCTTAGTTTTTGAAAATTTTGGTGAAGGCTTAGATGTACATAAAGGAACTACCAATTTTGTAGTTGCAAAAAACATGCTCTGGGACAATTTTCACGCCTCTTTATATGCAAATGGTTCAACCAACGCTACTCTTGACTCTAATTTATTATTCTGTACTAAAAATAGGGTTAATTGGCTTGAGGAAAACGGGGTTAAGCCGGGTAAAGACACTGGTTACGGATCTGCATTAACTTTACGAAATGAGGAAATAGTAACAAGTCAACATGGAGAAGGTGGCGGAACTATTGCATCTAACAATTTACTAGTGGGATGCACTGGAAATATTCTTATTGCAGCTCAAGGTGACGCCAAACTGGATGATGTGGCAGTTTTTAATAATACAATAGTTAGTCCAAGAGACTTCCCTGCTGTCAAAAATAAATATGACGGAAAATCAGGTGAAGGTATCTCAATATCAGGTAAGGCTGGGGCTTTGCAAAACATACATATTGAGAATAATGTAATTCTCGCCGATTCAACAGGTGATTCTATTATTGGCGGTGCAATGGGCTCCGATCAAATTACTTATATTAATAATTTAGTTTCAAAACCACCTTTAATTTCAAAAGCAGGCATAAGGGTTGCTGATCCAAAAATAAAGAAAAATGTAGGAGAAGATGAGGTTTTGAACCCAGCTCATATAAATGCAGCGGATTATATGATTACAAATGCATCACCTGCTGTTAACGCAGGAGCAAAGCCAGCAGTTTCTCGTAACTTGTTGGATCGCGACTTTTTTGGAAACATTAGAGGAAACAATCCAATAGACTTAGGTGCGTATGAAACTGGCATGACGGCCAACTGGTCCAACTTATATAATGTGATTATGCAAGGTGCCAGCAGTGGCTTAGAAGGCGCTGGCGATGATGAGGATCCTCCAGAACCTGCCAAAGACCCAGATAAAGATGGTGTACCTAATGATGGTACTGATAAGTGTCCAGAAGTAAATCAAGGAAGTAACCCAGATCCTAGCAAGCCAGGATGTCCCTTGGAATACGGCGTTAAAGTTAGCAACAAACTTAAAAACTCTTCGTTTGAAGAAGAAGCTTCGCCAGCTACCGATGAACTTGCAAAATATTGGATGTCAGAAAAAACATTTGCAGGACAGGTACGATACTCCTTAAGAAATGCTAATATTACTGACTTTTCAAGTGGGAACGCAGTACTAATAGAGGTTGTGAAAATACCAATTAATCAGCCAAAAATAAGTCAAAGCGATATAATACTTATGCCAAATACTGCTTACAAAGTTAGTTTTTCAGCAAAATCGTCAGGAACAAATAGCAGAGTGACAATTGAACTTATAGAAATGGGAACTATGCAAAAACTGGTTGCACCTAGGAGATCAGTAAGACTAACTCCCGCTTGGACCAGTTACGACTTTGATCTGAGGACAAAGAATTTCGATCCAACCAAAAAAGTTAAGTTGAACGTTAAATTTGCTGCTCCAAAAAACAGCAACATTGTAATAGATAACGTAGAACTTAAAAAGTAGTTAAGCTACCTTTATAATTTTGTAGGTCAGCTTACCAACTGGTGCTTCAATAGTAACCTCGTCTCCTACTTTTTTGCCGCTTAAGGCAATACCTAATGGAGATTCAATAGATATTTTTTTGTCTAGTGGACTGGCTTCGGGTGCGCCTACTAAGTGAAATTCCTCCTCATCGCCTTCAATATGAACAGTGACTTTGCAACCTACACCTACAAGTCCGTTTGAACTTCCTTCTTTTAAAACTACGGCTTTTTTTAAGATGTCGTTTAGTTCGCTTATTCTACCTTCAACGAAAGCCTGCTCTTGTTTTGCTGTATCGTACATTGCATTTTCGGAGATATCGCCAAGTTCCCTTGCCGTCTTAATTTTTTGAGCAACTTCAGGTCGCTTAACATCTGTAAGCTCCTTAAGTTCATCTTTAAGTTTTACTAATCCATCATTTGTTAGATAAACGACATCACTCATTTTGATCTCCATCTATAAATTAATTATACTTTTCGCTACAACGAATATTGAAGATTCTACGTGCTTTTACGTGAAATCTTACAAAAAAAATAAACTCAACAATTCCTAAAAAAATTAGGGGTGAGTTCCTTTATGCATTACTGCTTAATTTGTGAAAAACACATGTTACTCATATGTTCACCTTTTCCAACATCTAGAAAAAGAAAGAGTCTTAGCACTTGGATAATGTATCATGTTGGGCCTTTATAGTCAAATGGTTAAGCACACCGCATTTGTTGTAAGTAAAGCGAAAGATCAAGGTTACTTTATGCCACTTTATCTGCTATATTTAGTGTAATGGAGGAAAATACTAGCCCAATTCAAAAAGAGTCTAGCGAACCAACACAACAGACTCCACCACAAGCTCTTGAGCAAGAACCCAAAAAGGGTCACAGCAAGTCTATTAAAATTAGCCTTGCAATACTGGTGCTCTCATCATGTTTAATAGCTATTTATCTTACAAATGCTGAAAACAAAAAACAAGTAGTTGTCCCTCAAAAACCAATTCAAGTAGAAAAACCTATAGAGGACCCATACCCTGTTGACGATAATGATGTTAATTGGAAAGAGTATACAAATCAAAAGTACGAGTTTTATATAAAATACCCAGTAAAAGGGGTATTAACTCAATACGACATATCTCCAGAAGAACCATCTGTTTTTAAAGTCTATTTTACACCTGACACATCCAAAATTAAAAACATAGATGCAGTTGAAGAAACCGATATTAATGAAGGTATGCTATTTAAAATTACAGTAGTTAAAGATATAGAACTAAAAACTCCAGAAACCGCAGCACAAGAAAAGATAAGCTTTTTTAAGACCGTTTGCCCTGCAACTGCAAAAATTTCCGGTTTACAAAAAGGTGAATTTTCAGGATTTGAATCGCAAACATTTACTGTTAGGGACTGCAGAGGTAATTACAAAGTAACATTTGTTAAAAGAAAAACCAATATGTACGAAATGTCCCAATTTTCAACAGGAGATGTTGGGTTTGAACAAAGATACAAAGCCACTACTGACAAAATGCTTAGTAACATGCGTTTAACCAATACAATCTCACCAGTCCCTCTTGAAAAATGGATCGAGTTTACAAATCAAGGCGTGGCTTTTAAACACCCTCAAATGGATGATAAGTGTTGTAGCATAAGCGGACCAGTACAAATTGATGGATATCGCGGTGCTAACACAATTGTTGTTCTTGCTATGCCAGGAGGAATTAGCAATGCAGGTGCCTCATTTAACGGATTCGGTGTATTTAGCGTTGACAGAATAAACACTGAAGAAGAAATGACAGCCTACATTGATAAACAAAAAAGCGCCTTAATTGAAGAATACAAAATCGTCGTTGGAAAAACCCCCGATGTGCAAGAATCCTCAACCTCTGTAAGCGGCTTACCTGCTATCTACTTAAAAAACATAGCATGGTGGGGAGATATGGTGTTTGTACCATTTAAAGACGCAAACGGAAAATCAACAGTATTTATGTTTGCTAAAACGGAAGTACTAAAGGGAGAATTTGAAAACTTGTTCACTGAAATATTATCAACTGTTTCTATTGGCAAAAACTAAGTCCAGTCATTAAACTATATCTGCTACCACTGGGTCTTCGATTAACTTATATTCTGCAGATAACAGGCCTACAGAAACTTGCCTATCGGCACAGTTAAAGATGATTTTCTCGTTTAATAAGACTGTCTTGTCTACATAAGTTTTTAGTCCAAAAACACTACCAAAAGGTGGAACGCCGCCTACTAAAACTCCTGAAGTTATTTTAAAAACTTCCTCTTCAGTTGCAAAACTTATGTCTTTAATGCCTAACAGCGCCTTAAGCTTTAATTTGTCGAATTTTTGATCACCGGGTATGACAACCATTAAAAAGTTCTTATCGGCCTTTAAAATCAAAGCTTTTGCTCCGTTTTTTATAGAATAACCATGACGCAGTTTACTAGCTTCTTCGCTTGTACGAACAGGTTCATGTACAAAAACTTCAAACCAAGTACCCTTTTTTATAAAAAGAGCAATTAATTCTAATGTCTTATTATTAGTACCTTCTTGCAGCATAAAGACAGTTTCTCAAAAAACTATGAAAACTACAAATTTTGCCCGTTAAAAGCAATAAATACAAATATAGTAAAAGTGTTGACAAATGATAAGTTTACTTGTAATATATCCCTACCTTGATAAGAGCAATCTTAACAAGGTACCAGAAAAGACCTCGCAAGAGGTCTTTTCTATTTTAAAGATGCGCAAGGCATCTACTTTCTGTTGTACGACAGGTAAACTATCGGACTTCTTTCATCTATGGGACAGATATCTATTTGTACAAAGAGCCTTGATATCAACAAAATAATCACCTAATATGAAAAAGATGGCAAAACAACATGTAAATGGATTTATGGATTTTATAAGAGAACAAGGCGTTGTAGGCCTTGCTGTGGGATTTTTAGTAGGAGGAGCTGTAGCAAAACTTGTCTCTGCATTCATATCCGACATAGTAAACCCTCTTTTGGGAATACTATTAGGCATGGCGGGTGACTTTGGCACTGCAAAAATCATTGTGGGAGACACTGAAATACTTATTGGACACTTTATAGCTACACTAATAGACTTTCTTATTGTTGCAGCTGTGGTTTACGTAGGAGTAAAAATTCTCAAACTGGACAAAATAGATAAAAAGAAGGCTTAGCCGTACTTTAACCATATTATTAATTACTGACAAATTTAGTGCCTCTTGGTAAAATTCACCAACATGGAAAAACTGCTCACACTAATTCAAAGCGTGATTTTTGCGGTTTTTAACAAGGAGCCTGCAAATTTAAACCAAGTCGTTTCTCAACCTTTTACAGATTCAGTTGTTGAGCAAAATGTGCAATTTCAATCACCTATTGATATAAATTATCTGAGGACAAAAACTTACGAATCCCCCGCTCCTATTATTGAGCAAGAGCTTGGAGATGGTTCAAATTACAAACAATACATAGTTAGTTACCAAAGCGATGGTAACAAAATTTTCGGATTATTGACTGTTCCAAAAGAAGAAATGCCACAAGGAGGCTACCCTGCAATCGTTTTCAATCACGGATATATTCCTCCAACTCTGTATAACACCACAAGTAACTACGTAGCATATGTTGATTCCTTAGCTCGAAACGGGTTCGTGGTTTTTAAAATAGACATGAGAGGGCATGGCAAGTCCGAGGGCCGTGCTGGTGGATCATATTTTTCATCTGGCTACATGACTGATGCTTTAAATGCACTTAGCTCTCTGCAAAAGCTGGACTATGTAAACCCACAAAAAATAGGAATGTGGGGGCATAGCATGGCCGGCAACCTAGTTTTACGGGCAATGTTAGTTAGTGATCAAGTTAAGGCAGGTGTAATTTGGGCAGGCGCTGTTTACTCGTATGAGGATTTTGGAAAATACCGAATTAGCGATAACAGCTATAGACCTCCAACAGCAACACAACCGCCAGTTAATCAAACGGATAGACCCAACGTGCCCGACGATCCAAACAGAGAAAGTTCCGAAATGGTTCAAAAGTTAAGAGCAAACCCACAAGAGCTAAATTTTAACGATCCCTTTTGGAAAGCTATTTCGTTAACTCAAAACCTGAATTATTTAAATGCTCCTTTGCAAATTCATCACGCGGTAAACGATTCAACGGTAAATGTGGGGTATTCTCGTGATTTGGCTCAAGTACTGGCTGCAGAAGGCAAACAGCACGACTATTTTGAATATGAAGGCGGAGAACACAATATTGATTCACCTTACTTTGATACTGCAATGCAAAGAACTGTTGAATTCTTTAAGCAAAATCTTTAGAGCGACTCTAAAGCGTCCTTAGCAGACTGTAACTGGGAATTATAAAATACCGCTTTTTCAAATTCAGCGCGGGCTAAGTCAATATTTCCCTGCTCTTTATAAATTTCACCTCTAAGTATGTAAAGTTCGGAAAAAGCTCGATTGTGGTTGTTTAATATTCTATCCGTAATTTCAAACACACGATCGTTGCGACCAAGTTGTTTGTACGCGAGTATCGGCTCAATTTGGTACCACAAAGCACGTGAGGGCAATGCGTTTTCTACTTTTTCAAACTCTTTGATGGATTCCTCATACATACCATTCATGTAATATGCAATGGATAAACTAAAAATGGCTTTAGTGTCTAAAGGATTTTCAGCTACAATACTTTGCCAATAATTCAATGATTTTGCCCAAGCTTTTTTTGCATCCACATCCTCACCTAAAATCTGTTTAGCAATTTGTTGTTTCTCAGTTGGAATCAAGACTAAGTACTCATACCCAAATTTATCCCACATAGAATTAAACTCCTCCATGGAATAAGTTAAGTTGGCTCCTTGCAATGAATCATCCTGTAAAAGTGTCTGAGCAACAGTGTCGTAGCCTTTTACAACGCGATAATGCCCTATGTCATCGTCTGGTTTAAGCCAAGTTCTAGTAATAACGGGCATATCATTAGCCACTAATGCACTTAAAACCTCAAAACTCCCGTTTGGGCGATGATATGCTGTAAAACCAAGTTCTTCAGCCTTTTTTGCCATTTCTTCCAAAGTTGTAGATTTGTCGTCATTATCTCCGACTGGATTTTGATAGGGCCTTAACTGCGCGCCTAGTTCTTGTTGAGAAATGTTTACACTATAATACGAAAGAGCCATCGAAAGCGCCGCGGGTCCACAATTGTTAAATGTTTGAATTACGTGATAATTATTCGAAAGCGTTTTTTGAGCAGGAATTTCAGGTTGGTTTGGGGTAATAACTCCTTCTGGTGCTAGTTCTTCAGTTGAGATGTTTGGCAATTCTTCAACAGTTATAGGTGCTTGTTCTAAAGTACTAGAAGTATTTTTTGGAATGAGCCTCAATGCTATAAAAACAGCTGACCCAGCAAGTATTAAAATGAGGGCGATAATTCGTGGCATAAAGTTTCTTCAGCTAATGGCGCTAAGCAAGTGGCCGTTCTCCTTTAACCATTTTTCACTCATTCTATAGTTTTTGTCAAACATATAGACATGATTCCAAAATGATTTGGAATGGTTTTTGTGTTTTACATGCGCAAGTTCGTGATAAATTACGTAATCCAAAACTGATGGTGGTGCCATAATTAATCTCCAAGAAATGCTTATACTGTTTTTTCCGCTGCAGGAGCCCCAGCGAGTATTAGCATTGGAAATTCTGACCTTTTCAATATTTATGTTGTGTTCGGCACAAATTACTTTAATTCTTTTTTCTATAGTATTTTTTGCTATGCGCTTGTACCAAGCTAAAATTATTTTTTTAGCACTTTTTGCATATTTTTCGTTAATAACAATTTTGTCTTCAACTTCAATAGCCTTACCATTTAGGGGCAAAAACACAATTTCAATTTTTTTTCCTAAATAATACAAATAACTGCCATGTTCAAATGTTGCGTACGTAATTTGGCTTTGGCGTAATTTTGCCTTGTTAACGTTTTTTTGAACCCATGCTTCATTTTGCACTATATACTTATCTATTTTATCCTGAGAAAGCTTTAAGGGAGCACGCACCACAACTTCAGCGTTTTCGTTTACACTTATAGAAATTGTCTTGCGCGCGGAACGAACTAAAGTATAAGAAACTGGCATACAAAACAGTATACAAGACTAGTAGCATACCCTATAACATTTATGGCTTTCTTGACTCTAGCGCCAGTAGTTGTATTATTTTAATTGAAAGGCTACAGTATAGGAGCTACCACATGAAAAAGCATGCGGCATCTCCTGTTTTCGCAAAGTGCGAATATAGTATTTTTCTGTAGTGTAAAAAAATGGAAACAACCGCTTCAACACCAGTTGCTAACCTAAAAAAAGACTGGTGGATTTATTTACTTAGTGGAATTGCCGCATTTGTCATTGGATGGATGCTTCTTTCACAACCTGCACTCACAACTGCTAATTTAGTTATTTTCCTGGGTTTTTACTGGCTAGTATCAGGAATTATCGATATGATTTTCGCTGTTGCGAATCGTAAAGAAAAAGAGCACACTGGTCTTAAGATTGCTGGAGGTTTTTTGAGCCTTTTTGCAGGTCTTATAATTATTAACAACCCAATTTTTTCTGTAGTTTTTACTCCTGTAATGTTTATGTATTTGGTGGCATTTACCTTTATAGTCAACGGTATCATCAAGATCTTTACAGGAAACGAACACATGAACGAAAATGGTGAGTTCTACAAAAAAGTAAGCATAGGAAGTGTTTTACTAGGTCTATTGCTTGCCTTTACTGGACTTTGGTTGTTATTGTCACCTACGATTGTATCGGTAGCAACACTAGTAATGGCGACGGGGCTCTACCTAACAGCCTATGGTATTGCTATGGTCATACTTGGTTTCTACATTAGATTTTCAAAGGAGTCATAACAAATGCTTAGAGAAACTCTTAATTATTGGTGGGTCTATCTTGTAAAAGGGATACTTGCCATATGTTTTGCGGTATTAGCTCTAACTATGCCAGATAAAACGGTAGTTTTGCTTTCTGTTTTGTTTGGACTTTACTTAGTAATAGACGGAATAATCTCCGCAGTTTTTGCATTGTTTTCAATTGGAAAAGGCAAAAATTGGGGAATGCCTTTATTGCAAGGTATTGTTGAGTTACTAATTGGTATTTTAGTACTAAACTATCCACAAGCCACGGTTGGTTTTGTACTATTTTTAGTGGCACTTTGGTTAATAATGAGCGGAATCATAATGCTTATTATGGGAATAAAAGTCAGAGACGAGTCAGAAGAAGAATGGCTACTAATGGCCTACGGAATTATTGCATTATTTTTAGGAATAATTCTTATGGCAAATCCTCAGGCAAGCGTGCTTTTCCTAACAGTAATGTTTGGAATTTCAGCACTTGTTAGTGGAATTGTTAGCGTATCGTTTGCCTTTAAGGTTCGCGAACTAAAACACAGGGTCGAAGCTGAACAGCTAGAACTTCCTCTATAAAATGAAGACTTAAAAAAGGCTACGGGCAACTTGCTCGTGGCTTTTTGTGTTTTTATTTCTATTTAAAGTTACTGATTCTCTGCGCCGTCTGTAGATACAGGGGCATCACCATCTATTTGACTTGGTAAATCTACATTGCAGGCCATGTCTGTGCAGGCCACTTGCCCATTTTCAGCACAACTACAAGAGTTACAACCATCGTCTGATGTAAAACTTTCTCCATACATGTATGTTCTACCGCTATATTCACAAACACCATTTTTATCAAAGGGTACAGGAAGTTCAACCCTTGGTTGACTGCCTACAAGCATAAATACTATTAGTACTAAAAGGGCAATGATAACACTAAGCATTATGTAAATAGCCGTGTTGCCTATTTGGTTTGAATTTTTCATGAGTTAATTATAGTGTTTTTTAAAGAGTCAGCAAATGATCAGGATAAGGTGGTTCCTCTCCACCTAGTTAAAAGCCCTTTACTGGAATCGCTTCGTAACCAATATCCCATCCTACTAGGTCATTACCATACTTTCGCTTTAACACATCAGATGTTTTTGCAAAGTATTCTTTGTAAGCTTCCTTAGTTGCAACTTTGTACGCAAAACCTAATCCATTTTGGTCTTTGCTTGCCCCACGAACATAAAGACTTACATAATTTTCATCTGTTGCCCATTCTGTGGCTAGTTCAACAAGTTCTTCCATTGGGATCTTGTCGCTAAACTTCCAAAGACCCATGGCAAAGTTATTTTGGTTTTCCATCATAATCACCTCCTTTGCATGATGCTACGCCTCTTTTCGCGCTTTCGCTCGAAAAGAAAAATAGCCGCTTTCCGCGGCTTTTCTTAAGAACAATATTATTTAATTAATACAGTGTTACCTGCATTTGACGCATTTCTGCGTACGGAAAGAAAAGGAATGGAAAGGAACCGTTTTTATAGTAATACTAAGGTAGAAAGCTGTCAAATTAGCACTTAAACAGTAACAAAAGTTAAAGCTATACCAGTTTTGTCAGCACGACCAGTTCGGCCAATTCGGTGAATGTAGTCTTCGTAAGTCATTGGCATTTCGTAGTTTATAACGTGAGATACATCTTTTATATCTAAGCCACGGGCTGCAACGTCAGTTGCTAGTAAAATGTCGATTTGATCTTTTTTAAACTTTTCCAAAATGCTACGTCTTTTGCTTTGACGAACATTTCCGTGAATTGCGTCGGCTTTAAGTCCTCTGCTTACTAATTCGTCAGAAAGTTTTTGAACTCCCCATTTTGAATTACCAAAAACTATAACTTTGTTAAAGCTTTCAGTTTCCAAAAGATTAACCAAAGTATCGACCTTTTTTTCGTTATTTCCAGAAACTCTAACTAAGCCCTGCGTAATGTTTACAGCTGTATCACTGCGCTTTACGTCAATTTGAATAGGATCTTTAACAAATGCCGTTAATATTTCTTGAACTTTTTTAGCAACGGTTGCAGAAAAGAATAAGGATTGTCTTTGTGCTGGAAGCAGAGAAATAAAGAACTTGATTTCAGTTACAAATCCAATATCAACCATTCGATCTGTTTCATCTAAAACAACGTTATTAAATTCGTTAAGATGAATATAGTGCTTTTGAACTAAATCTTTTAATCTACCGGGAGTTCCAACAATAAAGCTTGGATTTCTTCGTAATTCAGAAATTTGAACGCGCATGCTGCTTCCACCTGTTACTAAAGCTCCGTATAAATTAAGGCCACTAGCAAGCTGTTTAAATTCACTAAAAATTTGATCGGCAAGTTCGCGTGTAGGTGCAACAATAAATACTTTTTGATTTTTGTCTTTATGAGCTTTGTTTATTAATGGAATTAAAAATGCGGCTGTTTTACCAGTTCCCGTGTTTGCAATACCTATTAAATCACGCCCTTCCAAAATGTATGGAATTGCTTGATCTTGAATTGGTGAAGGCACAGTGTAACCTTTTCGAGCAATATTTTGCTTTAGGCCTGCGTTTATATCAAAGTCGTCAAAGGAATACTGAGCAATATATTCAACCTCGGTTTGCTTTTCAAGCGTTTGAGACTTTTTGGAGTATTCTACCGTTTTAATCAAATCTGACTCAGTCCATTGGTAGTTACGTTTATTATTCGGTTTTTGTTTTTGAAAGGAAGAATTTCTTGGACGAAAATTTCTCGAACCTCTCCTGTTGTTGTTTCTATACATTTTTAATGACATTCGCTTGTAGCAATGTCCTCAACAAAAGAGCTATGAAACTGCCTGAATCTACGTAATATAGGATAAGATACTGAATAAAATTGAATCTTGATTATCTTTATCGTTCTATAAATACTTAAGAAATGTCTTCATCAATTGAAGCAGTTTCATAGCCTTTTTGATGACAAGGCAGTGTAGCATATACTAGACAGCGATGCAAACTAAGCTGTATGCATCAGTTTCTCTGTGCGTATAAATCATCAGTGGTATAAGCTTGGTTTAAACAGCTGATTTGATTCTTAACTACACTTATTGTATCCATGCCGCCGTCAGTTTTACTCCAACCAACACTTAGGTACTGTTCTACTTCCGCACCTCCATCTGCCTTTACAACAAATAACTTACTAGAAGAATCATCGTAGCAAATTGGCAGGTAGTGCAAACCCCAATCATCACCACCACCTTCTCTTCCAATAAAATAAAATTGGGTAACTATATTGTGATCTTTCAAGATTGTTACCTCTGTAACTGGCATTTTTGCAATAAAACTTGGTAAGTAAGTAGTATCGGAAAGGTTTGTATCTATATAAAATCTGTTAACTTTATCCTCATTGATAGATACCAGCTGATACCCATTCTTTTGGATAGCGAAAGATTCACCAACAAATCCAAACTTTTGTTTAGGAGAGGTATAGTCTGATTTATATAGAGCATAGTTAACTATACTTGGATGTAACTGAAATTTGAATTCTTCATTTTGCTCAAGCACGTTATCCTTGTCCTCGTCATAATCTATTGTCATAGACACACTGTTTACTCCTACTGTAGGAGAAACATATATTATTCTGTCCGTTTTGACATCATAAAAGAAATTAGTGTCTCCAGCATGCGTTTTTGTGGGGATAAGATATGTTTCTAAAGTTGTCTTTCTATCTTCTAAAACACTATGAGGTATGGCACCTCCATCATAATCCAATGCAAGACTTTCGGATTGTGTAGACTGCATTATTTCAGTTGAAGGTGTTGAAAGTAGTTTATTTGTCCTAACACCGCCTTTTTGTAGTAAATAGACATTTAAGGCTAAAGAGCTTAAAAATAGTAAAGTAATGAGAATCTTAAAAACTACGTACATCTATTAAATTAGATCACTTTGCCCGTGTTATGGCAACACCAATAGGCAAAACGCTAAAATACCTATATAATAAGCTACTGCTGACAGAAAACCTCTCGTAGACTTCTTTATCAGCCCAAAATACTATGAAACTAAGAAATATAGCTATAATTGCACACGTTGACCATGGCAAAACCACTATTGTAGATGGACTATTAAAGCAATCCAAAACCTTTAGGGAAAACGAATCCTTTATGTCCCAAGAGCTTATTATGGATTCAAACGACCAAGAAAGAGAACGTGGAATCACCATTTTAGCCAAAAACACGGCTGTAAGCTACCTAGACACTAAAATTAATATAATAGACACCCCTGGACACGCAGATTTTGGCGGTGAAGTTGAAAGAACCCTAAACATGGCAGACGGCGTTTTGTTAGTTGTAGATGCGCAAGAAGGCCCCATGCCTCAAACCAAGTTTGTTTTAAAAAAAGCGCTTGACCTTAATTTAAAGGTAATTGTAATTGTTAACAAAATAGATAAACCCAACGCTCGAATTACTTCGGTAGTATCACACATTTATGATTTATTTTTAGAACTAGCAACACATGAAGATCAACTTGAATTCCCTATTATCTATGCTTCTGGAAAAAATGGAAAGGCGTGGAATGCTGTGCCCGACTCTTTTGAAGACAATGCAGACTTTTCACCTATTTTTGAAGCAATTTTAAAATATGTGCCTGAACCACAAGTTCAAAGCGATGCAAACTTTCAAATGCTAATTTCTGCACTAGATTGGGATAATTACAAAGGAAAATACGCAATTGGCAGAATAAACAAGGGGTCGCTTAAAATTGGCGATAAGCTTGCTTTAGTTAAATCCGAAACAGACATTCAAGAATTTGTAGTTGAAAAGGTTTTTGTAAACCAAGGACTTCACCGAGTGGAAACCGAAGTTGGTGAAGCTGGCGACATAATAGGCATTACCGGAATAAAAAATGCCGAAATTGGCGACTCGCTTTGCGATCCAGCTCATATAGAAGCCTTACCAAAAATTAAATTAGAAGAGCCAACACTTGCAATTACAATTGGCCCAAACACTTCTCCATTAATGGGCCAAGAAGGAAAGTTTGTAACAGGACGACAAATCTTAGAAAGAATCGAAAAGGAACTTCAAGTAAACATTGCAATGAAATTTAGAATTAACGAAGAAGGAAAATATGTGCTGTCAGGTCGCGGCGAACTTCATTTATCAGTGTTTTTAGAAACATTGCGCCGAGAAGGCTTTGAAATAGAAGTCAGCAAGCCAACGGTCATTACAACAGTCATAGATGGCGTAGTAACGGAGCCGGTTGAAGAACTAACAGTTGATGTAGACAACCAATATGTAGGTGCGGTAAAAAGCGAAATAGGCAAAAGACGTGGAATGCTAATAAATCAAGAAGAAATTTCTAGCAACACTACAAGACTGGTTTTTGAAATCACTACACGAGGTATTTTGGGACTGCGCGGAACGCTGTTAACACTTTCTAAGGGTACCGCAGTTGCAAGCTCACTCTTTATCAAAAACGAAAAAGCAGGCGCACAAATGCAAAAATTACGAAAAGGCGTAATTGTTGCTACACACAGCGGAAAAGCAGTTCCTTACGGTTTACAGTCAGCGCACGAAAAAGGTCCAGTTTTTATTTGGCCTCAAACTCCAGTTTATGAAGGAATGATAGTGGGAATTAACGGACGCGATGAAGATTTAGAACTAAATGTTTGCCGAGCAAAACAGTTAACAAATAACCGTTCATCCGGTGAAGACGGAATCGTGCTACCTCCACCAGTCGACCTTAGCTTGGAACAAATGCTTGGCTTTTTGGAAGACGATGAGCTTTTGGAAATAACTCCTACTTCTTTACGACTGCGTAAAAAAGTTTTAAACGCAGATAATCGTAGAAAAATGAACAGAAATTAGTTTTTGTTTTTACAAAGCCTTACGTAAGTTTTTCATATATGAGCATATTGCAACGTATATTGTAGTATGTTAAGTTCCAAGTAATGACCTCCTCTGATTCTAACAAATTAGATGTAATACTGAATCACCTCGTAGCTCATAATACCAAGTTGGACATAGTAATAACTAGACTTGATAGACTAGAGGTTCGTGTTGCCGCGCTCGAATTAAAGGTTCAGTCTATAGACAAAAGGTTTGATTCCATGGATCTTAGACTAGATTCTATTGAACTAACTTTGGCGCATCACACAACGCTCTTTGCGCAAATAGATCAAAAACTTGAACTTCACAATGACGTACTTATTTCTCATAACGAAAGACTGGATAAACTAGAGGAAAATACTAAGCACTAAATTCGCGCATCAACTCGTTAATAGCTGGCAAACATAAAGGTTCATCCTTTGCCTCATTTAATCCAGCAAGCAATTTGTAAACCTGCGCCCATTTGTAAGCATTTTTATCAGCTTCATCCATCGAATATACCGCATTAAATTCTTCTAAAAACTTTGCGGCAAGATCCTTTCTGTCAGCATTTACAAAAAGGCGATAATGTTGACTGATTGTTTCAACTTCATAGCCTGAGGATTGTATAAAAGCTTCTATTTTAAGAAGGTCGGAGTTTACTTTAACTAAAAAATCTAGTGGGTCTGACATTTCAATTATTACCCGCTTTTTCTTGTCTAACAGTCTCAAGCACGGGTGTATTTAAAAATTTTACTTCCAAGCCACTGGGCAATATTAATTTAATTCTCGAAAAATGGGTTTGGTTCATATACTTGGTTGACCAGTTTAGAGAAGGATATTGCGAAAGTAATGCTGCATAATCGTTCACCAAAAACTCTACATGCTCCCAGCCAGTTTTTACAGGTTCATTTTCTGCAGGTTCTAGAACTTCTATTACATTAAAAGTGTATGATTTGTAGTTTATAGGTGTATTGATTTTTATTATTCCAATTCTTCTATTTTTAATAATAGCTTCTTTAAGAAGCTCTCCATTTTGTAACAAATCATCTCGGACTTGAACATACACTTCAGAAGAATTAACTGCATATCCCACATGATCTATTTGTAGATCTTTTAAATTTATTCCTACTGAATTTATTTCAGCTAAAATTTTATCTAAAAAAACTCCAAGTGACGGGTTATCTATTGGATTCAACATGGGGGTATTATATCATTTCATGTATAATCACTACATGGAAATACTAAAAGCTAAAGTTGAAAAACTCCTTATTACACAACCATTTGATGCACTTCCGGTTAAAACAGAAAAACTAAGCCTGTATCTTGATGGCATTAAATACGACCGTCATTACGGCAGAAACAATCTATCGGATGTACGGTTTAAAAAGCTTCTTGAAAAGGGACACGAAGTAGCAAACATAAGACAAGTAACAATTGTTTCAACAGAGGAACTAGCCGAAGTTTCCAGCGAACTAGGCTTTACAGTCCAACCAGAAGACTTGGAAGCTAACATCACGCTAAGTGGAATTGAAAACCTTACTAATCTCCCCGCCGGCACATTTATAAAATTCCCACGAAAAGCTATTTTATATGTTACGGCCGAAAATCTTCCGTGCGTTATTCCCGCTCAACACATGATTGCGCGCGGAGAAGAAAAACAAAAGGCCGTTATGTTTTCAAAAGCCGCTATGGGCAAACGTGGTGTTACTGCGTTTGTATATTGCGCGGGATTTATAAAAACTGGTGATGAGGCAGAGATCTATAAGCCTCAAAGTTTTGAATAATGCCTAAGAAGATCCTTTCCATCCTCATAGCCATATTATTTGCAGCCGCGTCAGTAACGGCATTTGTTAATTTAAAAAGAACATCACCCATCAATGACACAGTCACAAATAATAAGCAGTTTAATTCAGTTATCGTCGTGCTAAATATACCTGGGTTAAGCACAGATTACTCGGATTCTAATAAAAAGCTTATTAGTGATGCTCAAAATAAGTTGATAAACAGTATGGAAGGCAATTTTGAAGTATATTACCAGTATACACTTAACCCTATTATCGCCATGCATGTAGATAAAGACGCGCTCAGCTTTTTAAAGAGAAGTGAACTTGTGAATGAAGTTCGTTTAGATGAGGCGGTACCTAACTTGAAGTTTTGATAACTAGCATAGCCGTAAAACTTCTCTAACTAAAGTTTCACCGAGAAGCCTATTATTTTCTTCATCAAGGTGAACACCATCAAGCTTGGAAGGAACAACAACTTTAGAGGAATCAAAGAAATGCCAATTTAAGCTTTTAGCTATATTCTCATAAACCTGAGGTAATTGTTTGGATTTAATTTGGGCACCAGTAAAAATCTCACCAAATGCTTTTTTGGATTCTTCTTCGTAAACTATAGGAGGAGCAATTAATAAAACTTTTGGAACTTCAAAGCCCAAATGTTCACACCACCAAATAATCTTAGAATTGTACTCGTTAAATGATTCTCCTATTTGCTCTACCGTATGCGCGGATCCGCTGTTTATATCATTAGTTCCTAAAAATAGTATGAGCAAGTGCAAGGGTAAATGGCTACCAAAAATAGGACCAAATTGTTCTAAACCATTTCGAAATGGAAAAAAAGCGTTTTCATTGCTAACTGTTCGTCCGCGTAAGCCCTCTTCAATAATCTCATAATCATCACCTAATACATCCTGTAAAACTCCTGTAAACCGCAATTCACGTGAGTGTCTTAGCCCCCCAGGAATCTTGCCAAAGGTTAAAGAATCTCCGTAAACTAAAATGTCTTTCGTTTTAGGCATTATGTTAAATTTAGTTTTTCTAAAACAAATGCTAATGCGTCTTCAATAGACTTTTGATTATAAACATTACCACCGGCTGCCATAACATTACCACCTCCACCAAAGATTTGCGCAATTTTAGCAACATCGACACCGGGTGTTGCAGTTCTAAAACTTAAATTATATGTATTTGGTTCGTTTTCTGCTTCGGAAACAGCAAACACAAAATCTAAACCAATAATGTACCTAATTAGATCCACATGCTTAACAAATACGTTTTCCATGTTAATGCCTGCATCGTCCAGTTCTTGAAAAGTTATAGTTACATAGCCGTATTTCTTGTCAAAATTGACCACAAGTTTGTCATATACAAATTTTTTATATTTGATCTGATCAAAATACTCGCTGCCTGCAAGTTTTGAATTAATTTCCCAAACACTTACACCCTTGTCTATAAAATCGGCGATCGTTCTATAATCCTGAGATCTGGCTGTATCGAATTTCAAAAAACCAGTATCAGTTAAAATCCCAATTGTTAAAATGCTCATATCTTCAACTGATAAAGTATACCCAACTTGATTAAAAAGTTGACTCAAAACTGTACAGCACGAACCTAGTTGAAAAACATAATTCAAGTCTCCAAACATATCATTTGTTGCATGGTGATCAATGTTAATTGTTGTAACATTCTTAGGAAATTCAAAACTCATATTTAAACTTACGTGATCTTTTGAACCTGAATCCAAAAAGATTATCAAATCGTATGGATCCAAATCAGTAAGGCTTATGTCTTTTTCTGTCTGAATTTTGTCAAACTCAAAGTAACCGTTAAAAGTGTTTTTTATTTTTTTTTGCGTGAATTATTTTGTAAGTCTTACCTATTGAGTCTAAGAAATTTCCAAAAACGATAGAGCTAGCCAAAGCATCAAAATCGGTGCGTGTATCCATATTCACAAGAATATTTTTGGAAGACCTTACTTTATCTAGTATTTGTTGTGGAGTAGCATTTTCCATCCTGCCTATTATAGCAGAGTCCATAGCGCACTTTGTGTTTACAAACAGCACAAACTCTATCAAAATTAACATGTGAAGCTCGTTTTCCACGCTGCCCTAGTCATTTTTGTAGTTTTCGCAATTTTTGCGATAAAAAGCCCTCCAAAAATAGGCTTTTATTTTAACGCTGGCCTAAAACTAGGACAGTTAAACCTTAGTAATCTGTCTCAAAATGAAGGTACCGCCTTAGCTACAGCCGCATACAACCAACCTGTTTACATAAATATTAACAACAAATCGTTTAGAACAGATCTAAATGAGCTTGGGTATACGCTAAATCAGGATTACCTAAGCAAACTCACTAAAAAATGCCTAAAATTTGGAGTTTTAATATGTGTGCCATCAAAAACTGCTAAGTTTGATCAAACACGTGTATTTGGCTTTAATCCTAAAAAAAGCCAAAAACTTACTCAAAAAATAAATAACCAACTTTTAGTTCAAAAAAACGAACCAAATGTAGATTTTATCACGGGCGAATTTTGGATTTTAACGGAAAAAGCTAGCATTCAGGCAAAAAGTGACTTTGCACACGATTTAAATCTTCAACGCGATTTTGGCAAAAAACTTTTTATAAAGGTAAAACCTATTGAAAAAGATAATTTTGCCGACCAACAGCAACTTATGTACGAACACGTTGCAAAAGTAAATAGCCCTCTTTTAATAAAATATGGCCGAAATCCACTTTACATAAGTACCGAAGAAATTAACACTTTTATTACAAAAAACCAAACTGAAGATATTACACACGCAAAAGTATCAATAAATAAAATCGCGCACTATTTGGATACGCTTGATGAAAAATATGCAACTGAAGATATACAAGTAGTGCGTCCAGAAGCAGAGGAGGCAATTGCACGCTCAATTTTATATCGAGCAGCAGACACAAAGGAAAACACTGCCGTTGTATTACCATTGCAAGGTCTACCTAAGTCACGTGGTGAAAAAGCTACTAAATATCTGGAAGTAATAAAATCTCAACAAAGATTGTACCGATTTGAAGACGGCGAACTTGTTAAAACGTACATTGTCTCTACAGGCATTGTTGCCGAAACCCCAACAGGCGAATTTAAGGTGCTAGGCAAACAAAAAAAGACTATTTCTTACTTTGGAAACTGGTGGATGGAAAATTACTTACCTATTGGATATATGCCAAACGGCAATAGATTTGGGTTTCATGCAATTCCATATCATCAAGATTCTAGCGGAGCTGTTTGGTCGCGCGATCCAAATACAATGGGAAGCCCAGCAACTAGCGGGTGTATTCAACTAACTCAAGTTGAATCTTTGGAATTGTATGAATGGGCAAAGGTTGGTATGCCTGTTTTTATTTACGAATAAGCTGGCGCTTTGTAAAACCACTTTTTAAAGTTGCGTCTGAGTATTCTAAAACAAAAACAGTCTCTGAGCATTTGTGAACGCTTATTGGAGGACCTAACCACTTTTCTATCTTTGTTTTAGTAATATAGAAATTTGTCACAAAATAGTCAAAACGCATTTGGTCTATACTTACTTTAGGCCCAAATATGTTGTACAAATAATATTTTCCATCTTTATGTTGATAGACAGGAACTATATTTAGCGTATCATTCTCAAAAACTTTTATATTATAAGCTATCCAAAACTCACCAAGACCGTGTTGAAGTTTTTTATTGTGCACATGTGTAGAAACGCACTTTGCCAGCTGAGTGTCACTTATACCAATCTTAGTAAAGATAGAAGAATAGTGTGTGATTCTAAGTAAACCTCCACATACTACCATAAACACCAAAACGACCTCCAACTTATAGCTATGTACAAGAGTACTTAAATAATAAAAGGGTAAGTAAAACATAATAATAAGAAGAGGATAAAAAAGTCTATAATCTAGGATAATTTTGTAACTATGAGAAATGTACACATAAACGCAAGAGAAAAGTAAAAAAAGTAAATACCATGCAAAAAAGGTAACTTGTCCCTTTTGTGGGGTTTTTTTGTACAACTTAGCAAAGGACAAAAAACCAAGAATTAATACGCAAGATATGATGAATAGTGGGTTTAGCACTTTAACGTATTCTTTTATCCAACCTAATGACACATATAAATCAAAAAAAGTAGAAGGAAGTCTAAAAATGGTGTTTTTAGCTTCGATACCTGTAAACGGGAGGTTTAAGTACATTACAAAAGCTAAAAACACAGCTCCCCACATGCATATGAGTATTTTAGTATGAGCGCGAAGTGCCTTATGTCTAAGTAAAACAGCAGAAACTGGTATAACAAAGAAAAATACAAACAACGGATCAGAAAGTGAAAAGATGAAGATAAGTAGCGTAAACAAGAATAGACCCAAAGGCCGCGTAGTATTTTTTAGCTTTAAAAAAAGTACGTACGATACACAGACGTTAAAGACTGTTCCAACGTGAAAATGCGGGGCCATAGACATGTAATAAAAAAGCAGGAGAGGTTTTGTTGATAGCAGTAAATTTGCCGCAGCCAAAGCTACAAAATAGAGAGAAAATCTTTTAGGCTTTACTAAAAACACCTTTTGTAATAGTAGTAGTACACCAAGCTGTACTGCGACGAAAGTTAACAAACTTGTTACATAGTTTACTAAACCCAGATTTTCGCCAAATATAGCTTTTATTATTAAGAGTAATGAAAACTCAGGAAAGAGTAAAAATGAATGTTGTAACTTCCAGTCGTAAAAAGCTACATTGTTTTTAAACATGTCATTAAAAAAAAGTGTAGGACCAACAGTGTCAGAATTTAAAAACAGTGCGTCAAAAAACTTTTGGGTATAACTATTATAACCTAAGGCAAAAAGTGAGAGGATGTAAACAATTAAGGAGACAGCAAGTAATACAGCAGATTTTTTGTCGTGAATTCTTTTCATTTACCCTTACTAAAAAACTGGATGACATTTCCGTCAGGATCTAGCGCAGTTGCGGCATAATAATCTTTAGTTGGCGATAAACTAGGTTTTCTTATAAATTCCACGCCTTTTTTGCTTATGTGCTCGTACAGTTCTGTAACTGAATCAACGTTAAAACCAGGCATAATTCTGTATGGATCGTGTGACTTACCTTTAACTTGATCGTGTTCGCCAATCCAAAAAAACACTTCACCAAGCATAAAACCAATTCCCGTATCGTCAGAAAGATCAAGCTGTGTGTCAATTTCGAGGTCAAATGTTTCTTTATACCAATTAGCTAATTTTTTGTAATTTTGAGACCATATGCAAACTGATTCAAATGATTTTAATAGCATGTTCTCCTTTAAATTTAGTTCAAAAATAAGTGCACTACGCTTTGATATTATAGCAAATCAGCTTTTGATAATATTTAGCTTAATAGCATTTTAGTTGAATCTGCCTTTTAAAGTGATATCCTCAGGATATGGACCATATTGCAATACTTAGGAAATCAAAGGTAACTAAAGGAGATGATTTGCTTGGTGCAATTATAGCTGGGCAAAAAACTATCGAATCTAGATGGTATGTAAATAAAATAGCTCCTTGGAATAAAGTTCACGCAGGAGACACTATTTACTTTAAGGAATCTGGTTGTCCTGTTACTGCCAAGGCGAATGTTTCTGAGGTTCTTCAGTTTGAAAATTTGTCGGAGAAAATAGTTGCAGAAATAATTAGCAAATATGGAAAGCAAATAGCTCCTCAAAGTTCAAAAAAAGACTTTAGTGAGTGGGGGAAAACACAAAGTACCAAACGATATTGCATTTTAGTTTTTTTATCGAATGTTGCAAAGGTTGAACCATTTACTATAAATAAACAAGGTTTTGGTATAGCGTGTGCGTGGATGATTGTGAAGGATGTTAGTAGTGTAAGGCTATAGTGAGGAAACAGTGGCATACTAACGAACTGCAGAAGATAAAAAGGTGTGCCACCTACAAACAAGGTAAATGGCACACATACGAAACCGCGATCAATGGTACTGCACTCTTGGGGGAAGTTTGCCCAAGCTATGCTTTTCCAATTTGAGCCCAGGCTGGCTTTCAGCACTGAGTACTGCAAGTACCTCCGGAGTTTCAGGTAGTAAACCTGGGTCAAGGACAATCTCGATAACTTTCACTATCACGTGCTCAACGTCATTATTTCTTGTTAAACGCTCTACCTCGTGAACGCTACCCACATGCCAGTTTAAGGCTGCGGCAATTGCGTTAGCTTCCTCTTGCCTGGGGTGATCTGCCATTTTATCTCCTTTTCAAATATGCCGCGTTTGATAACCCGATTATAGTGAAAAACTATACAAAGTCTAGTTTTCGTTGGAGCAGATCTTTTCTTAGAAATTCGCTTAAATGTTGGTCTTCGATTGTCTTAACTACTATTCAAGAAACTCAATTAAAAAAGATCAGTTATGCATAACACAACTGATCTTCTATGTGAGAAGATTCTAAGTCGAAGAAAGTGTTACTTTAAACCCAAAAGGCGCTTCCACCAAGGCGTTGTCTCTTTTGGTAGTTCCTTAATTATTGGAAGCTCCCTCATAAAAGCAAAGTAAGGTTGCTTGAGTTCATTTTCTTGCTCCGGTGTAAGAATCGCCACACCTCCGCATTTCGGGTAAGGACAACCAGTGCCCAAAATACCCCCATCCCACAATCGTTTACATTTAGGACATTTAAGCACAGGACCAATCATCTCGTTCACATCCTTTTACCACAGATTTTGGTTGCAATATGCACCTAAATGGCTTAAGGTTCAAGTAAAGAGGCCTTCGGCAACATAGAACTATGCACCAAATACAAGCAAATATACTCAAAAAGCTGCTCAAACATAAAAAACTTAGGTTCTCTGAGCTTAATACTGATGGACTTACAACAGATCACTTTAACTACCACATTCAACAATTGGTGAGTAATGCATATGTGCTTAAACAAGACACCACGTATGAACTTACTCAAAAAGGCAAAATACATGCGAATAGATTAACTGTAGAAAATAAAGATTTGGTTGGAAGCCACTTGATTGTACTTTTGATCGTGTGTGTCAGAGAAAACAAAAATGGCGAAGACGAATACCTGTTTTGTAAACGACTCAAAGATCCTTTTTATGGCTTTTACGATTTTGTATCTGGGAAAGTTCACGTTGGACAAGACTTAATGCCAACTGCGCACAAAATGCTCCAAGAAAAAACAGGCATAACGGCAAAGTTACGCATTGTAGGAATGCAACACAAAAGTGACTTTGATAACATGGATAAGCTGCTTGAAGATAAATTTATGTTTATACTACGCGGAGACGAATGTACTGGGGAATTAATTGGCCAAAGTAGTTATTCTCAAAACGAGTGGCTCACTGAGAGTGACTTATTACAAAAGGCTCCAACTTTTAAAAATATTTCTCTTTTTATAAAAATGGCAAAAAACAAAGAATTTATGTTTGATGAGTCTAAATATTTAAATGAGGTTTTTTAAACATGGATGGTAGTTTTGGAATAATCTTTAATGAAAATAAAACAGAGATACTTTTAGTAAAAAGACGCGATATGCCTGTTTGGGTTTTGCCAGGAGGCGGGATCGAACACGGGGAAACTCCCGAACAAGCCTGCCTTAGGGAAGTTTTGGAAGAAACGGGATTTAATGTCGAGATCTTGCGCAAAGTCGGGATTTACACTTACAAACCTGGTCGTCGCAATCACGGTTTTGAATGCAAAATTATAGCAGGTACTAAAACTCTCTCAAAAGAAAATAAGGAAATAGAATACTTTAGTTTTAACGAGCTTCCAGAATTAAGGCTTCCACACCTGCCAGTTTTTATAGATGACACTTTGAAATGCACTGAGGTCGTTGAAAGAGTTATGCCTGGCTATCCGTTTTCAATATGGAAAAAGGGTCTTCGCCACCCTTGGGCATTATTTAAATTTTTATTAACACGGATTGGTATTCATTGGAATATTTAACTCATACTTCATTGAAGTGTTATATACTAAATATATGGCAATAAAATCTGCTGAACAAACGTTTGGAGATGACAGTGAAAAAATAGCCTCTATAATAAGTGCCAAGACAGGCCTAGAGGCAAAACCCGTGGGCGATGATTTATGGTATCACGATTCTGATGAAAACGGACGAATTTTAATATTAGTTCGATCTGATGAGGCATTGGAAGATGACTTGTCTCAATTTGAGCACGGTGAAACACTGCTACCTAGAGAACGCCAAACACAAATAATTCACGAAGGGTATGCAGCTACGCTAAATTTAATTGGCAAGTATGTACCGCAGGCAAAAATCCAAGCACTATTTCCCAAACTAGATCTTGAAGATTTGAATTCTTATGATTTTACACTTTCTAAAATACGACTTTTCATTTTTTCAGAAGCTGATTTTGACTATCTCTACAGAAATATGTTCCCACTTTATAACAAAAGTCCCGCTGAATACAAAGAATATGAGGATGACATCAAAAGTACAGGTGGTATCACGGTTCTAAATGTTGATGAGGGTCCAAGCAGTCTAGTCAAAAATGAAATGCACGTAGATATTTCTGAAAGAAAAGTAATAGTACTTAGAGAAACTAATATACGACTAAGAGAATATATTGAGGAGCAGGGAAAATTACCCAGAGAACTCACACAATATGAGCAAGAGATAGTTGCCAAACACGTTAAAGGTAAAGTTGCACATGAGTTAATTCATAACTTAGATGTAGCACGAGGACTCCCTATGGAACTTATGGAAGGCGTGACCGAGTGGTATGCTCAACAAGTTTTGGGTGAAAATGTTCTTGAAAATGCTATCACAAACAGAAAGGATGTAATGACTGGATACGGAAAAGCCACCGCAACTGTGGCGATTTTAATAGAAGCACTTTTAGAGAGTAATGTGGGAATGAATACTATAAATAGTGCCCTTATTTCTAATGATATACAGGCGCGAGAAAACGTAGCAAAAGCATTAGCAAAAAGATACGGTGCAGGACAAGCCGAAGTAATATTCGAATGGAGATTTATAGATGCAGAAATGGCACTGAGATACGTTGCGGATTTAGAATGTAGGCATGATTCGAAAGTTGGGGCTTTTTTGAGAAATGCAGGTACACAGAGCGAAAGCTAGCTCTTTTTTTGATCACTGGTAAAAATTGCAACCACTGTATTTGCATTCAAAGACTCTACTGTACAACTAGGTAGATGTTTTTCATAAAACGCCACAAACTCTATATATTTAAAGCGCCTACTCCGATGAATACCCGTAAGCTCTGCCATGTCACTTGATTTTGCATATCTCTTGCCTGCTCGGAATTTAGTTAAGCCAAAATTTTTAATTAAGAGTATATCTCTTTGAGCTTGATTGACTTTTATAATAGCTTTCTGCATCTGACTTAAGTTTGCTTTGCTAGATAATATTTCAGTTATCATTAGCACACCATTTGGTTTTAAAACTCTTTTAGCCTCCGCAAGCGCCTTTTCCCTATCTACATGTTGAAACACTATATGACTCATTACAAAATCAAAGTAAGCATCTTCGTAAGGAAGTTTTTCAGCATCTCCTTCTACAATTGTTGCTTGTGGTAATTTACTTTTAGCACGTGTGACAAATTGCGATGTCGGATCTATACCAAATAGTGCGAGTTGGGGAAACTTTTTGTTAATTTCACGTAACATATCACCTGTGCCACAACCAATATCTAGCATGCGTGAAGCCTTTTTAGGTATATGTCGAGTATAAAAGGGCGCATAACTAGCGTTTATTTTAGAAATATAATCGTCATAATCCTGACTTATTTGCTGATATTTTAGTTTGAGTTTTTCGTCCATTGTGTGGTGTAAATTATTTTCATAATGATACTAATTGAATTTTATCACCTTCAACCCAAACTGCTTGATTATCACGTAAACAAATATGAGGGTATGGGTAGTTTGCAAGTTCGGAATACATTTGTGCGTATTCCTTGAAGTGCGCCTCATTAAACTCACCCCCAATATGCGGAATAATTGCAAAATCTACAAGCTTATACGCATCATAACTTGTTAAATCCGATTTATAGAAAGCGTCAAGTATCATTTTGGAAGCAGCTTCTAATAAATAGGTCCTGCGAAAAGCAAAAGCACTTGAAATGAAGAGAAATTAGCAGTAATATGATTTTATGGTGAATGACATACATGAAAATGATTTAGATGATGTGAACCCATATGAGCAGTATACAGATGACGATTGGGCAGCCTTAGAGACTGAACAATATGAAGCTTTAGATTTTTATTATAAGCAAATGGCTCGAAGGGAAGATGTTTTTAGTAAAAGATTAACTGCGGGGCAAGTGAACACCTCATTTTTAGACGAAAATAATGTATGGAGCTTGGAGGATCTACCAGAAGTTGCTATCGCATTTGCAGAAGAGTCTGCTAAAAACTCAACTGATGGCCAAGGTTTCTCTGCATTTGTAGAAGCCGAAGCAGATGCACTTATTGATTTTTACTCTCACGTATTTCCTGAACTAGAAAGTTTTTTACAAAATAAACTAGCAGAAAAACCAAATGCCGACAGTTTTGATAAAAAAAGAGTTCTAGAAGCTTTTTTTGACGGAGCTGATTTACCTGATTACGAACCACTATAATTGAGTCAGTTAGCTTTCTCTTCATAAAGTTTAAAGAACACCGTCCTTTTGTTGGATTACTCCTGTTCCTAAATTAAGATCTAACAACGAATTTTTATCAATAAGGTATTGTTATATTAGAGTATACCCGTTTTATTATTTAACAATCCCGCACAACCAACCCTCAAAATTAGAATTCACTTGATCAACATTAAGTTCGCCAATAAAATTGTCGTAGGTAATATGTTCTTTGATAATGGCTTCGATTTCGCTGTATTTACCTTCAAGAGTTTTTATTATTAAGACAATTTCAGGCTCTTCGGTAATTTCACCTTCGTAATTATAAATACATGTTATCGGAAAAAAATTTACGCAGTTTGCTAGGTTTTTTTGGAGCAACGCACGACCTACTGTTTGAGCTTCTTGCGTGTTATTTAATGTGGTATAGATAATTTTCATAAGGATACTATTTGAATTTTATCATCTTCAACCCAGACTGCCTGATTATCACGCAAGCAAATATGTGGATATGGGTAGTTTGCAAGTTCGGAATACATTTGTAAATATTCTTTGGGTTTGGACAAATTAAATTCGCCTCCTACATGTGGGATTACTGCAAATTCTACCAGTCCAAGCGCGTCATAACTTGTTAAATCTGTTTTATATGGATCATCCAGAATCATAGTAGATTCAACACTAGGTCCTGCCAAAATTGAACCAGCGCTTGTTCCCATATACAACTTGTCGTGATTTAAAACTAGATCTCGCGCAATCCCAGTAAAACCGCTTTTGTTTGAAATCTCCAACAGGTAAACGTTGTGACCACCTTCAACATAAACTGCATCCAATTGAGACAGAGCTTGCAGTAGCTCTTCGTATTGAATTTGTCGTAGATCAATTGGAACTATCTCAAAATTCAGCTCTTTAAGCTTGTCTTGAGTAGCTTGTGTCCATGAAATATCTTTTTCCAGGTCGGCAGCATTTGCAATGTAGGCAACTGAGTGTTTTTTCGTTGAAAGCGGAAGGACTTGCTTTAAAAAGTCTGCACTTCCCTCAAGTGAAGAAGTTAAAAAAAGCCTTTTCATGCGTTTACGCCTAAGCCTTCCAAATGTTGAATGAATGCATCAAAGTCAGTATAAACAAAAGTATTAATCCCTAACTCCTTAGCGCCATCCATTTTGGTCGCGTCGTCATCCGAATAAACAATTTCATCAGCATTTACACCACTTTTATCTACTAAAGCTTGAAAAATCGCTATATCAGGCTTGTGTGAACCAACTTCGTAAGAAAGCACGACCGTGTCAAAATCATCTAAAAAACCAAATCTTTCTTGCAAGCCGTTAATTCGCGCAGAAAAATTGTTTGAGCAAATTACAGTTTTGTAACCTGCTTGGCACACTTTTTTAACATACTGTGCAGCGGGTTCATTAACTTCGTAGCCTTTAATTAATAGGTCTATTATTTCTTTAACTGTTAGGTTGATTTTCCATTCAGCTAGCGCCCAAGACCAATATTCTTCAGCAGTCATTTCCCCAAGCTTGTACTGCTTGTTCATCTGATCAGATTTTAAAAACACCCTTTTAGCTTCGTCCTGAGTAATCCCAAGATCACCAAGTGCGGTTATAAAATTTGATTTTCCGTTTAAAAAATAAACTCCGTCTAAGTCGAAACAAATTGCTTTTATCATTTTTCCCTTTCCTAATTAACTATATTTTGCGGTGTGCCATTTATAAATGTGTCAACATTCTTAACTATAATGTCAGGCATGTTTTGGTAAAAAGCTTCCTCTGTAAATGAACCTAAATGTGGTGTTAATACTACGTTATCTAGTTGTAGAAGAGGATGATCAAGCTTAATTTTGCCACCAATATCTATGGCAAATCCGCTTAGTCTATTTGTAGCTAAAGCATCATATATGTCATCAATGTTTGTGATCTCTGGTCTAGCAGTACTTACAAGCAAACTTCCCTCTTTCATAAGTGCAAGTTTGTCCGTATTAATAAAATCTTTGGTATCTTCATTTAGGGAGAGATGCACAGTGACAATATCAGAATTGCGCAAAACTTCATTTAGTGTAAGTTGAGTGATTCCATTGTTTTTTGGAGTCCGGTTGTATGCAATAACGTTCATACCAAAAGCATCTGCAATTTTTGCCACTTCTGTGCCAATTGTTCCTAAACCTAGTATGCCTAATGTTTTACCTAAAAGTTCATAACCTAAAAATTGTTGTCTTTGCTCATTGTTCTCTGGATCTAGCTCAATTGGCGAATTTTTCATAACTTTATCGCCGTAAGCAATTTTACGTGCTACAGCAAAAATTAACCCAAAAGTTAGTTCAGCAACAGATCTTTTTGAAAAACCCGGAACATTTGCAACAGAAATTCCCAAATTTTGTGCGGACTTTATATCAACGTCTGAATAAGTAGTGGTATTTAGCGCAAGTAATTTTAAATTAGTCGCTGAGTTTAGTACTTTGGAATTGTATTGACTTGAAAATTGGTCAGCAATGGCGATTTCGGCATTTTTCAATCGTTCTATGGCTAATTCTTCTGAATTTGTGTTTTCGAACACTGTTAACTCACCAAGCGATTTGAGTTTTTCTAGGTGTGTTTCGTTAAAAAAGCAGTTGTTTAAAATTACTATTTTCATGTGGTTATTATACAGCACTCACAAATTTGTAAGCTCCGACTGTTTAATTCTTACCGCTTCCGTCATAGTTTCAGTGCTAACATAACCAAGCACATCCGAATCATAGTCGTATAGTTCAATCATATCAAGATCTGGGCGGTCGAATACGCGAGCACCTTTAACCTGTTTGCCCGCAAGCATTTCGTTTTTGAGTTTTAAATATTCTTGTGGAGAAACATAAAAATCCACGTCTCCTACATGAAACCTGTATGGGTCGGGTTTACGAATGTAAAGATACTCGTATTTTGTATCGGGTATATCGTCTTTTGCTGGAATAATTATAGGCTCGTGAAGTTTAAAAAACTTTTGATCAAAGTTGTCCGATTCTTGGGTAAGTTCTTTTCTAAGTTTTGTAAGTGTTTCGTGTTCATAATCGTAATGACAAAAATAGCTAAAATTGCCCGAATTTGGTAAATAATATCCAAATGATTGTTTGCATAATTTGTAGCATTCAAAATGAACGTATTCTAGAGCATGTAACAATTGTTCGTGTGTTGAAATTGGGCTGAATCTGTAAAGTTTGAAATCCATGAATTCATTATACAACACGAAAAAAGTGATAATATAAAAATATGGCATACAATCCCTTTGAAGGCGACTCTTTGGAGCTTACCGAGGAACGCATAGCAAAATTAAATGATCTATCATTAAACATGCAAGAATCAACCGGACTTGCCTTCCCTCCTGACTTTACTTGTCACTTTATAATGGGAGCTAAGGAGGCTGCTGTAAAAGATCTTCGACCTCTTGCTAATACCGCCTCAATTGAATTACCTCCTGAGCCAAGCTTGTTTGAGGTAGCGCATGAAGTAGCACATGTACTTTTTGAACCCCATTTTAACCATGTAAGCGATGCGCGAGTTAAATCAGCATTACTAGAGGGTGTTAGTGATTTAGTCGGTGCCGAAGCAGCAGGGATTCCCAGAAGTGAAATCAAAAGTTTATACTACGCACTAAATCAAAATTCTTTATCAGACTTTGACACCGAAGCACAGGCATTAATTTCAGAAACATTTTTAACTAGCAGCGCTACGGATAAACAGGTCTGGGTGTTAGGGCGTGACGTAGACCACGTAGTGGGAAGAGATTTTATACTAAGAGTTTTAGTTGCTAATCCGCAAATACCTACTAAGGAGCTTGTAGCCAGTTTAAGTAAATTTTCTCCCACACGAGCACAAATTCTGGATATAAGCGGATACAAGTTTCAAACTGCACAAAGAACGGTAACTGAGACAACACCGGTTTTGCCTACATTTACAACTAAGCGGGGTAGACTGATATAGGTTGGCCATTATCTCTTTAAAACGCTAACCATGTACCTTGCAATACCATTTTCAACCAACGTAGGCATTAAATAACCAGCAACAGAATTCAAAACAAATTCTTTAGGCAATAGCAAATTCAACAATTTTGCAGTAATAGGCAAAGCAAAGTAAATCGAGGCCAGCTTCTCAAACCTTTTCATTGTGGGGAGTACATATTTAGACAAATCTTCTTCAAACTCTATACCAAATCCCGTTTCTTTAGCTTTTTGTACAAAACTTTCATAACTTTCAAAAGCTTGCAAAGCCATAGTTTTCTCGGTTAACTTACATGCCAACTCCTCGTCAGAAGATAAGACTTTTGAACCTCGGTAGCCATCAAAAACAATAAACAAGCCGACATTATTCAAAACCAAACTAACTTGCTCGAGCACCTTTTCTTTTTCAGTAGAATAACAAAGCGCCTCTACCACATACACTACATCAAACTTTATATCGTTAAATGTACTTAAGTCATGGTAATCCCCTAGCTCAACTTTTAAATTTCCAAGCTTTTCAGCTTTTTTTCTAGCGTATTTAATTTGCCCCTCCGACAGTTCCAACCCATAAAACTTTACATCTGGGTTATTTTTTGCCAAGTAGGCAGTGTTCGCACTGCGACCAGAAGCCAGTTCTAATACATTCTTTGCGCCAATCTTTTTAATATATGCATCAATAAAATGCGCCTGCGCTTTTAAATCCTCGTGCTTGTAAACTCCATCTCGGCTTATGCCCATATACATAAAATCGTCGTTAGTATGAAAAAGTGAATACGCAATGCTATTTACTTTGTAATAAGTTTGAATATCGGTAAGCTCAATATTTTGATTCACTATAGTTTGAGCATCGTAAACAGCTGAAATCTTTTGAAGTTTATTTTTAAGTGAAATGGAGCCACGATTTATTTTAACACGCAAAACTATTTATACAGGCGCTTTCTACCGTTACCATTTTTTAAATTAGAATACTTTCTAAACTCACAGCCAATGCCTTCCCAATTTTCTGCCGATAACCAAACCTTTTTGCCGTTAAAAATTAAATAAGGAAAATCTGTTATTTTTGTGCCCACTAAAGCTAAACAAACATTTTCAGGAATTTCCTCAGAATTTAGCTTTTTCATTGTTGGAATAGATCCCGGCCCAATAGGAAACTCTTTATACAAATCAATGTGATCTGGAAATTGGTAAGCCAAATCAATAAGAACCTCTGTCCAATGAAATTTAAAGTTTAATCCAAAAACTGGCAAAATTTGGTTTAGGGCATTTACAACACTTAACTTATCAAAACTCTCAATTACTTCTGTAACCTGCTTTATAACCGTGGGCAAGTAAAAACAAAAAAACTCCTCTCGCGTATGAAAACCTACTTTACTAACCAATGAGATTGGAAAAATATACGCACTGCCATACTTTGGCAATGACAGATTCATCAGCTTATCAAACACTTTTTTGTTTTCAGCTTCGTTAAATGTCAAAAGTCCAACTTTTTTATTTGTTGACGGCTTGCATACCATTCTATAAAACAATGCGTTTAGTAACCATAAAGCTAGTGACCCTTCAAGCTCTTTTAGCTGTGTGTGAATTTGGATTGTTTGAGCATCCAGCTCTCTATAAACATTGCAAAACCTATATCTGGAAAGAATTGGATCTGTTGTGTATGGTGTTGTTGCATTAGTGCTCTTTTTCTCCCAAATGCGCATGCGTTCGATTGTAAAGGATTTCATTTGCAAGACTATACTTGCATCGAGACTAAGCGTATTTTCATTATCAAAAACATATGTATGATGATGCCAATGTTTATAGAGCTGTTTTAAGTTTTGTGGTATTTCCATAAAATATCTTGAAGCAATTATATAGTTTAAACAAAAAAAATCCCCGAGAAAGTTTTTATTTTTCTCGGGGTTTTATGGTCTACAACATGGTTACAACTTGCCTGGCAAGTTTTAGGGCAGCTCTCGCCTTTTCGAGCGACTCAGCAAGATATTCAGGTGTTCCGTCAGGAAACATGATACCCACATACGCGGGATTGATCCAAGACATTTGCAACGTGTTGACCCACCTGCCATCTACAAACACATCACAATCGTACTGTCCCGAAACACGATAGCCCATCCGTTCCAGTGCCTTACGCGAAGCTATGTTTGGTTCACGCACTTGGCTCTGAATTGTGCAAAGATTCAGCTTTACCACATACAGAGTACGTGCCAAATGTGCTAAAGTGCCAACACGTCTTCCTCGCCACTCAGGATTGAGAATAAGGATACCCGATGTACATTTGCGACTGATCAAATCAATCTTATGAAGACCAGTTCTGCCAACAGGCCTATCACAACCATCGGGTACTATAGCCCAGTGAATACCAGTGCTATCTTTTCGGGTTTTTTCCCACCATTCTTCCTCGTCAGCTGTTGTTGGAGCATGCCACATGTTCGTGTAACGAACTCCTTCGCCGTTAGCAAGATATTCCGCGAATTCGCCCACTTCCTCTTTTGTGGGAGGACGAAGCGTAATGCCCATACCTTCCCACTCAACGCGCATACTAAATCCAAATGCCATGATATTTCTCCTTTCAATGTGCAAACCTTTTTTAACCAACAGACACCTTGCCAAACAGCCAGGTGCTTTGAATTTGTTGGTTTTAAGAAGACTCCAAGGAGAAAATTGTGCAAATTTGGGTGGAATTATAGATAAAAAAACCTCCGATTGGAGGCTTATCAAAACTAGCAAAATAATTGAGGATTTAGACCAGTAGATAAGCCAAATATTTAACTGAACCGACCATGACGGGGTTCTGTATAGCGCAAATAGAGGCGCTAGATGTTAAATTGTGGCTTAAACACTGCTTATGCATGAAATTATTATACTATGGGTTTTTGGGTTGTAAAGACTAATCTATTTGTTCGATAGAAGATAGGATTTTATCTAGTTCTTGCTCATATCCTTGACCACGCTCGTCAGCAAAACTTTTTAGAATAAATATGCTTTTTTTTGGAAAATCAGGATGTTTCAAGTAAATGCAAGTTTGCGACACAAGAAACGGGCATTTAAAAGAGTATCCAGACAAATTGCCAAATTTAACTTGTACAATGGCATTTGTGTCTGGTGAAATCTTCTCTGAAATCTCGGGTCTGTTAAAATCTGCGACAACATCATTATATAGACTTCCCTGTAGATCTAATAAAGATATACGCAATTGCGAAAAATCTCTAGGACCAGGGCCTTCTTCACTGTGTATACCATGAAATGAAACTGTATAGTTGTAGGCGTCTCCGCTTATGTTATAGGTCTCAGGGACTACAAAGCTAATTCTATTGAGGGTGTCTGTTATTTGCACAGAACCATCTGAAAGTGTTTGCGTAAAAAGTTTTTTGTCCATATCGGCTTTTATTCGGCTATGCTGCGTCTTAGATACGGGCAACTTTTTGACCAATTGTGCAGAGCGTACGTAAGTGCCAATTAGTAACAAAATTACAATACAAAGTAAAATTAACAATAGTACAGTAGAAAATCCTAAATTGTTTTTCACATATTAATATTAGCACTATTCAACAAGGGCAAGTTTGAAATAATACGAAAGTTCGCAGAAGAAAGTGTTGACATTAGTTTTAAATATTGTATATTTATCCATACGCCTCTTGAAAACAGAATAAGCAACCGACAAGCAAAACCCCACAGGTAGCGCGAAATCGTCGAGAACACTAATGCTTCGGCAAAAGAGTGTCTTGTACTTTAAGTTAAGACAAAGCCCACAAGCCAAAATCTTACACTTCTAGTGTTGCATCTAAAGGAGAATTCAAAGATACGAGAACTTCACGAGTCACATTGTGAATTATCGCAGGATATACAAGAATCGAAAGACCAAATGTTAATCCTGAAGGAAACGCCCTCAAAAGCTTTCCCGCGTCTGTGAAAAAAAACCTTAAGCGCCTAGACGAAAGTCAAAGCTTTTCAGCTTTAAAAACTGATCATAAGGATCCCGAAGAATAATGAGCAAGAGAAACGAGTTTGGCCAGAAACGAGAACAATATGGACCCAGTCTGAATGCCTTCAAAAGCAATCATTCTCCGTATTTTACTTCCGTTTCTGGCCTTTCCTCTTTTTTACACATAAAGGGACGCGGGAAAGCAAGCTGTATATACACTAAGTACATAAAACCTACTTCCCCGCTTAAAAAAGGACCCAGTCCTGGTAAATCACTTACGATCCAACCTAAAAATTCCAACTATTTGAATGCATAAAAAATACCGCTAAGGTAGCGGCATTAATTAACTGCGATTCATGCATGCATCAAGCATACTATAATAGTTGGGCACGATTACTTTAAGTATTCACTCACAAACGACGTACGTCAAGGGCTTTGTCAAATTTATGGCGAAAACCTTTTAGAAGCAACACCACCATAAGCCTGAAGTGAATTAAAAAAGGCATAATTTAGGACGCTTCCATATACTTCTTTAAACACATCACTTACTTCACCAAAATTCGTAGTACTTTGCTGCTTTCGTAAAAATTCAAACAACTTTTCTTTGCCAAAATGATCAACTAGTAATTTAATAGAACTTCCTCCCTCTTGATAAACTTTTTGTCCATCTAAAAATCCATTAAATTCAAGTGTTTCGTTATCTTCTACTTGTCCTGCCACATAAACAGCTACACCTTCACTGATCCAAGACACACTGCATTCTCCAAATATTTTTTCAAAGAAAATATGACAAAGCTCGTGTTTAATTAGTTTTTCAATATTTAGAGTTTTTTCTGTGTGAGAGCTCTGCGTTGTAATATTCTTTGGATTTAAAATAAAAATTATATAACTCCCCCAATTCCAACCCACTGCCCAACTTTCTGTTTCATATCCACTTAGCTGATTGATAGTTTCGCGATCATCCACCACAAATAGCTTTGGAGTTTTTTGATTCCAATTAGTTTCAAAAAATGTGTTGAGTTCTTTAAGTGCATTTTCAAGATAAGTTTGTAGCTCTGGATTGTTGTATGTGTTTACTTTAAATACTTGGTGCATTCTTAGTTGATTATAACAAACTCAACCAAACGTAAATGCAAAAACTTCGGTATTGGAATCTTCGAACTCTAGACGCAAATTATGTTTACCAGGACTTGGCAGGTTTATTAATTTATACAATGTATCTTTGGTCACTGTAATTGTTCCGTTATCATTATCTTCGCCAAAATATTGTAAGTTATCGTCAACATAAACTTTAACTTTTGAAGGCTCACCTTTTGTCCGCATTACTAAAAACACTTCTTTTGCTTCAAAATTCAAGTGCAACTTAGAACCTGCTTGCGGATTTGCAAACTCCTCGCTTATTAACCACTCTCCTTCGTACGCAAGTTCATTCTCGAGCTGCTGTGGAACTGAATACGTACTTACGCTGGTTCTTTTAATATTTTCAGGTGAACCAAAGTGATCGATCCTTGCGTAGCCTAAATATAATTCAGGAGTTCGAGAGTTTATCTGATAAGTGGGGTTGTTTATAGTGTTTGAGACATCTTGGGCTCCAGTTTCCTTAAGTAGTTCCTGAATCAATCTTTCACTCTCGTCATAAGCACCCTCACCAAAGTGATAAGTTCGAATCACACCTTCTTTATCAATGAAATATTTTGCTGGCCAATAACGATTACTGTAAGCGCGCCATGTTGCAAAATCGTTGTCTTGCATAACTGGATACTCTATTTTAAAATCCTCAATTGCCTGTGCTACATTTTTTTCATTCTTTTCAAATTCAAATTCTGGGGAGTGTACGCCAATTATGACAAGCCCCTTATCTTTATACTTTGAATGCCAGTCGCGCAAATAAGGTAGAGTGCGCTGACAATTTATACATGAGTAAGTCCAAAAATCTATTATGACGACTTTTCCTTTTAGTTCTGCTAAGGTTAGCGGCTCGCTGTTAAACCATTGGCCACCTGCAATAATTTCAGGAGCTGCATTTTTCTTTTTCTTAAGCTTTTCTGGTTTATCGTCAGCTTTTTTATCAAGCTCGGCACGTATTAAATTATTATCTTCTAACTTAGTTAGTCCAGTACCGTATTGAGGAAAAGCCTGCAACACAGCAGTTTGAAATTTACGATCAAAATTAAAAAATATTGCCATAGCCGTTAAAATCATCAGCACGCCAAAAACTTTTTGAATTGCTGCTAAATTTTTTGTTAACCATGGAACTCTCTTTAATGCCGTTTGACCTCCAAGCATTATTAAAAACATTGGGATTGCTGTTCCAATTGAATACGCAAGTGTAATTAAAAATGCATCAAGCGTAACAGTGCCTGTAATAGCGAGCGAAATGACCGATGCCAAAATTGGTCCAACACATGGCGTCCATAACAGTCCAACCGAAAAGCCAATAATTAAGCCGCCACTAAGTCCTGTTCGACCTTGATTATTTGGCATGTGCTGTGCTGCCCGCGAAAATATTTTTTCAATAAAGACTTGAAATTGAGGAATAAGCAGCGAAAACCCAAAACCAGCAATTATTATTACAGACATGAGCCTAAGCGTATCTGCTGGAATGCCTAACAAACGTACAATAGTCGACAAAAACAGAGTAAAAAAAGTAAAACTTAGAATAAAACCAATAACAACGCCAATCGGACGAGATTTACCAGTGTCAACTCCACCAACACTCGAACTTAGAATTATGGGCAAAATTGGCAAAATGCATGGAGAAAGAACTGTTATTATACCCGCCAAAAATGCAAAAATTAAAAGTAGTATCATATTTAGTTATTTAATGTTTTTAAGTAGTTCTTCGGTTTGCCCGCCGTTCCACTTGGTTACTTCGTTGCCTTGTTCATCAATTTGAACAAAAGTATGTTGATACGTAATACCGTATTTTTCTGCTAAAGCCTTTTCTTCTTGGTCAGTCTCGGGATCGTTGTAGTTTACGCGTATAACTGTAACGTCTGAAGGTATTTTGCTGGAATTTGTTTTAAAATCAGCATCTGCAGGTATACAGGTTGGGCACCAGGATGCGTAAAAGAACAAAACTCTTCTTGGTGTTGTGGCTGAGTCTAGCGCTACTTTTGTGTATTCAACATAGCGTGATTCTTCCATATTTGTGTCCGTGGGAGTTGTTGATTCGGTTATATCGTCACTTTGCAGTGGTTGTTTGGTCTGCTCATTGTTGGCCGGTTCCATAGTTTTCTGCTGTGAAGTATTTTGAGAATAAACATACCCTCCAACACCTAAGAAAGCTATCGATAAAGAGACTATTAAGGCTAAGTTTGTATTTGTCATAAAGTCATTATATAGGTACTGACCGATTTGTGTAAGTCTGAGGTTTAACTAGGATATATTTAATGTGTTACAAAAAACAAAAAAATCCAATTTCGGTTGTAATGGCAATGTTGGAAATGATAAAAGTAATTGTTCTAGCGTGTGCGCGTTCTTAATGTTTTTTTCAAACTCCGTGCAAGCTTCAAGCCTGCCCCATCCGTATCTATCTACAAACTGTCCCCAAAGGGAATCCCCATTAAATGATAGGTGGGGTACAGAATTCGGCAAATACTCAAACTCCTTTGGCACTATAATCCTCATATTTTTTGTAAACTGCGGTGGAAAAGTATCTCTGTACTGTGGAAGTGCATAAAGCCAAGATCCTCCAAGTATTTCTTCCGCTTCAGGGTATGTAGTTTTAATGTATTGAATCATTTTTTTTAAATCCTGCTTACGTTTAGGCATAAAATCTGGGTGCAACCCACTTTTAGCACCTCTATAAAGGTTTGAAAAATGTATTTTAATAGTATTTTTACCATTATTAAGTTTACTTTTAGGATAATAATCGTAACCAAAAAAACCAAAATGCTTACCGTCGTTTTCAGGATAGAAAGGAGCTTTGTATAATGCGTGATTTTGCTGCGAATATGCTGTAAAAAAATTACTTGAAAAATCTTGCAAAGGCATGCTTGGATCTAAATTTGGCACAATCGATGACCAAGTTGAATTTAAATCCGGCTCGGTCGGTTTTTTATCAGTTAGTTTTAAATAGAGAGCAGTTTTTTCAAGCAAAATCTCTGCTACTGGAGTTTGCGAAAGCTGCGCCCATTTGTAGGCAAATTGAACTTGGACATCAAAATATTCAATTGGGTACTTAAGTGGATTGCTCGGTTTCATACTTTAATTAAATATCATTACCATAAGTTTATACTGAGTTAACAGATCACTTTTTTGTCCAGACACCAAAGCCATGTTCAGAAGGATACAAAACTACTTCAGTAGGCCTATTTTCATCCTTAATGATTTTTACTAATTCCCTGGCAACATACTCAACAGGAAAAACCGCATTGCCATTTTTAGCAGCAGCTTGTTGAGCTTCAATCGATTTCCCTCCAAACGTTGTAATAGTACTTCCAAGTGTAATTAAACAAAAGGTTGGCTTTTTACCTTCAAATTCTTCTGAAAGAGATAAAGACAAGCCTCTTAATCCATACTTTGAAGAACAATAAGCAGCACGGTTTTTAAAAGGCATAGTTCCTGCACCGGAACCAATATTTAAAACAAGTCCAATTTCTGATACTTTAAGATCATTTAGCATCATTTTAATGAGCAAAAAGGGAACCATTAAGTTTAATTGTTGAGAGTAATAAAAATCTTCAAGAGTTAGGTCTTCTAGTGGTTTATAAATGCCAACACCCGCCATGTTAATTAAAATATCAATTTTATGATTTGCTGACTCACTCCGCAGTTTTGCCAAATCCTCCATCTTTGTTAAATCTGTTTGAATATATGTACTATTGGGCAAATTTTGTTCAGCAAAAGTGCGACCAACTAAAATAAGTTTGGCTTGTTCATTTGCAAGTTGCTTGGACAACTCAAGCCCTATGCCTTTACTTGCACCGGTTAAAAGTATTGTTTTGTTTTTGAGCTTTAACATAGTTAATAACTATACTCCTGTTTTAATCTTTCACGAATAATTTGCGCCATTTCAACAACCTCATCAGCTGAAAAAACTGTGGGTATAAGTCGAATATGCTCTTTCTTAAGCCATTGAATTTTTTCATCGCGTGCCTTGGGAGAAAGCACTCTTCTTTCATCTCCATCTGTTCTGACAAATAAGTTATCAAGTTTGGAACCTCTTGGTACAACAAAAAACCGTCTAGGACTTGGTACAACTACAAGTTCTGATACCGCATCACTAATACCAGACACCTCTGCAAAAGTTTTCTTTTCAAACCCGGGTATATGGTTTCGTTTTTGAGCTTTAACGGCATCTAGTATATACCGCATATTGTCCTCAAATGTTTGTATTTGACTAAAGGCACGTTCATCAAGCTTTCCAAGCTTTGCATCTAGAACACCGATAATCTCACGCGTTCGTACATTAATCACTGTAAGATCTGGATTACGTAAGCGAGGGCTAAGTCCGTAGCGGTCAGGATATTGAAAAAGCTCCAGTGCTTGTTCAGCAAGTTCTTGTTGTTCAGGTGTTTTGTTTAACATCATATACACATCAAGTTTCGCCAGATCCTCAAAAAGGATGCCTCGGATATGTTTTTCTTTTTCTTCTTCACTAAAGTGTGTAGACCGACCAAAACGTCTATTTTCTTTTATTTTCTCTTGAAAAACTTCATAAATACCGGCAACATACGCATCATCTAGCTTAGAAATTACCTCAAGCTGCCTCTCACGAACTTCATCAGCTACTTCAGTCGAACGTGCTAAAACTTCAACAAACTCATCTTTAATTGACTTTACTGTTTCTACTGAAGGAGCGCCACCATTCATATACCTTATATTGTATACCGAATTTTAGAGGAATTTTAATGCTCTGGATAAACGTCAAGCAATTTTTGCCAAGCTTTATATAAAGGTTCAATTTCTTGCTGAATTTCTGGAAACATACCAATATCCTTGTAATCGCCCTCCAATTTCTTTTTTGTGACTTCCGTACCTTTTTTGATAGAAATATCAATATAGTCTATTCCTGTCATGTGACTTGCCGAATCTCAGTAGGTTTTTTTAGAATTTTTAATGCCAATTTTTCAACTTGGGGTATCTATAGTTTGAATCCGCTGCTTCGACCGCAGATAAAAGATGTTGATTTGCTACTTCTACTATGTCCATAGGGCAATTATAACAAAGTTATGAATTGACTAAAATGCATGCTTAAACTAAAATACCAGTATTCTGATGAGAGGACTACCAAAGGGTAAACTTTCGTGTTTCCCGCGGGAATGCCTCTCTTTTATAACCTATCACTTCTCAATTTTAGCCTTAATCGTAACTAGCGGAACTATGCGAGCAGAAAATCTTTTTAGTAAAGAAGAATATCTAGGATGAGGTGTTAACACTTTTTCCAGCTTACCTCTATCCTCCAGGTATTCAATTAGACAATAAAAGTCACCATCTCCTGAAACTATTATTGCTTTATCATAGAATTTGTAGTTTATCATTGCATGTAGAACAAGCTCTGCGTCAACATTGCCTTTGTATTCAACTTCTCCCTGTTTTTTTATTTCTAAAACTGGTTTATAAATTAATAAATAACCAAACGATTGTAATTGTCTGTACAACTTTGTTTTTGAGGGAATATATCCTATAAACAAAAGAGCTTTAGTAACACTGTATTTAGTACGAAGATAATTTCTGAATTTAAGATAATCAATATTTATATTGGATTGCTGTGTTCCTTTATGGAGATTTTGACTGTCAATAAATGCGTAATTATTCATGTTATGTACTAAAATTAATGTGCAGATGTTAACATACTACAACGTACATTGCTATATTATATGTACTAGAGTTTCAACTTGTTAAATAACACAAATTGACAAAAACCCTAACAAGAATACAATATGAATATGGATTCATATAATTGTTGCTCCCCAAATACATCAGATATAAAAAAAGTCGACCAAATAAGTGGTTTATTAAAGCTTTTAGGAGATAAATCACGCCTGCAAATTCTCTGCATGCTCAGGCAAAACGAGCACTGCGTTTGCGAACTAATGGAACACACAAAGCTTTCGCAAAGTTTAATTTCTCACCACCTTAAAGACCTTAAAGATCAAAAAATCGTTACTTCCGCCAAAACAGGCTTAAAGGTGTATTACTCGCTCACGCAAAAAGGTGCCAAATACACCGATAGTATATTTAGTTTAGTTTAAGGAGAAACATGCAAATTCAAGTATTAGGTTCAGGATGTCCAACATGTAAAAGTTTATACGAAAGTGTACAAAAGATTGCGCCACAAATTGATCCATCGGCAAAAGTTGAGTATATAACTGGCCAAGAAGGTATGAAAAAGATTATCGCGCTTGGTGCCATGCACAGTCCGGTTTTAGTTGTTGATAACAAAGTTGCGATGGTAGGTTACATTCCCGATCTTGAAAAGATTAAAAACAAAATTCTAGCCGTAGTGTCAGCAGAGCAAAAATAATGGATATCTTTGGGCCAATTCAGTATTTTGCCGACTACGTCACTTACACCCTACTTGGGTTAAGTGCAGATTCATATTTAGGCAAAGCCCTTAGCTTTTTTATTTACGACGTTATAAAAATTGGCCTCCTCATGCTCGTGATTAATTTTTTTATGGCAATGGTTAGGTACTATTTTCCAGTTGAGCGAACACGCGATTTATTAACAAAACGCAGATGGTTCGGGCTAGATTATTTATTTGCAGCACTTTTGGGAGTAATTACGCCTTTTTGTTCCTGCTCATCAATTCCTTTATTTATTGGTTTTGTTAGTGCTGGAATCCCACTTGGAATTACTTTTGCCTTTTTAATAAGTTCCCCACTGGTTAACGAAGCTTCGCTTTATTTGTTCCCTGCAATGTTTGGAATTAAATTTACTCTTTTATATAATTTTTTAGGAATTACGGTTGCAATACTTGGCGGAATGTTAATTCAAAAATTAAAGATGGAAAAGTACATTTTGCCAGAACTTCTTAATTTTAATTCTGCAGCAACTTTTGAGCTTGAAACCGAAAAACTGTCTAAAAAGGAACTTGTGCGGTTTTTTTGGGTTGACGGCTTTGCAATAACAAAAAAGATTTTTCCTTACATGGTGCTAGGAGTTGCAATTGGCGCACTAATTCATGGATTTGTTCCAACAAGCTTTGTTGAGCAAAGACTATCTAGTACCGCATGGTGGTCAGTACCTGTGGCAGTGCTACTTGGAGCTCCTTTGTATGCAAATTCAATAAGTGTTATTCCAATTATGGAAGCGCTGGTTTATAAAGGCTTACCTGTAGGAACGGTGCTTGCTTTTATGACGGCAATTGTAACGGTATCAATTCCAGAAGCCCTCATTTTAAAAAATGTTATGCATTGGAAATTACTCGCATTGTTTTTTGGAATTACTTTAACTGGGATTGTGATAATGGGGTATGTGTTTAATTTTGTTTATTGAGAGTTAGTATCGAAATTCCAGTATACAACCATTGTCGGGGGATCAAAGCTATTATTCGTGGCTGACTTGTTTGGCACGTACATTTCAGCCAATTTTTTTAGAATCGCACACGATGCGGTATTTGTAGTTTCAGCCTCTCCCTTAATATTTATGCTATTAGCTTGAGCATAAGCCATAATATGTTCGGCCAACGCAAAACCAAGACCTTGACCTGTATATTGAGGAAAAATCAAATAGCCTATTTGTTTTGTGTCATCAGATTTGGAATTAGTTATGTCTCCATAACCGACAATTTTATTTTCAAACTCCAGCACAACACCATACACGGCACTAGTTAGTATTTCAATAATAGTTGAAGGCGATTGAAGTGCACCATAACGTTCTGTAATTGACGTACGGCCTAGCTCTGTTGAATATAAAATCGTAAGTTCGTTAAAAAGTTTTTCTTTTATTTCAGGATTATCTTTAATTGATGTAAAAGTTTTTTGAGACATTTGATCAAGAGCAATTAAAACGAACCGGTTTTTACATCCCCTGCTCTTTTATAGTTAGCAAAAATCACGCCCAAGGGGGATGCTTGACAGTCAGTTAATTCAAATGCTGCAGGAATAGTTCCTTCGCCAAAAAGCCTTTTTCCACTACCAAGCGTGACTGGAAAGATTTTTAGCCAAAATTCATCAACAAGATCATACTTCATTAAAGTTTGAACCAGAACACCACTTCCGTGGACTTGTAAATCCGTTCCGTTGTGCGTTTTGAGTTCTCTTATTTTTTCAGCTACTTCGCCACCAATAAAAGTGGAATTTTCCCATTCGTGCTTAGTTAGCGTATTTGAAGCTACATGTTTTGTCATTTTATTAATAGTTGGCCATTCTTCTGTGTGAGCTGGCCAATAAGAAGCGAAAATATCAAAGGTTTTGCGTCCAAGTAGCAGGTCGTAGTCACCGCTCATTTGCTTTTCCATAATTTTACCTGCAAATTCGTCAAAATATGGAACGGTCCAGCCGCCAAGTTTAAAGTTTCCAGAGGTGTCTTCGTCGGGTCCGCCTGGTGCTTGCATTACGCCGTCTAGCGAGATGAATGTGAGTACGATTATTTTGCGCATGGT
>CAZCAQ010000003.1:0-80705 GCA_964496905.1 uncultured Candidatus Saccharibacteria bacterium
CTAGTGATATTAGTTTTACAGTTTTTTTGGGGTTTTGCAAGGGGGTATGTGCCTACGCACTAATGAGGCGGATTTATATACAAATGGCGTTTTAACCACATTTTTGTTAGTATCACGCAATGACAGTATTAGATGATATGCCAACAGAAGCAGAAGTTGAAAAACATGGTCTAGAACGACTCAGCACGGAACAATTGCAAAAAATAGTCTATAGTTATAACGAGGAGTGGCAAGTGCCCTATAGCATAGATACAGATCCTCTCAATCTGGACCAGGGATCTTTTGCAGACTGTGTAGGAAAAGTGTATAGATTGAGGCAAGACTTGCTTACCATTGGATTACATGCGACGGAACTTCGCATAATGTATTGCGCATTCGAGTGGAGTGAGCTGCTAGAGGATATTAGTAAGCGAGTAGCAAATAACCAAATTGGAGAACTTATAAAGGATATTAAATATATTCCTCATTCAAAAGGTGCGCATGTATATCTTGAAGTATACACTGGGCATGAAACAGGCATGAAGTGGCTCCCAATTGATCCGACCTGGGATCCAGGACTAAGCTACGCTTTACCTTCATCTCCTTGGAGTGCAGAAACAGGTACGCTTATTGCAGTCAAAAGTACTGAAGAAGCAGAAATACTTCCGTATGAGGATTTCTTAGATACTGATTGGATAGATCCTGATTTAAGGGCAAATACGACTTTCTTTCAGGGTTTCAACGAACTTCTCTCACAAATTCGTCAGCTAGGTGCATCTGAAAAGGCTCAAACATAGATGTATACTTTGCTGCCACTTATTATATATGGGTTGATTCTTATCTGTTTTGTAGTATTATCACGCTGTGTATCTACGTGGTTGCAGGTTAACTGCACTTACTTGTTTTATGTATTACATAGCCTTGAGTATCTGGGTTAATATTTTTGACCAGCAAAATCAAATGTTAAGAGACTTATTTGCTGATACATACTTTCTTGTGCCTCTTTTATCCTTTATTGGCGGATTATTTGCTGCCTATCACTGGCATTTGCTACATACCAATATAGGCAAAGCTCTCATAGCTTTTTCTATAGGTCAACTAATGCAAACTCTTGGACAAGTCACTTACTCAATATATTATGTTGTACTTGGCGTTGAAAACCCATATTTCACTCTGGGAGATATCTTTTATTTATCCAGTCTTATTTTCTTTATTTTGGGATTTATATTCTTATATAAGGGTATGGGCATTACTTTACATATGGTCAGTAAGCATTGCATGCAAATTATAACCGGTATTATTTTATTCCTAGTTATAGTCAAAATAGCTCTTCCTGTTGGATTTTTAATCTTTAGTGACGAGCTTGTAATGGCGTATATCTCTATAGGAATTATACTAGTGTGTTTGGTGTCATTTTTACTTGTTTCTACGTGGTATGTACTTGCGGGTGCATTTAGGCAAAGTTTTATTCTAATATTTTTATCATTTATAGTTTTACTTGTGGCGGACGCAGTGTATTTAAATGAGACTTACACTGGATCTTGGCAAGCAGGTGGGATAAGTGATACATTTTATTTAATTTCATATTTTCTTCTGGGATTGGGGCTGACTACACTAGGTAATAAGTTTTATAAACCACAAACTGAACCAATCTCTGTATTTTTTAGTTACGAATCGCTTATTGATTAAAAACCATGCTTAAAAAGATAAACGCAGGAAACGATTTCAATATAATTCAGGAATTTTTTGACAATAATATACCTTATTCTGATTTTAGTGCTATCAGTTTAGTATCTTGGAGTCATGGGAAAGATGTTTTTTACTCCTTAACTGATGAGGGCCTCATAGTTAAAATGCCAACATACTTAGGTGAGGAGTATATCTATTCTGCGTATTTGTTACAATTCAATACCCAATTTATATGTGAGTTGAAAAACCTTTCAAACAAATTCCATTACGTACCAGAAAGTTCCCTAAAGTATTTTCCTGATACCACTATTATTAAAGAGGATAGAGATGCATTTGATTATATTTACATAATTGAAAAACTTGCGAATATTGATAAAGATTCAAATCATTTAGCACAACATATTCATAAGTTTGAAGCTGCTTTCAGCAATATCACTTATAGAAAAATTAACCTTCTAGATAATACTACTAGAAGATCCCTCTTAGAATTGTGCATGGAATGGTGTATGGCAAAAAACTTTAATACTGTGGATACTGCCTCCGAGTTGTACGCCCTAAACACTTACTTTAAGTATTCAACTTCTATTAAAGATTTTTCAGTGGGAATATTTGATGGTGATAAATTGATAGCATATACTTTAAACGAATTGCACGGTAAGGAATGGGTTATTGGCCACTTTGGTAAATCCTCCTATAGTTACAAGCACAGCTCTTTACTTTCTGAGGTTTATTCAGCTAAGTTACTTTACGAGCAAGGTATCAAATATCTTAACCACCAACAGGATACTGGCATTTTAAGTTTGCGCTCCTTTAAGGAAAGTTTGCAACCTGAGAAATTCCTAAAGAAATACACTATTGAAATTTAGGAGGTGGTTTTTCTATAGGCTAGTATCAGCATTTCCGGATACAAAGAGCCTGTCCATTCGTATTTATCAAGGAAACTCTTTGGGTATGGTGGGTAATACTCCAGTAGCTTTTCATAGCCCATTTTTTTGAAAATCCGATCATAATAGCGACTACCTTTGATATAAACAGGAATGCTTACACCTTCAAAATTTGCATAACCTCTTTTTGGGTTAGCGTTAGAATCAAAGTTCTCAAAGAGGTCCTCTATTTCAAGAGAATTAATTATATGCTTTTCTGGAAATACTGAAAAAATTAGGATTCCATCTCTTTTCAAAGTAGTAGTTAAATTAGTAATTGCAGTAGGCATATCACGTATCCAATCGAAAACGTGCATCGCTGTCACAACATCGAAGGTATTCTTTAGTTCGTTTTGAAATAGCTCACTTTTGTGATTACCGTATAGAAGACTAATGTCTTTAGGTAGCGCTAGACTGGCTTTTTGAAGCATTTCTTTTGAATAGTCCATACCTGTTACATTGTGCCCTTGCGTATGAAATGCTTTACATAAAGAACCTACACCGCATCCAAAATCCAATACACTTAGATGCTTTTTTCCTAGAAATTGACTTTGAGTTTCTATCTGACTAAAAAAAACAGGCCAACCAATATGTATATTAACTGCGGCGTCTGGTTCAATGTCTTCCTCAGTGATATGAGTATCAAAGTAAGTAGCTAGTTTGTCCCAAAGCCATTCATTTTTCTTTTTGAGGTTATCCATCTGTCCTATAGTAAAGCAAGATCTTCCTCCTGTCAATACTATGGGCTAGTGTTTGATATTTTATGAGCTGCGCTTTCATACAATACCAGACCTATACCCATTAGAAAATATGAAATGATGAACATTAAGTCGCTTAATCCAGCTGGTTGCCACATGTCATTTCGTGTTTGATATAGAAATATCCCATCTGCAAAATACTGAAAAATTAAAGCAAACAAAATAAATAACACACGAGCACGCATTATTCCTCCCAATAGGTTTGTTGAAAGTACGTAAGTACATATAGCTAAAGAAACAAATAAAGTTTGTCCAAGTGGATAATATATATCAAGGAATCTATTAAGTAGTGGTTCTGTGGGATCAATCCTCCCGTGTATAAAAACAAAATACGATCCAATCAATAACGCTAAGGTGATAGTTATAGCGTAGAGTTTACCTTTTCTAGTACTTAATGAGAACTTTGCACCTGACGCTACACCAAGATTCCATATGCCCATTAAATACAAAGGTGCGCTTATCATGTAAAAAATTTCTCCAAAAGCAGGATAAGGATTTTCTATATTGGTTAAGTAATATATCAGTGTGTAACTCAAGTTTCCTAGAAATTGCATTAGCAATCCTGCAGAAAGATAAATTAATGCTTTTCCTACAACACTATTTTTACCGCCCCAATCTTTAGATACTAAATAACCGAAGACAGCTGCTATTAAAGCTATTATTCCATATGTATCTGTAAGATAACCGCTTTGTAAATTATCAGCAGGTAAGAAAAAATTAATATACAACCCCCATAAAATAAAAAAAACTGAAACAAAGGTTAATATAAGCATTTTATTTTTCATATTTACTTTATATGGTAGGTTTATAATGGTTTTTTTGTCAACCACTTGAATCTTTTGCTCAGTCATTTAATAATCTAAACACACCATGAAACACCATATCCTGCCAAACCACAAAACAAAAACACGTGCGACCTTTCTTTCTCAACACTTTTTGGCATTTTACGCAATGGCGCTATTTGTGCTCATACACGCGCTCAACTTTATACCAAAAGTAGCCCCAGGAGTTCTAAGTTACGCTTCAAACATAAGTTTTAACGATCTATACACAGAAACTAACAAAATTCGCCAGGAACAGGGACTGGCTCAACTAAAGACTAACGATAAGCTCTCTGCTGCGGCTTATAAAAAGGCTCAGCACATGTTTAAGAATAACTATTGGGCTCATGTTTCTCCCGATGGTACAGAGCCTTGGTACTTTATTCTCAATGAAAATTACGATTATGTTTATGCGGGCGAAAACTTAGCTAAAAACTTTAATAATTCTCGCGATGTTGTTGAAGCATGGTACAAATCTCCTTCGCACCGCGAAAACCTTTTGAATCCCAATTATGACGAAATTGGCTATGCTGTTGTAAATGGCGTTTTAGACGGATATCAAACGACTTTAGTGGTTCAAATGTTTGGAAAGTCTAAGCAGCCTAGTTATTCGGCTAGTTCAGATAATGTTCAGGGTACCGATACGATTCCGTCAGAAAATGAACAAACAGCGCAAATTCCTGTAGAACAGCCAACCGTCGCAGAAATTCCTGAGGATACGGATATCAAAGAATATGCCCAGCCAAATGTTCCGCAACAAGCCCCGTATCAAGAGGAAATAGTTGTGTACAAGCCATTGCTAACAATTAAAGACGTTACGGCGTTTAATCAAACGGTTAGCATAGCTTTTGGCGGTTTTTTAGTTTCCTTATTGTCACTCGATTTTTGGTATTCACGCCGAAAAACCATTTTAAAGCCTACGGGTCATACTCTTGCGCATATAATGTTTTTAACTATTTTGGTCATAAGTATTTTAGTTTTAATAAAACCAGGAGTAATTCTTTAAAAACACTAAAAAAGGATCTTTTTTATGCAACACGGCAAAATCACACACAAACATGATACTTCACAAAAAACCGAAATTGCCCATTATTTAGTTCTTTTTTGTGGATTAATGTTTTTTGCTGTAATGGCCTATTTTTACCGTCTTGACCCTTCTGTACAGTTTTTAATGTTTTTTGCCGCAACAGCCTTTTATACTCTTTGGGGAGTAATTCATCATTATCTTGAAAACAGACTGACTTGGGCCGTAGTTGCCGAATATCTATTTTTCGCTTTCATTGTCTTTTTTCTTGTAGTATTATCACTAGGCACTTTCTGGCACTAATATCTATATGAAAATAACAATTGTAATACCTACATACAACGAGGCTGAAAATATTGAGCGCCTCATTCCAATTCTTGCGCAAGAGTTTAAAAAGGCACCTCAACACCAGTTTACCGTTTTAGTGGTTGATGCCAATTCTCCCGATGGTACTGCGCAAAAGGTTCGTGAGCTTTCAATACACTACCCATTTGCTCAAGTTTTAGTTGAGACTGAAAAAAACGGCCTTGGCGCTGCGTATGTTTTTGCATTTAAACATGTTTTGGCAAATATTCCTTCGGACGCTGTTATTGAGATGGATGCGGACTTTCAGCACAAACCTTCAGATGTTCTTAAGCTGGCCGAAAAGGCTGACGAAGGTTACGACTATGTAATTGGTTCCCGCTTTATAGAAGGTGGAAGTATTCCAAAAGATTGGAGCTTGTATCGAAAGTTAATAAGTAAAGGTGGCAATATTTTTTCAAGCATAGTTTTAGGCATTAGAGGCGTCCATGACTATACTTCTGGATTTAAGCTTACAAAAGTTCAGGGTGTTTTAGATAAAATGGATCTAGATAACATAATGTCAAAAGGCTTTGCTTACAAAATTGACCTTTTATACAAAGCCAAAAAGGTTGGAGCTCGCATTGGAGAAGTGCCTATTGAATTTGGTTTGCGTGACAGAGGGGATTCCAAAATGGAAAAAAATAATTTTATGGATTCGCTTAAGGTTGTAATAATGCTGCGTATGAACGAACACCCTTCTTTTTACAAGTTCTTAATGGTAGGTTTTGCGGGACTGGGCACAGATATAATACTATTTAATACATTCCGTCTTTTTATGGCTTCGGGATATGCGAGCGCACTTGCGGGGCTTTTTGCAATGTGCGTAACTTATACTCTTAACAATTTTTGGTCGTTTAAACATCAAAAAAAAGAATCAAGATGGCTCTTTTTGCGTGACTTTCCAGTTTATGCAATCAGTTCGTACATTCCCATAGTATTTAGAAGTCTTCTTGTTGGTTGGTCCGAAGAAACTTTTGGCAAAACATTTCTTGTAGACAATATTGCCTTTTTTATAGGAATTTCTTTTGGTCTAATTTGGAACTACACCGTATATAGCAGAGTAATTTGGAGGAAGAAAAAAGCAGCTTAGCCAGTTTGGCTTTTTGGCGCTGTTGCGGTAAAATTACCGGGATATGGACGAAGGAATTAACTATTCTATTGTAATACCTGCCTACAACGAAGAAGGCGGAATTACGGCTTCTCTGACCCAAGTCATGAACTATATGAGCTCATTTGACCCTCTTTTTGAGGTTATTGTTGTTGATGACGGCAGTGCCGATTCTACGGCTCAAAAAGTGCAAGATTACGCACAGTATCACCCTGAAATCACTTTAATAAAAAATGCCCACAAAGGTAAAGCAGCTACTGTAACAGCTGGAGTTCTGGCTGCGCAGGGTAAGTATATTCTTACGGCTGATGCAGATATGGCAACGCCAATTGATGAGCTCAAGCGCTTTGTTCATTGGATTGAAGACCATGATTACGACATAGTTATTGCTTCCCGTGAAGGCGCTGGCGCCAAAAGGCAAGGTGAGCCACTTTTTAGGCACGTAATTGGACGTGTTTTTAACTTGATGGTAAGACTAATTGCAGTTCCACAATTTTCAGATACTCAATGTGGATTTAAACTTTATACAAAAGAAACTGCACATGATATATTTTCTAGGCTAATAGTTTATAAAGATCAAGATAAAGTTTTAAAAAAGGCTTTTCTTGGTGCTTTTGACGTTGAAATTATTTTTATAGCTTTAAAGCGTGGCTACAAAGTTAAATCTGTCCCTGTCACGTGGACATATATTAAGACCACAAGGCTTAATTTTTTGGAAACATCTGCCAAAATGGCAAGAGATGTTGTTAAAATTCGCTTAAATGGTCTGAAAGGAGCCTATAAATGAATTTATGTGTAATAGGAACGGGGTATATTGGATTAGTTGGAGCAGCAGTTTTTTCCGAGTGGGGAAATAACATTGTAGGTGTTGATATTGATCAGGCAAAAATTGATCAAATTATGTCAGGCGATATGCCTATTTTTGAACCTGGACTTGAAGAAGTTGTAATGACTAACATTAAAGAAGGTCGTTTAACATTTACAACTGACTTAGCAACAGGCATGAAAGATGCCGAAATTATTTTTATTTGCGTGGGAACTCCTCAGAGCGATAGTGGTGCTGCAGACTTAAATGCTGTAGAAACCGTCGCAAAGCAAATCGCCGCACATTTAGATTCTTACAAACTTATTGTTATAAAAAGCACAGTGCCAGTTGGAACAAATGAGCACGTTCGGGAACTTATAACCCAAAATTTAAAATCACCTGTTGAATTTGGCGTCGCCTCAAACCCGGAATTTTTGCGCGAAGGTTATTCTGTTGATGACATGAGAAACCCAGACAGAACAATTATTGGCTCAGATTCACAAAAAGCACTGGATATACTAAAAAAACTTTATTCTCACTTAACTACGCCAATTGTCGAGTGTGACTTTAGGTCGGCTGAACTTATTAAGTACGCTTCTAACGCCTTTTTAGCCACAAAGATCTCGTTTATAAACGAAATTTCTCAATTGTGTGATAAGTCAGGCGCTGATGTTAGTGTTGTTGCTCAAGGCATGGGTCTAGATACGCGAATTGGGCCCAGGTTTTTGCAAGCAGGAATTGGTTATGGCGGAAGCTGTTTTCCTAAAGATGTAGCAGCCCTTTATAAAACTTCTACTGACCAAGCTTACGATTTTAAACTTTTAAGAGGCGTTATGGAAGTTAATGAACGCCAAAGAAAGTTTTACTTTCACAAAATTACAAAAGCTCTAGGAAAAAACCTTAGCGGCAAAACTTTTGCTGTCCTAGGTTTGTCCTTTAAAGAGGCGACCGACGACATTAGAGACTCTGTAGCCCTTGAAGTTGTAAAAATGCTTAGAGGTGCCGGTGCCGACATTAGGGCTTTTGATCCCGCCGCAATGGAAAACTCAAAATCCCAACTAGGCGATCAAGGGATTTACTACGCTACTTCAATTGAAGATGCCCTAAAAGGTGCTGATGCACTCTGCATATTAACTCCTTGGGATGAATTCAAAAATCTTGACGTTTCCACTTTACAAAATCTTTCTACAAAAATGATATTTGATGGAAGAAACATTTTGGACAAGAAGGTAGTTCAAGACGCAGGCTTAGTTTATTTTGCAATTGGAAAAATAACTAACGGAAGCAAACTTATTGCAGAAAAACCTGCCTCGGCAGTTCTAAATGGAAAAAACTAGCAATAAGCGTATTTTAGTTGTAATACCGCAGTTTCCAAAGCTTACTGAGACGTTTATTGAGCGTGACGTTTCAACTTTAGCTGAGTTTGAAAACACAGATATTACTGTTTTTTCGCTTCAACAAGGTAAGGCCTATTTATCTCCAAATTTAGAAAATCGAGTGGTTTATAAGCGTTTAGGCATTGGAGATGTACTAGTTGCTGTTTTTACTCAGTGTTTAGTAAAACCCAAAACTACGATAAATGTGCTTAAAATGTCCTTTTTAAAGGATAAGTACGATTCTCAAAACCCTATTAAAAAAGTAATACTTTTGCTCAAAGGGGCTGTGTATGCTCAGGTTTTTAGCAAATATAATCCACAAGAAATTCATGCACATTTTTTATCCGACATTTCCACTATTTGTATGGCTGCTGCTGAGTTTTTACAAATCCCATTTAGCCTAAACGTGCATGCAAAAGACGTATTGGTAAATCCTTCCATGCCGGTGGTAAAACTTAAAAAAGCAAAATTCACAGCAGTGTGTAATAGGTACGCTTTTAACAGGCTAACGGAAATGGCAAAAGGACACACTAATTCAGTTCATCTTATTTATCACGGTCTTGATGAAAAAAGGATGGAAGTAGCAGATCTGGCATTAGTTAAACCTAACAGGCCCCTAATTTTTTTGCTCGTTTCTCGCTTGGTTGAAAAAAAAGGTCTGGAATACATGCTTGAAGCCTCGCGCATTCTACTTAATCGTGGCTTTGATCACGAAGTAGCAATTATTGGTGCCAACGACCCTTCTAGCCCAGTTAACATGTACGAAAAATATAAAGCTGAAATTAATGATCTAAAAATGCAAGATGTTATAAAAATTATAGGTGAAGGTAAGGGAGTTCCTTTTGAAGAAGCAAAGCAGTACTACAAAATTGCCGATATTTTTGTTATGCCCAGTATTTCAGCAGGAAGTGGCGACGCAGATGGCGTTCCTAACACAATAATTGAGGCGGCCCTTTCAAAATTGCCAATTGTTGCAACCGATGCAGGGAGCATAAAGGATCTTTTAAACCCGCAAAATTCCATTTTAATTCACCAAAAAAGCGCTCAGGACATTGCAGATGCAATTGAAAAGCTTATGTTGGATCCGCAACTTAGGGATTCTTTAGGAAAGCGCGCCTACTACGATGCCAAAGAAATGTTTTCTTCTGCCCGCAACGTTAATATTTTGCATAAATTGCTGTTAGAATAAGTACGTGCGCATTGCTGTATTTGTAAAAGGAACAATATTTCACTCTCAATACGGAGGCCTTGAAACGCAAAACCAGGCTTTATGCCAAGGTTTAAGCCAAAAAGGTCATGAAATCCACATTTTTTCACCTAAAAAAGACGTTACAGAAAGCGAAAAAACTTCCAATTCTTTGCATTACCATTTTGTAGAGTCAAAGTTTAAAATGGGGCTAATTTTAGGCTTTTTTGGCTTTTTAGACAAAAACAATTGGGTAAACAGATCCTATGAAGAATTTGTCAAAACTGAAAAGTCAGGTCATTTTGACGTTATTATTTCACAAAGTACCGCTGGTATTGGCATTATAAAGCACAAAGAGGATCATAATTTTAAGTCAATTATGGTAGCCCACGGATCAATTTTATCTGAATACAAAACATATTTAAGAGAAATTAAGCTTACACAATTAAAAAATGCAGTTTTGCTAACTAAAAACACAGCTTTTGCCTTAAAAAATTTTTTTACTCGCCAAAGAGAATGTGTATTAAATTCGACAAAAATTGTAGCTGTTTCTACTTTTGTAAAAAAAGCCCTAATTGACGAAACATTTGCTCCAGAAGAAAAATTTGTAGTTATTAACAATGGGATCGAACTTCCTAATTTTGACCTAAAATTTAAAAATTACAACAAAACTATGTTTTTTGCGGGAAGGCTGGAAAAATCAAAAGGTGTTGATATTTTGCTTTTGGCCTTAAAAAGTGTTTTTTTAGAGCATCCTGACGCAAAGTTGGTAATTGCTGGAAAAGGTCCTGAAGAAGAAAATCTTAAGATGCAGGTTCAAACCTTAGGAATTGATAAAAACGTGCACTTTGCGGGATGGGTTGAAAAAGACGCATTAGCCAACCTTTACAAAGAAGCGAGTATATTTGTACTTCCAACAATACGCCTAGAAGGCTTTCCAATGACCTTAGTCGAAGCTTCGGCCTATGGTTTGGCTTTAGTTGCCTCTGATATTGGTGGAAATGCAGACGCTATAAAAAACTCAGAAAATGGTTTTTTGATACAAGCAGGAAATATCAACCAGCTGTCAGATACTTTGGCTAATTTACTAAGCAATGCTGAACAAATTAAAGCCTTTGGCCTTGCCTCAAGAAAGTCTTTTGATCACAACTTCACTCGCGATATAATGGTAGATAAGTATAACTTGGTTTTGCAAAAACTATGAAAATATTAAGAATTTCTTACGAGTGGCCTCCTCCTTGGATTGGGCTAACTCCACACATTTATGAAGTCACAGCCCACCAGGCCAAAATGGGGCATTTTATTCACGTTTTTTGTGCTAGGTGGTTTAAAGCCGGTGATTTAGAGACTTTGCCAAACACCAGATTACACACTTTTTTCCGCGAACCGCTTCCAGGCACCCTTTTTTTTACAGTTGGGCCGTTGCTACTGCTTTATTACTGGATGTGGAGGTGTTTAAATACTCCAGACATTATTCACATGCACGGTCATTTTGGATATTGGATTCTTGTGTATAGAAATTTTTTAAGGTCTATTAAAAAAAAGAACTTTGAAACCAGAATCCCGCTTGTGGTTCATTTTCACAACAATGCACAGGAGCGTTGGGACAAAATGAAAGAGGCCGGCACTAAAATAAATTGGTATTCGTCAAAAATTTCATATCCCATGGAAATTAGGGCAAATAAGCTCGCTATTAAGCTCGCCGACGCCTACATTTTTGTAAGTGAAGATATGAAAAAAGCCGCTATAAATTTGTATGGTGCCGATGAGTCCAAATGTTATGTTGTAGAGTCAGGAGTTAATACCGAAATGTTTACTCCCGTAGATATGAACGAACGCGACAAAACCCGAAAAGAACTTGGGCTAATTTTTACAGACCGTGTAATTGTAAATGTCGGTTTTATTAAAGAGCGAAAGAATATTCATTTGCTTGTTGAATCACTTGTTAAGCTACCTCCCGAATACAAGTTAATTTTAATGGGCGATGGAGATGCTGATTATATTGAAAAAATTGATGAATATGTGCGTGATCACAAACTAGAAACTAGAGTAATTAGAATTGGCGCCTCTTCCTATAAAGAAGTGCCCTTTGTTATGCAAATCTCAGATGTTTTTGTTTTACCGTCGTCTTACGAAGGTTTATCTAAAGCAGCACTCGAAAGTTTGGCTTGTGGAGTTCCCGTTTTGTACTCTGGCTCTACCTTTAGCCAAGAAATTCAAGGATTAACATACTTAAAAGAAATTACTCAACAATCAATTGCCGACAATATTAAACAAATTGTCGAATCCAAGCCTTTTGTAGACATTGGCAAAATAAAGGCACTTTATTCATGGGTACGGAAAGTTGATGAAATTGAAAAGGTATATGACAAAGTTAAAAACACTACTAATTAAGTATCCTTCCCTTATTCTTCTTGTCCTTTACGTCTTAATTCACCTTGTGTTAATTAACGTAAACGTAGCAGAGTGGGGAGATTCATATAGAATTTTGCGCGCAGCTTTATACATTGATAACTTAACCTATCCTGACGACGAAAAAAGGCCGCCGCTTTTTTCTGCGTTAATTTCTGTTTTTCCGCAAAACCCTGATCCCGTTTTGTGGGGGCGTGTAACAGTTTTTGCACTAGGAGTTGCCACCTTTGGATTGTTTCTTAAGCTGCTCAAAAAGTTTTTACTCGACCATACTGTTTACTCAGTACGAAACTTGTACTTAGGTGGGTTGCTTTTTATGTTTAATCCAGTTTTGTTTTATTGGTCACTAAGAGTTATGAGTGATGTTTTGTTCTTATTTTTGGTTGTTTTAGCCTTTTGTATCTATTATTTTGTCCACCATCCTGCCAAAAAAGCGGCTTTGCTTGGTTTAGTTGCTGGATTTTCTGTATTAACAAGGTTTGAAGGTTACTTGCTTTTTGGCGCGTTTGGTTTGGAATTTGGCATTAGCTTTTTACAAAAAAAGGATTTTAAAAGCATTTTTATGTATGGATTGGCTTTTATGCTCTTGTTTATCCCTTTTGTGGTATGGAGAAATCCCTTGTCTTCATCATACCTTGAGGAGCCTGGTGGGCGTGTTTATGACATTAACACAGTGTTTATTTTCTTGTTAGCTTTTTTGTTTTCATTGGGTTTTACTAGCGCACCTCAATTTTTTAGACTCCCTAAAAAATTTGTGCAAACTAATATAGCCTTAACTGCGTTTTTAAGTGTTTCCTTTATTCTTGTTTTACTCTGGCCCGCGGCTGTTCCAAGGCTTTTAATGCCCATGTTGCCGTTTTTAATTATTTTTGTCGTCCTAAACATGGTCAGCTATTTTTCACAAGCCAAGAGCACTAAGGACATTAGGGGAGCGATAGTTGGGCTTAGTTTATTAGCTTTGTATGTTGTGGGGCAGCTTAAGTACAAGCAACAGTTCATGATTGTTAATAAGTACATATTTGTTTTAATAGTGCTACTTTCGATTTTATCGATTTTCTTTATGTTTATTAGAAATGCCAGACTCTTTTATGCATCTATTGTTTTATCTGCCTTACTTTGGTCTAGTTCCATAATTTATCTGCACAAGGATTTGTACACGACCTTGATTATAACTTCAGACTATATGCTTCAAAATTTACAGGGCCACATAAAGTATAACGATACGGCGTCAATAATTGAGTGGACTATTGATCATAGGGATCCACAAAATAAATTAACCGGAGACTTTGGCCCACTTTATAACACCAACACGATCGACTATAATAAGCTAATTGGTGAAAAAAAGTACGATTACTTAGTAGTTACTACTGAGGAAAGGCCTTCTCTTAACTTTGAGCCTGACGCTAACTATTTGGTAGAAGTTTTTAGTTCAGAAAAATATACGAATGGAGCAGTATTTTCGACAAAAATATATAAAGTAAACTATGAATAAACTTTCAATAATAATTCCTGTTTATAACGAGCAAAATACTGTAGTACAGCTGGTGGACATAGTTGATAAGGTTGAGCTTAAAAATATAGAAAAAGAAATAATAATAGTTAACGATGCCTCCAAAGATGAAACTGCACAAAGAATAAAGGAGATTCAACAGGCAAAACCCCATATTAAAGTATTTCACCATGAACAAAACCAAGGAAAAGGTGCTGCGTTAAGAACAGGCATAGCTCAAACAACAGGAGATTATGTAATTATTCAAGACGCCGATTTGGAATATGACCCCCAAGATTATGTAAAGCTTATTCAACCAATTTTGGCCAATGAGGCTGAAGTTGTTTACGGCTCGCGTTTTTCTGGAAATTACAAAGATATGACAAATTTGCATTATTTTGGGAACAAAATGCTAACTTTAGTTACCAATATTTTATACGGCGTCATGCTTACCGATATGGAAACCTGTTACAAACTTACTCCTGGGGAGTTTATTCGCGGAATTAAAATTGGCTCTGACCGGTTTAACTTTGAACCCGAAATAACGGCTAAAATTTTAAAATCAAAACTAAGAGTAATAGAGGTGCCAATTAGTTATAAGGGACGATCTCATTCTGAGGGCAAAAAAATAACTTGGCGCGATGGAGTTTCGGCACTTTATACACTAATTAAATTTAGGTTTGTGAACTAATATGACAATAAATAGGCAACAATTAACCAGTTTTTACTCAAAATATGCAGATTACTTGTACATTTTGGCTTTAATAGTGTTTTCGGCCTTGGTGTTTGCAGTTTGTGTAAAAATTAATTTTTTTCGATTAAACAATTTTGACCTGGGTAAATTCGATTTGGGCAATATGAATCAAATGGCTTGGTATACCCTAAGAGGTAAAATCATGTACCTTACAGATTATTTTGGGTCAAACGTGCCAAGGTGGTCAATGAGCCATGTTGACCCTATTTTACTTTTATTTGTACCGATTTTTGCACTCTCTCCTCATGTGTTAACACTTGTATTTGTTCAAATCATTTTGATTTTGTCGTGCTCAATAATTATTTTTAAATTAGCCAAATTGCATTTACACTCAAGTTTAGCTTCCTTTTTAATAGCTATGGCATATCTGTTTTATCCGGCATTAGGCTTTTTAATGGCTTGGACTGGCTACCATGGTGTAAGTGCCGCTATGCCGTTTTTCCTTTTAGCTTTTTATTTTTACGAAAAAATGTACAAAACAGGGGAATTTACGCTAAAGAGGCAAATTATATTTTGGGTAATGATATTTATTACATTAATTGGCAAAGAGCAACTTTCGTTGTATGTTGCGCTGTACGGGTTGTTTATTATAGTAATGAGAAAAAACCTTAAATACGGCCTTGCTTTAATTGCCACAGGAGTTATTTGGTTTGCGATTACTTTTTTTGTAATTATACCTAACAATACGCACTATCGCGTTGAAAGCTATGAAAAATTTGCTCAAGAACTTAGGCTTGGTGATGATTTGCGCGAAACAATTACGCAAGATAATTACTTTTTAAGTAGATACGCCGATTTTGGAGATTCATATTTTAGTGTGGCATTTGGCATGCTATCTCAACCAGATAAAGTTATTGAAGTCTTTTTTGGTGGAGATAAATTTGAAAATTTTAATATGACAATGGCTCCGGTTCTTTATATGCCTTTTGGGGCACCCGCATACTTTATTTTGGCAGCGCCGGATTTTGCCATGAACTATTTAACAACCGCTCCAGGCCTTTCAACGGCGGAAATTTATAATCATCGAACTTCAATGATCATTCCAGTGCTGTTTATTTCGTGCATTTATTTTATTGCGTTTATGGGTAGGTACTTAAATCGGTTTGCAAAAATAAAGTTTAGTTATGTTGTTATTACGCTAAGTTTTGTTTTAGCGCTTTCTAACTTTTATTATTCATTCAAGTTCCAAAACCCAGTCTATACATGGTTTCATCAATCAATTCTAAAAAGAATAACAATTGTGGATATAGTTTTTGCTAAAGAAGAAGATCAATGGAAAAAAGACTACAAGACAGCAAAAGTGGGCGATACACTTAGAATTCCGCAAATGGATCAAAAAGATCGATCATGTGCATTAAAGCTTGTAAATCAAATTCCTGATGAAGTGTCTATATCGGGACCAGATTACATGGGAGCTCACTTGTCTTTGCGAGAAACTTATGCCTTATTCCCAGCTTTATATCAAACCGCTGACATAGTTATCGCTGACATATTTTCTCAAAAAGTCTTTAGAGTTTTTGATTTAGACAGATCACTTGTTTACGAATATACAGGCGATTTAATTAAAAGCCCAAATTACAAGCTTAAGAGTGCTTGCGGAAATTTGTTTGTTTTTGAAAAAATCGGACCTCATAAAAAGGACACCAAATTGCCAATTCAAGAAATTTATAAATATCAGGAAAGGTACAACTTTGACTTATCTCAAGATACTTTTTTGGTTGACTTTGATTTTCCTAAGCAGGTTACTAAAAATAAAGTTGATAATGCTAGGTTTGTATTTGTAAAAAGAGGTGACGAGAGCCTTGACGGTTATTACTCGTTTATAACGTTTGTAAATGTTAAAAATGATGACAAATATCAAGTTGCTAATTTGCCTTCGTTTGGCCTTAAATCCTTAAGTGATTGGCAAGAAGACCTATATTATGAAGAAAAAGTAGACATCGCCCTGCCTGCATTTGTAGACTCTGGCGATTATCGCGTTTTTATTGGAATTACAAATGGCGTTAAAACGCGCAGTGTTTATTTAGGAGAGGTGCAGGTTAAGTGAAAGACCTTGGCAAGTGGCAAACAATTAGCTTTGCATCTAGGATGATTTCCAAAGTCATTGGAATGATTCCAAGCATTCTAATTCCAAGAATCTTGAGTGTCTCTGATTTTGGTTTAGTAGGCATAGCTAAATCTCTAGGTAAAACTTTTGGTGTGACTCAAAACTTAGGCCTTGCCTCTGGCAGTACGCGCGAGATTTCTAACTTTAAAAATACACACGAAGACATATTCAAAATTTTTATCACGTCTGTTGCTATTAAATACTTGCTTAGTTTTCCTATGGCTTTAGCCTTGTTTTTATTAGCGGAACGCCTTGCAGTTCAATATAACAATCAAGCTCTTGTTATGCCATTAAAAATTTTCGCCATAGTTTTGGTCGTTCAAAACATTCAGAGTCTTTTTAATTCTGTTGTACAAGGAATGCAGAGATTCAAGCTTTTGTTTACGTACCAGGTTTTAATAACTATTCCAAATGTAATTTTGTTTGTTTCCTTAGTTTATTTGTACGGAGTGAATGGTTATTTTTATGCTTCTCTAGCTTTTAATTTAATAGCTTCGTTAATTTTAGGTGTCTTAGCTTTATGGCCATTAAGGCATAGCTTTAAAATGCCTTCAAAGGCTGAGTTTAAAAAAATTGGAAAAGCAGTGTTTGTAGTAAGCCTTGCAGTTTATGCAGCAAAGATTATTTATACGTTTTGGGAAGGTATAGGACCATTAATTTTAGGCAGATCGTTAAGCGCCGAAGAGGTAGGTTTTTTTGTTTTTGCCGCTTTGTATGCAGGTCAATTAATGGCAATCTCAGATTCTATTACAGACGTAAATTTGTCTGTTTTCTCAAAAGAGTACTCAATTAATAGTCAAACCTTTAAAGACCTGTTTATGAAAAACTTTAACAAAATTTATGTCTTAGTCATTTTTATAGCATTAAGTGCAATTTATTGGAGTTTTGAAATAACAACATTTTTTTATGGGGATAAGTATTTAAACTCGCTTATTCTAATTCCGCCTATTTTAACTGCATTTGTGTTTTACTCATACATTAATATTATAAAATCAAGCATTTTTGTACCCGCAAAATTAATGCGCGAACTTATTGTTTCCTATGGTTTATTGCTTGTTATAACGGTCGTAGCCTATTTTGTGCTTAAAAATTTTATGGATCCACTTCAAGCTATGGCAGTTGGCATGGCTATTGGAGCGTGCGTCTCATATTTTAGTATAAATATTTTTACACAAATTAAACTTAATTTTTTAGTGTTTAATGGTGCACATTTGTCTGTTTTGATTGAGGCAATTTTAATAGTTTTAGGAGCACATTTATTTAGTTCAAAAATTATGGATATAACTACAACTTGGTATATGTTTTTGCCCAAATTTATATTCTATGGAATCTTCGCTTTGTTGTTTATATGGCTTACAAAGACATCAGGTTTTTTTGACATAAAGTCTTTAAAAATTTGGAATAAACTAAGCAGCTCATGAAAAATATACCAAAAGTACTTTTGAGAGTATTCTTAAGCTTATTTTTTGTATACTTAACTTTTGCAACAAGTGATATAAGTTTTGATGAAGTTTCCAAGATTATAAAATCGGCAAGTACTTGGTATTTTCCACTTATTTTACTTTTAATAGTTTTAAATTATGCCGTTAGTACCCATAGATGGAAGGATTTAGTTCTTGTTGAAGAAAGCCAAAAGCCCAAGTACTCGAGTTTTTTAAGCCTCTATTTTATTGGTTCTTTTTTTAATAATTTTTTGGTTACATCAATTGGCGGCGACGCATACAAAATTTATAAGCTTGGTAAAAGAATAAACGATACACCCAAGGCATTTGCCGCGACTTTTATGGATAGGTTTACAGGTTTTTTGGTTTTGATCGCTGTATCTTATTTTGGATTTTTGTTCACCTGGGAAATGTGGTTTGATTTTGTTAACTCTTTTTTAAACAATCACACTGCAACTTATGCTGTACTAGGCTTAAGTTTATTTGGTTTTTGGATATGTACAGGTATATTCTTTCTTTCGCTTAAAGTTTTGGCCAAAAAAGTAAAATCTGCTCAAAAGTTACTTAATGTATTAAGCTTATACAAAAGCTATAAAAATAAAATTGTCATGGCTTTACTTACTTCTTTATTAGTTCAGATTTTAGCCATATTTAGCCAGTATTTTGTGTTTTCAAGCTTAGGATACACTATACCTCTTGGGTTTACACTCTTTGTAATTCCAGTTATTACACTAGCTGGCTTTTTTATTCCTTCTATAAATGGAATTGGCGTACAAGACTACATGTATAAAGAGCTTTTTTTGCTTGTTGGAATTCCACCATTAATTTCTTTAAGTGCCTCAATTTTGTACCACTTCTTAAGATTAACAGTAAGTTTGATTGGAGGGCTATTATATGCAATGGGTAAAGCAGATAGTTAACAAGTTATTATCCAATCAGAATTTAAAAAAGGTCATAGCGGTTGTATTTTTTGTTGTCATTTATGTCTTAGTACATTTTTCATATTTAGGTACAAATGAGCTTAACCCAGATGCCGTCAACTGGCACAAGAGGTCTGAACAATTTGTATTGGCGTTTAAAACTAAAGACTTTATAAAAACTAACCAACATTATCACCCAGGAGTCACATTAATGTGGATAATAGGGCCATCGGTAGAACTGGTAAAACAATTTACCAATGCTGGTGTTATTTATAGTTCCGAAAACTATCAGATTTTTCATTTTGTGTCCAAAACGGCTCTAATGCTTGTAAATTTAGTTCTCTCGTTAGTATTAATGTACTTTTTGCGCAAGATAATTGGTTTTTGGAAATCATTTGCAGTGGTTTTTTTAATGAATATCGAACCGTTTTTTTTGGGAAATTCTCGCATTTTGCACATGGATATTCTATTTTCAAGCTTAGTAGCTGTTTGCTTAACTCTAGCGTTTTATGCTTTTAAAAGCCTAAAGTTAAGATTTTTTGCTTTAAGCGGTTTTTTTGCCGCGCTTACAGTTTTAACACGAAGTGTTGGAATTGGCATAATTTTATACAATCTGGTTTTTTTTGTTTATACAGCAATAATTACAAAAAGTAGAAAATTAATAGCTTTAAGCGGCATTTTTGCATTTTCTGTAGTTTTAACGTGTTTTGCTCTTTTTCCTGCCTTGTGGGTTAAACCTATAAAAACGGTTGATAAAATATTTTCACGCAGTTATCAGGTTGGCGTTGAGTACGGACACAATCAAATTTTTATGAACCAATACACCGAAGATCCAGGGCTCATGTTTTACTTGGCTGCAATAACTCTTAAATCCTCACCTTTTGTTCTATTTGGAATATTCTTAGCGATAGTATTTGGTGTTATTCATTTGCGTAAAATAAATAAGACAACTTTATGGAGCGACACACTTTTGTGCAAGAATATTTTGTCTTTTACATTGTTCTTGTTAATTTTTTACGCTGGCTACTTTTTGATACTAAATACGTCAAACAAAAAAATAGACAGATATATTTTGCCACTTTTTTTCTTTTTTAGTTATGTTTCAGTTTGGGGCTATTTTTACTTGTTCAAAGCTTTTGACCATGTTGTAGTTAAATTGTTAGTTGGGCTGTTTTTTGTTGTTTCGATTATTTATCCAATTTATAGATTCTCGCCGTATGAGTTTTTGTATTATTCTCCACTTTTTAAAAATAGCGAAGTTGCAAACAATGTAATTTCTCAAAAAAACTTTGGGATTGGAATTTTTCACCTAAAAAAATTTATTGACGCTAGATATGGGTGTTCTTTAACTACACCTAAAAGTCCCAAAAACTTTCAACCTGTTATATATGGTGGTACATATGTTTGCCCTTCAAACGTGAGTGCTTTAAACATAGGACTTAGCGATACAAAAGCCATGAAGGAATTGCATGGTAATTCACGTACAACAGATTTTAGGTTTAACAGTCCATCAATGTATGACGTCTTGGTATTATCAATAGACGAAGAAATGCCCAAAGAAGTAGTAGAGGATAATCTTACATATATTAAAGATTCCTCAATTTTTGTTAACGATGTAGAGTTATGGAGAATCTATGTTAGAAAAGATTAAACAAAACAAGATTATTCTTGGAATATTATTTGTAGCATTAATTTTGCGCCTTATTGGTTTTTGGCACGGATTTCCATTTGTATTTCACCCAGACGAACCCTCTGTAATTAGGTCCGCACTTGGTATCCGCTTTGATACGAACCCAGGACACTTTGATTGGCCACATCTTCACTTTTACTTAAACTATTTAGTGTATGTAGTCTTTTTAAAGTTTAGAGCTTTTTTTGCGCTTTTCCCTTTTTTAGAGTTTTTAAAAGACACAGTTATTTGGCGAGATCCAATTATTTTTTATATGCTAAGCAGAATGTTGAACGGCGTTATTGGTGCTCTAACTGTTATTCCAATATATTTAGCAGGAAAAGAAATAGCCGGAAAAAAGGCTGGTTTATTAGCCGCAGCTATTTTTGCAATTATGCCATTACATGTACGTGTAAGTCATTTTGCTCTAATTGACGTTCCCGCAGTGTTTTATATGAGTTGGGGAGTCTATTTTTCTTATAGAATATTAAACAAAGCTTCATATAAAAATTATATTTTGGCAGGATTATTTTTTGGACTTGCTGCATCTACCAAATACAATGGTTTATTTGGAGCGGTTGTATTGGTTGTTTCTCACTTCATTTTATCTTACAGATCATTTAACCTTAAAAACTTTATTTTAAGGCCAATTTTTGCCATATTGGCCTGTTTATGTGCTTTTTTGATGGGTACACCATATGCCTTATTTGATTTTGAGACATTTTCTAGAGCAGACACTGCCAAAGGCGCATTATGGCAATTTACAAATGTTGGTAGTGTTTCTTTTGTAAAGCAAATAGAGCAGTTCTTCACCGAGGCATTTACTTCTATTGCAAAAGGTACTGGTATTACTCCCGTTTTAATTATGCTTGGTTTTATATTTGAAACTGGTCGAAATATACTGGGCAAAAGAAACATTCAGAATTTTTTGTTAACTGCACTGCCTGCACTTTTAATTATGTTTAATGTTGCGGGGTTTAGTAGGCAACAAAGTCATTATTATTTAATGGCGTATCCATTTATTGCTTTGGCGTTTGGTGTGTACTTAGCTGGCATAGATTTTAAAAAGTACCAAAAACCCGCCTACCTGATCATATTTCTAATTCCACTCCTACTGTCATTACACCAGGTTATAAAGCTCTCAGTGACTGATACAAGAGTTTTAGCATATAAACACATAACAACTTATTTAAAGCCCGGGACAGTCGTACTTTATAATTCAAACGATTTTAGGCCTTTAGTAGAAAAATTGAAAAAAGACTACCAAACAAAAAAGGTCACGCAATATGTTGAGAGCAAAAAATATCCTAACGCAGTTTGGTTAGTTAAACTTCCCACATCAGAAATTATTGATCAAGATATTGCAATTCAAAAGTACTCAAATTCAATTAGGAATGGGCCTCAAGTTTATATATACTTCATACAATGATAAAAAAATACAAATATGAACTTTTAATATTCTTGTTTGCCGTTTTAATTAGAATTCCTTATTTGGGACATGATAGTTTTAACACTGATGTCTGGCGTTGGAAAACACGCACCTACAATTTTAGTAATGGAGTGTTTAGTGGGGATTTTGGCTTAACTTTACAAAAATATCACCCTGGAGTCACTTTAATGTGGCTTGGATCTGCAGGCATAAAGGTTTACAACTTGTATTACGATACTGTAATAGGTGGCGAGCCCGCCTCTGATGATTTAAACACTGTTTTTGGCTTAAATGCCGCTCAAAAATATTTTGTAGTTTTAGCCATTTCGTTTGCGCTTGCATGTTCCTTTTATGTTTTAAGGCGTCTGTTTGGTTTAAAGTTTGCACTCGTTTCCGTGCTGTTTTTGTTGTTAGAGCCGTTTTACTCGGCTTTAGCACGCGAATATCATTTAGAAGGTCTAATGTCGACTTTTATGCTTTCTTCGGTTTTACTGGCATTCTACTGGTTTAAAGAAAAAAGCGCTTCTAAATGGGTTTTTGGATTTTCGGCGCTTTTTGCAACTTTAGCCATTTTAACCAAAGTAACGGCTCTTTTTGTTGTTCCATTTATTTTGATCGCTTACGTGATTTTTACTTATTTTGAGGAAAAAAACTTTTCTGCGACTTTTTTAACTGTGTGGAAAAAAAGCCTACTTTGGTTAGCGCTTGTAGCTGTCTTTGTTTTTATGCTGTGGCCAGCTTTGTGGGTTCGGCCCTTAGATGTTTACGAAGCAGTTTACAACGGAATTTTTGATATTGGCATTGAGGGCGGGCATGCTCAATTTTATTTTGGTAAATATGTGGAAGATCCTGGCTTGTCATTTTATTTCGTAGCTCTACTTTTGCGTTCTTCAGTATTTTTGCTTCCTGGGGTAGTGGGCTACTTTTTATGGGCTCGCAAAAAAGCGGATAAAAACGTTCAAACTTACGTTTTGTACTTGTTAGCTTTTTCGGTACTTTATTTGCTTCCAATGTTAATATCGTCAAAAAAACTTGATCGTTATATGTTGCCCAGTTTAATTGGCCTATCACTAATAAGTTCAGTTTTTTATTATTATTTATTGCGCCTAATTAACTGGTCACGTTATATACTAGGCGGACTAGTTGCAGGATGGCTGATGTTTATGGTTTATATACATCCTGATTATTTATCGTATTATTCTCCTTTTGGTGGCGGATTAAGCAAAGGTATTTATATTCTTGAGCCAAAATGGTTAATTGGTACTCGTAATATTCAAGACTTTTTGCGTACTGATATGGAAAAGAATGGCAAAACTGCCTTTGTTAAAGCGGCTGACTTTAGAAAAATTAAACGCCGTCAAGAACTTATGAACAACAAGTTGGTTGTAGCCCTGCCAGAAAAGTATTTTACACAGGCATATCCTTTTGTTGATGAAGTAGGCGCGTGGGCAGTAGTTGATCAGCTAGCCGACGATGCTAAATATGCCAATTACTTTATTTATCCAGCGTGGGAAGATGGATCTGACAAAGTAACTAAGCACAAGCTTAAGTATCACGATGCTATTTATATTCGTGGCGTTCCTGCATACAAGATTTATGAGAGGGTTGGGGATTAATTCTGTTTGTTCAGAATTTATACACTAAACTTCAACGAATTGTTGGCATTGATTTGCTTAATACCTTAATTGTTACAGGAGCGCTTTTTGTTGGTTCCTTTTTTTCATACCTTTTACAGTTTTATTTGGGAAGGACGTTGAGTGTTGAGGGATTTGGTGACTTTACCGTACTTTTATCTGTTGCTGGAATTTTAACGTTTTTTGGCAATGTAATTGGCTATGCCGTTGTTAAAATATATTCTGAGTTAACTGCTAAAGCCACTTTTTCAAAGATAAGATGGTTATTTTTTAAAAGCCTTAAGTATTCAGCCTTACTGGGTATTTTTTTGGGGGCTTTATGTATACTTTTAGCCTCGGTCATAGCAACTGCGCTAAACATTCAATCTAGTCAGACTGTTGTAGCTTTTGGCCTGTATTTAACGCTAGTTTTTGTTCCAATCTATGTAGCAGTTTATTTTCAAGGAACTTATAGATTTGTCTGGTTTGGTTTTTTTATAGTTTTAAACGCATTTTTACGATTTTTGTTGCCGATAGTATTTATAAAGTTGGTATCTTCTGACCCTTCATACGTCTTTTTAGGTATTTTACTAAGTCAATTTTTGGTAATACTTATTGGTTATGTGGTTGCTAATAGGGTTGCGCTTAAAAATGTACAGTCACAAGCCGACGCGGGTTTACTCAATAATGTTTTTAAAAACAGCATTTTTAATGGGTTAGCTTTGTTTACATTGACGGTTATGATAAGTATTGACGTAATTGCTGTTAAGTATTTTTTTGAACCCTATGTTGCAGGGATTTATGCCGGAGTAGTAACACTTGGGAAAATTGTCTTGTTTGGCGCCGGAACTGTAGCAACGGTAATGTTCCCAAGAGCGGTTTCTGTAAACACTGATTATTATGGATTCATGTCAGTATTTAAAAAATTTGGATTTATTCAAGTAATATTTGTTATGGGTTCAATACTCATATTTTCATTATTTCCAAGTTTTATTACGCATACACTCTTTGGAGAAAAATTTGTGAGCAGTATACCTTATGTAGCATTTTACACAGCTTTTATTAGTTTTTACGTGTTAATAAATTTTGCTATTTTAGCTTTAATAGCTTTGGGTGAAAAAAAGTTCTCTCTTTACATGCCGTTATTTTTAGTATTTCAGCTTGTGGGTTTTTACCTTTTTCATAAAAGTATCTTTCAAATAATTTGGGTAGATATAGTAAGTATGTTGCTACTTTTTGTTTTTATGTTATTTAATATAGTAGTAGTTTTTAAAAGAATGAAAGGTCAGTCCACTTTAAACAATGCTAGTTAGTGTAATAGTTCCTGCATATAAACAGGAAAAAACAATTAAAAAGGATGTTGAGCGCATTTGTGATGTAATGAGCGATATTAGGTTTGATTACGAAGTAATTGTAGTAGTGGACGGTTTTTTAGATAAAACTATGGAAATTGCTCAAAAAATTAATAGGCCGCATTTAACCGTTATTGGGTACGAAAAAAATCAAGGTAAGGGCTTTGCTGTTAAATATGGTATGAAAAAATCTAAAGGGGATTTTGTTGCATTTATAGATGCTGGAATGGAAATAGATCCAAATGGTATCTCAATGATTTTAGAGCACATGCTTTGGTACGAAGCAGATATCATTGTTGGAAGTAAGCGGCATCCTGCTTCAAAAGTGCATTACCCACCACTTAGAAGATTATATAGCTGGGGATATCATACATTGATCCGCCTACTTTTTAGACTTTCTATTAAAGACACTCAAACTGGTTTAAAAGTGTATAGAAGAGCAGTTCTTAATTATGTTCTTCCAAAACTAGTAGTTAAAAAATATGCTTTTGATATTGAGCTTATTGCGGTAGCCAAATACCTTGGATTTGACCGTATTTACGAAGCACCTGTTAAGGTAAGTTTTGACTTTAATTCTGGCAGTCGCTTTACTAAGTTTTTATTTATGGACCCTCTAATACGCAACATGTTTATTGATACAATTGCAGTGTTTTATCGCATGTATATATTAAAATACTATTTACCAGATAACCTTAAAAAATCCAAATGATAAAATTTAGTATAATAATTCCGGTCCGAACCATAAACGAATTTCTACGTGAAAATATTAGCTACCTAATGAAGTTAGATTATGATGCATTTGAGGTAATTATTATTCCTGATAACGAAGAAACATATGATTTTAAAGGTGACGCACGTTTTAGAATCTTAGTGTCTGGCATGATGGGCCCAGGTGAAAAAAGAAATCTTGGAGCGCATGCAGCAACTGGTGAAATTTTAGCCTTTTTGGATGATGATGCATATCCATCAAAAAATTGGCTAGTTGAGGCCGCAAAAGTATTTTCAGAAAGACAAATATATGCCTTGGGTTGCCCTGCTGTAACACCTACTAATGCCAAATTTTTAGAAGAGTGTTCAGGCCTTGTTTTGGAATCGCATTTAGCCAGTGCTGGTACTTTGTATAGGCATAAACCAAAAAAGGCCCAATTTGTAGATGATTACCCAAGTGTTAACCTGTTTGTAAAAAAAGATGCATTTTTGGCGGTTGGTGGGTTTATTAAAGAATTTTGGCCCGGTGAAGATACCAAGCTTTGTTTGGACTTAATTGAGAAATTCAATATGGAGATTTATTACGACCCTAGACCAATTGTTTATCATCATAGGCGGGACTTGTTTAGACCTCATTTAAAGCAAGTTTCACGTTACGGACGTCACCGAGGGCAGTTTGCTCGTATTTTTCCAAAAAATTCACGCAGACTTTCTTATTTCATACCTTCATTTTTTGTATTGGGTATAATTGTTGGAGCTTTTGCATCATTGATTTCACAGCTTTTGGCAATCTTGTACTTTGCTACGCTGTTTTTTTACGGTATGCTACTTTTGGTCACTTTTTTTCAATTAGTCTTTTTGGGAAAAGGTGTAAAGAAAGCTTTATATGTATGTGCTGGTATTTTTTTAACGCACATAGTATATGGATTAAATTTTTTAAGAGGGTTTATATTTAAGCCAAAACTGGAATTACGTGCTGTAGATCCAAAAACTGGCAATTATACTGGAGGTTGATATGAAGGGACAAAATGAATTTGCAACACAGCCTGGTGCAAAGGTAAAAATAAAAGTAATCAATGAATTATGTATAAGTGCAGGTATTTGCATTATTAGGGCTCCTGAAACTTTTGATTTGGATGATGATGGTATTGCCTATTTAAAAGAAGGTACATGGGATGAAGCAGTGGATATAATTGAAGCAGCTAAAGCATGTCCAACGACGGCTATTATCGTAGAGGATTTAAACGGGAATCAGCTTTACCCAGCTGTTTAAAAATCATATCTATATGCATCTATTAATTACTTGTTTCAACTTTCATATTTGATATACTTTAAACATGGCTTATAAAATCGCAGTAGGTTACCCGCCTATTGAATCTGCAAAAGGCGTACCGCTACTGTCCCAAAACAGGCAATTTCAATACTTTAACGCTCCAACATACATTTATCCTATGGTACCTGCATATGCGGCTAGCATGGCTCAAAGCAAAGGTTATGAAGTCATTTGGATGGATGGTATTGCAGAAAAGCAATCATATGACGTTTGGCTTTCAGAACTTATGCAAGAAGCTCCAAACTTGCTTATGATTGAAACAAAATCACCCGTTGTACGCCAACATTGGGCAATCATAGACGACATAAAAAAGAATTGTCCAAACACGCAAGTAATTTTAGTAGGTGATCAAGTAACTTTTAAACCTCAAGAATCCATGGATAATTGCTCTGTAGATTATATTATTACAGGCGGCGATTATGATTTTATGCTTACTGAACTGGCTGATTCTATTACAAAAGGTGTAGAGCTCGTTGGCGGTATTTGGGGACGTAAAAACAACACCAATTTTAAATTTTCAGAATTAATGCGTTGGAAGGATTCAGATGTTAATGGTAAAGAAGCTTACTGGCTCAGTGGACCGCTTGTTCAAAAGCATGATTTAGATACTTTACCTTTTGTAGACCGTGACTTAACCAAGTGGGAACTTTACGCATATGCCAATGGTAATTACAAATATACACCTGCAACTTACATGTATTCTGGAAAGGATTGTTGGTATAACAGATGCACTTTTTGTGTTTGGGATCACACAATTAATCCTTTAGGAACTTACCGTCGTTTCTCACCAGAAAGGCTTTTTGCCGAAGTAAAACACGTTGTCGACAATTATGGCGTAAAAGAGATTTTTGATGACGCTGGGACATTATTTATTGGTCCTCCTTTAAAAAAATTCTGCAATTTGCTTATTGAGTCTGGTTACAACAAAAAAGTAGTTTTTGGGTGCAATATGCGCCTTAATGCCTTAACTCAAGAATATTATGACTTAATGGGTAAAGCTAACTTCCGCTTTATTTTGTACGGTATGGAATCTGCAAATCAATATACCTTGGACATGCTAGATAAAGGTATGAAAGTCCACCAAATAGAAGAAGGCGTAAGAATGGCCAAAAAAGCAGGGCTTGAGCCCCATTTAACCATTATGCTTGGTTATCCATGGGAAAGTGAAGCCGATGCCCGAAATACTATTGCACTCTCCAAGATGCTCTTTAAAAAAGGCTATGTAGATACTATGCAGGGCACAATAGTAATTCCATATCCTGGAACGCCCTTGTACCAACAGTGCATTGATAACGATTGGTTAACAGTTGATCCACTAGATTATGAAGCCTTTGATATGCGCAGACCAGTCATGAAAGTTCCTTTTGAAGAACAAAAGCTTTACGACATGATGCAAGAACTTTATTCGTCATTTTTTACTCCTCAATATTTTATGCGCAAAATGCTTTCGATAAGAAAATGGGACGATATTAAGTTTTTTTGGTTTTCGGGCAAAAAGCTTATTGGACACTTGCTAGACTTTGACAGTGGCCAAACAAACATAAGTGTTACATCAGTGGAATTTTGGAAAAACGCAACAAAAAGCATGGTAACCCACTTAAGACCTAAAAAAGAAGATGAAATTATTAAAGAAAATGTTAAGACCAGCGCTGAAGTCGAGGTAGCTGCACGTAAAACTCTTTCTGAAAAATTATAGACAGTGTAAATATCCAAAAACCCCAAAGTTTTATGATAATATCATTCTGCAATGCAAAGTGTTTCTTTTTTAATACCAACTCTTAATTCAGCGTCAGTGCTAGATGCTTGTCTAGCATCTATTGCAGCACAAGACTACCCAAAAGAACAAATCGAAATAGTGATTGCAGATGGAGGTTCTACAGACGCAACGCTTGAAATTGCAAAGAAGTTTAATGCAAAAATTGTTAAAAACAGTTTAAAAACTGGTGAAGCTGGAAAAGCAGTTGCGCTTAATGCTTCAACAGGAGAATTAGTCGCGTTTGTAGATTCCGATAATATTTTACCTAACCCAAACTGGCTAAAGGAAATGACTTTGCCCCTTAGTAGACACTTGGACGCAATTGGAAGCGAGCCTTGGGCATATACCTGGCGTAAGCAAGATGCATTTATAACTAGATATTGTGCGTTAATTGGAATGAATGACCCAATAGTACATTTTTTTGGGAATTATGATCGCTTAAACTTACTTACAAATAAATGGACCGAAGTACCACATGAGGAACAAGACATGGGGGAATATTTATTAGTTACTTTTGACAAAAGAGGAATTCCGACAATTGGTGCAAATGGTACAGTATTTAGGGCGGATATTCTAAAAAAATATGCAAAATCAGATTATTTGTTTGATATTGATATCTTAGCAACAATATTGGCTGAGACAGGTTCTATTAACTTTATTAAAACAAAAAATGGCATAATTCACACTTTTTGCGAAAGTGATGTATCTAAATTTGCACGAAAGCAAAAACGCAGAGTTCTTGATTATACTCATCACGTAAAAGCTGGTAATCGAAATTACGATTGGAAGTTTAAATCACATGCTATACCCATGTTTATTTTATACTGTATAACTGTATTACCTTTAATTTTTCAAGCGACCAAGGGTTATTTAAAAAAAGCTGATCGAGCTTGGTTTTTTCATATATTGGCTTGTGAAATTACACTTTGGGAATATGGCGTTGGCATTTTAAAAAGTAGTGTCAAACGCGCAGAATTTGACAGGTCAAAATGGAAACAATAGGCTTTTAGTACAATGAAAAATAATCGACCACATTTGCTCTTAATTTGTCCATTCGCCTCGCCCAATATTGGTGGAGTTGAATCTCACCTTGATAAATTGATCAAATATGCACTATCAAATAATTTTTATGTAACGCTTTTAACTTATCAACCATTAACACGGCGTATTAAAGCCCCTAAAGAAGAACATAGCGAAAATCTAGAGATTTATCGCATCTCTTGGTTTGGTATAGGTCTATTTCCAAAAATTGAGAACTATTTTCCGTTAGTTTTTATATATTTATTTCCAGGATTGTTTATTGGAGCGTTACACTATTTATTAAAAAATCATAAATCTGTAGATGTAATTCATGCTCATGGGTTAGTTGCTGCGTGTATTACTAAGTTGTGTAACTTTTTCTTTAAAAAAAGAACAATTGTAAGTACACATGCGGTATATAGTTTTGAAAACCGGGCGTTGCTCTCAATACTTACTAAATGGATATTAATTAGTTTTGATGTAATTCTTGCTGTCTCTAAAGTTTCGCGCCAAGAATTAATACGAATGGGTTTGTTCGAAACTAAAATAAAAGTGCATCCTAACTGGATTGATACCACAGTTTTTAGTCCTGAAGCAACTAAACCTACACAAATGCCAAAAAGTTTTAATGTCCTTTTTGTGGGAAGATTGCTTGAAAAAAAGGGTATTTTGCTTTTTTTGGAAGCAGCTAAAAAAATGCCTAGTGTAGGATTTCATATAGTAGGAGACGGACCTGAGCTTCAAGCCGTAACTGAAGCAAAAACGGCCTGCAGTAATATCTATTACTATGGAGTTCTAATGCAGTCAGATCAACAGCAGTTAGCAGATTTAGTGTCACTTTATGCCAATTGTGACTATTTAATTTCGCCGTATACTTATGATGAGGGTTTTTCCACAACGCTAATTGAAGCACTTGCGTGTGGTACACCCTTAATTATTACGGACAGAGGATCTCCGCCAACCTTTATCACTAATAAAGTAGCTCATTTTTTACCAGCGAACTTCACACTCCATGATTTAGTCAAAATAATAGAACAAGTAGCTACTTTTCCAAAAAAGGAGCTTAGTAAAGCCTGCAGAAATTACAGTATTAACAACTTTGGATTTAAAAATGCAGATATAATACTGGAAAGCTACTCTCAAAAGAGTTAATATTCATCAATGGCCTTAACACAAAATCAGCAAGAAAAATTACAAAAAATTCTAAGCAAAACCGGCGACCTGAATTTTAAAAGACGTGTTTTAACAATGCTTGACTATTTAGATATTCAAACTGGTGACAAAATTTTAGATATGGGTTGTGGCGAAGGTTTTTACAGTATGATTTTTGACCAGCTATATGATTGTCAAGTCATAGCGGTAGACTATGACGACGCAATAATGGGCATGGCCAAAGAATGGTTAAAAGGCAGCACCAAAGTAACTTTTGAATTGGGGGATATTTGCAATCTTAGGTTTCCAAATGACTATTTTGACAAAATTATTTGTACAGAAGTCTTAGAGCACATTACTGATCACAAAAAAGCAACAAGTGAACTTTATAGGGTTTTAAAACCATCAGGGAAACTGGCCGTGACTGTGCCAAACAAAAATTACCCATTTATGTGGGACCCCATAAACAAAGTTCGTGAAGGTTTGGGTTTAGGCCATTTTAACCCTTTAAACGGCTTTTGGGGTGGCATTTGGGCATATGATCATAAAAGGCTATATTTGCCTCAAGATTTAAAAGAACTATTAGAAAGCGAAAAGTTTACTGTAGAGAAGCTACAAGTTTTAACTCATTATGGAGTTCCGTTTAATCATCTTGTTTTATACACAGGTAAAAATATGTATACAAAAATGCCTGTTCCAGATGAAGTAAAAGAAAATATGGAAAAATTTAATTGGTCGCAAGAACAAAGCTCTAATGCTAAAGCTAAATCAAGCTTTCTTGGTACTATTATGGTTAAAGCAATAGCCGTAGCTTTTTCAATTATGAAAAAAGTTGATGCACACAATAATCAGGATTTTCCTCTTGATAAATCAACCATGGCTGTAGCTGCACTTGCCGTAAAGAAGATGTAAAATGGATTACAAAACTGACTATAAATTCGGCACACTTATTTCTCCCGTATTTACTACAACACTAAATAGGCTCTGTTTTAATAAAAAAGTTTTGGATGTTGGATGCGGTACAGGTGATTATATACAATTTTTCGGTAAAGACTCGCTAGGCCTAGATATTTCTCCCGAAAATATTGCAGAAGCAAAAAAAAGAGATCTAAATGTTAAAAGTTTTGACTTTAACTCGCCTACAAATCTTGATGAAAAATTTGACGTTGCATTTTGTTCACAAGTATTGGAGCATGTTGAATCGCCAATCGCCCTATTAAGGTTTATATATAGTTCCTTAAATGAAAATGGTAGCTTACTAATTTCAGTACCAAATGAGCAAAGCATAATTCACCTAAAGTATCCTTATTTTACAAAAAACGGCAATCATCTGTATAGTTTTTCGGTAAACAACTTAAAAGAATTATTACTTGTTGCAGGATTTGTACCCACAGAAGTAATTTATGACTACTACACTATACAAATACGCAAGTTAAAACTAGATTCAGTACTTTGCTTATTAAACTATTTACCGAGTATACTTAAAAATAGATTGGCATGGTCCTATTGGATTATAGCTACCCGATCGCCAATTAAAAACAGCTAAAGTTACAATTTAGAAAGGATTTGACAATGATTAGTAAAACAAGATGGAAAGAAGCTCAAGAGTTTGAACTTAATGATTGGAAAAATGAGGCTGATATTATGCAAAAAGAGTGGGATGAAGCTTTTAAAAAATTTAACGCTTATTTTGGCGAACTTGAACAAAAGCTTGGCGTTACAGAAAATTGGAAAATTTTAGATATTGGTTGCAATGTAACATGTGTTTCTCGCATGATAAAAGAAGGCGAACATATTGGCGTTGAACCATTGGCCGATGCACTGGACTTAAACTCTAAAGTTGAAGGCATAACAATTCATAATGGAATGGGTGAAGATATGCCATTTTTAACTACTGGCTCTATAGACCTTGCCATTTGTAGAAATGTAATTGATCATACGCATGTTCCTGAAAAAGTCATAGATGAGGTTGTTCGTGTTTTAAAGCCTGAGGGGTACTTTTTTCTTGCGTGCTATGTTTATAATCCTTTTATAACTTTTGTAAAAAACTTTGGTGAGGCCGTTAAGATTTTGCGAAATGTGGGACACCCTCACACTTACACAATGGAAACTTTAGAAGATCTTGTTAATAAAGACTTTAAAATAATAGATCGAAAAGTTATTTACGAAGGAGTAGATCCAAACGATTTTGGTAAAATTGATGAAAACAAAGGCAATTTATCAGCAATTCAAAAATCGGTAATGTTTGTAAACGACAAAGTATTGCGGAATAAGTGGTTTGTAAGAGAATACTCCCTACTCTGTCAAAGAATATGAAATCGGTTCTTTTTTTGTTTGCGCAACTTCTTGATTCTTCAGCAGCCGCAAGTGGCGGAGATGTGCTGAGCAAAAAAATCGTAGATTACATGTCACAAGACTCTGACTTTAAAGTCGAGCTTATTGTGCCAAAAGTAGCACAAACCAGTTTTTCATTGCAAAATGCTCAAATTTGGCCTATTGGGGAGTCTTACCTTGAAAAGCGGTTTTATAATTTTAATAAAATTTGGCAAATTTTGCCTTTGTACGTAGCTAGAGCCGTTGAAGCACTTCAAACAATCAACAAACTTTCGGTAGATATAGTGGTAACAACTGGAGATTTTTTTTGCAATGTTATTCCAGCTTGGTTTTATAAGGTAAAGCATAGTAATACACAGTGGGTAGCTTATGTTTATCATGTTAATTCAAACCCTTTTACACGGAAAAACTATTTTTTTCGCAGTCTAGTTTCTTATTGCATACAGCGCATCAGCTTTGTCTTTATTGTAAACAGAGCAGATGTGCTTTTTGTGTTGAACAAAGCCGTTTTTGATTATTTTAAAAAAAGAGGCTATAAAGGCGAATTAATAATTTCCGGAGCTGGAATCGATGTTGCTGCTATTAGTCTAGAAATTAAAAATATAGGTCAACAGAAAAAAGAAAATAAAATAGTCTTTTTAGGTCGGGTTAATCCTTCTAAAGGAGTTTTTGATCTTCCAGCCATTATGGAGCAACTACTACTTAAAAACCCGGCGCTTAAGCTTGATATAATCGGTACTTCGGATAGTGAAACTAAAGCAAAGCTCGAACAGGCATTTGTCGATAAAAGGTGCCTTACGAAAGTGACTTTTCACGGTTTTTTGCCTAGACCCGACGTTCTGCGCTTAGTTAGCACTGCGCAGGTATTTACATTTCCGTCATATGAGGAAGGGTGGGGAATAGTGCTATTTGAGAGTATACTTGCGGGTACAATTCCAGTTGTATACGACTTGCCTGTATTTAAAGAACTATTTGCAGACGCTATAAGCTCGGCACCGGTAGGAGATATTCAAGTCTTTTCTACAAAAGTTGATGAGGTATTACTATATGAGTCCTCTACATATGGTAGCAAGCTTGATGATTTAATAAAAATTGTAGAAAAACACGACATGTTACAAGTATATGAAACACAAAAAAAAGTACTACTTAAACTAAAGTCTAACGCTTAACTTATGAAACAAACCATTATTAAATATACAAAAACAATAGTAGTGCCTCTTTTACTTTATAGTGCAGTAACTTTCTTTCTGCTACATAAAACACTTTTATCAGAAGGAATAATCACGGGCAGTGATTGGGCAATTCCAGCTACTTCACTACAAGCTGAAAATTACTTTTATAGCAGTTTTTCTACTTGGACAACATTAGGTGGACTTGCTGGCGGATTTAAATCTTTTTTGACCGACATACCAGTAAGCACTTTCTTTTTTGCTTTAAGCAAGGCTGGGTTTTCTGGAGCTGCAATTTCCAAGATCTTTTTATCAGTAACTTATGTCATGGCAGGTTTAGGTATGTATTACCATTTAAGGTATCAAAAGCTAGGTTATGGTATGGCCTTTTTAGGTGGTTTATTGTACATAACTGCTCCATTTTTTTTTAATTTTACAGTAATAGGTTGGATTTACGCCTTGCTGGGCATGGCATTATTTCCAGTTTATTTAACTGTCCTAGATAAGTCAGTTCGCGAGAAAAAGTTATATTTGGCTGTAGCTGCTGGTTTAATTTTTACATTGGCTATGGTTCAATCCACATCTTTATTGTGGTTTAGCGTTGGGACAGGTTCTTTGATGCTTAGTTATATTAGTGACAGAGTTCAAATTAAAAATTATATAAATTCACTTTTGTGCGTCGGAGTTGTGTTAGTTATTACAAACATATTTTGGTTAGTTAATATTTTTGGTGATGCAACAGTTACAGGGTCGTCAAATGTGTTAAGTAGTGTAAGTACAGGCACGTGGTCTCGGTTATCAGTTCTTAACATCATTAGGGGTTGGGGCACATTGTTTAACTATTCTTTCGAAAGTGCATTCGAAAAATCTTTAGTGGCTTTCTCGTTTGTTATGCCTATAGTGTTAGCAGCATATTCATATTTTGTAAAAGAAGGGCTTAAGATCAAAAAACTTACATATTTAACACTATATCTATTCCCGATTGTATTATTTTTTCTAGGACAAGGTGTTGTATCTAGTATTCCATTCGGTAATGTTTTTAGAGATGGGGGAAGAATTTCAGTCACAAGCACTTTTAGCTTAGTTGCATTATCTGTATTGGGATTAAATTATCTTAAAAAAAACAAGTATTACGGACTTTTTCTTGTGCTGTTAGTGTGCCTGTTAATTAACATGCATCCATTTTTGCGAGGTGACATTTGGAAAGATCAAGAGTACGAAAGTGATATTAGACTACGTACGTACGAATATAATAAAGAGTATGACAAGGTTGAGGCCTACTTAGCTCAAGATGGAAAAACATCCAAGGCTTTATATTTTCCAATTACATCGTCTATAGAGGATTTCTCTGACAATGACTTTAGAGGCACTTACAAAGAAATGGCATATTTATATGCAAACATGGCTCCGGTACCAGGTAGCGTTTATATATCAGACAAGGAAAAAGATGGTATAAATGGTTTTTACCGGTCCCTCTCTGATGAGATTAAGTGGAATTTTGACAAAGTAGAGCCAACTATTTTCGACATGGTGAATTTTAAGTATTTAGTGTTCTATAAAAAATCCATGGTTGCTACTGATTGGGAAGTTTACTCCAAAGTACAAAAAAGTGAGAATTTTGAAGACATAACGACAAAGATTCTAGGTGCAGATCACGATGCAATAGCCGTGTTTAAAATTAAAACACCCAGTCAAGAAATTACAAGTCCAAAAAGTGTGTATATTACTAATTCCTCTATAACAAAAGATATTCAGATGCAAACATTAATTAAGAAAAATGGGGTTGCTTTATTTCACCCAACACCCCCAATAAAATCAACAAGTGGCCTAGATATTGTTGAGGCCGAAAGAATTGATGACTACAAATTACTTAACTACACAAAAAAGGCTACTGACATTTGGGGTTGGCCCAGCGTAAACAACGTCCCTGGAACTTTTAAATATAGATTAGTCTTAACAAAAGAAAGAATTAATGAGTTTAAAGCTGAAGACGGCTTCGATAAAGTCGATGCTTTGTTGTGGCATGCGCTAAAAAGAACACAGGAGATACAAAAATATCAAAACACAGATCACACTCAACAATTTGAATCTTTTTCGAATAAGTACGAACAAATTAAGACTGAACTGGGAACAATTCCAGTTACTGAACGTAAACAACCCTTTTATTCTTCAGTAAATAAGGTTGGATTTTATTTAAAAGAACTTCAGAATATTCAAGGTTTTGAAAATTATTTTAAAGATTATAAAGTATTTGTGAATGGGCTTAACTTAATTACTTGCGAGGGTATATGTTATGAAAAAAATATTGATTCCAAGACTACAGTTCCTATTTTTATTGACGAAACAGAAATTACTACACAGCAGCTTGTTTTTGCAAAAGACACAATTGTATTGAATCACATTGAAGAAATTTTAGTAACAGATGAGGATTACAAAGCTAGTGGCACCTTTATAAAAGATTTTGGCGAGAAGAACAATCTGTTTAGTTATGTAAATATTGCCGAGAGAATTGTATCCTCAGATATTTTTAAGAACTTATATATATCCCTAGTGGGCGCAAAGATAGTCGAGTTACCAAGTCTTACCAAAGGCAAAACCTATAGAGTTGATTTTGACTACTATACTTCTGCAACGCCGATTAAGATCGTATTTATTGAGGATCTCTTAATTGCTAAAGAGGACTTTGATGTCAAAAATGGCAAAAATAATTTTAGCTACCAACCTGTTGTTACTTCTATGACATCAATCTCTCCGGAAGATCTTGATTCTAGAGACGCTGAAAAACTAGCTCATTTTACAGCAAGGTTCGAGCCCACAGCAATGTCAAAAAGAACATATTTGTTTATATCTGATGGCATAAATAAAACAAATGCCAGTGAGCAAAAAATTCTAAATTTTAAAGTGACAAAAGAAGATAACGGAAGGCTCTTTTTAGCAAAAAAAGAGCCAGAAAAAGCTGTCACACAGCAAACCATAAAGTTTGATAAGCAATCACGTACGCGGTATATAGGCAGAATAGAAAAGCCCTCAGGGAATTTTGCAATAATCTTAAAGCAAAGGTTCCACCCTGGTTGGGAACTTAAATTACTAAATAAAGTACCTGGTCGTAAATCAGTGACCCCCAAACATTATGCCGCAAATGGATATGCAAACGGTTGGATTGTTGATAGCTCTAGTTTTACAAAAAACGAACCACTAAATTTTGTAATAGAATTTAAGCCTCAGCGTAAAACCGAAGTTTTGATGGTTATTTCAGGGTTGTTTATTGTTGCTTTTATTTATATAGTTTTAAAGGGTATTTATTTAGACTCTAAAAAGCCAAGTACTAAATGATTATATTAGGTGGTTTAGGTGATCAAATCACAACTTTAGTTTGGGGAACCGTTTCTAAGCCTTTTTTTTCATTTTTAAATTCAGGCTTTGCCGAATTCCCACAATATGAAAAATTATTTTGGGATTTTTTGCACCCCTTGCAATCAAACCAGCCTTTAACTTGGTTCTTATACTCTGTACTAATTTCTATTCTTGGCGCAGGCGGTTATAACTTAATTTTACTTATCAATTTGTTATTAAGTTTTGTATGCGCCTTAGTATTGTTTCGCAAATACAGGTTCTCTTTTGTTTATGCAGCCATTTTCACCTTTTCTGGCTATATGTGGTCACATTTAGGTTTACATCCAGACTTGATTCAACTATGGCCGATTCCGCTATATTTGTATTTTTTGCTTGAAAAGCAGAATATGTCAGATTTAAAAAAAAGTATTGTTTTAGCTATGCTAGCTTCGCTGACGCTTGCTTTGTCTAATTACTATGGTTATTTTTTGCTAATAACTACAGTTTTCTATGCTGTTATTTGTTTATTTACACTGTTACTCCAAAAAAACAAACTCTCGCTCAATCAAGTACGTAATGCGTTAATTTGGGTTGGTATAGTACTAGTCTTAAGTTCTACTTTTTTGTATCCCTATATCTCGGCAAACTATTTAACAAAAACAGAGAAGGTAACATTAAACACGCGATTAGCTCTTGATCGCCCGTATGCGGATTTTTTTACATTTAGTTCAAGACCTTGGTATTTTTTTATTCCATCGCCAAACAATCCTGTATATGGAAATTTATCTGAAAATGTATTAACCAAGCTTAAAGATACAAACTATTTTTTGGCAGATGATTACTTTACAGCTGAACATGGTGCAAATTTTTTTGGGTTTATGTTTTTGACTTCAGTTTTGCTGAGTAGCGTTTTTATGTTTATTAAGACCAAAGGGGATGCGCGTGTAAAGATTGCCCAATTATTCATTTTGCTGTTCTTCCTCTTTTTGTATATGCTTCCTCCATTTTTTACTCTTTCTGGAATAAAAATTTATACTCCAGGCCACTTAGCATTTACATATTTCCCCATGTTTAGGGTAACGGCGCGGATTTCTATAATAATTTTGCCCATATTACTGCTAATTCTGGCAACAAACATAAACTACATCTGGCTCCATTTTGAGCGGTGGAGGAAATCACTAAAAGTAGCCATGGTTGCTATGCTACTAGTAACATTGATAGAAGTTTTTAGTATGCCTCCATTACCATCAGCACCTAGTGTCCCAGAGGTTTATACATTTCTCAATAAACATAGTGACACACGGGCAACCTTTTTTGTTTACCCCTATTCCAAAACCCAAGAGGCGCTGTATTTTTTAAGTGAACATGAAAGATTTTTACTCAATCCTCGTGATTACAATTCTGCACAAGTTGCTTCCGAACACATTACTCTAAGATTTGCATCTGATGGTGGGTATGAAGATGTATTAAAATTAAACCCAGACTATATTGTTGTATTTAAAAACATATCACCTAAGGAAAAAGCAAAAATACTTTCAAGTAAGGAGTTTGAACTTGAACAAGAATTTTCGGATGCATATTTACTAAAAGTTGTAGAATAAACATATGAAGAATTTTATGTTAATTTTTTTGAGCGGTTTTTTAGTTTATTTTGGCTCATTCATGTTTGTCTATTTTTCTGGACTTAACACTTTGCCAATTCAATCCGAAGATACAGTGCCCGCAATGTTTATTCCAGTTACTTTGCTAAAAGAAGGCACTTTTTATGCTGATACATACTACGATATGATGCTTGATCGGTATCCGCATCCTGATGATAGAAATGGAAAGGATGGGCTAGTTCCGTTTTATATTAAACGCATCCAAAGTAACGAAAGCGCACCTTGCCAAAAGCTTCCCGCTGGTATGACCGCGACTTGTTTTAAAACGCACTACGTCACCGCATTCACACTAACACCGGGAATACTTGCAACTCCTGTTTATTTGCCTGCACTGCTAGCTGGTATGCAGATTACTTGGGAAAATCTCATACTGTTATCACACATGGCTGCAGCTTTAATAATGTCATTTTCCGGGGGTTTTATGTACATTCTGCTTAAAAAGCATTTTTTTCCGCAACCCGATCAAGACAAAAAAGCGATCTTTTTAACCTCAATTTATCTTTTTGCCACAGTTAACTTTGCTATGCTTTCACAGTCTTTGTGGCAACACGGAGCATTGCAGCTGTTTACAATTGCGGGGCTGATATTTTTGTTAAATGCGCTAAAAAACCAAAAACCTGCTCATTTTGCACTTTTTGGATTCTTTTTGTCGCTAGCAGTAATTACGCGTCCAACTGCGGCATTGTTTGCAGTTTTGTTATATTTACTAATTCCGCTCACACTAAAAAAGCAAGGCATAAAACCCACTATTTACACTTTTTTGGGAGTTTTGCCTGTTGTAGCATTTTTTGTTTGGTACACGCTTGTATATTACGGAGGTTTTTCAAATAATGGATACGCTTCGCAAATGGGGAACAGCTGGATCTCTCCACTTTGGGAGGGCTTTTTGGGCATTTGGGTGTCTCCTAGCAAAGGCATTTTGATTTACTCGCCTGTTTTGTTCTTTTCACTAGTTGGCGCATATAAAGCCTTTAAAAACAAATCTTTGGAAAATCGGCCACTTTTTTTGCTCAGCGTCGTAATCATCGTTTTGCACACTTTAGTAATGGGGAAGTGGAAACACTGGTTTGGAGGTTTTTCTTTTGGTTACCGCCTAGCGAGCGATGTTTTGCCATTTTTTATAATTTTGCTCGCTTCCTATGTTTTGTCTGATTTGTATGCGCGCACCCGCAAAGTGTTTTATGTATTATTTGCGTTTTCAGTTGGAGTTCAGCTGATGGGAATGGTGTTTTTTGATGGAATTTGGCACAACGCTTACGATATGGGTTTTAAGGATACTCGCTGGCTTTGGTCGTTGCAGGATTCCGAGGCTGCTTTTAATGTTCGTCGGGTGTTAGTGAAGTCAGGGTATCTGGAGCGAGCGTGTCCGGAGTGTCTGCCGAATTAGTTTGCAATTTTTCAAATAGTAACTTTGCAGCTTCAACTGCTTTGGTATGTTTAGCGTCTACTTTTTTCCTAAATTTTGTATCAGTAAATCTCTTCCTGAGTAAATCCTTATTAGAAGTAACATCATGAAAGGCATCCCCAATATAGTCCAATAAGTTTCCGTCGTTAATTTTGTCTGCGGCTTCCAGATCTCCACTTAGTAGTGCAAGAGTAGAAAAACAATACAGCGTATCTCTTACTTCTTGCTTCTCGTAATCATGTTCTTTGCTTATATTAACGATTATTGTAGATATTGTGAAATAAGTGAGCAGTGCTTCCCAAATATAATCTGGTGCATCATTCCTAATTGAACTACAGAATGCTTCAACATGTGCTTGCATTTCTTGCGCATATCTTAAGTCAAAAAGAGTCTTTTGGATTTGATCTACTAAGTCATTGTTTTCTTCCGTTTTTCTCGCCGCATCTCGTACAGCAGACAGCCTATGCTCAACTGTAGCTGAGCCTAACTTCTGCTCTTGCATTCTGTGAACTGCCTCGTGTGTCAGATTATATCTTCTGAATTCCTCCAACCCCTCCCCTCGACTTAGGTCCAAAAGTGATCGTAGATACTCTCTGTATATTGGATGTGCATTTGAGAGCTTGTCAAAATTAGCTTCATTAAAGGTTTGATACTGCTTTAATAATTCTGAGGATAGTTGTTCTGGTGTAGCACTAATTAAAAAATATGGGTTCTCCTCTGTTCCAATAATGACACCTTCAAAATCGTTTGGGTCATGAAATTTCCACCTTGTGAAACTTCCATAAGTGCCTTTAGCTACCGAGGCATCGCTTAAGTTTGCATGTAATGTTCTATCTGCAACTTCAATTGATTCAGGTGAAACGGTGGCAATAGTTTGAATGGTGTCACTCACTCTAGTATTATAAGATTGGCGTAAGCAATGCACAATCAAGTTAAATACAACATCATATGCCTCTCCAACCAGCTGTGGGATTTTCCCAATTGGACAAACAAGCGCCACTCAATGTCGCGACTTGCTGCGCTTGGGCATAACGTTCTTTTTGTTGATCCGCCCATTAATGCGGGCCGCGTGCTTTACAATCAAGTAAAGCGAAATAATTGGAATGCATACCGGCTTGTGACGCAAGTTAAAAAAGATGCGGAATCTGGGGCAAATGTATACACACCAATAAACTTGGCGCCGTTTCCACAAATAACTTCTAAACTTCATGCAAAAAGAATCAACAAATTAGCGAAAAAGCTTTTTGATCCAAATCTCAAAACACTTCTTTGGGTTTATCATGTGCAAATTCCAGAGCTTGCCCATTATCTGGACACATTGCATCACGATTTTTTAATTTACGACTGCGTTGATAATTATTCCGGCTTTCCCAATGTGAAAAATCCGCTTAAGGCTTCGGTTTCAAGTTCTCAAATTAGTGAGATAGAGCAAATGCTCACTACCAAGGCAAATTTAGTCTTTGCAACGGCTCCTGGACTTTACGATAAACTCCAGAAATATAACAAAAACGTGTATTTTACTCCAAATGTAGGGGATTACGAAAAATTTAAAAATGCTCGTCAATTAAAGGATCAAACGCCAGATGAGATTAAAGCAATAAAACGGCCTCGAATTGGTTTTACGGGTGCGCTGGATGATTACAAGTTTGATTACGATTTAATGCGGAAAATTGCAACTGATCATCCAAACTATCAATTTATATTAATTGGTCCTATGGCACTAAAAGACCGCGAAGCCAGCGATACTATAGAAAAATTTAAAGACCTGCCAAACATTCATGCGCTAGGTTCTCGCGATTTTAAACAAATCCACCTTTATTTTGCAGGCTTTGATGCTTTTATGATTCCATACGTTTTAAACGACTATACGGTTGGTGGATGTTTTCCCATGAAATTCCACGAATCCCTAGCTGCTGGTTTTCCAACAATTGTCACTGATTTACCAGCTTACTTGCCGTTTGCAGATGTAGCTTATATTTCTAAAACTTACGATGAGTTTTCTCAAAACCTTAAAAAAGCGCTAGAAGAAGATACTCCTGAGCGTATAAAAGCTCGCCAAGCGGTGGCTAAAGAGAACAACTGGGAAGGTAAAGTTCAAAAGCTTTTATCCCTCATAAACCAACATATTACTGTATAATTCCCATATGCGTATTCTGTACGTTATTAATTCGGGCAATTTTGGAGGCGCCGAAAAGCACATTAAAGACTTGACTCAAGGAATGACCCAAAAAGGCCATGAAGTCTTTATTTGGTGTCTTGCAGGGCCTATGATTGAGCTTTACAAGGCCGCTGGTGCGCAGGTTACGGCAATCTCTCCCCGTTTTGAAATAGACCCTTTTTACGTCCAAAAACTCAAAAAATTCCTAAAAGAGCAAAAAATCGATGTAGTGCATGTTCACGACAAATCGGGTGCAAATGCGCTAATGTCCGCATATTTGGCAAAAACGCCCGTTCGCGTTAGCAATGTTCATACTCCGCTTTCTCAATGGCAAATAAATCTAATTAAAAAAGCCATAAATTTGGTCGCATATTTTTTTGTAACGCGTCTTTTATCTCAACAAGAAATTGCCATTACAAAGGAAGTAAAACGCATAAAAGTGTCTGAAGGCATTCCAGCAAGCAAAATTACCGTAATTCCAAATTATGCCGAATTACCCACAAACGCGTCTCACGATAAAAAAGTGCAGTTTTTGCAAAAATGGGTTTTTGTAGACAAACTAGTCATAGGTGTTGTTGGGCGCACTTCAGCAGAAAAAGGCCAAGATTTGTTAATTAAGGCGTTTTACAAGCTTTCACACGAATTTGATCACATACGTCTTGCAATTATTGGCGGAGGTCCTTTGCAAGAAAACTATCAAACCATGCTTAAGGAGCTTAAACTTTCAGAAAAGTCCGTAATTACCGGAATTTTCCCTGACGAAGATAAATCAACTCTTTTTTCAACCTTAAATATTTTTGTATTTCCATCTCGTGCGGAAGGTTTTGGCTATGTTCCGTTAGAAGCTTTATCTTTGGGAATTCCTGTAATTGCATCAGGACTCCCTGTTTTAAAGGAAGTTTTGGGAGAACACGCTATGTATTTTGAGCCGGAAAACGTTGAAAGCCTTCAAGAGCAATTGAGATACGCAATTACAAATTATGAGGAACTTAAAAGCCAGCAGGAAGGTACAAACTGGATCATTCAAAAATACGGATTTGAGAAATTTATTAGTTCTTACCTAAATTTATATGAGGAGCTAGCGCGCAAATGAAAGTAGCCTTTTGTGGCAGAACAGACTTGTTTAAATATAAAGGAGGGGATGCCGTACAAATGGAGCAAACGGCAAAAGAGCTAGAAAAGCTTGGCGTGCACGTTGACATAAAAACTCATTGGGACTTTGACTATGCACAATATGAATTAATTCACATATTCCAGCTGGATTGGGTTTCGGAAAACTATTTGTATGCAGAGGCAGCGCAAAAAGCGGGTAAAAAAATTGTACTTTCTCCAATTCATCATAATGTAAATGAAGTAAAAGCTTACGATGACAATTTTGTATTTGGTTATCGCAGACTTTCGTCCTTGGTATTACGCAATCAATTTCACCGCGATACGCTAAAAATCTTTTACCGAGCTCTTTCCAACCCAGAAAAACGAATTCCTGCGTTTTACGCAATAACTTATGGACTTAAGAATCTGCACAAAAAAACCATAAAAGCCTCAAGCAAGGTTTTAGTTCAAACTCACTTGGAAGCCGAAGATTTAAAAAAGGCTTACACCACAGATTTTGAATGGGTTTTAGTTCCAAATGGTGTTGGTGACGTTTTTTTGTCACAACCAGAAATGCTTAGCAATTTTCTGCCATTTTCTGATTACATTTTAAGCGTAGGCCGTATTGAAGCCCGAAAAAATCAACTTAACATTATTGAAGCGGTAAAAAAACTCCGCTTACAAACTGGGCAAGACCTTAAACTTGTTTTTGTTGGTCAATTTAGTCTTTCTCATAAAGAGTATACACAGCACTTTAAGGAACAACTTTCGCAAAACCCATGGATTACTCACATTGAAAAGGTCGACTATGAAAAAATGCCTTCAGTATACAAATTTGCAAAAGTTGCAGTTTCAGCAAGTTGGTTTGAAACAACTGGATTAACCAGTTTAGAGGCCTTGTATTGCGGTTCAAATGCTGTTGCATCGGGAAAAAGAGCTAATGAGTTGTTAGGTTCGCAAGTTTCATATTGTGACCCTTCTAGTGTAGAATCTATTTCAAGCGCCATTTTGACGCAGCTTCAAAAACCAAGACCAGTAATTTCTAAAGATTTTAAAGCACAGTATACTTGGAAGAATGCTGCTGAAAAAACTCTTAAGGTATATACGGATATAATTGATGAATAATTACGAATTACTTATTGGAATAGCTATTTTTTCAGTGGGATTTTATGCCCTTGTCAGAGATTTTAAACTCTTTATCTATATTTTGCTCTTTTCAAGCGTTTTAATTCACAAAGAAATGTTTAGCCTGTATATGTGGGACTTTATGCCAATTCGCTTTTTAATGCTTGCTTTGTCTTTTTATGTAGTTGGGGCCTTCTTTTTAGCACTTTTTACTGCGCTGAGAGAAAGGAATATGCATCAACGACTTGAGTTAACTAAAATTTCTCAGTACTTAAGGGATCCTTTTATCATTAGTTTGACTTTGCTCTGGCTAGTAAGAGGTTTTTCTCTAGTGTTTTCAAAAGATATTAGGTCTAGTGTGGAGCTTTATGCCTTTTTTACATCTATTTATTTGGCATCTCTTTTTATTTACATAAGGTTAAAATCAAGGCCTTTGCACGTTATATTGTATCTGGATTTTTATATTGCCATTGTTTTTGCACTCTGTATGTTTGGGTTTTTACAATTATTTTTAAGTTCCAATTATAACTTTACTATTGGAGCATTTTGGCAAATTCCCGGACATAGCCCACGCGTTGGAAGTCTTTTTTGGGATGTAAATCACTTTGGAGCGTTTATTGCCTCATTATTTTTATACGGATGTGCTAGGTTTTTGGCAGTTTCAGGCTTAAAACGCAAAATACTTTACGGCATTTTACTTTTGCCAATTCCCATAATTTTGTATTTAACTAATTCACGCAGCTCTTTATTGCTATTAATCAGTGCTTCTGCGCTTTTTGGCTTTATTGTATTGTTCAAAAAAATCGGTAACAAAGCTTTTGGCCTTACAGCATTAGTGGCCCTTTTTGCATTTTTGACCTTTTTTTATACATATTCAGATGAAAACTCTAAAGTTAGCAAGGTTATTCGTAGTAACTTACATTACAGAATTGATTCTTTTGATTCGCACTTTTTATTGCTATCTGGTGCTTCGGAAGTATTTACAGAAAATCCTATATTAGGAGGTGGCTACGGGAGTTTTTATGCCCAATTTATGGAAACCTCCATTTCATCAGAATATCTTAGGCGTGATCCAGCTGGTTTATTAACAAAAGTTCCTGCACACACAATTTGGGGTGAGGTAGCTTCTGAAACGGGCATGTTAGGTTTTTCCGCTTTTCTGTTTTTATGTCTAATAATTACAGCTGTACCTTTTTATAATTTTTTGGTCAGTAACTCGTATAAGGATTATTTAGTTCATGGCGCCATATTTTCTTCAATAATAGGCTATTTTGTCGCTGGCATATTTTATTCTTATAATTCTGAATTTTTTTGGCTTGTCTTAATTTTATACACAACGTATGGAATAGCAAAATTGATTCAAAACATGCCTGTTGTAATTAATAATCCAAATCCAAGCTTTACCTTTGGTTTGTTAAAAAAGGCAGTAATGTTTATTGAAGTTAAAATAAACGCAGGATTTATTTTACTTGGACTTTTAACATTTTCATTAATATTTATAAATTTGGGGAAAAACACTTTAATTACATGGGACGAAGCAATATACGGAAAAATTGCTAAAAATATTGTTCAAACAGGTGAGTGGTTAACTTTGCAATGGAAGGTAGGTTCCACTTGGTTTGAAAAGCCCCCACTTTACTTTTGGTCAACGGCATTTTTTATGAAAATCTTTGGTATAAACGAATTTGCAGTTAGATTAACAAGTGCGCTTAGTGGCTTTGGTTCTATTATGGTTTTAACCTACTTTGCAAAAAAAATATATGGGCGAAGCGTAGGGTATTTAGCAGGATTTATTCTATTGACCACTTTTCAGTTTTTGTATTACGCACGAACCGGCATGCTTGACGTTACTCTCACTTTTTTTATTACTACTGCTTTGGTAATTTACTTTCTTGGTGCAAAAATGCTTAGGACATTTGTACTAGCGGGTGTATTTGTAGGATTAGCAGTGCTAACAAAAGGTGTAGTAGGTTTTTTACCTTTACTAATAATACTAATCTTTGAATTAGTTATGTTGCCAAAAACCAAAAAATTAAGCGAACTAGTTAACGTTTTTTACATTTTTGTATTCTCAGCAATAGTTTTTATGCCATGGCATGCCTATATGCTGGGTTTATATGGTAATAAGTTTTACGACAACTACATTGTTTATCATGTTTTGCAACGTGCTTCAACAGCAATTGAAGGAAAAGGCCAGCCCTTTTGGTGGTATTTTGTAGTAATGAAAGTTAGTATGCGCTTATGGTTTTTGGCATTACTGGTAGCGCTTCCTTTTACTACCACTTGTGTGTTATTTAGAAAAAAAATGGAGAAGTTTAACTTTTTGTTTTCAAATAATGAGATACGTGGGTTAATATTTACATTAGTCTGGTTTATAGTTGTAGCACTTTTCTTTTCATCAGCGATCTCTAAACTTATTTGGTACATAATTCCTATATATGTTCCAGCTGCACTGATTTGCGCATTTACAATAGTTGTAATTTTAAGAAACTTTTTCTCAAAGTTTGCTAAAAATATAGTTGATGAAATGGTTTTTGTAACGATCTTTTTTATTTTTATGTTCACTTTTACTTACTTTTATGTTGAAAAAGGTCGCGTTTATACAAGTGACTTAAATTATGCTCAGGCCTTTGTACTTAAGCAGTCAAGTGTTAAGTATCCAAATGAGACTGTGCTTGTCGATAGAATTGAATCCCCAGTCACATTTTACTATCGCGATGGGCCTTATGCAGAAGTTGATTTTCAACAAATCCGAGCTTCTCTTAGTAAAAGCTCAGAAAAGCCTACAATTTTTATTACTAATAAAAAAAGATTTGTTCAGCTTGAAAAAGAATTTTTGGGACTTTCCAATGTAGATCAGGCTGGAGATTTTATACTTGCCTATTATCTTAAACAATGAAAGTTGCAATAATTCACGACGATTTTATTCAATATGGTGGTGCAGAACAATTGGTTCTAGCCCTTTGGGAGATATGGCCCAATGCAGTTTTGTATACAAGTTACGTAACTAATGATTGGGCAAAAATTCTTAAAGAAAAAAATATTGAATATAAAACGTCATTCATGCAAAAGTTGCCATATAAAAAGAAATTAAATAAATACTACGCTGGGCTTATGCTTTATCCCCTTGCCTTTGAGTCATTTGACTTTACGGGTTTTGATTTGGTGATTTCATCTTCTTCTAGGTTTGCACATTGTATTGTTACAAAACCATCAACTTTGCATATTTCATATATTAATTCGCCAGGACGCATGTTTTGGGAGTTTTGGGATTATTTTGAGAACTTTAGTTTTTCACGCCGAAATATTATTAAAAGGCTCTACATAAATTTGTTAAAAGCAGTGGCTAGTTATTATAGAACTTGGGACTATTACTCTTCATTTCGCGCCGATTACCTTATTGCTAATTCATCGATTCCTCATAACCGTATTAAAAAATTTTATGACAAGGAAAGCACAATAATTTATCCATTTGTTAATACAAAATATTTTGAAAATAAACCAAAATCAAAAGCTAACTTTTTTCTTATAATAACCAGGCTGGTTTCGTGGAAAAAAGTAGATATAGCAATAGATGCTTTTATTAAGAATGGTCAAAATTTGAGAATAATTGGTGATGGCCCAGAACTTCAACCTTTAAAAGCAAAAGCCGCAGGTTATAAAAATATAGAGTTACTTGGATATGTGAGTGATGATGTGAAAATAGATCTGCTATGTTCATGTTGTGCTTTAATTAACACACAGCTAGAGGACTTTGGTATTGCCCCATTAGAAGCTATGGCGGCTGGAAAACCTGTTTTAGCATACGGAAGAGGTGGCGCGCTAGAAACAGTTATAGAAGGAAAAACTGGTGCATTTTATTACGAACAAACTCCTCAGGCTTTAAATGCCGCATTGGAGACTTTTGATCCTGAGTCTTATTTAGTAACCGATTGTGTTTATCAAGCTCGGCGCTTTGATAAAGATGTTTTTCTTAGTAAGATCAAAGCCTTTGTTGATAGTGTATACTTAGGGAGCTAATTCCAATATGGACTTATACGATTTTTTAAAAAGAATACTAGATATTGTGGGTGCGCTTGTAGGGCTCCTTATTTTTTCACCAATTTTTGCGGTTGCAGCTGTTTTTATTAAACTTGCATCTCCGGGAGGACCAATTTTTGCGGATATACCATCAAGGGTAAGCAGAGGAAAAGAATTTAAAATGTACAAATTTAGATCTATGATTCCAAATGCGCACAATTGGCTTTTGGAACATCCAGAGTGGCATGAAAAGTACAAAGCCAACAATTACAAAATTTCTCCAGACGAAGATCCGCGCTTTATAAAAGGTGCAAAATTTATGAGAAAATATAGCATTGATGAGCTTCCTCAATTTTTAAATGTTTTGTTTGGCGATATGAGTTTAGTAGGTCCCAGAGCTTACTATCCTTTTGAATTAAAAGAGCAAAGGGAAAAGTTCCCGGAAGCTGGTCCCTACATTGACGAAGTCTTTCAGATAAAGCCCGGCATTACGGGTGTTTGGCAAGTTTCTGGAAGATCGAGCATTGGTTTTTTGGAGCGAATAAAAATGGATGCCGGATATGCAAAAAAGCGCTCAATATTGTATGATTTACTAATAATTCTAAAAACGCCGCTAGCGGTGTTGGCTGCTAAAGGAGCAAACTAAATATGAATCAAGCAAAAGTATGGAAACCAGGACAAACAAGTAATTCTAAGGTAGGTGGTGTCAGTAAATATAAAAGGCATATTGGTGTAGGTGGGGCTATACTTATAGGTGTACTGTCTGTTTTTGTTTTAGTTACTTATTTCTTCTTTGCACGCCCCGTTTTAGCTTTAAGAAGTAATGTAAAAGACCTTCAAGAGGATTTTAACAATAGTAAACAGGCCCTTGTAGAGCGGGATTTGGTTGCTTTTAATGCAAGTTTAGATGAGACTGAAAAAGACCTTGAAGAACTAAGGACCACCAGAGACGAAAAGCTTGGTTGGGCTAAAAACTTTCCAAAGCTTAAGATTTACTACAAAGATTCGGAAAACTTTATTAACGCAGGTCAGCATGCTGTAAACGCAGGTAGAGAGTTCTCGGTAATTGTTGAACCTTTTTCCTCTGCATTAGGTCTAAAAACAAAAAATACTCAAAACGGTGCCCCAGCGCCAGAGGGTGAAGACGTTGGCTTAATGGAAGCTTTTTCTGCATGGGTAGCTGCCATGCCTTTGGTTGCTGCAGAATCAGATCCAGTAATTAAGGAATTAACTTTAATGGGCGATCAGCTAGCTAAGGTTGATGCGCAGAATTATCCAGAAGATTTTAGAGGTTTTCCAGTAAGAGAGACTATTTTACAGTCTCAAAACACACTTACGCAGCTTAACGATTACGCACCAGACATTAAAAAAGCACTCGTTATAATCCCAGGACTTCTAGGTATTGGCGGTGAAGAAAAACGCTATATGGTTATTATGCAAAATGACAAAGAAGTTCGTGCAACTGGTGGTTTTTGGACATATTTAGCAACCTTTAAGGTAAGTAATGGGCTTTTAAATTCTGACTTTACTTCATACAATTCATACTATGTTGATGATGTATTAAATCAAATAGATGCGTATCACACTTTTCCAACTGTACCTCCAACTTACAACAAGCACTTAAAGGTAGAAAGAATGTTTGCCCGCGACGCAAACGTGTCACCAGACCTTCCAACTTCTGTAGATCAGTTTTTGGAATTTTGGACATTAGCTGCACCACTTTCTCCAAATGAATTTAAACCTATTGATGGCGTAATCGTTATTGATACAAAGGTATTGGAAGAACTTTTGGAAATTACTGGCCCAGCTACTGTAAATGGTTTTACATATAACAAAGACAATGTTGTACTTGAACTTGAAAAATTGGCAAGCCTTGCTTTAAAAGAGCAAGTTAATAGAAAAAAAGTTTTGGGTGATTTAATGGAACAAATGTTAATTAACGTGTTTGAGTCCGATAAAAATCTTTGGCCAAAACTCGTAGATAAAGGGTTTAACCTAATTGGTCGAAAGCACATTGCCATGGTTATGATGGACCCAGAGGCACAGGCCTTAATTGAAAAACACAACTTTGCTGGTCGTATAGTTGATCCTGTAGTTGGTGATTATGCATATGTAGTCCAAACCAACCTAGGTGGTGATAAGACTAACTGGTTTGTCACTAAAGACGTCCAGCACGATTTATCACGTGAAAACGGTAAATGGAAAAGAACAGTTACTATCAATTACAAATACACAAGGCCTTCAGATGAATTTGCCTCATTTGTAACAGTTTACCGTGAATGGGTAAGGTTATATGTGCCAAAGGGCGCAGAGTTAATTGCCTTGACAGGGTCCGATGATGAACCTGGTACTGGTGAGGAAAGAAACAAAACTTATTTTCATGGGTTCTTTACATTAGCACCTGATGCCACAAAAACTGTAAAGTTTGAGTACTATTTACCTGAGGACACAATTAAAGACGGCGAGTACAAGTTGTACATTCAAAAACAAGTCTCTATAGATAAAGAAAAGCATGTTGTAAATGCAGGTGGTAAAACTCAAGAAATAATTCTTGATATTTTGGACGGTAAGTTTTCGGCAAAAGTAGCAGAGTAGCGTAAAATGAGAGAGTGAAACGCTATAATATTGAAGCTTTAGTACTTAAAAACATTGGTTACAAAGACGCTGATAAAATTTACACGGTATTATCCCGCGAACTTGGTTTAGTTAGTGTTCATGCAAAAGGTGTACGAAAAATCAGTTCTAGGCGTGCTGGCAATTTAGATACACTTAATCACGTTAAAATTAAAATTAGCGAACAGGATTCTGGTTGGAAAACTGCCGACGAAGTATCTTTAATTGAATCTTTTAAGCCAATCAAAGGGTCGTTACTTGCACAATCTCATGCTTTTTATTTACTTGAACTTGCTTACAGGCTTGTTCATGAAGAAAATTCCTCCGAAAAGTTGTTTGACCGCATGCTTGTGGCTTTACATAAATTAAGTAAAAGTAAGTCTGAATTGGAATCTTATTTAGTCATTAATTCTTTTGAAGTTTTTTTGCTACGATTTTTGGGATATGAAATTGAACTAACTGCTTGTGTACAATGTGGTCGTGACTTTGAAGCTGGTTGGGGAGGCTGCAAGCTGAGTTTTACCCATGGTGGTTTTGTATGTGATCGTTGTTTTGGAGTTGTGCAGGGTGTTTTAGTTGATCTTAAAACGGCTGAGGTACTGCATAGTATTAATAGTGACTTTGAGTATAAACCCGTGGGCTTGGCGCGTGAAAATATTTACGCTGCTGACGATGTTTTAAAGATGTATATTAAAAATATTCTTGAAGATGGCTTTAAGACGGAAAGGGTTTTTAGGAGTATTAAGGATTTGTGAAAAGCTGTGCTTTTAGGCTTTTGATTTTTCAAGTTTAGCTATTCGAGCTTCGTGATTACTGACTTTGTGAGAAAGTAAGGTCTGTTCTTGCCTACTTGTTTTAAGTTCAGTTATAAATGTATCTAGCATGTCATACATTTTAGGAATGATTGTCACTTTTTCCGCTACTTCTTGTAATTTCTGATCCACCCTTAAAAAATTAAGAGCAGTCTCGCCCTTAAATGCGCGTAATTCTTGTGTAAGATCTACTATTGATTTTTCACATCCTCCTACTCTTTGTGAGAGATCTAATATAGATCTTTCACACCCTTCTAGTCTTTTTGTGAAATTCAATTGCTTCATTTAGTTGTTTGTACCATTGTTAAAAACAACTATCAATATGCCATAGTATGCAAAACTCTATTTTAAATAGACATTGCTTTAGTACCGCAAAAAACTGCTGATTTTTCCTCTGGTGCGATCTGCGCGTAATGTATCGGCGGTTATAACAGTAAATTCCCCAAAAGCATCATTAATTGAGTCTTTAGTTTTAATAATTTTCTCAGTTTTAACATGGTCCGAAAACAAATCCAAAGTACGTCCTTTATTTTCCACAAGGTTTGAAATGGAAATACCTACAAGGCGTGTTTCTTTGTTCCACCGCATTTGCTTTATTAGATCGCATCCTGCTTCGTAAATTTCGGTTTCGCTGTCGGTTGGAAGAAGAAGGGTAGTCCGGTTGCCCGACCAAGCTCTATTGGAATCTCGCAGGCTTACATGGATCGTTTTCCCCTTCATTTCATAGCGACGCATGCGGCGCGCTGCCATTTCGCACAATCTATGTAGGTTTTTTTTAATTACGCGAGGATCTTTTGTATTTTGAGACAGTGTATGCTGATGGCCTATGGATTTTGGTTTTTCGCGTTTGTAGTTTAGTCCGCTTACTGCAATATCTCCTTTGCCAAAACTGGCTTTTTTTAAAAATCCGCTTTCGGCTATGCCAAATTCTAGATATAGGTTTTCTATAGGAGTTTTTTGCAAGTCTTCGACGGTAAAAACTCCTAGTTTATTGAGGCGGGCTTCAATGCGTGGCCCAATTCCGCAAAAATCTCGCAACTTAGTTTTATAAAGTACTTCGGTCAAATTATCTTTATCCACCAAGCACATTCCATTTGGCTTATTTATGTCTGAAGCAAGCTTTGCCAAAAGCTTGTTAAAGCTAATACCAATAGAACAGGTAATCCACGGGCCAAAAGCGTGGTAAAAATCATTTTTAATAAGGCCTGCCAAGTTTATAGGATTACTAAAAAATTTGAGAGTATCAGTTACATCAATAAAAGCTTCGTCAATGCTAAAAGGCTCAATTTGATCGGTGTATTTTTGGTAAATTTGTAGGGTTTGCGCCTGTATATACGAATATTTTGACGCATCTCCCTTAACGGGAATGATTTGCGGGCATATTTTGCGCGCTTCGAACAAAGGCATGCCTGTTTTTACGCCAAACTTTTTGGCTTCGCGTGAAGCGGCGCAAACCACACCGCGTGATAGTGAGCTTCCCGTTACGCCAATAGGTTTTCCCCGCAAAAAAGGGTTGGCCTGTTGTTCCACCGAAGCAAAAAAACTGTCAAAATCAATGTGAAAGATAGTTTTTTGCATTTTTTGGCTCGTTTAGGCTTTTATCCTTTCTAAAGCCTTCAAAGAAAATTTCGTCCAATTGCCAAGTAAGGTCTTGAGTATTAAAAGTTATGTTAAATGCTTCTTTTTCAGTGGAAACGGCAAAATGCACCATTTGGGCCTTTCCTTGGTGAGAGATGTGCGTAAAGTTAACTTCGCTTATTTTGAATTTTTTGCCTCGCCAAGTGATTAAAAGGGGAATAGGGCGTCTAGCCGTAAAGTGAACTATGGCTTCGATTTGTTCGTTAATCTTTTCAAACACCCCTTATATATAGCCGAAGTAAACCCGAAAGTCAATCGGATTTCAGCGTGAAATCGATTTTTCTGTTAATAATTCTAGTGTGTCAGAAATATTTGACCGATGGTTAAAAAAGGGAAGGTAAGTTGTAGTGTCTCCTTAAAGAAAACCTTACAGCTTACCTTTGGATTCAGTTGCCGACCTATTTGAGTTTCTTCACCCGCGCCTTAAACTGTCTCTTCTCTGGGTCGAATACGAAATCGTATAGTACATCGCCGCCAGATCCTGAAACACTAAATGTCGCATACGGCACGTCTGGTGGAGTTTTTGCTACTAACGCATTTAGGGTTGCTAGTTGTTTCGCAACCGCCGGTTCAATTTGCTCAACTTGTGACATTACCCACTCCTCTAGAAAAAATCTCACTATTTCGCATAGTGGCGACTCGTAGAATAGTTGTAACATAACACTGCACGTTCTGCAGAGTCAATAGTAGTTTATCTAACCGCGCTGAGTATTCTTTACACTATGTTGACAAAATCCCCCTCTAAACTACAATGAAAAAGCTATGGATAGCCAAAAAGACGCTGAAACCATTCAAAAAGTACCAACCCTACAAGACATAGTTTCTTTATGCAAAAGACGAGGGTTTATTTTTCAAAGCTCCGAGATTTACGGCGGTCTTGTTAGCACTTATGATTACGGTCCACTTGGGGTAGAACTACTCCGCAATATAACCAATTCTTGGTGGAAAAACTTTGTAACAAATCGCTCTGACATGGTAGGGCTTGATACCGCGATCTTTATGTCACCCAAGGTTTGGGAGGCTTCTGGGCATACTCAGAGCTTTGCAGACATAATGATTGACTGTAAAGACTGCCAGCTAAGAACCCGTGTTGACCACTTAATTGAGGACTTTTTAGAAAATGCACAAAAAGCGGAAAAAGTTGAAGGGCGCAGCATTGAGGAGCTTTCATCCATTATTGAACAAGAACACATTAAATGTCCAAATTGTGGAAAGTTCAATTGGACAGAACCCCGCAAGTTTAATCAGCTTTTTGAAACAAAAATAGGTATTTTGGAAAGTTCAGGCGAAAAAACCTATTTACGTGGAGAAATAGCTCAAGGAATGTTTGTAAACTTTAAAAATGTACTAGAAACTATGCGTCCAAAACTTCCATTTGGTATTGCTCAGTCTGGAAAGGCTTTCCGCAACGAAATAACGTTAGGTAACTTTATTTTCCGCAACTTAGAATTTAATTTGGCTGAGTTTGAATACTTTTTTAACCAAGAAACGCAAAATTGGGAAGAACTGTTTGATTATTGGAAAGCCGAAATGTATAAGTGGATTACATCTCTAGGAATTAATCAAGAAAAACTACGTTGGCGCTTACACACGGACGAAGAGCGCTCTTTTTATTCAACCAAAACCGAAGATCTTGATTTTGAGTTTCCATTTGGCTCTAAAGAAATGTTTGGGTTAGCTTATCGCACTGACTACGACCTAAAAAATCACATGGAAAAATCAGGCCAAGATATGCGTTACATGGATCCAAATACTGGTGAAAAATACATTCCATATGTAATCGAGCCTACCTTTGGTATAAATCGCGTCTTTTTAGCGTTACTTTGTAATGGTTATACAATGGATGGAGAACGACTGGTCTTAAAGCTACATCCATCGGTTGCACCTTACAGAGCTGCAGTTTTTCCACTCGTAAAGAATAAGCCAGAATTAGTAGAAAAAGCACGTGGGATTTACGAAGAGCTGCGTGAAAACTTTTCTGTGGATTGGGATGACCGTGGAAACATTGGGAAGCGATACCTTTCTCAGGATGAAATTGGAACCCCATATTGTATAACTGTTGATTATCAAACTTTAGAAGACGAAACAGTTACAGTTCGCGATCGTGATACAACTCACCAAGACCGTATTAAAATTGCCGACCTCAAGAATTTTATTCTTAGGTAATTAAACCTTGGAGACAATCCATGCAAAGTATCGTCGCTCAAGCGCAAGAATTTTCTAAAACTTATCACAAAAAAACCACTAGACTTAATGGTGAAAATTATTATGTTCACTGCAAACATGTTGCAGAGATTCTAGAATCTCAAAGGCTGGTTAATGAAAATATTTTAGCTGCAGCTTATTTGCATGAAGCCGTAAAAGATAATCCTAAAATTTTGGATGAAATAAGCAAGCAGTTTAATAAAAACGTTTTTGATATTTTGCGTGTATATAATGAAATTTCCGACAAGCATTTGCGTATTCAAGAGGCTGATCCGCATCAAGTGGAAAATACAATTAAAACGTTGTTAAATTTATCTTTAAATACTTCAGTACTATCTTTGCGTTTAGCTGATAAAGTAGAAAACCTTAGAACTTCTGGTGTTTTTACTACTGATGAGCGGAAATCCATTGCTCTGCGTGCTACATTACTTTATGCGCCATTATCGCGTTTTTTAAATTTAGGTAAGTTTGTCAGAGATTTGGACGATACAAGTTTTAAGATTTTGTCACCTCAGCAATATGCGCAGCTAAATACTAAACTTATTGAACTTGAACAAGATGTTAAAGCCTTTTTTGAAGAGGCAAATGTGTTTTTAAAAGAAATTTTGGTAGAACAAGGTGTATCTGCAGATATTCATTACCGTATGAAAGGTATTTACTCAACTTTTAAAAAGCTTAAAAAGTATGACGCATCTTATGAGCACGCTTTTAAAAGCATTCCTGATGTTGTAGCATTTAGAGTCTTGGTGAATGATGTGGAACACTGCTACAAAGTCTTGGAAACTCTTAACTCTATTTGGGATCTAAATGAACATCACTTTTCAGATTGGATTAGCAATCCAAAACCAAATGGGTATAAATCAATCCACGCAGTTTATAACGTTACCGAAAAATTTTTGGCTGAATTTCAAATAAAAACTCACGAAATGCACGACTTTAACGAATTTGGAGGCGCTTCGCACGCAATTTATAAATTAGGTGACAATTTTAAAAAACTGCTTGATGAAGATCCAACAATTTTAGAAAAACTATCTGCCAAAGACGCCATAGCTAATTTAGCCGACTTTAGTTCCAAGCCAATTGGAAAAAAGATTTATGTCTTTACTCCAAAACAAGACATTATTGAGCTTCCCCTTGGTGCCACTGTTATTGATTTTGCTTATGCGGTACACGAACATGTTGGAAGAGATTTTGTTGGCGCGCAGGTAAATGGTTCTATTGCTCGAGCAAATACTGTTTTAAATGATGGAGATTCTATTGAGATTAAGTTTTCCAAAAAGCCAAAGTTACCCAGCAGGGATTGGCTGGATTTTGTCGTTACGCCCAAGGCGAAAGGGTATATTAAGAAGGAATTACGGCTGAAGTAGTGGTTTTTGACTCAATCAGTGGCCTATAGTATAATTAACGCATTGAAATCTTAAGGCCAAGGAGGAAACAATGGCCACCTTTGTGTTTGTGGTTTTATTTGGGGTTTTGTCCAGTTGCGGATCCGTTGCTGCGCAAGCTGTACCGACCGTGCAACCAATACAGCCTGTGTTTGATCCAACACCGACCCCTGCCCCTCCCGACGGTGGTGTATACATAGTCAGTGGCGATGTGTTTTCAATTGGTTTTGGTCCTTATACGTATAGTTCTTTGTATTGGGAGCAGGACGGAACCAACCCTGGTGTATACGGTAGTGCTAACTTGGTTACAATACCCTGTGGTGAATACTTTGGCGTATTTGTGGTAGGTACTTATGGTAGCCGAGCAACTTGTGCCGAGGCTATAGTACGGGTTTATTCAGAAAGTGGCATGGTTTATGCAGTACGGAATAAATCATTAAATGTTACTATTCTGAAGTGACCTGTTCAGCTCTTAGTTTCGTTCTCGACATATGTCGAACGATCCTTTGAGCTTGACCCAAAAATATAATCTCTATGTTTTTAGGCCAGGCTCAAAAAACACTCTTCCATTTTTTATTTAGCATCAAATTTCCCTTTGCATTCAACCTTTCGGGTATTATTTGTGTTGACGTCAGTCCATAAATGGTGTTTTATGGTAGGTAATGGTGAAGATTGGTGAAATCCCAAGTTACATTACACTGCCTTGTCTCAGAAGCATATGAAAATGTTTCTGGGGGAATATTTTCCCAATGTTACAAACGGATCTCGCCTAGCTTTACCAAAAAAACTTCGTGATCAAATTACGGGAGATGAAGTAATTTTATCCCGTGGCTTTGAAAAGTGCATTTTTTTGTACGACCGCTCAGATTGGATGAGTGAAGCGGTCAAGCAGGTTGATAATCCAATAAGCGATCCAAAAACCAGAGAACTAAAGCGTTACATGTATTCGGCAGCTGCGGAATCTAATATTGACTCGCAAGGTCGAATTGTTATTCCGACAAGTTTAAAAGATTACGCGCACATTGATTCAAAAGTTTGCGTAATTGGCGCAGGCGATCACGTTGAAATCTGGGATCTAGATGCTTGGAACACCCACCTACAAAAACTATCTGAAAGTTTTGCCCAGTCAGGGGAATAATGCAGTATCACGAACCAGTTCTGTTAAATGAGGTTTTAGACTTTTTGCACGTTGAAAACGGAAAAAAATATATTGACGCAACTTTAGGCGATGGCGGACACACCTTAGAAATTCTAAAAAGAGGCGGAAAAGTTTTGGGCATTGATTACAGCCAAGTTAGCCTAGAAAACGCTACAAAGCGAATAAAGGCCGAAAAACTTGAAGAAAACTTTATACCTGCCTTTGGAAATTTTGATCAAATTTACGAAATTGCTCAAAAAAACGATTTTGCCGACATTAGCGGGATTTTATTCGATTTAGGCTACAGTTCAACTCAACTTGAAAACGAGCACGGAATGAGTTTTTTAAACGACGAACCGCTCGACATGAGAATTGATAAAAACCTTGGAGTCACAGCAGCAGACCTAGTAAATGCGCTTTCGGAAAAAGAGCTTGAAAAGTTACTTCGCGACTATGGCGACGAAAGAATGGCAAAAAAGTTTGCGCACGAAATAGTTAATTACCGTAAGTTAAAGAAAATTGAAACCACAAAGTGTCTTGCAGACATCATAAAGGCTTCAGCTCCTTTAAGTTATGATAATTCGCGGATTCACCCTGCAACTCGCAGCTTTATGGCGCTACGAATTGCCGTTAATAACGAACTTGAAAACCTGAGAAATGCACTGCCTCTGGCTGCACAGCTGCTAGTGGAATCTACGCTGCCTGGCGGGCGAATGTTGGTCATAAGCTTTCATTCGCTTGAGGATTCCATAGTTAAGTCTTTTGGCAGGTCTGTGCAGCCCGAACTAACCGTTTTAACTAAAAAGCCGGTAGTTCCCTCTGAAAAAGAGGTAAGGGCTAACAGTCGCGCCAGAAGCGCGAAACTGCGTGTTTTTGAAAAGCAATTAATAGAAACAATTAACAATTAAATGAGAAAAACTTACTGCCAACAAAATAATAAGACCACAACAACCATAAGATCTACTTGTCCAAAGAGTAAAGCAATTTTTGCGCTGTGTATGTGTGGTTTTATTGCAAGTCTTTTTTCGCAAGTTGTTGTTTCAAACCAATATGCGGTAAAAGGGGCTCAACTTGAAACATTACTCTCAAAACAAACAGTGCTAGAAAAAGATATTTATGCGCTTGAACTCAAAATTTCACAACTTTCATCACTTTCATATGTTGAAGCGCAAGCTAAACGCCAAGGATTTACTCAAGCAGGCAGTGAAGTGGTTTACCTCCAAAATCCTTCGTTTGCACTTAATCTTAGATGAGAAAAAAACAGGTTTCATATAACTTTGATCGTTCCGACGTAATTTTGGTCGCTTTTATTTTTTTTGCCTTTTTATTTATATATAGACTTTTTTCGCTCCAGGTACTTAATCACGATACTTATCAAGCAAAAGCTCAAAGTCAATATCAAAACCTTCAAACTATTCAAGCCACTCGTGGCAATATTTATTCCCGAGACGGATTTCCATTAGCTGCGAGCCAAAAAGCATATCTTTTATACTTTGAGCCAAAAAAGGTAGGAAGTGCCGAAAAAACAGCTGAAGCAACTTCTAAACTAATTTACCCAAATGATGAGAAAAAACGTATAGAGGCAAAAAATCGCTTTTTAGAGCTTTTAAAGCTTGATTTGTTTTGGGTTGCGGCTGAGCATAATATTTTGCCAGAAACCAAACAAAGCCTAGAAAAACTAAAGCTTGCCGGTGTTGGCTTTGAAGACGAGCCCATACGCTTTTATCCCGAGAAATCATTGGCATCTCACGTTTTAGGGTATGTTGCTAAAAACGAAGCTGGTGAGATTCAAGGGTATTTTGGAATAGAAGGTTACTTTAACCGTGATTTGCAAGGGCGCCCAGGTCGAGTAATCCAAGAATACGACGCCGTCGGTAGCCCTATTTTGGTAGGAAAATATAAAAAAATCGATCCACTAAACGGCACAGACATAGTTTTAACTCTAGACCGTTCAGTTCAATATATTGTTGAAAAAAGTTTGGCAGAAGGTGTTAAAAAATATGATGCTCATGCTGGGACAATTATTGTAATGGATCCTTTAAGTGGTGAAATTTTGGCCATGGTCAATTTTCCAGCATTTGATCCTTCGGATTTTAATGACGAGGGAGATGATAAGCAGGAATTTAAACCTCAACGTATAAACTTTGCAGTTTCCGAAACATACGAACCAGGTTCGGTAATTAAGCCCTTAACTGTTTCAACAGGCATTGACACAGGAGCTGTTACAAAAGACTCTCAATTTAACGATGCAGGGCCTGTGGAGTACTCTGGTTACACAATTGATAATTGGGATGGTAAGCATCATTCAACTCAAAATATGACTCAACTTTTGCAAAAATCTAATAACATTGGATCTGCGTGGGTGGCGCATCAAGTTGGTGCTAAAAATCTGTTTGGCTATTTTGGCAATTTTGGTCTTGGTTCAGTTACTGGTGTTGAACTTGAGGGAGAAGACACGGGTTCATTAAAAAACCCTAAAAATCTTGCTGATATTGACTTGGCAACTTCTGGCTTTGGTCAAGGTATTTCTGCAACGCCTTTACAAGTACTAAATGCTTTTAATGTGATTGCAAACGATGGCGTTTTACAAAAGCCACGAATTGTTAAGGAGATACGCGATAATGGTAGAACAATTCCCTTAAAATCCAAGCCAGTAAAAAGAGTTTTGTCCGAAAAAACTGCAAAAACAGTGGAGGCTATGCTTATTGACGCGGCAGCAGGAGGTGAAGCCAAGTTTTTTGTTTTAAAAAATTATAAAATAGCCGGAAAAACTGGAACCGCGCAAATTCCAAAAGACGGAAAATACGATCCAACCGAAACAAATGCAACTTTTGTTGGTTATTTGCCTACAACCAAAAAGTTTTCAATGATAGTTCGCTTAAATAGACCCAAAACGAGCGTTTATGCTGCAGAAACAGCAGTTCCTTTATGGATGAGTGTTGCCGAAGATTTGATTCAGTACTATGGCATTATGCCTGATCTTTCAAACACAGGTGATAGCCAGTTGTGATAATATTTTATTATGGATGCAGTTGAAAAAAAATCTTTAAGAGATGAGCTTTTTAAAGAGCATCCGTCTACAAGTGGCCCTTTTCCAGTGGCGCATGCCCATTTAAGAGTATTTGGGATTTTAGCACCGTATTTAATTTTGTCCTTTTTACCTTATTTTGGTTATTCAATGGTTGCTTTAGCTTTGGTGCCTATAGTTTCATTAATTAGACCAGTTGTTTCCACTTATCTTGGCAGTAGTATTTTTGAGTCTTTTGTTCAAATTAAAGTTGTAGATGCAAAGACCATGTCTAAACCAAAACTGGCAAAATTCATTTTGAGGGAAGTTTGGATTTTGGGTTCAGTATTACTTTCTTTATTGTTAGGTGCCGGCTTTGTTTTTTTCGCATCGGTATTTTCTAAAGTCACTCATTCTCCCGAAGGCCTTAGTACTTTATATTTGCTTTGCGCAGCTACATTTTTGGCTTTGCCTTTTGTTTATATTTTGTTTGATAAAAACAATCAAACATTATTTGATAAGTTGTCTGGCGTGGTGGTTATATCTACAGCACCTCATTTTAAGGTTGACTACCCTGTAACTTTAGTTACCAATGACGTTGTATAACGAAATACCTTGTGTCTATTTAAAATAGAACACAAATTCTTGTGAGTTTTGCGTTTTTTGGTATTTTCTATGCATGTTTACAAACATAAGCATTGGTAAATTTGGAGAACATGTAGCCCAACGCTATTACGAACGCAAAGGATTTAAGCTTTTATACAAAAACTTTAGATTTAAAAATTACGAAATAGACCTTGTTTTTGCTGATAAATGTCGTTTAATATTTGTTGAGGTTAAAACACGGCGTTATTCGGGTTATACACAAGCTGAGCTTGTTTCCAACAAAAAACTTTCTTCTCTTAAAACAGCAATTTACTTGTATTTACAGCAACATGGACAAAATACTCTGGAAAATTGGGAACTTGACCTTTTTGCTCTAGATATAGAAAACAAGAATAAGCCTCGTCTTACTGTGTTGCCACTTCTTCAGGGGTTTGGGTAGTTGGGACTGTCGCGGGTTGGGGTTCAACTCCTGCTAATGCATCTTTAAATCTTTGTTGAAAAGGCTCAAATGTATCATTAATTGGAGCAAGCACCCATGCTCCGCCATATTCCGACATTGGAGGAGTGAAAAGGTAATCATAATCTAGGTAGAGTGATGTTGCTTTGTACTTATCTTTATCCTTGTACAAATCCCATAAATACACAACATCAGTTGGGTCAAGGTTTGTATCCATTCTAGAGTTCGTAGCGACTTTAAGCATTTCTTCTGGTTTCATATTTTTAAACATGCTTGAAGGTTGCGTAACAGCGGTTAGCATTCCTTTTAGTATTAAATGTTGGCGTTTCATTCGGCCCCAATCGCCGTTATCATTATCGCCCTTTCTACTACGCGAAAAGATTAATGCCCGTTCTCCGGTTAAAGTCTCGGGACCTTGGTTAAAGCTAACTGTTTGGTATTCAAATGTTTCGTCAACAGGGTACTGCGAATCAGTAAAAGTGGTTTCAATATTCACTGGAACGCCTCCCATGGCATCAACGACCCATTTAAAATCTTGAAAATCGGTCAAAATGAATTTTTCTGGTTTAACCCCAGTTATTGCACTTAAACCTTCTTGAAGAGCTGGCCACCCGCTTTGAATGTATGTCGCGTTTATACGTCCGCCATCCCACCACAAATCCCTGGGTACTGAAGCCATAACAACCTGGTTAGTTTTTTTATTTAGTGCTACTACAATCATTATGTCGGTTCTAAAGCCCTCGGCTTTGCTTCTTCTATCCACGCCTAATAAGGCCACACTTACTATGTCACTTTTAGCAAAAGGCGAATTAGAAGATGTTGTGTCTGTTTCATCATTTTTTTCACCGTTTAAGGTATTTGGGAGTTTGCGTGTAATATCATTAGTTTGGTTCAAATTGGCATAAACATAGTAAATACCGCCAAAAATAGCAAAAAAACCTAAAAACGCCAAAATGTACTTAAAAAACCTCATAAAGGAATTTTATCTCAACATTGCATATTGCACTAGGTTTTTGATTTATGTATCATAAATACATGAGTAAAAATATTTTGGTAATAGAAGATGATATCCAGTTTTACACTTTATATGGTACTGAACTTCAAACCCGCGGTTATAAGGTTAGTAACGTATCAGACGGTTCTTTAGCTGTTCAGGCTATTAAAGATCAACAGCCTGATTTAGTACTTTTGGACTTAGTTTTGCCAGGACGCAATGGTCTAGACATTTTGCGTGAAATAAGGTCTCAGCAGGAATTTGAAAATCTTAAGGTAGTAATTCTCACAAACTATGGTGGTGAAGAAAATGTAAGCACCGCTCTTGAACTTGGCGCAACAGACTATGTAATGAAATATAAGATTGTTCCATCTGAGCTGGCTGATAAACTTGCTTCGCTTTTTGGTGATAGTGATAGTTCAGCCGTCAAAATGACTAATATGTAAAATGGCCAGCTTTATCTGGATACTGCCCATACTCGCCATTGTAATTGTTGCACTTGTTTTTGTAATTTTTCAGCAAAAAAACTCTAAAAATCTTAAAATTGCTCTTGAGAAAAAAGAGCAAGAATATAAGCATCAGTCATACGAAAATTTACTTTTGGATTTAATTCATCAACGTTATGGTTATGTAATTGATATTAATAAGGTTTTGGATACTATATTGGATTCATTGTCGTCGGTAACTGGCTATACTGCTGTATCTTATCTTTTAATTACTCCTAAAAAAATGAGATTTAGGTTTCATATGCATGAACAAGTTTCAAAAGCCTATTTGGAGTTTATAAAAACACGGCTAATTTCAAATACACTGTCTGATTCAACGCTCCAAGTTCAAATGCACTTGGAAGAGACAGTTTCTGGAAACTTGATTAATGACAATGTTACATCAAGACCTAATTCGTTTATTGATATTCCACTAGTATTAAATGATAAAGTTGAAGGTTTTGTGACCGTATCTTCTCAGCATGTAAATTTTTACAATTCGTACGATACAAGTCTAGTGAAAAAGTCAGTAAATAGAGTTTTAACTGAGGTTACAAGGTTAAAGGATTTAGTTGATACTGAAAAAACAAAGCTTGAGGTTATGGTCGATAAAATGGATTCAGGCGTACTACTTATTGATGAGGATTTCTCTATAGTTGCAATAAATACTACTTGTGTTGAGTTACTAAACCTAAAGAACAAAGAAGATACAACAATTTTTGAAATAGTAGGGTCTTTTGACCCAAAACTAGAGTTGGATCAAGCTTTAGCAGAAACTTTAAAAGGTGAAAAACACAGAGAATTTAAGAATGTTAAGTTTAGAGATAAGTTCTTTGACATAAATATTATTCCTATAAAAAGCTCAATTACGCGCAAATCTTTGGGTATAGTTATTAACGATAAAACTGGTGAGAAAAAGTTTGAAGAACTAAAAAACGATTTTATCTCAATGATGGTGCATGAACTTAGATCGCCGCTTACCATAATAAAAGGTGCTTCGGATATGATTTTAAAAAAAACAGATGTTTTAACAAAAGAGCAACAAAGTACACTTTTGACACAAATTAAAGATTCCTCCACAAACTTGTTATCATTAGTAAACGATTTACTTGATTCAGCAAAAATTGAAGCGGGCAAAATTTCGATAGTTAAGAAAAATGGCGATATTAATAGAGTTCTGGCTCAAATAGTTACCGAATTTAGACCACTTGCTCTAGAAAAGAAACTTGGATTAACTTTGGATACCGATATGAAAATAGGCGAATTTAGCTTTGACGCCGACAGAATTGAACACGTTATGACTAATTTGCTTTCAAATGCTCTTAAATTTACAAAAGAAGGTGGTGTTCATGTTTATTCCAAAAGTACTGTATCTGGCGTTGAAATAGGCGTTGTTGATACAGGTATAGGAATTAAGAAAAATGAAAAAAAAGATCTTTTTAATAAATATGCGCAACTTCAAGAGACTTCTGCAACAAAAGAAAAAGGTACGGGTCTTGGATTAGTCATTACAAAAGGGATAGTTGAAGCTCATGGTGGGCACATTTATGTTGAAGACAATTTCCCTCAAGGTACTATTTTTAAATTCACATTACCGTTACAAGTTGCAGAGGGTGAAACTCTACAAAGTTTGGCTTAGAATTAAACAATGAATCTGCCTGAAACTATTTTTAGAAATTACGACATTAGGGGCATTTATCCCGATGAAATAAACGAAGAAGCTTCATTGCATATTGGAAAAGCCACTGGCACATATTTTTTGCAGAAAAACGTTAAAAATGTGGTAATTGGAAGAGACAACAGAGTGAGCTCGCCTTCAATAGCCAAAAACTTTGTTACGGGCTTAATTAGCACAGGTTGCAACGCCACATATATTGATAACTCAATTACGCCACTGATTCACTTTATGACATGTACGCAGAATTTTGAAGGTGGTGTAATGATTACCGCAAGCCATAATCCAGCAAGCTACACAGGTTTTAGACTTGACCTTGCCGAAGCTTATCCATTGTATGGTAAAGAAATTTTTGAAATAAGCAAAATTGTTGAAAGTGAGACTTATGCACAAGGGAACGGCCTTTTGCTAGAGCAAGATTTGGCGTATTTGTATGAGAATTTTATTAAAGAAAAATTTGGCGATTTTGGCGATTTTAATGTTGTAATTGACACAGGAAATGGTAGCGCTTCAATTTTAGCTCCAAAGATTTTAGAGAGTTTAGGCTGTAAAGTCTCTTGTTTTAACACAGATCTTGCTGGAGGTTTTGCATTAGGTATTGCTGATCCAGAAAATCCAATAATGATGGATAGAGTTGCTTCAGAGGTTATTAAGGTGCGGGCAAATGTTGGTTTTGCATTTGACGAAGATGCGGATAGATTTGGAGTAGTGGATGAGCAAGGAACAATACACGCTTCGGACAAAATTTTAATGCTCTTTGCAGAGCACGAGCTAGAATACAAAAAAGGTACTGTTTTATTTGATGTTAAATCGACACAATTATTATTTGACGTAATACACAAAAATGGTGGAAACGCCAAAATGATGAAGACTGGTCATCCATACTTTTTAAAAGGAATGAAAGATGGCGCCTTACTTGGTGCTGAGTTTTCTGGGCATTTTTATTTTTCAAACGAATATTATGGTTTTGATGATGGAATTTATGCCGCTTGCAAAGTTTTAGAAATTTTACACAAAAAGAACATGCCCTTAAGCAAATTAATGGAAAAGTACCCAAAAACATATCATACAAATGAGCTAAAGATTGAATGCGCTGATGATATAAAGTATGGGTTGCTTGAAAAAGTGACCGAAGTTATAAGTGGTATGCATAAAGGATACAAAAGCTTTATTGCTGTAGATGGATTAAGAGTGAATTTAACCAATACAGGCTGGTTTTTAATTCGAGCTTCAAATACAACGCCTTTGTTAAGCATCCGCGCTGAAGGGAATTCGGTTTCTGAGGTTAAACTTATGTTGTTAAGGCTTTCTCAAATGCTTGAACCATTTGGTTTATTGGACTTAACGCCGCTAAAAAGTCCAAAAATCTACTATTCATAGATAGTTTTGTGGTATGCTTTTAGTATGAATAAGAAAACTGCCCACATACTCTGGTTTGATCAAATTTCTAAAAACGACATTCCTGTTGTTGGAGGTAAAGGCGCCAATCTTGGCGAAATGTACACAGCCGATATACCTGTTCCAAACGGATTTGTTGTTACTGCAAAAGCCTATTTTGACTTTTTGGAGAAAACTTCGCTGAAAAAAAAGATTTTACAAGAACTGTCTGGTTTAGATGTAAACGAGTCAAAAAACCTTATGGCGGCTTCAGATAAGATAAAAACGGCTATTTTAGCTGCTGAAATGCCCTCTGACTTAAAAACAGAGATAAAAAAGGCTTATGCTCTACTTTGTGGAGAAAATGATCGTTATGTGGCGGTTAGGTCGTCAGCAACGGCAGAGGATTTACCAGATGCTTCATTTGCCGGACAGCAGGAAACTTACCTAAATATTAAAGGTTTTGAAGATGTAATTAAAAATGTCCAAAAGTGTTGGGCATCTTTGTTTGAGTCTCGCGCGATTTTTTACCGTACTGACAAAGGCTTTAATCATATGAAGGTTGGAATCGCAGTTCCTGTTCAACTTATGGTGCAGTCTGATGTTTCTGGAATAATGTTTACAGTTAACCCTTTAACAAACAGTCGAGATGAAATTTCTATTGAAGCAGCATATGGTTTGGGCCAACCGGTAGTTTCTGGTGAACTTAATCCTGATCAATACATTGTTGCCAAAAAGAATTACGACATAACTTATAAATATATTGCTAAACAAACTTGGCAATTGAGTTTGGGTGGAAATGCTCCTGTTTCTGCGGCCTATCAAGAAGAGCAAAAAATGACAGATGCCAAAGTTAAAGAGCTTGCCAAAATCGGTGCACACGTTGAAGATCATTACAAAATGCCAATGGATATGGAATGGGGTATGGAAGGTAAAAAACTTTACATTGTGCAAGCTAGACCAGTTACTACACTCAAGTTTCAAGACAATACCGACGATTTAATGATTGACGACACAAAGCATCCAAAATTGTTGCTAGAAGGACTTGGAGCCTCTCCCGGTGTTGCAAGCGGAAAAGTAGTAATTGTTCAAAATCCTAGTGAAATAGACAAAGTTAAGCAGGGTGACATATTAGTTGCCGAAATGACGAATCCTGATTATGTGCCTGCAATGCGCCGTGCAGCAGCAATTTTAACTGATAAAGGTGGAAGAACTTCGCATGCAGCAATTGTTAGTCGTGAATTAGGAATTCCAGCTGTTGTTGGTTCTTTAAAAGCTACACAAATGCTTACAACAGGTGAAGTAATTACGGTAGACGGAATTGATGGCAAAGTTTACGAGGGCGATGTAACGGCAGTAAACGATAAAAAAGAAACAATAGTCTCGTTGGCTGAACTTGAAATTAAAACTCATACAAAAATTTATATGAATTTGGCAGAGCCAGAGCTTGCCGCTGAAATGGCAATGCGCCGAGTAGATGGCGTTGGTTTGCTACGAGCCGAATTTATGATTGCAAACATTGGAACGCACCCACGAAAATTTATTGAAGACGGCCAATCAGCCGAATTTACAAATAAGTTGGCTGAAGGATTAGAAACTTTTGCAAAAGCATTTAATCCTCGCCCGGTTGTATACAGAGCAACAGATTTTAGATCAAACGAATACAAAAACCTTAAAGGTGGAGCTAAATACGAGCAAGACGAGTTTAATCCAATGATTGGTTTTAGAGGCACAGGACGTTATATTGCAGATGACGAAGTCTTTAAGCTGGAAATTGATGCAATTTTACACGTGCGTAACAAACTTGGTTATAAAAACCTGCACGTAATGTTGCCCTTTGTGCGAACAATTAGCCAATTGCGAGAAGCCAAAAAACTTCTTTCGTCATACGGATTACGCCGAAGTGGCAACTTTAAACTGTGGATGATGGCTGAAATTCCTTCAAACGTAATTTTAATTGATGAATTTATTGACGAAGGCATTGATGGCATTTCAATAGGAACTAACGACTTAACAATGTTAACGCTAGGAGTTGACCGCGACAACGAAAAAGTTGCGGATGCATACAGCGAAATGGATCCTGCGGTACTAAAATCGCTGGAAAAGCTAATTACTACTTGTAAAAAACGCGGTATAACCAGTTCCATTTGTGGTCAAGCACCTTCAGTATACCCAGAAATGGTTAAAATGTTGGTTGAATGGGGAATTACATCAGTTTCAGTTAGTCCTGACGTTTTAGAAAAAACGCGCCGAATAGTTTACGAACAAGAACAAAAAGCTATAAAAGAACATAAAGTACATAAGCCGAAGAACCGCAAATAATTTGCGCTAAAGCGACTATTCAAAACTGCCATGTCGAACATAAAGGAAATAACCTGCCACAAAGTAATAAACTCGCGGGGAGATTGGACTATCCAAACCCAAGTTGAGCTAGAAGATGGTTCAATTGGAGAGCAAACTATTCCTGATGGTGCTTCAAAGGGGTTACACGAAGCACTAAGTATTCCAGTGGAAAAAGCAGTTGATTTAGTCTCTAGCGCTTTAAACGAAGCACTTCAAGGTGTGGATGTTTTTGATCAACTTACAATTGACCGCATGATGCTTGCAATGGACGGCACTCCTAACAAAAGAAATATGGGTGGGAATAGTATTTTGTCGGTTTCATTAGCTTGTGCGCAAGCGGCAGCTGTAAGCAAAAAAGTGCCGCTTTACAGATACTTACATGAGTTATATAAAACTCAATTTCATTCTGAAGCAAAAATGGGATTTCCCACACCTGTATTTAACGTTTTAAACGGGGGTTTACATGCCAGAAATAATTTGAGTTTTCAAGAGTTTATGGTTATTCCTTCACCAGATTTGTCTTACAACGCCAGCTTGGAAATGGGAGTGTCCGTTTATCACACTTTAAAGGATTTGCTAGAAAAAAAGCACATGGGCGTTGGTGTAGGTGATGAAGGTGGTTTTGCTCCATTTGACCTTGATCCGTTTTCCGCGCTGGAAATTGTAAAAAAAGCCTCTAAGGAAAAGTTTTCAGCGGGACATAACATTTTCTTTGGAATGGATGTTGCAGCAGGTTCTTTTGTAAAAAAGGAAAGATACTTTATTCGCGAACTGGATGCGCATTACAGTGGAAAACAAGTTCTAGAGCTATACAAGCAATTGTTGGAAAAATATGAGTTAATTTACCTTGAAGATCCTTTTTACGAAAATCACGATGAATTTTGGGCGGAAGCAAAAAAGACCTTGGGAAGTAGAGTAATGATCGTTGGCGACGATTTAGTAGTTACTAACAAAACCTTGCTTAAGCGCGCTTTGGAAAAAGATTTAATAAATGCCGTAATTGTTAAGCCAAACCAAGTGGGCACATTAACTGAAACTTTTGAATTTGTAAAATTGGCTAAGGAAAATGGTCTGGCTATAGTTTTGTCGCACCGAAGCGGTGATACGGCTGAAGACACTTTTATTGCAGATTTTGCAGTTGCAGTTGGGGCGCAGTTTATGAAGTCAGGTAGTCCGGCTCGAGGTGAGCGTGTTGCAAAATATAATAGGCTCTTGGAAATTGAGGCTGATTTAGATGGACAGTCGCTTTAGTTTATAGAATATGCTTCGTAGTCTTGCCCAAGAGGTGTTTCTAAATGGGCTACTTCTTCTTCGGTTAAGTTTGGCTCAAAATATTTTCTAAATCCCCTTATTGAGTTACCATGGCAAGAAACTGCGATATTTAAGTTATGCTTTTTCATTAGTGGCAAAATCTCATCACAAAAGGTTTTTACGCGGGCAACGACCTGCGCGACACTTTCGCCTTCTGGGGGTTGATAATTGTAATCGCGACGAATTGTAGCTGTAAGTTCTGGATCTTCCAAATACTGCTCCAACTTACTTTTGCCTTGAAAAGTTCCATAACAGCGTTCTTTTATACGTGGGTCGGTTTCTATGTTTAGCATGCGTGCCGACGAATGAAGTGACACCGCAATCATCATCGTGTGTAAAGCGCGGTCCTGCGGAGACGAAATTAACATGTCGATTTTTTTAACCTTAATAAGTGGGGCGATTTTTAGTGCTTGGATCATGCCGTTTTCTGTTAACTGCGCAGTTCTCCAGCCTGAGAAAATAAAGTTTTTGTTGTCTTCTGACTCACCATGTCGAAAAATGTAAATGGTAGGTTTCCCTGGAATCTCCTTTTTTGGCATTGGAGAGGGGTTTTTGTAAAGAAGGAACTCAACGGCCTTATCTACGGTTTCTTTGCCATATTTTTTATAAAGGGTTTCAAGGGCAGCTTGTTCCATGTGTTAATGATAGCAGAATAGTTAGAATTGAAAAAAGCCTTATAAAGTATATGAGCGACAGAGAGGGTTATTATAATTTTTTATAGCAACCCTCTGCTTTCTAGATTAATTCCTGTAGTAGTACCTGTCGGCAATACGCTCGAACCTTGATTTGTCTGCACGTACTATGCTCATTACTGCTGAAAACCTGGAACTGCTTGCAGGACCTGTTGCCAGACCTAGCCTATCACGTAGAACTGATACATTAATTCCATCAGCACCGGCCTCTATTATCATACTCTTGGCTCTTCTTGCCAAATCTACTTTACTATCCATCGTAACCTCTTCTCTAGTTAGGATTTTAGAAGGTGAAAATACCACAAACTTTGGTGTTAAGTAAAGAGTGTGGGGAATTGTAGTAATAGTATAAGATTGGGATAAGTTTAACTGTACTTAGTGCACCTATAGATAATAAAAGAAGGGTACAGCATAGTTCTATCGTAATCAGCCTTGCTGATTTTTTCGCCTTCAGGAATTGGTTGCGTTTCAACAACTCTGGCTATTTGGAAGCCCGCATCTATTAAGTTGTTTGTAACATCAGCAAAAGTATGATGAAAACATTCCATAACCATCTCTTTATTAACCATGGTCCACGAGAATTTGTTTTTGTTAAAATATGGCTTAAGTACATAAACTTTTTCTTCGTTTATATATTTCTTCTCGTGCGAGCTAAGCATTGGATGATTCATTGAAAATATAAAAGAGCCATTATTTCGTAGTACTTTTCTGACAGATTTAAAGAGCTTGCTGAGGTCTTGTAAGTAGTGCACAACGAGGCTTGCTGTTACTATGTCAAAGCTATTTTGATTAAACTGGAGATTTTCTATGTCTCCACTTACAAATTCAATTTTTGGATATTTTTCTCTTGCCAATTTAAGTAACTCCTCTGAAATGTCTATTCCCGTTACATCTCCTCCAAGTTTGGCAAGTCTTGCAGTTGATGCGCCTGAACCACATCCTAAATCTAGGATCTTTTTACCCGTGAGGTCGTGGCCTACTAGTTTTAATAGGGCAGGAGCCTCTAGGTAGTTATTCCAAAAGTTTTCACTTGCATCAAGGTATTCGTCGTACTCCTTAGCGAACTTGTTATATGAGTTTAGCGTTGTTGAAGTCGTAGGCATGTACTTAGTCTAGTACATGGTATAAATGAAGTATAGTGATTTAGGACAAGGCGTTTAGTTATATTTTCTAATAACGCCAGTCACTTTACCCTGAATTGCAAGATTTTTTGCTTCTACAAAAATTGGGTCCATTTTGTCGTTTGCAGGTTGTAGGCGAATTCGGCCATCTTTTTCGCGGAAGAATGATTTTAAGGTTGCAAAGTTGTTGTCAATTAAAGCTACTACTATGTCGCCATTTTCGGCTGTATTTTGCTGTTGAATTACAACAAAATCACCGTTAAAAATACCTTCATTTATCATAGAATCGCCTCGAACTTGTAAAACGTATGAACGCTTAACCTTTGAGACTAAATCTTGGGAGACTAAAATGGTATCAATTGGGTTTTCTATGGCTTCGATTGGTTCTCCAGCTGCAATATAGCCTACGAGTGGTAATGCGACTGCGCTAACGCCCACAGTTACTGTTTCGTCTACGACTTCAATTCCGCGAACTGCGCCGTCAAAACGACGAATCATACCTTTTTTCTCTAAAGCTTGTAGATGCTCATGTACAGTGGCTAGGGAAGACAAATTCATTGCGTCTGCGATTTCTTTTAAAGTAGGGGAGGTGCCGTTTTGCTGAATATATTGGGATATGTAATCTAGGATTTCTCTTTGTTTTTTGTATAGTGTTACAGGCGACATATTTGGGTTTCTTTCGTGTTTTTATAATACCGAAGTTTACACGAAGTTGTCAAGAGGAATTTGTTATATCTCAATAAATACTGCAAAATTAGTATATGTCCATCGCAGATGATACAGCATTGTCAATTGACAGTATGCCAACTGAGAAACTAAATACAGAAGTTTTTGAGAAAGCTGAAGCTATTGCAGAAATTACGTCCAATTATTTACTAGCTTCTGAAGCCTTAGCTTTTACAGAACGTGGACATGAGAGTAAGTATAATCAATACACTATTCCTGAACCCAGTGCACTATCTGATGAATTAAAAGCTGCCCACTGTAGTCGGTTACAAAAGTTTGTCGAGGATCTTGCTGGTTTAGTTAGTGAGGATCGTCGATCTGCCTTACTTGAACAGTATAGTAATGTCCTGACTTACTTAGATTCTTCTCACCAAGTATGCCTTGCTGTTTTGGCAGAAACTGAATATTCATATCCTGAAAACACACCTGAAGAGCAAAACACAATTGCAGGTCGTCGATTATATGAAGCTATATACCCGGACAAACACTATTTAGGCATAATCAGATTACATGAGGATGACTTAGCAATTGTTTTATTATTTGAAGATACTCTTCCTGATTTACTTGGTGAGGGCACTATGGCTGCTGGCATGTTTGACTTACATCCAGTGATAATGCCCGGTGGTCAAGAGACCAACTTACCCTTCATCCTTTTATCTAACGCAAAAGAGTCCTATTATGAGCCAGATAAACTACTTTTTGACGCAAGTACTTACTTTCATGAAAGATTGCATGCGCTTAACCATATGTTGCTTTTAAAAGCCACGGATTCCGTATCTCGGGAGGAGTTTTTATTGAATGATGAGTTTTTAGCCCAATTTTTAACTGATTTTAGAGAACAAAATGAGGTTGTATTTCAACATAGTATGTTACAAAGCTTAATACATGCTCCATGTTATGCACATCTACGTGATGGAATAGCAAATTTTGAGGAGCAGGTAAGGGAGGCGCGTACGGCTTTAATTGACCTAACAACGTTTTACGGACTGGAAACAGATTCATGGCGTACTGCAATGTACAATGCCATTACTCTTGCTTCTCAATTTCCGATGACACAGTGGGCTGCACTTGCTAAATTCAAGTATGACAAAGTTATTCATGAAAAGTAGAGTTTAATTGCAACCAAACATTTATCAAAATAAAAAACATTGTATGATCATCCAAAGGCGTTTCAAAAACTCCACTATGTTTAAAATAGAATCAACACACACCAAAAGGAGACCCGCCAACCAGAATTGTGGATGAAGCAATGGGATTTAGCAAAGATACGTACACCAAGTATTTACAAATTAAATTTAAAAGTAAAGGGAAGCTATTGGCGCAACTTTGCGTCTAAAAGCTTCCCTCGCACCATAATCAAAGAGGTTGGTAGTAGTTCTCCAACTCTTTTTCTGTTAGCATTTGCTCAGTATTTTCCAGCCAATGGTTATTGTGCCATTTGCCACTGTCGTAAGGTATCACACCATTGTCGGCGAGACTTATACGTGAAATCTCTTTAGAACTATACTTCTGTAAAAGCACCCACTTACCAGTAGGTGGCGCCAGAATCACCCATTTTTGACGTGCTCTTCCGTCTCCCCTTGTTATAACAACCAGACCTCTGATTAGGACACTGGGATCCATAATCTGACTTGTTCCAAAGTCATGCCTCGTGTTAACAGCTATATTCCTTGTTTCTAGCATTTCGCTTCTCCTTATTTATTTTGCCACCTGCTTTTAAGGGCAGGTCGAGTTTTTGGACTTAGTCAACTTATACCATGGTTTGAATGAGAATTCCAACGTACTTGTGTTGTCCATAAATTCGCCTTCTTTAGCCAAACATTTCCCGAAACCAAAAAACATTATATAATCCAAAAGCGCTTTCACACGCGCTACTATGTTCAAACTAGAATCAACCTACAAACCAACAGGAGATCAGCCAACTGCAATAGCGGACTTGACCAATTGGGTTTCTCAAAATAATAAACATCAGGTACTGCTTGGTGTCACAGGCTCAGGAAAAACATTCTCTATAGCAAACCTAATTCAAAACGTGGGCAAACCAACACTTATAATTTCTCACAACAAAACACTTGCGGCACAACTTTATCAAGAATTTCGTGAATATTTTCCAAAAAATGCAGTTGAGTATTTTGTAAGCTATTACGATTATTATCAGCCCGAAAGCTATATGCCGCAAACCGATACCTATATTGAAAAAGACGCCGACATTAACGAAGAAATAGATAAAATGCGACTTTCGGCCACAACATCTTTAATGACGCGACAAGACGTAATTATTATTTCTTCGGTTTCTTGCATTTATAACCTTGGATCGCCGGCTGAATATTCAAAATGGGCGGTTGAGTTAAAAAAAGGCATGAAAATTCGCCAGCGCGATGTTTTAACCCGACTTAATCAAATTTACTACGACCGTTCAGAAATGGATTTTAAACGCGGAACTTACAGAGTTCGCGGAGATGTTGTAGATGTTTACCCTGCGTACATGGATTATGCCGTTCGTTTAGAGTTCTTTGGCGACACACTGGCTGAAATAGATTTTTTTGAACCATTAACTGGCAATTCCGTTCATCCGGACGCACTTCCAGCAGAACGACGTGGTGGAAATACCAAAAGCATTACTCAAGACGAGCAAGCTTATAATCTTCACCGAATGAAAGAAGGTGGTTTTGTAAACATTTTCCCAGCCAAGCACTATATTGCCAACGAAGAACGTCGCGAAGGTGCCTATAAGCAAATTGAAGAAGATTTAAAAATCCGATTAGCTCAGTTGCGTGAAGAAGGTAAGGTCATTGAAGCTTACAGGCTAGAACAACGCACCAACTATGACCTAGAAATGATGCGTGAAATTGGGTACAGTAAAGGCATTGAAAACTACTCTCGCTATTTTGACGGTAGGCCAATTGGGGGCACTCCTTACACTTTAATGGACTTTTTCCCAAAGGATTATTTATTAATTGTTGACGAATCTCATATCACAATTCCTCAAATTCGTGGAATGCACAACGGTGACCGCGCGCGTAAGCAAACTTTAATTGATTATGGTTTTAGACTCCCTTCAGCGCTTGACAATCGTCCGCTTAATTTTAACGAATATTTGTCCAAGGCAGGAATTACAGTTTATACAAGCGCAACACCCGACGAGTGGGAAATTTCTATGGCTGGAGAGCACGTTACTCAACAATTAATAAGACCTACAGGAATTATTGATCCAAAAGTTACAGTGTTGCCAACTGCAAATCAAATAACAGATTTGCTTGAACGCATAAAAGAGCGCGTAGAACGCCACGAACGTGTTTTAGTTACAACATTAACCAAGCGCATGGCGGAAGAATTATCGGAGTTTTTGGTTTCTAAAGGTATTAAGGTAACTTATTTGCACGCAGATATTGTCACACTGGAACGTACGACCATTTTAGATGACTTACGCAAAGGTAACTATGATGTATTAGTTGGTATTAATTTGCTTAGAGAAGGTCTAGATCTTCCAGAGGTGTCATTGGTTGCAATTATCGACGCTGACAAAGAAGGCTTTTTAAGATCAAGATCCGCTTTAATTCAAATTATGGGTCGTGCCGCTCGCCATGCCCTAGGCGAGGTAATAATGTATGCCGACGTTCGTACTAAAAGTATGGAGGCCGCTATAGCAGAAATTGAGCGCAGACGAACTATTCAAGCCGAATACAATAAGACCCATAATATTACAGCTCAATCCATAATTAAGCCCATTCGTGCAAAGCTTATAGATGAAATGTTGGGAGAAAAGCTTGATGCTAAAGGAAAAAAGGGTAAAAAATCTGTTGAGAGTGAGGAAGTAGACTACATGATGTTACCTCCAAGGGAGTTAGCTAAGCATATTAAAAAGCTAGAAGAACAAATGCGCTACGAGGCCGAGACTCTCAATTTTGAACTTGCTGCAAATATTAGAGACGAAATAAAAAAATTAAAAAAACTTCAAAATTAAAATAATCAAAACACCTGCTTTTTATCTATACAAACCCAAATTCTTGACACAGGCTGAATTGAGGATATGATATGGACAGATACCTATTTTTGCCCTATTCTATGACCTCTAGTACTGTGAAAAAACAAGACAATAATACAATTTTATCTCCCGCCTTAAAAAAGACTCTTTTGAGTCTAATTATTGTTGGTATTTTTGTCGGTAAAATAGTTGAATTTTACGTATCTTCCATTAAGTACGTATTCGCTTCTACAACAGCTTTTATGTTAAAGATAGCTAAGTTCTTTAAAAAGTCTATTCTTTTTATACTTTCTATACCTGTCTTGATTGCTCGAGCTATTGTTAACTTAATATCTAAAATTGTTAATACGCTAATTTCAATTATTCTAATACCTAAAGCTATAACCTTATGGGTTATGAGCAAAACAGCTCAAAACAGAGGACCACAGAAAAAAAGCACTAATTCAAGTGCGAATAAAAAAGGCACAAAAAGGAAAACGCCATATAAAACTAGCAAAAATCCTCAAAAAAAGTCAGGGGTTGGCGTTTTCACAAAATTAGCCTTTTTTGTTTTTGGATGCATTTTTGCAATATTTGCCGTTTCTATTCCTGTTGAGGTTCATAGATGGTATAGGCAGCTACCACGACCAGAAATGCTATTGGCGGCAAATCATAGTTCGACAAAGATATTGGATAGAAAAGGTCGCTTGCTTTACGAAATATACAACGATAAACAATATGAATACGTAACGCTCAACAAAATTCCTACTGAACTGGTTCACGCAACTATTGCTACAGAGGATAAAGATTTTTATCAACATCACGGTGTAAAACCTTTAAGTATTGTTCGTGCAGCTAAAGCAACTTTTTTGGATTCAGAAATTCAAGGTGCTTCAACAATTACTCAACAATTAATAAAAAATGTGTTACTTACCCCGGAACGAACATATACACGAAAAATTAAAGAGGCTTCAATTGCGCTAATGGTGGAACGAAAATATTCCAAAGACCAAATAATGGAGCTTTACCTAAATAATGCGCCTTATGGAGGTACTGCATGGGGAGTTCAAGCGGCTTCGCGAAAGTTTTTTGATAAAAATGTTTGGGAACTTGATTTGGCTCAAAGCAGTATGATTGCAGGTTTACCTTTGTCGCCAAGTGAATACAATCCGTTTACAGATATTGAAAAAGCAAAAGCGCGTCAAAAATTTGTACTGACTAAGATGGTTGAGCAAGGTTATATAACTCAAGGTGACGCAAATGTTGCATATGCACAGGAACTAGAATTCACTTCTCAAAAGGAATATATTCGTGCGCCACATTTTGTAAATTATATTAGAGATGAACTTGTGGAAACTTACGGTCAAAGAATGGTAGAGGTTGGAGGTCTTACTGTAACAACTTCGCTAGACTTAGACTTACATGAGAAAGTTCAAAAGATTGTTGCGGATGAAGTAGCTAATAGCGGTAATTTAAATATTTCAAATGGCGCTGCACTAGTAGTGGATGCAAAAACAAATGAAATTTTGGCATATGTGGGGTCAAAAAACTATTTTGCCACTGATTACGACGGTGCATACGATATTATTAGAGCATATAGACAGCCCGGTTCTTCTATAAAACCTCTTGCATACATTTTAGCCTTAGAAAGCGGTATGACACCTGCAACAACTTTGAATGACACTCCAATCGCAATTAATACAGGGACCGAAGTTTACAAACCAGTTAACTATGATGGGGCTTTCCATGGGAATGTAAGCTTACGAAGTGCTTTGGCAAATTCATACAATATTCCTGCTGTAAGGTTATCAGTTAAGTTAGGTCCTGATGCAATTGTTGCTGCTGGTAAAAAGGCTGGATTAACTGGTTGGGAAACTGATGGAACTTATGGATATTCTGTTGTGTTGGGAGGTAAGGAAGCCCGCTTACTGGATATGGTAAATTTGTATACCGTATTTGCTCGAAATGGTGAGCACGTACGTATAACAGGTTTGAGATCAGTAAAAGATTCTAACGGGTTTGAAATATATAATGACGATCGCGTAAAGACACCGGTTTTTTCACAGGGGGCTTCGTATTTAATTTCAAACATTTTATCTGATAATAAGGCCCGAACCCCAGCTTTTGGTCCTTCAAGTGCTTTAGTAGTTAATGATAGAAAAAACGTGGCAGTAAAAACAGGTACTACTGACTTGAAAAAAGATAACTGGACAATAGGATATACGCCATCTTATGCCGTTGGAGTTTGGGTTGGAAACAATAACGGAGACCCAATGAGTCCTAATTTAGCTTCAGGATTATCAGGAGCTGCACCAATTTGGCACGATGTTATGCAACAAGTCTTAGAGGGAAGTTCCGATGAAGAATTTACTCAACCGGAAGATGTAGTAAGAAAAAATTACAAAGAGTGCGATTCAAGTGAATTATTTATTAGTGGAACCGAACCAGATTCCATTTGCAAAAAACCAAAGGGAGGTGACAGAAGAGAAAATAGAAATGACTAAAGATAAAAAAACAACAAAAGAAACTAAAAATAGCGAGGAAGTCGTAACACCTGTTACGGAAACAACTTCAACTTCAAATGGTATAAGTGCCAAGTTAGATTCAGTAATGGCTGAACTTAAAGAACAAAATCCAATGGCTTCATGGAAAAACTTGTTTTTGGGAGTTAGTGTAGTTATGTTGGTAA
>CAZCAQ010000004.1:0-8521 GCA_964496905.1 uncultured Candidatus Saccharibacteria bacterium
AAGTGGGAAGAAGAAATCGGATACGGTCAGGTTACCCACTACTATGTGTTTGAGGAGGTACGGACCGATTTCGTCGCGTTTACCAACCCTGGTGAGCATGGCGGTTACGATGTCCGATACCCGGAACCTGGCAACGTGGGAAAAATCCTTGAATACCATGACTTCTATGGTTCACCGCATTCTGATGAAACTGCAACACAGTCAGATGGTGTGGTGGACTGGTTGTCCGTAGTTCAGATTCGCGAATGGGACCCAGTCGAACAAGAACTGCTCAAACTCAACGCTGAGTTTTACAACGATGCTGTTGAGGAAGGGTGGATCTATGTTGACTTCGTCTCCGACTGTTCGCCTTCTTACTATCTAATGAACGGGTTCAAAGCTGAACCTGGTCCCTACGGTTTCACTTACAAAGTGCCAGCCGAAGGAGGAAAGTTTGAGGCTTACTACGAAGTGGGTGCCGCTTGCGGAGGCAACGACGAGCCGTTTGTGCGGTGGTCGTTTGACGTAATGCCTGGTGATTCAATCACTGGCACCGAACGAGTCTACAAGGACTCGCTTGGAGATTTGGATCCATGGCTTTTTTGCAACAAACTTGACTGGATGGTTCCAGCATGGCAACCAGAATTCCTGAGTTTCCAACTGGAAGGCGAATGCAGCAATCTGTGGGGCAAATACAGCTACAACCCCTTGGCAGTGATGGCGCGAGAAGGATTCCAACGTGCAGATCTTCGCTATGGCGATAATCATGCGCAATATTGGGCTCCTTTCGTATTCCGCGCTGGCGAGAGAGAAGTGGTGTCCACAATGCCTGCCCACACCTGGGAACAGGTTGATAATATCACCCTGACGGCCGAGGACGCGTTTGAGGTAACACTCGACGAGAACTTTGAGCCGGTAATTAACCTAGTGGGCGGAAGCGATTTGGAGAACGATATCCCTTGGTATCAACCCGGAACACCCATTGTCTTTGTCTTAAAAGACAAGATGGACACATACACAAGGTTCGAATGGGAAGATGCAAAGATGTTCCGCGTCCGAGTCGTTGACAACACTCCGGTGTTGGAACAGGCTGTTTGGACTGAATAGTGTTAAGAGTAGCTAAGTAGCAAGATTAGGCCCGGAAAGCGAAATCAATCGTTAAAGCGCAAGCTATAACTTTTGACCGCTACTCCGGGCCTTTTCCATTTTTAGGCATAACATGCCAACTCAGGATTTCTCAAGTTCCATTTACCCTATAGTTATACAATGGGGACAGAAAGTTAATCTTTCTGCACTTTAAATTAAGGTAAAAAGGTGAAAGGAATGACTAAGTTTGTTTTTTTCGTAATTGCGATCGTGTGTGTGCTGACGGTCGGCTGCACAGAGCAGACTACACCTGAGACAATAAGTGTGCCGCCGACAGCTACTCAAGAAGTTGCGACTGCAGCCCCAACGCGTACATATGAGGATATATACGAAGAGGTTCTTGTCAGCACCGAGGTCATGGTGCAGTTCGATCCTAAATTGGGTGAAACTGAAAATTTCCCTCAGTTACACGAGGGATATCCTTCAAGCGCAGTACACGAGTACCAGCAATACCTTGACCGTTGGGAAACATACCCATTGGACGTGTCTATTCCCCAGGGGCAAGCTCCTGAAATCTTGCATTCATATGCATGGTTGATAGTGACCAATGGGGAATGTGATTTCACAGACATGACCCCAAGTGAAACTTGCTTAGTGCAAAACGTCAAAGCAAGTACCTTTGGGTACGGCGTGTTTCTGAAATATTGCAAAGTTGAAGGACAAAATCTTATCTGCGAAAACGACGAGCTGGCATTCATCTACGAGGAGGGAACGATAAGTTTTACTTATCTCGTCCCTGTCACGCCGGACAAGCGTATTGAGCTTGAAAAAGTGCTCGATATACTTGGCGTCAACGGTGAATTGCCAGCCGAGATTGGGCCAGGAACCAATTACCTTATAAAGTAGCCAAACGAGACCCGTAGCGTTATTAAGAATCAACACGATTGAAAACAATTGTTACGATTACTTAAACGCGAACCGGGTCTCTTTCCTTTTTTTAGTTTACAATTTATACAATGCAAGAACTTTTCGACACACAAGACAAAATTGAGCTGGAAACAAAAAACAGCGAAATAACAAGTACTCCGCCAGAGTTGTTAATACTTGGAGTTAATGAGACTAATGAAATTGTATCTACAATCCGCGAAATTGTTGCAAGTGACCCATATGTAAAAAAAACTTCGTCAAAATTTACGCTCTGACTTAGCTAACACTAACTCAGATTTATTTGAAGTAGATGGAGTTGAATACATAACACTATACCGTGGAATAAAGCAGGGATATGACCCAGCAACAACGGCTTCGGGACTAACAAGATGGCGAGGTAATCTAAACGAACTAAAAAATACTGTACTAACGCTAGAACGTAAGTACTTGCAAAGTACAGACGAAGTACAAAGGACGAGTGTAATACAAAGGATGTGTTTAGCGCATACCGCAGAAGCAGACACTTCACTCTTCGTACCAGCCTCAACTGATATTGAGTACGCAAATAAACATGCGGGTGACGGAAAACTTTTAAGACTTACAGTTCCATTTAAGTATGTTGTGCCCGTTTATAAAGCAACCCAACATATTCTGCCTGGTTTTCAAGATGAGATGGAAGTTGCTATTGCAGGTAGAATCGAGCCTGAATGGGTAGAATTTGTATAACTCTAACCTAGAAAAGCAATAAAAAATCTGCCACAATTGGCACATGAATTATGCCCAATTAGTTGACCCCCCTGTATCCCAAGCATACCTTAAAAAATTCGTTGAGCTTGTTTTTGAACCAACATACAAAAACACTAGCGTATCAGTAGTGTCGGGAAGAGGACTTGGTGTGGCATCTTTAATGCGCTACATTCGTCACTCATATGCAAATTTTACTGAATTTCCTAAAAACAGACTTTACATCATGCTGGACATAGAACTTATTGCAGATGAAACCAAATTTTATAAGGAAGCATTAACAGGACTTTATGACGTAGTTAAAGCAAATAACAGTCTTAGTGCCAACGAACTTAATGTACTAAAAGAGCTGGTTTCTTTAGAAACCATTTCTTACTTTAATTTTGCCGATTTAATAAAGCATCTTACGTTTGAACATAATTTAAGCATCACGTTTATTTTAGAAAATTTTGGATTGCTTTATACACAAGGCGCAAAATATGACAAAAGCTTTGATTCATTATTAGGCTTAACAAAGGTTAACCCAATGAAATCTTCTTACATTTTTTTAGCAAATCACGAATTTAACACTCAGCACATTTTAAAATTACAAGGTTTTGGTTCGTACTTTACTCAAAATTTTGTTTATGGACGCAACTTAATGTTTGATAATAATTGTGCTCAGGTTTTACTTGAGAAAAATGCTAAATGGACAAATCACATATTTAGTCAAGAGATCGTAAGTTTTGTACAGCAACTAGCATACGGAGATCCAAGTATTCAAAAACATTTAGCTCTAGCGCTAATAAATGATCCCTCACTTGAATTAAAGCTACTGAGTTCAAGCAAAATTTCTAATCACTACCAGTTAATAGGCGAAGAATTCTTAGATGCAAGATTCACAAAAATAACTTCAAGTTTATTTGCTACCACAGTCCATAAACTTACACGTGGTGAAAATCCAGACTTTGCAATTAAGCTTGGACTTATAAATGAAACAGGAAAGTATATTAATCCTTTGTTTAAAGAATTTATAACAAGAGTTGATGCTAGTAAATTTCAGGAGGATGCTGTAATTACCCATGATTCAACAAGAAAGGAACTTGTTAAATCTTTGACAGTCAAAGAGCTGGCTCTTTTTGAAGCGCTTGAAAACTCCTCTCCGCAAAAAGTAGCAAGGGAAACACTTGCAGAAGTATTGTGGGGAAAATCTTGGCATGAAAACTATAGCGATTGGGCATTAAACAAACAAATCTCAAACTTAAGAAAAAAGATGGCGCAAGCCAAATACTCTAAAACTATAAAAGTCTTAAAAACTGAAGGCTTTATACTAATTTAGACGTTTGGCGATTGCCTGCTTCTATTTACTACTGGGGCATACTTTATAAAATTTTCCAGTACTTTTTGGGAGTCTAATGCTGGATAGTTTTTTTGCCACCAGTTACAAAGTCTAGTAGTATAGTATGCACGCGAATCTGCTGCATTTCCAAAATCTTCAGCTGCCAAATACATCCCAAGTGCTTGTTCCAAAGTTGTAGGATTGCCGTAATGTTCAACTATGTCGATTATGCCTGTTACAACATCATTTTGCGGAGCAATGCCGTTTATTTTTGTCAAAGGTCTTTTGGTAAAATTGTTTGTCGATATATCATCAGGACCAATACACCAGCCCAATGGCAAAGTTTCCGTAAGCACCATCATGCAATCGGTGAACTTATCAAGATTTTGGGACAGAATGTTTTGAATACTTTTTACATACTTTGCGATAAATTTATTATTTACAGCAAACTCATGATCCAGCCGTGCAAGATAAGTCATAGCAGATATAACATCCCTTAAATATGGGCTTTCTGGAACTACTTCGTGTGTAAGTAATCCCTTTGCTACTCGCGACAAACTATCAATTGCGGAATATGCTACATTTTCGTAGTTTTCAGCATTAGTAAGAACATTAGGTATGCTTTGCAAATCTGTAGAATAAATCGCAGGAGGCCTTTCATTGTCAATTGCAGTAATAACTAAAAAAAGCGCGCTGTCAGGGTTTACAAAATCAGTAAACACAACTTCCGCGTTGGCTGAGTTTAATTCAAGCCTGTCTAAGTTTTGTAATGGGTCAAACAAAGTAGTTACAAGCTTTTCATCTTTTTTCGTAATTTTTACACCTAATGCATCAGGTCTATACAAGCTTAGTAAACTATGAAGTGGCGTTATATCACCTTGGCGTAAGTTGTTAAGAGCGTTAAGTGTTTGAGTGCTTACATGCTTTGAAGTGCCACACAAATACTCAATCTCATCTAGGTATATTTTTGCAACTTTAGAATCGTCTATTAAATCCATTTGGAATTCGTTAAACTGTGCTTTAAAACCATAAGGATAAGACTTTTCAACATTGTTCTCAGCTAAAATTCCAGAAAAACACGTATAAACTTGCTCGGCGGAAAAATGAAGGTCAAAATCTCTTTGTTGCAAACGACTATTGTACCGGTGTAACACTTGAGAACTTTGTATGTGAGGTAACACACAAGCAGCTACAGCATGACTACCAAAAACGGTAATAGATTCACCCTCATTTAAACACTGGCTACAAAGCTCGAGTACTGGCTGAACATAATCCTGCTGTTCAGGACTTAATATATCACCATGCTTTTTTGCATAAGGGACTATTGACTCCAACAGCGTTGTTTGTTCGCCATCTACCACTTTAGAAGCTTCTTCCAAGACATTCATAAATACATTTTGGGCTAAATTAAATATAAGAGCAAATATAAGTTCAAACTTCACAATACTTCCTAATCGTTCCAGTACATTTTGACCTATAGTAGTATTATGTTGTCATAAGTTAAGGGACTTCCTTAATTTAAAAGCACCTTGAGAGGATAAAAATGAAGAGGTTTGCTGCTATCGTAGTATTGCTTTTTATTGTATTCCTGGCCGTTCCGTCAGCTAAAGCTGAGGGACCTAAGCCAGAGGAGCTATACAATGTGACCTTCTGGACTTCACATCCACCACTTACTCGTGGTGTGTGGGGAGTAGAGGAGGATGAGACTACATTCTACACCGCAATGGGTGGGTGCTTCGGTTACTCTGACGGACACTTCGGCGTTTTCAATGCCGACTGGGATCCAATGTACGAAGTGCCTTATGACAGCCTTGTGTTACTGAAGGGTTTTTCATCTGAAAATCCCGACGCTGTTTATTTCTTCACCGTCAGCCGGCACGGCGTCTTTCGCGTTGCCAACGGCGATGAAAATATGATAAGCGAAAACCGCAAATCTGTTTTTTTCCCAATGGCAATGGTCGACCTAGAGAACAGTGAATTCAGAGTCATACGAGATGCCGGAGTAACTCCATCGTACTTCGCGTATAGACAATTCAGATCACAACTATACCGCGAAGGAGTTCAAACCCAGGGCTTAGCGCGCGAGTGCAACCCCTAACAAGACCCTGGTGAGTATGGACACTATTTTGTGTAACAACTCACCAGGATCTAATCTATTTTTTCTAGTTAATGGCCATTTCGAAGTAAATTTTCTGTTTGCAATTAGTTGCACATAGAAAAGTTATTCCGATTTGGAATGACAATATGCCAGTGAGGTGAGAGATGAAAAAGTTTGCATTGATATTTTTGGCGTGTGTGGTTTTGTTAATTGGCATCCAAGTTGCACGAGTTGCTTGGTATCAATCGGTGATAGAACACCGCAAAGTTATCGAGACAACTGTTGAAGTAACCACCGTGGTTACTGCAACACCTGAGCCCACGGCAACGCCACCGCAAGGTGTGCATTTTCAGAGATACCCGTACACACCCCCATGGGTGACGATTGCCTATAAAACGGGCGGGAGTTTCAACGTTGAGATTAGTGGAGCCGTAATCCTCAACATCGAGGAGAAGGGCTACTACTATCAAGTGAGTGTTGATGGCCAGATTTACAATGTTTCACCCGGAAGCGTGATACAAATCGAGGACCTCTCAACTTACTACTGGGTACTGGTGGGAGCACAAGGCGGGGGTATCCAACTCGTTAAGCCAGTTGATCCACTTGTAATTGGTAGCGGGGAGAATGGGTCAGCAGAACTTTGGGGCGAATATGGGAATGTTGCGGTGCTGGAAATATCTGGCAAAACCACCACCGAATATGTGCCAAATGAGGGAGAGGTTAATCTGTTCGAAGTCAGGCACATAACAGCCCATGGCGACATTCTCCCAATAATTGTTGAAGGAACACCCTCTCCAATCGGCGCTGTGTTCATTACTCCAGTTCCAACAGTGCCTGTACGGGACTAAACTAAGGCCTGATTTGCGAAAAGCATAAATTAAGACAAAACTTAATTTTTTGCCCGCACTTCAGGCCTGTTTTTTGTTAAAAAAATTATCTATTAGCCCTAGGCTTAATACCAAGTGCTGCAACTGCTACTATACAATCTCTTGGGGTTGCAACTATATCTTTTCCATGTGCCTCTAATTGAGCAGCAATTTTGTTTCCGTCTAAGCCTAACGCATAAGCCTCGGCCGCCGTCTTTTGGTAATCAAAATTATCACCAGGAGCAATTAGGTAAAATTGACTATTTGGGTATGCGCTCAATTCTATTCGAGCATCTGACCTCCCAAACGTTTCGGCAGGAGCACTCCAAGTAGTGGTAATTGTAACCATCTTATTCAATTTGCCAGTTGCTATTGTACTACCATGCTCTCTTCTGCTAGATAAATTTATTTCTCCAGTCAATGCGCTCCGTATAAATCCTATTACTTCACGGTTTTGAGGGTTTGTTTCTGTATTACGTATATAAATGTTTGCTATTGTACCTGTAAAAGCACCTAAACTAGAATAGCTAACTTGAGCTTCAGCAAGGTATTTTTCAAATGTTCTTGGTGACATTTTGGCTTCACTAGCTATTTCTTCAAATGGTTGCATAAGTTCTGTCAACAATACGGATGTGGCATCAGCAAGCATCTCTTTAGTAACTGGATTTCCTGTATAGGGCTCAAAGGCATCACTAAATTGGTCTAGTCTATGAGTAACCTCACCTATTAGAGCCATCTGCCTCATACCAATCAAAGCGAGCTCAGCCTGACCAGGAGGAAGCTCCATTAATTCATTTAATCTGACACCCTCCAAAAACGGATATGTGTCAACGAAACGTTCATGATTTAAAAGCGGTGATGCATTCAGCTTAGTTAGCGTGCTAATAACTCTTTCGTAACGCTGTGCTTCATAAGTGGACTCATTTTTAGCCTGAACCATAGATGATGAAATCTCATGACGTGTATCATCATTTAATGCAAGATATTCCATATATATTTGCTCCTTAACATCTGGAGGCGTATCCTTTTTTACTAAACTCTCAAACACGTTTCTTGTCACTTCAGGATTAAATGAGGCTTCTTGAGTATGGTTTTCTAAAGACATAGTATAAACAAATTATCCACTTTTAAATTTAATGCGTCAAATAAGAATAATTAGTGCACATTTTTTAACAAATTAAAATATAATATCCCCATGACCCCACAAACCCCAATATCCAGCCTAACAGGCGTTGGACCTCGCTTTAGAACTCTGTTGCACAATCTAGGCATATTTACGGTTCAGGACCTTTTGTACCATTTTCCATCCAGATACGAAGATTTTACAAACACCAAGACAATTGTCGAAATTTTACCCAATGAAACTGTTACGCTTAAAGCCAATTTAGTGGACATTCAGAACATTTTTACCAGAAATGGCAAAAAACTTACCAAAGCCCGTATTCGTGATGAAACAGGGGAGATGTATGTAATTTGGTTTAATCAGCATTTTTTAAAAAAATC
>CAZCAQ010000004.1:8621-11069 GCA_964496905.1 uncultured Candidatus Saccharibacteria bacterium
CAGCAAACAGCTATTACAGAAATTTTTGAAGATTTATCAAAACAGCATCCAATGAATCGATTACTCGAAGGAGATGTAGGAGCTGGGAAAACAATTGTTGCGATTTTTGCAGCCTATTTGTCCTATTTAAATGGCTACAAAACGCTATACATGGCTCCGACCGAAATTTTGGCTCAACAGCATTACGAGACGTTTTTACAAGTTTTAGCAGAGTTAAAAATTAATATTGTTTTACAAACTGGGTCGGTCAAAAAGAAGGAGTTTGGTGACATTACAATTGGCACACATGCACTTTTATATGGCAAAGAAGCCATAGACAACTTAGGCCTTGTCATAATAGACGAACAACACAGATTTGGCGTAGAACAGCGCACACGGCTTGCAAACTTAACAAACCAGGTAAAGTCTCCAAACCTTTTAACAATGACCGCAACGCCCATTCCGCGCACGTTAACGCTAACAATTTATGGGGATCTGAGTATTTCGGCTTTAAAGCCACCAACGAGCAAAATCCGCAAAACAACGACTCGCGTAATTCCCAATGATAAACGGCAGGCAACTTACGAATGGATTAAGTCCAAAAACAAGTCTACTTTTATAGTTTGCCCTTTTGTTGAGTCTTCAGAGCATGAATCTTTGGCAAACGTAAAATCGGCTCAAACTGAGTACGCAATGTTATCGGATGGCGTGCTAAAAGGCATGAAAATGGGGCTACTACACGGAAAAATGAAGTCTGCCGAAAAGCAAGAAATTATCGAAAAATTTAAAAAAAATGAGATTCAAGTGCTAGTTTCCACGCCAGTTATCGAAGTCGGTATTGATATTCCTGATGCTTCAATAATTGTTATCGAAAGCGCCGAACGATATGGACTGGCATCTCTTCACCAATTACGTGGTCGTGTCGGTCGAGATGGTGCCGAAAGTTTTTGTTTGTTATTTATGACCCATTTTAATAGACCTGCATATGACCGACTTAAAAATTTAGAGTCGGTAAATGATGGTTTAGAACTTGCCGAAATCGACCTAAAACTTCGAGGTGGCGGAGATGTATATGGAACTATTCAAAGCGGATACAAATATTTTAAACTTGCCGATTTATCTGATATCCGCAGCCTAGAGAAGGTCAAATTTTATACTCAACAGGTGTATGGTGAACTAAATAAGTACCCAATTCTGCGGCAGTTTTTAACGCAACAAGAACAACTTAACATAGGGCAAAACTAGTGCTATAGTGCTACACATAAGTTAGACTTAAGCAGCAAAATAGTAGAAAATATCACGATTTATAGAGGTATAAATGACTAGGCAAAAGCTACTCACCTTAGAAGAGGCCCTGAAACTAAGCAAAACTCTAAATAAGGAGGGCTATTCTACCACCTCAATTGGCTATGGGTATGAAGACAACCCGGACATCCAATTCTATCGGGAGAAAGATAACGTGAGAGAAACTCTCATGGAAAACGGCAGTTGGGTTGTAGGTACATGGTAGCAAATTCATTAATCGGCTGTTGTCAACGTGGCTTTTATTGTCCTAAACACAAAAATAGGATTCTAAAAGCCACATTTCTTTTACTAAGTAGTAATCTTTCGCACAAAATTGTAAAATCGCCCTGTTATGGAAAAAAGCCGTATCCGCATTTCAGCAGGAAAATACAAAGGAAAATTTATTCTAGCTCCAAATATCGAAACATTTCGATCTGTTCAAGATATTGCAAGACAGGCAGTTTTTTCAATAATTGGGAGCACTAACATAGAAGGCTCAAACTGCCTTGATTTATTTTCAGGAAGCGGAATTATGGGTTTAGAGGCATTAAGCCGTGGTGCTATAAAAACAGACTTGGTAGACGAGAACTACGAAGCAATTGGAGTTATACGCAACTCCCTAAATACGCTAGAAATTGATGAAGAAACAGCACAAGCTCACCGAATTAAAGCAGTAAAATTTGTTCAAAAAGCTATAAAGAACAAGCAAAAATACAACTTTGTTTTTTGTGACCCTTTTTATGACGATTTAAAACACAAGTATCTTTTTAGCCTTATACCTCAAATTCTTGATAAAAATGGAATTTTTGTCTTTTTTCATAGCCCTGAGCAAGCTACATATTATGAAGAAATTGCTCAAACAGCAGGGTTAGCGTTAGCTGAACGCCGAAAATTTGGTGAAGCCGCGTTTACTATGTTCACTCATTGACAAAACCTTTACTTACCAATATATTACCTTAGTCATGGCACAAGTACCAAAAAGACGCCATAGTATTGGCAGAACAAGAAGAAAAAGAAACGCACATTATAAGGCAGATGTTCCACATACCATAAAGTGCAAATCATGCGGGGCTCAAAAGCTTTCGCATAGAGTTTGTCCTGAATGCGGAGCCAAGTAATCAACCCAAAACCCAATTAAAGGGTTGTTAGTCTTTATCAAACCTATTACTATTTAACAATATGAGC
>CAZCAQ010000004.1:11169-35184 GCA_964496905.1 uncultured Candidatus Saccharibacteria bacterium
AAGTTTGTAAATGGGGTACTGGGCTCAGTTGTAGACAAAAGACCTGTGCAAAAAAATTGAGCTACCACGCTATGTGGCGTGGCATCTCCAATGTTCGCTACGCGAACTATGTAAATAATTAAAGGAAGTTATGCAAGAAACAGCAATATTAAAAAAAATAAAAGAAATCCTAGCCGAAAATTTTGGAATTGATCCTTCAGAAGTATTGGAAGGTGCCTATTTTGAAGAAGATTTAAACTTAGGCGAGTATGAAATGATCGAGCTTTTATCCGAACTTGAAGAAGCTTACCAAATTGAATTTGAAGCAGAAGATAAAATAGACTTAGAAACCGTTGGCGCTTTAGTAGCCATTGTGCGCGACAAAGCAGAGTAATTTTATGGCAATAGACTTAACAAAAATTTCCACGATACTTGGAACTAACATTGAAGATGAAAAGTTGTTTCAAACAGCTTTTACTCACAGATCTTACTTAAATGAGCATACAAGTTATGAGTTACCATCAAACGAACGACTTGAATTTTTGGGAGATGCAGTGTTACAGCTTATTTCTTCTGAGTATCTTTACAACAATTTTTCCGAAAGTGAGGGGGTTTTAACAAGCTATCGCTCAGCTATAGTTTGCACCGAATCTTTAGCCAAAGAAGCGCTGCGACTTGGTTATGGAGAGTTTTTGCTGCTTTCTAAGGGTGAGGAAGACTCAGGAGGCAGACAACGTCCATATATTTTGGCAAATACGTTTGAAGCCGTTTTAGGCGCTTTGTACCTTGCCAAAGGCTACGACTATTGCAGGGAATTTTTAGCCAAAGAACTTTTGTATAAAACCAGCACCATTATTAAAGAAGACTTATATAAAGATCCAAAATCCATGTTTCAAGAGCTAGCTCAAGAACGACATGGAATTACTCCAACTTACGAGGTTTTGGAGTCATGGGGAGCTGATCACGAAAAAACCTTTAAAGTAGGCGTTTACCTAAATAATGATCTTTATGGCGAAGGTGAAGGAAAAAGCAAGCAAAAGGCTCAACAATCGGCAGCAAAGGCTGGGTTGGATAAGTTTAAAAACCTTTAGTTATATTCTGTGATACTATCTCAAATACAACATTTTTAAGCCTATAGGAGTTAATAATGAGTAAGTTAGTGTATTGGCCAAAAGAAGAGTTGGCGAAAAACGATCGGGATGTTTACTGGTTCAAGCCTACTAGTGAAAAGCGCAGACTGACTAGTCGAACTGTAACTGGGCATGTTATGCAGAATGGTAAGGTTATCGCGACTTTAACCTTTAAGCTGCCCGTCTCTGGAGATATTCATCTGGTCAAGGACGTGAATAACGGCTCGTTCTATATGTTCAAGACTGATCCAAAAACTGGGCTAATAGTTGGACACTATTACCCAATTAAGTAAAAAACTTCAATCCAGACGTGTAGTTTAAACCATAAGGTAAGACCTAAAATCTTACCTTTTTTGTTACCTGCACACGGTGGACAACCCCTAATCACTCTGCTAAAATCCCTTGGTATGTCAGTAAGCATAAGACTAGCAAAAATAGGTAAAAGAAACGCCCACACTTTTAGAATAGTAACCGCAACAACTCGGTCAAAAAGGAATGGCAAGTTCTTAGACGTCATAGGTTTTTATAATCCTTCTACTACACCAATTCAATACAAGCTAGATGAGGAAAAATACACAGAATGGGTCAAAAAAGGCGCAATAGTCACTCCAGCAGTTCAAGAAATTATTGCAGGAAAATACACATTTAAGCCTTATCATCCAAATAAAGACAAAAAAGAGGCAACAGCGGCAGAAGCTCAACCTGAAGCATAAAGTTTAATAAGCAGAAAAGCTACCTATGCAAGAATATATAGAATTTTTAGTTAAACAAATAGTTACAAACCCCGACAGTGTTTCCGTTGAAGAAATTAAAGAAGACGATAGTTCATTTACTTATGTAATTAGCGTAGCAAAAGAAGATATGGGCATTGTAATTGGTAGAGAAGGCCGCACTATTAAAAGCCTTAGAACTTTGGCAAAAGTAAAGGCAGTAAAAGACGACATTAGAGTAAATATTACTCTAAATGAACCCGCAGATAACGGTGTTGAAGCTAACGATAGCGAAACTAACGAAAATGCACAAGATTAATATTGTAACTCTTTTTCCTCAAGTTTTTGACAAGTTTTTTGAACTAATTCCATACAAAAATTTAATTAAAAACGGTTCTTTACAAGTTAATCTAATTAATTTGCGAGACTTTGGAATAGGGAATTACAACAAAGTTGATGACAAACCCTATGGCGGCGGTCCAGGTATGGTTTTAATGGCAGAACCTATTTTTAACGCTTTGCAAACAATTAAATCCACAAGCAACCACAAAATTTTACTAAGCCCACGCGGGACGAGATTTACTCAAAAAAAAGCAGTTGAACTAAAAGATTTGGATGAGATTACACTAATTTGTGGCAGGTACGAGGGAGTTGATGCACGTGTTGAAGAAAAGTGTGACGAGCTTATTTCGGTAGGCGATTTTGTATTAGCTGGAGGAGAAGTTGCCGCTCTAAGCGTTATGGAGGCTATTTTAAGACTCTGTGAAGGTGCTTTAGGCGACATTGAATCAACAGTGGACGAATCTTTTGCGGAATACAGTAACGAGCAAGTAGAATATCCTCAATATACTCGCCCAGAAGAATTTAAGGGCAAAAAAGTGCCAGATGAACTTTTGTCGGGAAATCACAAGCTTATTGCCGAGTGGCGAGAAAAAAACAAAATCCGCAGTTTAAACTGAAACATTTTGGTTACTCAGCTGGCGTAGTTGTTGCTGGTGGATTTGTGACTGGTGCAGTTGGCGTAACTGCAGGTGCCACAGGGGCTTGAGCATCAGCGGGAGTCTCGTCTTCATCTGCTGCAGCATCTTCTGTGGCTTTTTCTTGCACTTCTACATCAACACGTGGCTCGTAATATTTTAGTTTCTTAAGTTCAGCTACAAGCGCAATAAAATCTTTGTTAGAAATATCTATTTTTACGGGCTCATCGGTGTTTGGTTTAGATTCAACTGCTAAATATGGCGATGCTAAAGTTACTTGAATCGCTAGTTTAGAATTATTATCTTTGTTTTCCTCAGAAAACCTAAAGTTTTGAACATAGACTACGCGTGCGGCTTTCTCTAAGCTTTCAAAAAATGCGATCAGTTGATCATAACTTCCTTCTGCACCTAAACTTACATTAATGTATGGGTAACCTCCTGCGGTAGCGGCTGCTTTATCGGCTTCTGTAAAAGAGTAGGTAAGTTTAGTTACAACTAAACCTGATTCGGTTGCAATTGTATCAACTTGGGTTAATAGTTCTGGTACCATGGGTTCATCAACTAAAACTCGCGAAACTAGGTCAGAATAATCTCCAACGACTTTTTCAAGATTTTTCATTTTGTTAAGGTTTTCAAGTTTTCCCCGCAATTGTTCATTTAGGGCAATGGCTTTTGCTAATTCTTCTTCTTTTTGAGGTTTTGAATTAATGGTTGGAATAATGATTACAAAAATCATGACCAATATTACTACCAAAGCCAAAAGTGGCACGACAAAATTTAATAATGTTTCTTTTAATTGCACTTTGTTCATTTTATTTGGTCAATGCCTCCTTGATATACGAAATTACGAGAAAAAACTTAACATTCTTTTTTTGAGCATCTAAGCTTACTGAGTTTAGTGAAACCTCTTTAAAAGTTTTGGTTTTTTCAAGTTCTGGATATTTTTCTGCTTGAGTAGACTGAGCCACATTAGCACCTGTTAAATAGGTTGCAAAATCGGAAACAGCCAAATAATCATCGCCATCGCCAGAAACGGCCAAAGTTTGATCTTTTGCCAATGACAAGTCAGTTACCAAAATGGTCTCAGGTGTACGAACTTGTAAGTCTTTTAGCACAAGAGAGTATTTTTCACGCATTTTAAAAATATCTCGCAAAGTTGTGTATTTCTTATCTAAGTTTCTTGCGACAATTTCAATAGAAGCTAGCTTTTTAATTTCACCTCGCAATGCTTCGGTAGTTGCAGTTTCAGCAGCTGAACGGGACGCCATGCTATTGGATACATAAAAATAGTATCCAGCTACAGCGCCAACTAAAACTAAAAGAACTATAGATAATACTGTGCTCAAACGGACGATCTGAGTTTTCTGCTGTTCTTTTTGCTCTTCTTGTGGAATAAGGTTTATACTTTGCGACATTTGGTTATTTAACCTCCTTTAAGGCAAGACCAACAGAAGTTACAAAAACGGGGCCTTGTTCAATTAAAAAGTCTTTATCTTTTTGAATTTTTGAGGAAAGAAGAATATTCTTCCACGGATTAGCTAGTTCGACTTCAACATTTGTATTATTTGCAATATAAAATAGTATTCCCGGCATTAGGGCAGATCCTCCAGAAAGTATTACTTTATTAATGGTAACACTAGGGTTGTGGGTTGTATAGTAAGTTTTTGATCTATTTATTTCGCCCAAAATGTTGTCAAAAACGGGCTGAATCACATTAAAAATTTTGCCTTCTGCTTGAGAGCTGTCTAAACCATAGGTTTTTTTGTATTCTTCGGCTTGAGAAACATCGATTTTTAGTGCTTGGGAAAGGGCTTTTGTTATTTCAGCACCGCCAATGTTAATGCTTCGGGTAAAGCGAACGTATCCCTTGTATGAAACAATAACTTGAGTAGATTCGGCGCCAATGTTAACTATAATCGAGGCACTAGACGCGCCTGGCGCGTTATAAAGTGACCTCTGGAGCGCTAAAGTTTCTGGTTCTATGCCTTTGGTGTTTAAACCTGCTTCTTTAATTATTTGAACGTATTTTTCTAAAACCAGCTTTTTGGCCGCTACCAACAGAATGTTCATTTTTCCTTCTTCTCCAGCGTCATCTTCAATAATTTGAAAATCGTAGTTAACTTCATCTAGGGGAAGGGGAATGTATTGTTCGGCTTCGTAGGTAATTGAGCTTTTTAGTTCTTTAGCCGTCATTTTTGGGTAACTTATTACGCGAGTAAAAACATTAGATTCAGGCAAACCAACAACCGCATCATTAGTGGAAAAGTTCTGTTCTTGAAGAAACGTTTTAAGCACGGCCGCGTATTCCGATACGGATTCGGGATTATCGGACTTTAAATCAAGCTTGGGTGACTGAAATACGCCAAAGCTTTTTAAGACAAATTTGCCTTTGTCACTTTCAAGCTCTACGGCGCGGAAATTATTGGAACCTAGATCTAAACCTAATACGGGCATAGTAAAATTGTAATTTTAAGTAGGCACATAGTCAATTGGCAAAACATGAATTAAGGGTTTACTTGAACATTCGTAAGCGGATCAGCTGTTGAATTTTGAAACAATACGTACTCAAAGTCTACGGGCAAAAACGTATCGCTTTTGGTAACAGTGACAGTTCTACTTACGCCGCCAGATGTACCCACAGATGTTATTTTTACACCTTGAGAAGGTATTGTAGCACTACCAGTTGGCCTAACATAAACTTTTGCATCTCCATAAACGGTTCGCACACGCAAAAACTGTGGATTTGTTTTACCTGTGACTGTAAAGCAGCTGTTGTAACCAAAATTTGCAGTTGCCGTACTAAATCCGTTTGAATAACTAGCCGTTGTTGCATTGTAGGCATAAGAGTCGGCTTGGTAGTTTCCAGAACTACCGTGCACAAGCATGGCTATGACGGAGGGTTTTGTACCATTGGACAAGTCATTCCAGCAAACGTTAATGTTTCCGCTACCATAACCGGTTAAATTTACTTCAGCCGCGCCATTTGTAGAGGCAGCAACTTCGTATGCGGCTGTGGAATTGCCCAAAAAACTAAGTGTTGCAGTTGCGGAACCTGAAAAATCACCACTTGAAACACTCAAAGTACATTCAGAACCACAATTATTATATGTAATGTAATCTTTTAAAGTTTGAAAATCTTTTAAAAGTAGGCGTTCAGCAAGCCCTTGCGCCGTGGCATCTGCTCTGTAAGAAAAGTCTGTCGTTACACGAGAACGTAGATTTGTAATAAATGTAGCCGAAACTCCTGCGCCAATTATTAGCGCCATAGTCATAATAACCAGGATAATTGCAAGTGTTTGACCTTTTTGATTGATATTAAAGATCATGATTTAGTGTTTAAATTGCTTAATATGTGCCCTTTGCAACAATTGTTGTTTTAATTACAACTTCTCCTGAAAAAGCACTACTTGTGGATGCGCCGTTGTTTTTTTCAAAACGCATATTTAGAGTTAGCGCGCTTGGAGTACTTGCTGGATTGGCGTTAGTAAAACATGAAGATGTAACGCAAGAAACTCTTACTGAATCTGCATCCGTAACTTCTACAGGAGTACCGCCGTCTACGCTTCGCTTTATGCATTGAACTGGCTGGCTATTCGCGGTACAAGTTGCAAGTTCATATTTTACAACTATTGGTAAAGAACTATCTAATAGCTTTGTTGTAAATTCTACCTTATCATTGTTTATAAAGTTGACGGATGTAGCATTTTTAAACTCTTTTTCAATTTTAGACACCACAAAGTTAGTGGACCTTTCTAACTCGTTTGTGGCTTGAGTTTTTGCATAACTTCTAACCAGTGACAAAATTATATCGCCAGTTACTCCTACCGTTAGCCCTATTAAGCCTATTACAATTAAAAGTTCAATTAGCGTATACCCAGCAGAATTTTTGGTTGTTTTAAGTGTATGTTTAATCATTATTGGTTTTTCCAATTTGAAATATCAGTAACTATAGTTGTTGATTTAGTGTTTGGTCCCACTTCCCAAGTTACAACAGATGTAACTCGAATTATATTTTCATCGGGCGAGTTTGGGTACACAAAGTAAAAGTAGCGTGTTACTTTTGATAAGTTACTAACACCTAGCTCCTCTTCACCTGCATCAAACCCATCATTATTAGTATTTACATGACATTTAGCCGATGAACCAAGACAAATTGCGAGCAAAGTCTTGTAATCATCCCAAAACGTTTGTTTATCCTTTACAACTCGAATTAGCTCTATTTGCTCTGCCGCAAGCTTTGAACCTTCTAGCAAAAATTTGCTTTCTTGCGAAGATCTTAATGTGTAAACCGCTAGCGAAACTAAGGCTGTTATAACTACAACAGAAATCCCTAAAGCTAAAATTGTTTCAACTAAGCCTATTCCGTTTTGATTGATTTTTTTTATTGGCATGGAGTACTTTTTGGAATTCTTTTAATTAACCCTGCTGAATTAACAGTAACTTGATAACAATCGGCGCCTGCACTTCCTCTTTTAACAAAAAATTCTGTAGTGCCAGTTGCATCACCATTCCCAAGCGAAAAAAATACACAACCTGTCCCGTGTGAGACAATATCATCGCCTAAGTTTGCTTTTCGTTCTTCTACCGGATTTGTACAAGACTCCGCAAGAGTCTGAGAAGTAGCTCTTGTTAAGTAAACATAGTCACTACTATTTGCAACAAACTTTAACCCCCAATGCGTTACTACAGAACTGGAGTTATTGCCTTTTTTTCCGGACATTGCGTTATTTTGGACATTGTATAAATCATTAACAATTTGCTCTTGCGCTTGTCTTAGTTCTTGATTACGGGTGTATGCCGAAAAAGAGGGGATTAGTGCACCAGTCATAATGGCTATTATGGAAACTACAACCAAAAGCTCAACCATTGTAAAGCCTTTTGCTGTAATTTGGACAGTTTTTAGCATACTTAAATGGTAACAGAACTTTATAAAAGAGTTAAGTCGTTTCCAAGTTCGTAATAGTTGGTATCGTCGCCCCCGTCACTTGTCATGTGAGTTGTGTCTGCTTCAAGTTGAACACGCAGCTCATAGGAAGTCCCATTATGCCTATACATATAACGGTAGGTGGCGTCATTTATTGGATCAATGGGCAATTTGGAGTAGTAAGACGACAAATTGGTGTTTGTACCAAGCCAACCTTGCGAAATGTTAGAAACTGGGCCTAATGCTCCTGAAGGCAAAGTATTGCTGTAGTAAGTAGTATCTACAGTTCCTGGGTACGATCCAGTGTCGACTTTTGCCTCAACGAACATTCGTTCAAGAGTAGAAAGATCAGAAATGCGTTTTTTATCGCGAGTTTCTGTATAAAGTATTTGGGGCTTTAGTACCATGATAAGAAAAGTGGCGAGTATTGTAATAATTGCAATGCCTATTATTAGCTCAAAAAGGGTGAATCCTTTGTTATTAAGTTTGATTATTGCAAGTTGTTTTTTATGGATTTTGCACACCATAACATTTTGGCGTTGGGTTTGAAAGATCATAACAGTTATTAACTGTGTTCGAGATTGTATTACACATGCTTTCCTCGGCTGAGGACTCCATTTCCGTAGAGGCCATTAGTATATACACATTGCCATCAGATTTATAACTGTAATCGAACATATCATCCGAGCAACCCCCAGTACTACTTGAGTATTGTGAGTTCGCCTCACTTGGCTCATTATATAAAGGGTCTCTTGGAACTACGCTTAAATATTTACCATTTGTTAGTTCGTAATTTATTTGTCCCGGGCTATTTCCAACACCAGCTACTGCAAATGCTCCATTAGTAGTAGGATATTGTCTGTTATCCGCAAAATAAAGTTCTAATGCAGTTTGGATACGCTTTATGTCAGTCTTACGCTGAGCGTCACGTGTTTTTTTTCGAACACCTGTTGGATTAATGACTGTTAAAAGCAATCCGGCAAGTATAGAAATGATTAGCACAACTATTAAAAGTTCTATTAATGTAAATCCTTTTTTGTTTTTAGTTTTAGTTTTTATCATAATTAATACGGAGTAGCACAAACTGGAACTTTTAGAGCACCACATACTCTGCATTGATACATTTGTCCTTGTGATGACCCATATTTTAAGCAACTTGTACCCGCAGTTCCGCTTCTTTCGGTTTTAACGCTAAGTACAAAATCGGTGGATCCATCTTCAATATAATAAGTATAGTCAAATCCAACGCCCTCAGCCACTGGCCAATTTTTAATATAGTCCTTTAAAACAGGGTGGGCAGCAATAGCTGCAGTATTTGGAATATTGCCACCTAAATCAGCAGGAGTAGGATACTTGTCCTCAGCTGCATTATACGTTTCTAGAGCCTGTGCTAGTTTTTCCATATTAGCCATTCTTACACCATCTCTAGCAGCGCCTTGTGAACGGCGAGGATTAATTACGCTAAGTAAAACTGCAGACAAAATACCAATTACTGATACTACAATTAAAAGTTCTATAAGTGTAAATCCATATTTCCGATTGTGTTTTTGTAAGTTGTGTTTCATATTCAAGCAAGTCCCCTCAAAAGAAGGGACTTGAAAAGTAACCAAGTTATTGCGTCGCTGTTATTGATCTACATGTGCTAGGCACAGCCCATGTTACTGCCTGAAGAGTACCTGTGGCAGTACAAGCATATATTTGACCTGAATGGCTTGAGTGATATACAAAAGTATTACCACTTAAACCCTCTGCTGCTCGAGTTATATAAAAGTATTCATCGTTGGCTGTAGCGGGATCATCGTTCCAATAATAGGTCCAATTAGTTGCCGCATTATCAATGGCTTGAAATCCAAAGGTACATGTGTTTGCTGCGCCAACTACAGCTGCTAGTAGGCCAGTAATCTCTCCATTCAACTCAGCACAGTTTGGATACGTACCATATGCAGAGTATGTACCTTGCGCGGATAGTGCAATTTTATTCATTGATGCCTGAATTCCTGCATCACGTGCTCTACCTCGAGCCCTCGCAGGGTTAATAACGGCAATTAATACCGCAACCAAAATACCAATAATAACAATAACGATTAAAAGCTCTATGAGCGTAAAACCTTTTCTATTTAGTTTCATAGGGTTTCCTCCTTGTGAAAATGAAGCCACTTTACGTCCGCTAATGCGACTCACTTTCTGAATAAATAATTAGTTGAAGAAAAGTATTCGAGTTAAATGTAGCTAAAAAAGCTTTAGCAATGAAATTGGGCAGTTTCATGTTAAAAGTATAACCAGATAAAAAACTTAAATCAATTGGTTGTTACATCTCCTTTGTCAGAATAAATTGCATAATCAAAAAACGAATAAACCGCATAAGGATAGGTTTTTGTAACGCGCACGGCTCTACGAATTTTTTTGCCGCCTTGCTCAAGTTCGCCAACTGATTCAATTATAAATCCTTGGGTGGCTAATTGATTGCCATTTGAACCAACTATGGCACCTTTTTCTATTTGACCATCTATTGGTCGAATTCTAAGGCGCTGGGAACCATTCATAGCAATATTTGGGGAGCATTGAGTGTATTCTGCATATGAATTATCGTGTGAGCTACTTGCAACAGGAAAACCAACTGTGCTGACAAGTGTTGAACCAGCACTTGGAGTAATTGCCCCTTTAGTTTTAACAACTATTTCTGCACCTTCTTGAGCATAACCCGCATACAAAATGGTAGCAGGGGATCCACCAGCTGATGACCAGCAAACCCTAACATTTGTATTTTCTGTTGTGTCCAAACGTACTTCTTTAACGTCTGCCATTGTTAAATTAGCAAATTTTACTTGGGGCGTTTTAGGCATGTAATTTACGGTAACGTAAGCTCGCGATGAAAGAGTAGGTGAATACTCAAATGTCACTAAGCATCCTTTGGCTTTAGCATCCGCTACCGCTGTGGGATCAGTACTTTCCAACTCTGTAAGGGTATCGCAATCTCCAGAAGTTAATAAAGCTTCAAGTTCGACAAAATTCTTTTGTAACATTCTTTCGGCACCGCCTTCAGCAGCAGCCAACACTCTTGCGGATGTATCTGTGTCTGAAACTCTAGATAGGGAAGTAATAGTTCTTGCCGATACGGCAATTCCTAATCCTAATGCAATAACCATAGCTACCACTACAAATAAAATAACCTGGCCTTTTTGATTTACTTTTAAAAATGAATGCGGCATTAGTCTAGAACCTCCCAAGTTAAGTCAACCTTTGTTAAACCTGAAACTGTGTCTGCATTTAAATCAAATTCAGATAAAAGCCATGCATACGAAGGGTCAAAATTAACATGAGTAGCTGGATACTCGTTTTCGGTGCCGCGATCCCACCCAAAAATAACATTGTTACCGGAACCACTGTTATCTGAACCGCTGGTAGCAACAAGGCCCTTGTACATTAATGATAAATCATTTTTTGAAGGAGTTGCTCCTCCACGGGGTATAAAGCTAACACCTGCTGTAGTTACGACAGCTGCCTGAAAATTCGGTGCTCCATTTACGCTTATTGTATTAGAACCAAAGTTAGCATTACCTGTAAAAGTCACTGGCACGTCAGTAATTATTAAAAGGCGGGAACTTCCATTTGCAGTAAGGTTACGTGAAAAATTTATTGTATTTGAACCAGCATTGCCATGCACATAAACAATTGCCAAATCACCAGTTCCACTCACACTATAAGAGGTAGGTGGAGTGCCTAAATTTGGATTTAACCAAGAGTTAAATTCTCCATAACTTACAGCATAAATTTTTGATTGAAATGTATTTCCATTAGGCATGGATGTTTCCCAAGATGAAGGTGGATTTGCTAAATTTGGAAAAACAAGTCCCCATGTTGGATCAACAGACATATTGGTCATCTTGGCACCTGAATTAGCATAACGACCAGTAGGTGTAATACTAGAATTTCCCAGGACTGACCCGCTGCCTGCAGTTATAATGTTATTGGTAAACCCAGTAGCTATACCCGCTGTGGCCGAATCTCTATCACGAACATCTTTGCCTGCAAAAACATCTCCATTATTTGTCGAATACCATGGTAAATCATTGACGGGAAGGGCAGTGTAAGTAAAACCAAGATGCAGATTGTTGTTACCATTAGGATTTGGCGGTGTAAAAAACACAGTACAACCGCTAATACTATCAACATTGTATGACTTATTGCCTATTTTTGCCGACGACAGAGTATAAGTACCACCTTGTGGATGCGTCATTTGGCCCATGGAAACACAAACTCGAACCTTATCTCCATCTAACAGCAAATTGTTAATATCATACTGAGGTGGATTTCCCTTTGGGTCGTAATTTGTTTCACCAACTTGAGTATTTGATCCATCATCAACTTGAAATCTTAACTTTACTGTACCGGTCAAATCTAAGTCATCTAGCCTGCAGTTTGCTCTTTGTGAAGCATTTGCGTTACTTGTACAACTAGAAGGAGATGGCTCTATTCCCCACAAAAAACCCTCAAAATCAGTTTCATCGGCTGGGGGAGGTGGTACTGGATCGCATGTAACGGTACTGGCATAGCCAATGGATTCTCTTGAAACTATATACATGTTTCCGTCTCTAGGTACGTTAAAAGAACCTGTTGATACCATTGTTGAGGAAGGGCCTGATGAACAGTGAATAGGGACAGACGTGTTAGGCGTACTTGGAAAGCTGTTATTTTGTTTTGTACAAAAAGTTAAATTTGCTGGTAATGTGTTTTTAGTCCATTTTTCGGTAGTACTATAAAATCCCTCTCTATCATTTGTTTCCCCATCATCATCAATAAGTACATACCTAAAAACACACTTGTTTTTTTTATAGTCTCTTTCAGTGACCCATCCAATTTCGTCAACTAAGGCTATGTTTGGGGCACCAGGAGCATATAGTTTAGGCTCCACAGTAGAATCAGTTTTCCAAACTTCATCGATGTTACATGGTCCTTTACCAGTGATGCACCCTTCACTACCGCCAAGTTGAACCCTGGTAACACCTGCACGTAATAATTCAAACCTGGCAGGAGTATAACGCTTAACAACTAATCTATTTAGCACTTTGTCATCGTTTTCTATCCAAGTGCCAACAGGTGTATTAGCGTGTCCGCCACCCAAATACACAAAAGTTGGAAGACTTTGCGCAAAAACACCTTGGTGAGTTACTCCAACTAAACCAATAAAAGTAGCTATAAATAGAAGAAGTTTAAATTTCATGCTAATTACTTACTCCAACAAAATAAATAGGCAGCTTAATAGTTTGCGTTGATTGACTCGTTTCTGCTGCGGTTAAAAGTTGATCAACAGAAGTTTTATTGTTGTTGTAATCATCTAAAATAGTACACAAATTTGCATCTGTATCGCAATAACCTTTTTCAGTATCCGCTAATTTTCCTGTTAGCAAGCCCATATAAAAAGTTTGACCAGGTAATAAACGGCGTTTTAAGTTCTGAAAATTTGTAAAGTACGGTTTTGTTGATAATGAGCCGTTATAAAAAAGAATATGCGCCTTGGTATCAATTGGAACGTTAACCGTGTGTAAAATTCTATTCTTTTTATACTCCACCGAGGCAAAACTTTGATCTCCAGTTAAATAATATGTCAACAATCTTGCTTTAATAAATGTTAAGTATAAATTGTTGTAATCCTCAAGCCTGTAAGGAGCTTTTACGCTATTTGCATCTTTTTTATATTCTGAATATAAAGCGGCAATTTTAATGCTAAATGGGTCAAGAGATCTATTTACCATAATAGGGTAGTCTGACACATCTTCTGCATTATTTTTACAATTGGCACTACAATTTGAAATCAACAAAAATGCCGAAGCAGCAGCCGCTACAACAACGACAAACAATAAAATGCTAGAAGTTGATTTGAGATGATTAGGTGGTAGTTTTGTAGAAGGAAGGTCTTCAAGGCTATAAATTGAACTTACCGCATCAGAATTCGTATTTGTTGGTACATCGGACAGATTTTCCATTATGTAAATTATGGCATTTATACCGAAGGCAGTCAATGAAAACGTGTGCTTTAAAAACCACTAACAATTAATTCAAGCACCTTAGGTCCATAAATTAGCGTAAATATACTTCCCGCAACCATAAAAGGGCCAAATGGAACAGTATCTTTAATACTTTTTACTTTAAAAATAACTAGAAAAATGCTTACTAAAGCACCAAACAAAAACCCCATAAAAATTGCGATAATATTTAGGGGAAAGCCGTTAAAAAGCCCAATTAAAACAGATAGCTTTAAATCGCCGCCGCCCATTCCTCGCCCTTTTGTAATAATGATTAATAAGTAGAAAAATAAAAATATTCCAACAGTTGAGGCGTACGTGTATAGCAGTGACATTACCATTCGAGTAAGTTGTTGTTCCAAATATCCAGCTTGAATCAGGTATTTACCCAAAACGTTTTCGCTTACTAACTGCTGCAAGCTATAGTAATTAAAGGCTACAGCCAATATTCCAAAAATAAATGCAACAAACATACCAAAAAATACTACACCATCGGGAATAAGCTTTTCTTTAAAATCAGTTAACGAAATTACAACAAATACGGCCATTATTATGCTTAAGTAGATAAATTCCACAAAATTGTCTAGTGTAGGATAGGAAACTACGCCAGAGTACCAAGCCATTAAAGCGAATAAAAATGCTGTGGAAATTTCTGCAAGAGGATAGTAGTAAGAAAGTTTTTCTTTACAATAGCGGCAACGACCTTTTAGGTATACAAAGGAAACAACAGGCACAAGATCAGTTGCAACAAGCTCAGTAAGACAAAAATCACATCTAGAACGGCCTTTTATAAAGTTTTCATCGCGTAAAAGCCTATCGGCTACAACATTTAAAAAAGAGCCAACCAAAAACCCAACGCATATAACAATAACATACATGAATAGTTCAACCATTAATTAATGCTAGCATATAGTTTTTTTGAAAAATAGAAGGGAATCTATTAAAAGACAAAGCGCCCAAAGGTCAAAATGGAAAATGTGGGGTATTTAATTAAGCGCTATCGCCTAATTACACATTTTATCGACTTTAACCTTTTGGGCACTTGCAAATTTCAATAAGTTGGTTCAACCGTAATTTCTAACAATACCAACTTAACATTCATGGAGTAACTCCTTAGCCTGCAAACCACTATTAGGTCACCAGCGCCGACAGCAAAGGGCTCCCCCAATGTAATAAAGCTATCGACACCATCTAATGAGGCACTGCATTCATCGAATTCAGCTTCACCGCCTGTCAACTCAAGCACAAAAACATCAGGCACTTCTATGTGCCACGAATTTGACACCAAAACTGATTGCCCAATTATAGGCGGGACCTCTTCGCCAGAATACTGTGGAGCAGGGGCATCACTTTCTGCGAGCAAAGCGCTGCACCGCACAGGCACTTCTAAAAACAAGCTAAACACCACAAAAAACAGGGCAGTTCTTAGTTTCATAGTGGCGGTATTATATGCTATAGGACACCTGAGGTCGAGAGCAGCCATTAAAAAAGGCGGCACTTTCGCACCGCCTTTTCCTTAACAAACCAAGACAAACTTAGTTCAAAAGAACTAATGTTGTACCTAATTCGTATACAGCTACGTTATCTCCACCATCACTCGACATTTTAGTGGCGTTGTCTGCATGTTCTAACACTGCATTCAACTCATAATTTGTACCGTCTGAAGAGAAGGTATAAATATTTGCGCCTGTGTTTGTAGGATCAACCGGAAGTGTTGATACATATTTGGATAATCCAGTTTTTCCAGTTGGAATGGTGAACTGAACCCAACCTGTACCATCTACAGCTTGTGTAGAGGCTCCCGCGCTGCTGTCTGCCGTTGCTGCTGAAAGAATTACTTCTTGTTCAGCTAATGCTAGTCCAAGCGATTTATTTATTGTATCCATATCGTTTAATCTGGTTGTATCTCTGGCTTTTGCTGTTAATGCTCCAGGGTTAATAACCAATAATAATGTCGTTGCTAAAATACCTACGATAACGATAACAACCAAAAGTTCTACTAATGTAAAACCTTTATTATTTATTATTTTTGTTTTTGGCATTCATTTCACCTCCTTTTTATAGTGCGCTAGTAATTTTGTAAATTGGAACTATTATCGAAATAATCAAGATTGCAACCATAACACCTAACATAATTAAAATCAGCGGCTCAAGCGCTGCTGACAAACCTTTTACTGCATGATCAGTTTCTCGGTCGTAAAATGCTGAAATTTGAGTAAGCATATCGTCTACTTTTCCTGTTTCTTCTCCAACTGAAACCATTTGGCCAATTAGAGGAGGGAAGATAGGCGATTTTTTAAGGTAATCTGACAAAGAATTTCCTTTTTCAACGCTTAGGGCTGCCTCGTGAGTAGCTTTACGAATATTAGAATTGCCAGAAACTTGGGCAACAATGTTTAAAGCTTCAACAATTGGAATTGCAGCCGAAATTAATAAACCCAAAGTTCTTGTGAACTGTGCATATTCTTTAAGTTTTGTTATTTTTCCAAAAACTGGCGCTCTAAAAGAAAACTGAGATCTAAATTCTTTTCCTGCAGCTGACGACATAAAAGTTTTAGTAGCAAAAATACCCGCTGCCGCAATAATTAAAAAGATGTACCAATATTCAGTCATCCACTTGGACAAATTAATCATAAACTGGGTAATCATAGGTAGCGGAACATTTAAGGATTCGTACATGTCCGCCAAACGAGGAATGACAAAAAACACCATTCCAAAAAATACCAAAACCATTGCGCCAACAACTATAACAGGGTAAACCATAGCAGTTTTAAACTTGGAATTAAGTTCTTGTTCTGCTTCCATAGTTACTGCTATTCGCAATAAAACTTCGTCTAATTTACCCGAAGACTCTCCTGCATGCACAAGTGCTTGAAAAGTTGGGCTAAACACTGTGGGATGCCTACCAAAAGCTGCTGAAAGGGGAGTGCCGCCTTCGACATCTCGTAAACATTCGGTTAAAACTTTGCGCAAGGTTGCGTTGTTAGTTTGTTGAAGCAAAACGTCTAAAGTTTTTGAAATTGGCAAACCAGCAGCTACCATTGTTGCTAACTGTCGAGCCATAGCTACTAAATCTGCACCAGGAACTCCTCTTATGTTTCCAAGTTGATTAAAAAACGAATCGTTTTTTTCGTTGAGAGAAATAACGTAAACTCCGCGCTCTTTTAATAGTGCGATTGCTGATTGATTAGTCCTTGCATCAACCGATCCTGTTTTAATGTTGCCTGCCGCATCACGGGCAGTATATGTGTATACTGGCATTGGCTTTTTTTATGATTGAAGTTGCACGAGCCTTAAGCTAGTGACCTCATTTTTTTGTAACTGCACCTGATTCTGCAAACATTCTTCTTAAAATATCAGGCTTTGTAGTAATCCTAAGTGCTTCGTCGGTACTTAACCAACCTTTGTTTACTAGTTCCGCTAAAGAATGTTCTAAACTAATCATACCAAGATGAACGCTCGTGGCAATGACATTATCAATCATGTACGTTTTACCTTCTCGTATTAGGTTTTTAACTGCTTCTGATCCAAGTAATAATTCAACTGCTGGAACTAGTCCTTTTTGATCTGATGGCAATAGTCTTGTTGAAATAACCGCTTCTAAAATTTGCGACAATTGAACTCTTACTAATTTTTGTTGTTCCTCAGGAAATGCATCAATAATTCTGTCAATTGTTTGAGAAGCTGAGTTTGTATGAAGTGTTGCAAAAACTAAGTGACCCGTTTCGGCAATACTTATTGCGGAAGAAATTGTGTCAAAATCGCGCATTTCACCAATAAAAACTATGTTTGGATCTTGTCTTAAAACTGATTTTAAAGCTACACCCCAAGAATGTGTATCTAAAAACATTTCGCGTTGTTCAATAATGGACTTTTTGTTTACAAACATGTATTCAATTGGATCTTCAATCGTAATAATGTGTTCAGCGCGGGTTTCGTTAATACGATCAATCATTGAAGCAATTGCAGTTGATTTTCCTTGTCCTGAGGGTCCAACTACCAAAACTAGTCCTTGGCTAAGTCCACACAAATTACCAATTACAGCGGGCAAGTTTAATGATTCTAAACTTGGTATTTGCATAGGAATTAACCTTAGTGCAACGGCAGGGTAGCCTTTTTGAAAAAAGGCGTTTACTCTAAAGCGCGCCTTACTACCAAGAGCAACTGAAAAATCTACTTCTTTATTAATATCTAGCAAATCTTTTTGTTCTTGAGTTAAAACTTGTGACAAAAAATATTCAATATCTTCAACTGTCATTACTGGGTAATCGGGCAGAATACTTAGAACACGATTTTTACGAACAACTGGAGCAGAATTCATAGTTAAATGTAAATCCGTTGCACCCATTGAATTAATTTTTTCTAAAAGTTGAGTAACATTAATTGCCATATTAAAATATTATCCTTTCGCAACTCTTAACACTTCTTCAAGAGTCGTTTGACCTTCCAAGGCCTTTAAATAACCATCTTGTACTAAAGTGAGCATGCCTTCTTCAACGGCAACTCTTGAGATTTCTGAGTCAGGCTTGCTTTCCATTGTTAACAAACCTATTGCATTAGACATTACCAAAACTTCAAAAATACCCATTCGGCCTTTATAACCCGAGTTTCCACATTTATCACAGCCTTTACCATGAAAAAGTTCTACCTTGCCTGTTTTTATTTTATTTACAGTGTCTGCAATCTCTTTATCTTTATTCATTAAAATATGAGAGTTTTCTATTGTACCTAAAACTTTGTATACTTCTTCCATAATTTCGTCAGGTGGTTGATACGCCTCTTTGCAATCTAAACAAATTTTTCTAACGAGTCGTTGCGCTAACACCGCGTTTACAGTTGAGGCAAGCAAAAAGCTTTCCATTTTCATATCTAAAAGTCTGGGTATTGCACCTGAGGCTGAGTTTGTGTGAAGTGTTGAAAGCACTAAGTGACCTGTAAGTGCTGCGTGAACAGCAAGTTCGGCTGTTTCTGAGTCACGAATTTCTCCTACCATTACAACGTTAGGGTCTTGTCGCAAAAACGACCTTAATCCTGCGGCAAAAGTTAAACCTGCTTGGGGGTTTACCTGAACTTGATTAACACCTTGAACTCTAATTTCTACAGGATCTTCAATGGTAACAATATTTACTCGCACAGTATTTAATTTACTCAACGCTGAGGCAAGAGTAACTGTTTTACCCGAACCAGTAGGTCCTGTTACTAATATCATTCCAGTTGGTTTAATAATTGCTTCCTCAAAACGCTTTAAAGCAAGACCGCGCAGTCCTAAATCTTTAAAAGTAAAAACGGCACCTTCTTCTTTTAAAAGTCTAATAACTATTTTTTCGCCAAAAACAGTTGGAAGCGATGAAACACGAAGATCTGTGGATTTATTGCCCGAATTAACGCGGAACCTACCATCTAAAGGAATTCGCTTTTCGTCAATTTTCATGTTTGCCAAAATTTTAATACGAGCAATTATAGATTCATGCATTTCTTTTGGAATACGACGCTTTTCTTCTAAAATACCGTCAATTCTGTAACGAAGCCTTGTTTCAGTTTCCATTGGTTCCAAGTGAATATCCGAAGCGCCTGTTTTTACAGCCGTTTGCAAAATCATTTCTACAATGCGAGCAATAGGAGCATCTCTAAGTGTCGCTTGGTCATCTATTGTTTTATTGTTTTCGTCTATTTTTAAGGTTGTTTGAGAAATTTCTTCTAAAGCTGCGTTTATTTCGGCGCCAATTGCTTTACCTTGCTGCTCTTCTAAAACATGCTCAATTTCTTTTTGAGTTGAAATTGCTGGTATGACGGTATACCCAGTTTTACGCTCGACAAATTCTATAGTTTGAAGATCAAGCGGATCGGCCATAGCAACTTTAAGGTTGTTACCTTCAAGTGCATAGGGAACTACGCTGTACTTTTTGGAAAGTGCGCTAGGTATAAGTTCCAAAAGTTCGGGTTCAATTTTAGTAGTGGTAAGATCCGCGTATTCAAAGTGGTAAACATCGGCCATAGCCTTTACAAAATCACCAGTGCTAACAAAACCGCGTTCTTTAATTATGTTTTCTATACTTTTACCACTGTTGACATGCTCAAATTTAATAGCTGAAAGCTGGTCTTGTGTAATCAGTTTTTTTTCAAACAGAACGTCTTCTATGCTTTTTGTTGCTACTGTTGTTTGTGTTGACATAGGCAGGTTAGCTTTAGTGTGTGTTTGCGCACGCACTTGTTGCTCAAAAAAATGATAGCAGGTTTTTGGAAACGAGGGAACAATGTTCTTAAGTTTAAATTGTTTAGATTGTGCAAAAAGTATATAGTATTAATATGTCAATGAGTCCCATAATAATTCCTGGAAATGAAACAGAGCCAATTGCAGTGAAGGTTGAGGCTATTGGGCTTAAGGCTGAAGCATATGGTGCTGTAGCGGAGCTATTAAAAGAAATGGGCAAGCCATACCCCCAAATTAAACCAAGTCCTAGGGCTTTTGAATATGAAGGTGATCTTGAAGAAAGAAGAAGAGTAGCACAGATGCATTCAGGTGCTCTGACAAGAGAATTGGGAGATGAACTTAGAGATACAGCACTTGCAGGTTCCTTTGTAACTTTTAACCACGGTGAAAAGTCATACATGGTATTGGCAACTAACATGAGCAAAACGTATGCTTATGAGACACTACATGCATGCATACCTAGAGCAAATAGAAGACTAATTGCTGAGCATAGCGAAGAAACAGATTTGGTTTTAATACCTCAGCTAGAATATATGCCTCCTCCTGAATCAATTCGAAGTGTATTAGGTTAGGAAATGGACTTAGATATAGAATTACCCTACTACAGCTCGCGACAATTTGTAGTAGGGTCTAAATGGCTCAAGTATTCTTTTTTACCCAAACATATATTGTTCCAAGCAGCCAACCTTCATATCCGGTCCGCAACTCTATAGTATTTGTAATATGTTGCGAAATTCTGTTGCCAAGTGCCACCGTTCTTATGTATCATACACTCCGTGCCGTATTCTTTAAGCACAAATTCGGTGCCCCAAGGCAATTCACTGACTCTCTTGCTAACCTCGCCAGGTCCTGCAATATAATAATCCATTAAAGTATCTCCTGCGAGCATTTGCATAATATAGGACAAAAATAGGTATGTCCATGTACTAGAACTGCCTTTTTTGCGCACTTGTATTGCTTGAAAAGTGGCAAGTTGAAACCCAAAGGGAAAACTATCTTGCCTGTTTTTATACTGAATCACTAGTTTGTTTACGTGGTTTGCCATGCACAGTCTTGTCGTTTAATATTGACTGCAACATACGCGCCAAATGCTCAAGCTCCTTAACTGCAGGATTGTTGAGCAAATACACTTTTGTACCTGCACGGAAATCGATGTTAGGTACTACATCAAACTCTCTTTTTGCCAAAAGCGATTGTCTAGTCGCTGGTTTGTACGTATCGGTAACTCTATGTACATTGGCAAAGTTAAAACTTACACCTACTGGAACAAACCGTACGCCTTTTTTTAAAGAGCTAACGTCCCTCACCGGAAGCTTAGCCCTTAACTCATCCAAAGCACGTGCTATTTGCTCTTCTGTCTCAAAATCGTCCATTAGGAATTCCTCCTAAAATCATGATTTATCACCATTTTATAGCTGCATTAAACTGTAATGTTTATGACAAATCCTATACCTAAAGCAAATAAAGTCAAGTTTGCCCAAAGTATCCAATAACTATAAAATACCTCCATGACCACGTTTTTAGTTACTTCCGCACAAAAACCAACACTTTCGCAAATTTCAGCTAAAATCAGATCTCAAGCTAAGAACGTAGATATATTACAAATTCAGTCCCAAGATTCAAAAGCAATAGGTATAGAAAAATCCCGCGAAATAGTGAAATTCGCTCAAAAGAGGCCAATGGGCGGTACACAAAAACTCGTGGTGGTGTTTGACGCCCACAAAATGACAGATGAAGCTCAAAACGCGTTGCTTAAAACTTTGGAAGAGCACGCAGACTTTTTAGATATAGTTTTAGTTGTAAAAAATGAAAATGGGCTTTTAGACACAGTTATATCGCGCTGCAAAAAAATCAAGGTTGAAGAAGACGAAGACAAAAAAGGCAAAAAAAAGCAAAAAAGTGTTAATGAGCTAAAAAACTTAAATTTAAGCCAAAGACTAGCATTTGCCCAAAAAATCGCAAAACTGGAAAAAGAGGAAATTGTTGAACTTTTAGAGTCTTGGGCTATTGAAGAGGAAAAAGCCGGTTTTTACCAAAATGCTGATGTTTTGCTTAAATGCGCTGGTGACTTTGAACAATTGAGTTTAAATGGAAGACTCGCTCTTGAGGTGTGTTTTTTGAAAATTATATAAAAGTATCCCCTGATTGACTTACATTACCCTATAGTATAGAATGGCAGAATTTCAGATAAAGAACCTACGGTTAAACGGAGACACATATGGCTAGAGGCAGGAATTATACAAATTGGGTGATTGTAATTGGAGGCGAGGTCTGGGTACAAGAAGATATAATGCGCCAGGCCACGGCAAAAGGGTACAATGCAGTTGGCATGACTTGCGCCATGGTTTTAAGTGATCTTAAAGCCGTTAGGCGAGCTGTGCGTATTTATGTAGCTGATGAGACCGACGCAGGTGTAGAATGCCTAGAAGAACTTTGGATTTCTAAATACACAAATCACAACAGTTATGGTGTATTGGTAAATCCAACAACTACTTTTAGTAGTCTGCCACATATTCTACTAGCTGGTGTTACGTCAAATTTGCCGTAACATCATACAAAAGTCAGAAAGGTTGCGCGCGTAAAATATAAAATCCGTACGTGACCTTTCTTACCATTTCAGATGACTGCAAAAGTATGCCGAGCTACCAACTATGTTGTAATTGGCAACTCAAATATTTCAACACAACCATAAACAAATATTGTATAATACCAAAGCAAATTTTGTTTGCGCATTAAATCAACTAAAAACCTATGACCGACAAAGAAAAAGTAAAAAACTCACAAGAATACACAGCCGATCAAATCCAAGTCCTTGAAGGATTAGAACCAGTTCGTAAAAGACCTGGAATGTACATTGGCTCAACCGATATAAACGGTCTAAATCACCTTATTACCGAAATTGTTAACAATTCAATGGACGAAGCAATTGCTGGATTTGCAACTCACATTAAGCTTGAATTTTTTGAAGACGGCTCAGTTGCAGTTTACGACAACGGTAGAGGAATTCCTTATGGGATTAAAAAAGAATATGGAGTTTCAGCTTTGGAGCTTGCATACACAAAATTACATGCTGGCGGAAAATTCGGCGGGGGAGGGTACAAAGTATCTTCAGGTTTGCACGGTGTTGGTGCTTCGGTTGTAAATGCTCTTTCTGAATATTGTCGCGTAATTGTACTCAACAATGGAGAAACGGTAATTCAAGAATACGCAAATGGCGGAAAAGTTATGCGCCCAGTTGAAAAATTGGATCTTAAAAAACCTACGACCAAAATAAAAGGCGCTGAATGGAACATTGATCTTGCCAAATGGCCTTATCCAAAAGGTACAATTGCCCAATTTAAACCCGACGCCACAATTTTTGAAACAGTAGAATTTAAAAATAAGTTTTTTGTAGGCGCATTTAGAGAATACGCATTTTTAACGGCTGGAATAAAGTTTGAACTAGTTGATCACAGGGATGAAACTCACCAAACTTTTTATTTTGAAGGCGGTTTAAAGTCGTACTTGCGAAGTCTTAATCAAAACAAAACCTTGCTTAACCCAACACCTTTTTATGTTAGCCGCGAGCAAGATGGAATTTCTGTTGAGGTAGCTTTTCAATACAATGACACTTTTAACGAAAATATTTTAGCTTTTGCAAACCACTTAAAAAACAGCGAAGGTGGATCTCATTTAACCGGATTTAAATCGGCGTTGACAAAATCAATTAACGATTACGCTCGTAAAAAAGGGCTCTTAAAAGAAAAAGACGAAAACTTTAGCGGAGAAGACTTGCGTGAGGGATTAACAGCAATTATTTCAGTAAACTTGCCAAGCGAAACTTTGCAGTTTGAAGGACAAACCAAAGCAAAACTAGGAAACTCTAGTGTAAAACCAGCGGTTGAAACAGTAGTAAAAGAAGCTTTAGAGGAGTTTTTGGAAGAGAATCCACGCGACGGCCAAGCAATTGTAGAAAAGAACTTGTTAACAATGCGCGCAAGAATGGCAGCAAAGGCCGCTCGAGATACTGTTATAAGAAAGAGTGCTTTTGAAGGCGGGGGAGTGCTTCCAGGAAAATTGGC
>CAZCAQ010000004.1:35284-63259 GCA_964496905.1 uncultured Candidatus Saccharibacteria bacterium
ATAATTGACTCAGACAAATTTAAATATCTAATAATGGCAATGGGTGCAGGAATTGGCGAACAGTACAACCCCAAAAAACTCCGCTACCACAAATTAATTGTTATGGCAGATGCAGATGTTGACGGAATGCACATTTTAACGCTGTATTTGACCTTTTTCTTTAGGCACATGCCTGAACTTGTTGAAGGTGGACACATTTATTGTGCAATGCCTCCGCTTTTTAAGGCTACATGGGGTAAAAATAAGCAATACTTGTTTGACGACACGGAACTGCAAAAATTCTTAAAAACTGCCGAAGGTCAAAAAGCCATGGTTCAGCGCTTTAAAGGTCTGGGAGAAATGAATGCAGAAGAATTATGGGAAACTACAATGAATCCAGAAACTCGACACCTTAAGCAAATAAACATTAATGACGCCTCAGAGGCTGACGAAGTGTTTACCATGTTAATGGGCGATGAAGTTCCTCCGCGTAAAAGATTTATTCAAACGCACGCTAAACAAGCAACTGTTGATATGTAGTGCCTATTTGCGTAATAATTAACGGACAATGAAAATCTTTGTAATTGGCCATATTTCACCAGATTTAGACACCGTTGCTGCTGCATACGTGTATTCAAAATATTTAACTCAACTAAATGCATACCCGCATGCACAAATTGAACCGCTCATAACAGAAGAGCCAAATTTAGAAACAAAAGTGATCTTTGAAAAATTTGGCGTAAAACTTCCAAAACTAATTACACAGGTCCAAATTGCCGAAGAGGACCGTTTTATATTAGTTGACCATAATGAAGAGGCGCAAAGACATCCGCTTGTAAAAAATGAACACGTTATTGAAATTGTCGATCACCATAAAATAAATATTACATTCACAAGCCCCATTAAGATTGATGTTAGGCCTTTGGCATCAACTTGCACAGCTATTCATTTGCTGTATAAAGCGCATAACTTACCTCTGGAAAAAACTATTGAGCTTTTAATATTGGCTGCAATTTTGTCTGACACTGTAGGCCTTAGATCGGCGACCACTACTCAAACCGATACCGCTATTGCAAATGAAATTGTGGAACTTTATGGCATTGATTTGGATATGTTGATTTTTGAGCTATTTAAAGCAAAATCAGATATTACTGGTCTGTCGGTTGAGGAATTAATTAAAAAAGATTACAAAGTCTTTGATTTTGCAGGCAAAAAGGTATTTATTGGTAGCATAGAAACTGTAGAACCAGAAAAGGTTTTAGATCTAACAAAAGAAATAGTTTTGGGCTTAAACACTCTAAAGGTAGAGCAGGGAATTGACTTAGCTTTTTTATGCGTAACTGATATTTTAAGAATCGATACGCAGGTAGTTTATGAAACAAAAGAAGAGGGCAGGGTGCTCGAAAAGGCATTTTCAACGGTAGCGAGCAGCAACGTGGCCGTTATTGGTCCAAAAATAAGTCGTAAAAAGGAGATTGCCCCTGCAATTGAGGTTGCGTTAAGTTGATATGGAAAACTTTGTAGAAATAGGTGAAACTAATAAACCTCAAGAAGTGAGTTCTATTCTTGCGCAAATAGAAAGCAGATCAGTGTCAGCAGCAGAAACTGCTCGTGAAATGACAAATGCAATAGCTCAGAATGGTGTTCGCATCGAACACGACGTTGTAGGTTACACTGCTTTGGCACAATCAGCTAACCACTTTTACACTTTAGGCGTAAGCTTAATTGATAAGAATGGTGGTACCAAGACTGTTACACTAACAAAAGATGGTGAACGTAAATACTTTAGCGAGCTTTAATTAGCTTAATTGAACCCCCCTCAAAAAACTGCTATCATACATGAGCTATGGCGCGTATTAAGAGCATAAACCCTAAAGATCCTTCAGCAGAAGAAAAAGATTTAACCAATTCAATTGCCGGTATTCCACAAGAAAACACTGTTGGACACAAACTTATTCAAGCCGACATCTCTGAGGAGATGAAAAAGGCGTACCTAGACTATGCAATGAGCGTTATAGTTTCGCGCGCACTTCCTGACGTTAGAGACGGACTAAAGCCAGTTCAAAGAAGAATTATTTACTCTATGCAAGAGCAAGGAATGCTCGTTTCTGGAAAGTTTTATAAGTCAGCAACAGTTGTAGGAAATGTTATGAGTAAATATCACCCTCATGGTGATGCTTCTGTTTACGACGCATTAGTACGAATGGCGCAAGATTTTACTCTGCGGTACCCACTTATAGCAGGGCAGGGAAACTTTGGTTCTATGGACAATGACCCTCCAGCTGCAATGAGATATACAGAGGCTAAGTTATCACTTATTGCCGAGGAAACTTTTAAAGACATAAATAAAGATACAGTTAACATGTATGTTAACGACTTACAGAACCTTGAACCAGAAGTTTTACCTTCACTTTTGCCTAATATGCTTCTAAATGGCGCGCAAGGTATTGCTGTGGGTATGGCGACTCAAATACCTCCACACAATTTAACCGAAGTTGTTCAAGCAATTAAGGCTCTTATTGATAAAGCAACAAATATTGGCAAAAACGCAACTCAAGCCGAAGAGCAAGAGCATAGAGCTTTTGAAGGACATACAGATGGTATGTTTAAAGTTTTAGTTTCTAGGCCCGAATTTGATTCAGACGCAACCGTAGAAGACCTAACCGAATTTGTAAAGGGACCAGACTATCCAACTGGTGGAATTATTTTTGATAAAAAAGAAATAATGCAGGTTTACGCAACAGGGAAAGGAAGAATAGTAGCAAGGGGAGTAGTAAACATTGAGGAACACAAAAACGGCAAAGTTCAAATAATTGTTACCGAAATTCCCTACATGGTTAACAAAGCGGCACTAATTGAAAAAATCGCCGATTTGGTAAAAGACAAGCGAATTGTTGGTATATCAGACATAAGAGATGAATCGAACAGAGAAGGTGTTCGAGTAGTCATTGAGCTAAAACGCGACGCGGTACCTAAAAAGGTAGAGAATAGCTTATACAAGTACACACAGCTTCAAAGTGCATTTAATGCAAATATGGTTGCATTGGTGCACGGTGAGCCAAAACTTTTACCTTTAAAAACAATGCTTGAGGAATTTGTTAAGCACAGGCAAGAAATAGTTATAAGAAGAACCATATTTTTACTCAAAAAAGCTAAAGCACGAGAACACATTTTACTTGGGTACAAAATTGCCCTGGATAACCTTGACGAAATTATTAAGCTTATTAGAAATAGTAAAGACCAAGACGCCGCTAAAACAGGATTAATTACAAAATTTGGAATGTCCGAAATGCAAGCGCAGGCAGTACTAGATTTGCAACTTCGTAGGTTAGCAGCATTAGAACGCCAAAAAATCTTAGACGAACTAAATGAAATTGTTAACGCTATAAAGAGTTACGAAGCACTTTTAGCCTCACCAAAAAAAATTCTTGGGGTTGTTCGAGACGAACTTGAAGAACTTTTAAACAAATTTGGCGACGAAAGAAAAACTAAGGTTGTTAAAGGCAAAATTGGCGAATTAGCAGAAGAAGATTTAATTGCAAACGAACGCTGTATTGTCACAATTTCGCAAAGCGGTTACATAAAGCGTATGAAAGAAGACACATATCGCAAGCAGAACAGGGGAGGCGTTGGTGTAAATGGCCAAACCCTAAAAGAAGAAGACGTAATAGACACACTAAAAATCTGCGAGACTCATGATACTGCTTTATTTTTTACCAGCCGTGGTCGAGTTTACAAGTTAAAGGTTTGGGATATTCCCGAAGCAATGAGAGCAGCTAAAGGCACAGCTTTGGCAAACTTTTTAAATATTTCTCAAGGCGAAAAAGTAGAGGCATTTTTAGCACTTACTCAGGCAGAAATTGAAAACAAAGATTCATTTATAGTTTTGGCAACCAAAAAAGGAAACATTAAAAAGACTCCAATGACTGAGTTTGCCAACATTAGAACTTCAGGTATTACAGCAATCAACTTAACTGAAGGCGATAGCTTAGTTTGGGCAAAACTGAGCAGAGGAACCGATACAATTTTAATGGTAACCGCGCAAGGGCAGTCAATTCGCTTTGCAGAACAACAAGTTCGTCCGATGGGACGTTCAGCAGGCGGAGTTATTGGAATTAAATACGCCAAAAAAGACGACTACCTAATTGGACTAGAAGTAGTTGAATCAGGCAGCGATAAAGCATTTTTTGTTTTAACCGCTACCGAAAACGGGTTTGGTAAAAAAACTATACTAGACGAATATAAATTGCAAAACAGAGGCGGATCAGGAATTTTAACCTACAAAGTTACAGATAAAACGGGCAATGTAATGTGCGCACGAATTTTTAGTAAAAAAGAAAAGAGCGATGTGCTAATTGTAAGCGCAGCAGGAAAAGTAATTCGACTAGATAACAAAGAAATCCCAGAACTTGGCAGAGCCACAATAGGCGTTAAACTTATTAAAGTTGCCTCAAGCGACAAAGTGGTTTCAATTGGTCTTATTAACGAAGCCGAAAAAGAACTTGAAATAGTCGAACCTCAGGCCTAAGCTAACTTAAATGTTTCATTATGAACTAGATTTAGTATCCAAAGGGATTCGCTATGTTGCAGCTATAGATGAAGTAGGTCGGGGATGTTTAGCTGGTCCAATGGCAGTTGGATGCGTGGTGTATGACCTAGTAGAAGTAGGAAAGTGGAATACCAAAAACTTGGAGCTTGGTGAAAAATCAGAACATTTGTGGATTAACGACGTTAAAGATTCAAAAAAACTTTCCGCAAAAAAACGAGAAAAGTTGGCAGAATTAATAAAAAAGGCAACAGTTGCATCAAAAGTTTTTTTTATCGAAAACACGCAAATTGACGAAAAAGGCATTAGTTGGGCAGAAAAGTTTGGCTTTGCAGAAGCACTAAAGCTAACGGGGATAGCGCCTGATTTTGTATTAACCGATGCTTTTCCAGTTTTAACCTTAAACAAGGCTTTGCAAAAAAATATCATTGGTGGTGATGGAGTTAGCTTTTGCATAGCGTCGGCCTCAATATTCGCAAAAGTTACGCGTGATAGGCTAATGGTAGAACAACACGAAAATTGGCCAATTTATGGATTTGACCGTCACAAAGGGTATGGAACATCTTTTCATATGGAAATGATAAAAGAACATGGAATATGCCCGATTCACAGAAAAAGTTTTGAGCCTATAAAAAGTTTTCAAACATCAAATTTTTGGTGGAGCAGAGGAGACTAAGCAAAGCTTGCATTCTCACTTAGTTCGAAAGTCGAACTCCCATAGTCGAGGACAAAGGCCGCTAACAGCGGCTTTTTTGTTACCAAAATTACAAGAATAACTGCAAGACTTCTCTATTCAACCTAAAATTACAGTAAGGTATACTTTAAGTACACATCATGAAAACAATTCCTGACTCAAGCCAGCTTAAAAAACGGCGCAATGAAAAAATCTATCGAAAACTGCGAAAAGGAAGTGTTTTGTTTGGCGTTATTTTAATCACTGTTTTGGGTTCTAAGGCCCTAGCAGAGGCCGTTGCAATTCAATCAATTGATCTTGAACATTCTGACATGTCTTTGCAAGAGGAAATTGTTGTAGATACTGGATTTTACAATATTGATGAACCAAAAGTTGAATTAATAAATTCAGACGGTGAAACAATTGAACCAAAGTTTAAAGTTGTCGACAAACAACAAATAGTTTTAACGGACACTACTGAATTAAAACCTGGAGAATATCGTTATAAGTTATACGATGGGGATACAATCGTTTTCTCCGAGAACTTTACTTGGGGTGTTTTGGCAATAAACACCAATAAGTCCATATATAAGCAAGGTGACCAAGTTAAATTTGCTTTTGGTGTATTAGACCCTATGGGAAATATGGTTTGCGATGCAGAACTAAAGTTAACTATCACTTCTGAAAGTGGTGACAAAAAAATTTTAGAAACTCCAGAGGACATTAAAGTAAATCCTGAGTGTACACAGCACGATTTTACACTTGTTCCTGACTATGAAGCAAAATTTGACGCAAATGAGCTAGGAACTTACACTCTGACTCTAGATGCAGATACACAAGAAGGAAAATTTACCATTTATGATTCTTTTAAGGTTGAAGAATTGCCGGATTTTGATGTAGAAAGAATTTCTGCAACAAGACTTTACCCAATTAACAAGTATCCGATGGAAATTATTGTTAAGGCTAATAAGCATTTTAAGGGGCAAATTGTAGAAATCTTACCCGCCGAATTTGAAATAGAAGAAAACCCTAAAGTACGTGGGTTTGACGAAGTTAGTGTAGTAGGAGTCAGCAAACATATCACATGGAATGTAGATCTAGAACCAGGTGAAATAATTACTGTCGGTTACACTTTTGACGCTCCGGATATAAGCCCTGAAGTGTACCGGGCAGGTAAACTTAAATTCGTGCGTGAAGGTAAGATTATACAAGAAGTAGTTGAAGAAATTGAAATAGTTTCAGAAACCACACAGTCTAGTGAAAGTACTCAGAGCTATGCTGTACCAATGCAAATGATTGAGCAGACAACAATAACAGAATTTGAGGAACAACGCTTCTGGCTGTTTGCAAATGACGCGGTAGGATTACAAGATGCAACAAGAATATATACAACCGGTTTTGAGCTCAATTCAACAACCGCCGAAATGGAATACACATCTAATATTAACTCTCCCGCAATTTCAAGTTCTACTTATAGATCAGGTGCATACGCTCTAAATACCGCTGTGTCTGGATCTAATAGCACAGAAGGAATTGGAGTTAGATTTTCTTCAGCTGACAGCGCTGCTGCGTGGACATCAAGGGCGTATTTAAGAATTGCAACTTTGCCAAATACAACCACCGATATTATTCAATATACTGATGCTACATCAAACTTAAGACTCGCTATAAGAATGACGACTGGAGGTGCATTACAGTTATATAGTTATACTGCCGCAGCTCAGGTAGGTTCTGATAGTGCAGCTCTTTCTACAGGTACTTGGTACAGAATAGAAATGTGGGGAGATGGTGCTGCCGCAGGCAGCGCCGAAATGGGTTTAAGAATTGATGGCGTTAACGTGGCAGAAACTTCAACTGGGGAACTCGGTACTTCATTGGCTGTGCTGAATATTGGCATTTTAACTAGCGCACAGGCTGACTTTTATTGGGATGACGTAGCTATAAACACAGACTCTTATTCAGGACAATACAACTGGCCAGGGGAGGGAAAAGTAGTGTATCTTCGACCAAATGGCAACGGATCAAACACGGCATGGACGGGAGACTATACCGCCGTTGATGAATCACCTACACCAAACGACGCTACAGATTATATTAACTGTACAGCAGCTAGCCAACTTGAAGATTATACATATCAAGATTCTAATGAGGTAGGTATTGGTGAAAATGACACAATAAGATTAATGGAGGCCTGGACAAGGACTAGTTCAACCACAACATCCTCAAGAAACCATCAACTAAGTTTAACTGATTCGGGAGGCACAGACACACCATCCGTTACTACAGTGGCCTCAACTTCTTGGCTTACAGATGATGATGGATATCCTAGAAACGCCTCTATAATTGCGTACGATGACATTGGCGCCACCAATTACGATGCGCTAACACCTACCGATGTTGACAATATACAGACACAATTAAACTCAACAGACTGTACCCCAAATACTAGAATAACTGCGGTATGGATAGTCGTCGAATACGTTCCTGCAGAAGGTGGGAGACTCTTTTCTTCGGGTTTTGAACTCCAATCAACAACAGCTGGTATGGAATGGTCAGGCGTATCGGGCACAATTAGCACAACAACTGGCGTTGATAGATCGGGCGACTCATCTTTAAGTATAGACTCACTTGGTAGCGGAACTGAAGAAAGTGTTTTATACAATTTTACTGCGTCAGGAACTGATTACTCTAGCCCAATTTTTTTTAGATCATATTTATACATTACTACAGCACCAGGATCTGCTAATAGAGTGATAGAAGTAAAAAACAATGCCGGGACAACCATAGCATATATGACACTGGATAATTCTCGAATTTTAAGGCTATACGATGAAGACGGACAGGTAGGGTCTGCCTCTGCAGCGCTGGGAACTTCTACTTGGTACAGAATAGAAATGAAAGTGGATGCATCAGGTTCTGGCAGCACCGATACTGTCGAGGGTAAAATTGACGGTAGTACATTTGCAACGTCGAGCACCAGAAATCTAAGCACGGGTATCCGTACATATTTGATCGGCGGTAACTTAAATGCTGAAGCAAACACAACAGGTCTTTGGTATTTTGACGATTGCGCAATTAATATTGCAAGGGGAACAGTTCAAAATGGCTATCCAGGTTTTGGTAGAATTGTACATTTAAATCCAGACGCCAATGGTAGTTACGGAGCAGCCTGGACTGGTGCATATGGAAACATTGATGAAACCTCACCTAATGATGCTACCGACGTTATCTACTCCACAACTCTAGATCAAGTAGAAAGCCAGACACTAGAAGACACCGCAACTGCGGGGATACCGTCAAATACAAATATAACTTTGGTTTCACCAGGAGCCCGATTTTCAATTAATACTGACTTATCTGCAGTTACCCTAAGAGTATTTGATTCAACTGGTACTAGAATAGAAAGCCCTGCTCGTAGAGCAGCAGGCACTTCTGACTACTACACAAACAGTTTTACAGAGCCTTACGAGTATCCCTTAACAATGTACACACTACCAATGAAAAGTGCCAGTTGGACAACAACAGAGTTAGATAGTGCTCAGCTTGGTCAAAGATTAATAGTAGATGCTGGTGGAAACTTTAACATTTCAACAGTTTGGTTACTTGTCGAGTATGACGACTCCATAGCATTTTCAGGAACTTGCGACGCTTTTGACCAAACAACAGACTGCGGAGACACGGGTACTATTAGGTACGCAGTAAATGGAACTTTGCAATTTGCATCTCAAGAAACAGTGGCGGGAACTTGGAGCATTACTGGTATACCAGCTCCAACTACAAACGACATAATAACAACATTTATTGATGGGGCAAGTGATACTGACGAAGCAGTAAATGTAACAAAATATGATGGGGCTAGCGGAATTACTGGAATTACTTTGTTTAAAGAGCATTTGGTTGTAGGTAGCGGAGAAAATCAAAGCATGACCAACACAAACCTTGGTCAGTATGATAATTCTGTTTCAAGTGATGAAGACATTTTTCATGACGTAAGTTCTGGCAATTTAACAGTTGATTCAACAGCACAATCTACAACGGAAGAACTTTATATTGACGCAAGCGATACTTTAACACCAGGAGGAACAGTTACAACGCACGACATTGAAATTGACGGCACATTTACAGCCGAAGCAAATGCTGTAACAGTAGGAGGTTCTTGGGATAATGACAGCAATTTTTCTTCAAGCGGAACTGTAACTTTTACAGCAACGAGTGGAACCGAAATAATTGACTCTACTGGAGCTTCAACACACAGTTTTAATAATTTAATTTTAGGCAGTGGATCCGGAACTGCGACTTGGAACTTAGACTCAGCGCTTGATATTAACAATGACTTAACTATTTCATATGGTACCCTGGGTCAAAGTGGAACAAACAATATAACTTTGGCAGGGAGCTTGCTAATTGATTCAAATGGTTCGTACACAAAAGATACAGGCACATTTACTTTTGACGGCACAACCGCAGAAACAATTACAAATAATGGCACAGTAGATAATTTAGGAGCCGTTACATTTAATAAAACAGACGCCGGTGCGCCAGCAACGAACAACAAAGTAACACTAGCTAGCAGTGCAAAAGTTGATACAGCAACAATTGATGGCACTGGTGGCTCCGCTGACACTCTTGATTTAGGTTCTTCAAGCTACACTTTTGAACTTGCAAATGCAGGTGCAACTGCAACGGTGTTAACAGTAACTGGAACATTAACAATAGGAACTTCTACTATTAAATATAGTGCTACAAATTCTGGTGGAAATATAAATATAAATAACTTGCCTTACAGTTCTCTTGAAGTATCAGGAAGCGAAACATACGTCCTAACAGGAAACCAAACTTCATCTAATGCTATCACAGGCAACTTAACAATAGGCAGCGGAGCAACTTTGGATGTCACAACAGCGCCATATAGTATTACTTTAAACGGAAATTGGACAAATGGAGGAACTTTTACAGCACGCACAGGTACAGTAACAATTGGCGGAACCGGTACTTCAACAATTAGTGGTACTACTACTTTTAGCACGTTCACTTCTTCGGCGGCGAGTAAAACGATAAAATTTCAAAAACACACAGCAAATGTACCTTATTTTACTTTTTCAACATTTACCTTAACAGGAGGAGGTGCTGGGACAGAAATAAATTTAGAATCGGATACAGCTAGCAGTCAGTGGCTTGCAAACTTTACCGGAGCTCAAAGTGGCTCAACTTATGTAAATGTTAAAGATAGCGGATGTTATAGTGGAACAAATACTATAAACATGGCGGGTGGAACAAACAACAATGTTTCTGGAAACGACACTTCTTGTTGGTTGTTTAGCTCTAACACAGCACCAAACTCGCCAAGTAGCTTAGCTCAAAAAAAGACTACGGACGTTAGCTTGGCAACAGGAGATTGGACGAACGAAACATCAGTTAAGTTTACAGTTACTGCTAGCGACACAGATAATCCTGACACTTTGTACTTATGCATTGAATACGCTGAATTAGGGATTGATTTTGGTAATATTGAGCATAGTTGCGGAAGCGGCGTTGCATATTCCGGAACACCAGTTACCTTAACGCACACAATTGGCAGTTTAACTAACAGTGAAGAACACCACTGGCAAGCACGCGTAAAAGATTCAGCTGGTGCTTATTCGGCATGGGTATCGTATGGAGGAAATGCAGAAACAGCAAGAGACTATGGAATAGATACTTCGGCACCTACAGGAGGCACCGTCTTTGATAAAAATGAAACCGGCGTTGACCACGATTTTAACGACGGATCACTTTCAATAATTTACGCAAACTGGAGCGGCTTTAGCGATGCAGCGTCGGGTATTTTAAGGTATGAATACGCAATTGGTACTACACCTTCAGGGCAAGAAATAGTGGCATACACCACAAATGGCACTTCAACCAGCGTTGAGTTTGATGATACCGAAGCCAATTTAAGAACTTCACAACTTTATTACTTCACAGTTAGGGCGGTAGACAACGCAGGTAATGTTCAAACGGGAGTTAGTTCAGATGGCCAAGCAATTGCACCAACTCTTAGCTTTGCAATATCTCCATCAAGTGTGACTTTTGCAAACTTAAATTCCGCTAACAGTTATACTGACACTGAAACTACCACTCTAACGACTTCAACAAATGCTTACAACGGATATGTAGTTAGGGCTTTTCAAAACGCATTACTTACTTCAACAATTTACCCAGGAACAACCATAGCAAATTACAGTGGAGGATCCTACGCAAGCCCTGACGAATTTTTATCCGGAGATTTAGGCTTTGGTTATACATCCTCAGACACGTCAGTGCAAGGAAGTAATATCTTTGGTGCAACTCCATGCGCTGGAGGAGGAAACCCACCTTGCTATGCTCCTTTTTCACTAACAGGTCCGGGAGATATTGTTGCGGACCATACCCTTACAGTTGCGGGAGAACCTATTTCAAACGAGCAATTCACAATTACGTACAAAGTACGAGTGGATGCAACACAAAAAGCGTCGCCATATTCAACAACAATAATTTACACTGTCATTCCAATTTTTTAATGAAAAAACCATTCATACTAAAAATCGCTCTATTTGCTTGTACACTTTGTTTTACGCAGTGCGAAAAGGCTTTGGCACAACAAAATACTAGCCTAGCCATTTCACCTGCAATTATAGAAGTAAACTTAAAACCAGGACAAATTAAGAATAGTAAGATAACCGTAACCAATACAAGTCAAACCCCACTTGGCGTTGGGATAAACCTTGCTCAAGTAACTCCTGCTGAGGCAGAAGGTCTTGCAGTTGAGCTAAAAAAACCAGATTGGATAAAACTTTCTGACCAAGATATTTTACTTAAAGGAGGTGAATCGCGCGAAATAGAAGTAATAACATCGCCTAATAAAAATACGCCTCCTGGTGGCTACTATGCAATGATTTATTTTCAAGCCGCTGTACCTTTTTCTGACTTTAAACTTGGAGCAACAACAGCAATTCCAAAGCTTGGGGCATTTATGCTTATAGATCTTGGGGGACAAGGTAAAAAACAATTTGAAATACTAAAAAAACTAGATTATCCAATTGTAACTTCAAACGCTATACCGCCGGCATCCTTCACAATTAAAAATACAGGAAATGTGCATATTATTCCTTCAGAAAGCTTGGAATTTAATAGAGTAGGGAAGGAAAAGCAATATAAACAAGGGTTTCCACCTGTTATAGTCCTACCTTCTACTTCAAGACAGATTACAGTGCCTTCACTTCAAGCCACTGAGCCAGGAATATACAAAATAGTTTCAATTTCGTTAAAAGACTCAGTTTTAGGTTTTGAGAGAGAAGATATAGGTTATATTATAGTAGCCGGAAAAATTACAAATTTACTGTATATACTTTTAGTTTTACTGGTGTTTTCAAGCAGCTTTTTTATTATTAAAAAGAGAAGAAACCTAAGACAAGCAATACATCATCTTACTAAAAAGAATACCGAAGTTTAAAATACTACAAAACAATCTAGGTAGTTGCATGTATCTATATAAAGCTTGACATATGTTTTTTTAATACCTAGACTTTTAGTATGAAATTGATCTGTCCTAAACTTAATTGTCTTAATAAATCCTCTTTTTTAAAGCTTGTATCTGTACTAGTCATTTTTGCGCAAGTCACAGCGATGCTAACATTCTTATACCCAAGCAACGTTATGGCGGCAACACTTTCAGGCGGAAACGTAGCCTTGAGTGATTCAAGACCAGCAACTGCAAGCACTTATACAATTGATTTTGATGGTGTAACTACAGGTGGTGGCGGAGCTATTAAGTGTATACAAGTAAGATTATCTGAATCCGCAAGTTCTTTTTCTGCTGTAACGGGTTTATCCTTTGGTTCTGTAGCATTTTCGGGTGATTATGTTCCAACACCAGCATCGTGGTCAGTGGACACAGGAACTGCAGGTACTGTAAAACTCACATTGGTAGCGGGAGAAACACCTGCATCTGCGACTGACGCAACTGTAGTTTTAACTAACATAACAAACGGGTCTTCAGCAGAAAATGATTACTTTGTAATGTTTGATACTTTTAATAACACAAACTGTTCTTCGTCACCTGTGGATTCTGGCGTTGCAGCTTTTATATATAGTACGGGACAAGCGGTTTCATTGACAGTGGATCCATCTTTGTCATTTACTGTAGCCGGCGTCTCATCAGGTGGTTCCGTTAATGGTCAAACTACAAACGTTACTACAACAGCTTCAACTGTTCCATTTGCAAGAGTAGTTACGACAGGTACTAATGCTGTAGCAGAACAATTAATGACTGTTGCAACAAATGCATCTGGGGGCTACACAGTTTATGCAAGATATACAGCCGCACCAACTTCAGGTGGAAACAGCATAGATGACTTTACAGGTACAAATGCATCTCCAGCAACCTTTTCAGCAGCAAACACTGAAGCATTTGGATATACAACAAGTGATGCAACGCTAGGCACTGGTACTGCCGATAGGTTTACTTCAAGCGGTGGAAATAAATGGGCTAAATTTACAACTGGTAACTTAGAGGTTATGTATAGCTCGACTTCAACGGCAAGTGACACTGCCGACATAGGATACCAAGTAGGTATCTCAGGAGCTACGCCAGCAGGTACTTACACAACGACAGTCATACTTACAGCTACGGCATTGTATTAATGTATATAGCAAGTAGTATTTTTTTGAAGTGAACTTATTATTAAGAAATCGTTGACTTAAAGTAATATAACAATTACGCTTTATATATGAAATTATCCTGTCCAATAAAAATAAATGCGCAAAGCAAACGTATTGCGTTAAAGTCACTAGCAATATTTTCCATTTTGCTACAACTTTCTATGCTTTTTTCGTTTTTAACACCGCAAAAGGCACTCGCCGCAACACTTTCTGGCGGAAGTGTCGCATTAAGTGATTCAAGACCAAGCACATCATCAACATATACAATAATATTCGATGGTTTGAGCTCAGCAACAATTAGGTGTATAAAAGTCGAATTTTCAACCTCAGCTGCATCAATGTCTGGAGATGTAGGAACTGTTGTAACAGGCGCAACACTAGAAGCAAGCTCAATGGTAGGTACCGAAGCAAACTGGACCGAAGATAATGGCACGGCTAATACAGTCAAGTTAACCTATGCAACTGGTGAAAACCTTACTGGAAACGATAAAGATTTAGTTTTAAGCGGAATTACCAACGGTGGAACAGCAGAAAATGACTATTTTGTATTACTCTCTACATATTCTAACGCGGACTGTTCAACTGGAGGCGCAACCGATACAGGTGTTGCAGCTTTTATATACAGTACGGGACAAGCAGTTTCATTGACAGTGGATCCATCTTTGTCATTTACAGTGGCCGGTGTTTCTTCGGGTGGCTCAGTTAATGGTCAAACTACAAACGTTACCTCAACAGCATCTACAGTTCCATTCGCTCGTGTAGTTACTACCGGTACAAATGCAGTTGCCGAGCAATTAATGACGGTAGCAACAAATGCGACTTCCGGGTATACCGTTTATGCAAGATATACTGCAGCTCCTACATCAGGTGGCAACAGCATTGACGACTTTACTGGTACAAATGCATCTCCTGCAACATTTTCAGCTGCAAACACAGAAGCATTTGGATATACAACCAGCGATGCAACTCTTGGCACTGGTACTGCCGATAGATTTACATCAAGTGGTGGTAATAAATGGGCAAAATTTACAACGGGTAATTTAGAAGTCATGTTCAATTCGGCTCCAACAGCTAGTGATACAGCAGACATAGGCTACCAGGTAGGTATTTCAGGTGCTACACCTGCAGGTACTTATACAACTACAGTAATACTAACTGCTACTGCATTGTATTAAACGTTGACACATTTTTATGCCATTTACTTATTTTATCTAAATGAGTAAAATCTTGTAGATGGTGTTTTTTACCTTAAAGACAATAAAGACAGTAAAAGTCATAACTCCACTTCTAGTTTTAACTTTGTCACTAGGCCACGTTACAAAAGCCCAGAATGTGGTTGGTTTTAGCGTATCTCCTCCAACTTTTGAGCTTTCAGCAAACCCAGGTGATACTGTCACTAATGTCATAAAAGTATCCAACCCAACAGATTCACCTTTACAGCTTGTTGTGGATAGAAGAAACTTTACAGCACAAGGAGAATCCGGAGCAGTAGAGTTAACTGACGAAAACACAACCTTTTCTGTTGCATCATGGATAGAAGTTACACCAAAAGAAGCAACAATTCCGCCAAAATCTCAAAGTAAGTTTAACTATAAAATAGTAGTTCCACTTAATGCAGAACCAGGGGGCCATTTTGGTTCAATTGTATTTAGAATTAAAACGGGGGACAACGCCCAAGGGGCTAGTGTGGCCCAAGAAATAGGTTCTTTGTTGCTATTAAAAGTCGCTGGCCCAATTAAAGAAGATGCTGAAATAGTCTCTTTTAAATCTCTAGATTCATTTTACGAATATGGCCCCGTTGATTTTGAGATTAGAACAAAAAACAATGGAAGCGTCCATATAAGGCCAAAAGGTTACGTTGTCATTTCTGACTTTTTTGGGCGAACAGTAGCAAAAGTAGAAGTTGACCCTAAAAACGTACTACCAGGTGCAATAAGAAAAACGGAAGCTAAGTGGAACCAAAAATACTTGTTTAGTAAATACACCGCTACAGCAACGCTAAGCTATGGATCAGATAACAAAACAATGACAGCGACAACAAGCTTTGGCGGACTTCCATACAAGCTAGTTGGCATTGTTTCTATAGTGGCGGGCATCGTAGCATTTATACTGTTTAAAGGCAGACATAGAATTAAAAAAGCGTACAAGGTTTTGGTTAGTAGCGAGCAATAAAAAGTGTGCCAAGATTACTTCAAACTTTGCTTATAGTTCTAGCTCTCGCCACTTTTTCTGTTAAACATACTCAAGCTCAAACTAACTTAAATGTCTCCTTGCAGGTAGGTGACACTACAATTACTTTAAGTGGTAAAACCTCTCCTTCAGCAATAGTAACAATCAGTGAAGACAACGCCATAGTAGGTACAACAAGCGCAGATTCATTAGGAAATTTTACAAAGACGCTGGACTCACAAAACGAAGGACTACACGAGTTTTCGATTTATGCAACAGATACTTCATCCACAGTCACTGCAGTTACAACTGTATCCTTAAGCGCTGCTGCATTTGAAAACACCTCGGTCTCAAACATAATTCTACCTTCAACAATGTATATTACTAATACAAATGTGGACCAAGGAGACCCTATTACTCTAAGTGGATATGGAGTGCCTAGTTCTACCATACAAGTATATATCTCTACTGTTACAGGTTTTTCAACTACCACAAGCGATTCTAATGGCTACTGGACCTATACAATTGACACCACAAACGTTAGTGGGGGAGAACACAGTGTATATGTAAAAGTCGTAACTCCAAGCAATTACACAAGTCTTTCTAGTACACAAACTACAATTTCGGTTGATGTGCCAGCCGCTGACAACGAGGGCGACGACGACGATGAGGACGATGACAATGATAATGACGAAGACAGCGACAACAATGATACAATTATAGAAACAGTAACAAATCTAATTACGGATGGTTTAAGCAAAACAGAAGCAGATGAGACGCTTTTGAATATACTATCTTACTTTGATATTGATAAGAGTGGTAAGATTGAAATGAGCGAATTAGAACTTGCCCTTAGAAGGTGGATGCTGGAGGCCAAAGGTAAAGGTAGCGGCAACTGCGACCTTAATTTTGATGGCAAATGTAATATAGTAGATTTTTCTATTTTGCTCTATTACATAGATAGATAATATGAAATATCCAGGAGTTAAAACATTTTTTAAATTAATTTTCTTTATCATTTCGTCATGGTTGTTAATTCATTTTTTTGGACTTTTTGGGGTATTTTTGGCAATTGCATACCCAATTTGGTGGTTTTTTGTCCCAAGACAAATTCCTTGTTTGTATTGTCAAACACATAAAGATCAAGAATGGTGCCCTTTATGTCACAAAACTGTAAATAAGGCCAATGGAACAAGCCCAGAAAGCATAAAATCAGCTTTTTTGAATAGCTTTTTGATTTTGTTAATTTCAGTGCTTTCTCTTGGTTTTATTTTTGTCGAAAGCCAAATTTTAACCAGAATGGGAGTTGTAACAACAAACAAAACAGCGACTTTTGAAATCCCGGCCGGAGGCGAGCGTAAGGTTGGAGAAAGTTTTCCAATGGAAATTAATCTAAATGATCTTCAAACTACTATAAACGCTTTTCAGGCCGATTTAAGGTTTGATCCTACAATCGTTGAGGCAGTAGAGATTACAACTAAAGACTCGTTTGCCACTATTTCTGTTCAAAAAGAAATAAACAACGAACTGGGCTACATAAGATTTAGCGGGGGACTGCCAAATCCAGGTCATAAAGGGCCCGAAGCATATGTAGGGACGGTGTATTTTAAAGGAAAATCCCCAGGAGTTACCGACGTTAAGTTTTTGCCAAGCTCTATGGTCCTTGCAAATGATGGAAAAGGAACAAACGTGTTAAAAGATTTTGCTAAAGCTTCATACATTATAGTACCGGCAGAACCAGATGATATTTTTCCTGATATAAGTATGGTTTTTGAAGATGTCTCAAATATAAATGAAGCAAAAACCATGGATTTTACAGTTGATGGTAAGGTTCTTGGAACAGCCGATTCAATAAACCCAAATGTAATTGAGGAAAACCTATCATTAAATCCTTTCATGCTTATTGGAACACTGGATAGAATAATATTATCGCTCTGGCAATTTCAGTAAAACAGCTACTCAAATGCTCAAAAAACTTATACAATACATCCGCCCAATCCAAACATGCCAAGAACATACATTGAGTCTGAACCTAGAATAATAAACAAAGTACTGTCCAAAGAAAACAACAAAGACTTTTTATATCTTGCCACAACAAACGAAAACAAACTTAGAGAATTTAAAAAACTAGTCCCTCACAGAACAATAGTTGCCGTAGATTTGTCGTTTGATGAGGTTCAATCACTTGATCACTACGAAGTAGCGCGGAAAAAAGCCAAACTAGCTTTTGAAAAATACGACTATAACCCATTGTTAGTAGAAGATACTGCTCTTGAAATTACAGGGCTAAACAACAGGCCTGGAACTTTTGCCGATTTTTTTATTTCTGACCCCGAAATGCGTCGCCGTATAGCCGTAGATTGGCTAAAGGATAAGGATAGGCGTGCTACAGTGCGAGTATTATTAGCTCTTTATGATGGAGTCGAAGTCTTTATTTTTGAAGGCATTACACATGGTGAAATAGCAGAAGAGCCAAGAGGGTACTTTAATTTTGGCTTTGACGACATTTTTATTCCAGCAGGGCAACCAAGAGGTGAAAAGCGAACATTTGCAGAAATGTCGTTGGATGAAAAAAATAAGTACTCAATGCGCCGAAAGGCTATTGAAGATTATTTAGCCCGTGAAGACACGCTAAGACTTGGAAGGTACGTACTAGAATTACCTGAGCCTTTTGAATCAGAAATTTTGCGAGTTAGACTAGATAAAATCAACACAAAAAAAGCCGCAGTAAAATTTGCATACACACTTGAAGCAATTGAGGGCAATAAACCCAATCCGTCATTTACTGCCCCCAATTTTGAGCCAATTATTAAGCAACATTCCATTTACTACGACCGTTTTGTTGTAAAAAAAGACACTCCTAGCATAGGACTGATAATTACAGATATAGACAAATCCGAACTTAAACTTAAAAAAAACGGTGAAAGCATTTTATGGCAAATGGGACCAGAGAGAAGGGAATTGGCACTTGCTCAGCGCGCAGAGTATTTTTTGCATAATACAAGCCCAGAAATCATAAAAATCATCACTCAAATGGAAAAAACACAGGCTTATCCTAAAAAAATTAACAAAAGAAGCGCAACTTTAGAGACTCTTTTGCAAATAGATTACAAAGATACGCCTTTTTACGCACGCGCAATTAGAGAAGTAGGCTATAAAAAGCTTGCAGCAGACAAAGAAGTTAGCCGTCGGTATTCGACTCAATACGGACTTTTTAACAAAATAGGCAAGTACCCAAGACTCATGATAGGAGTTGGATCAATGCCCGCCGTATCATGCTGGAGAGACGTCATTTTAACAGCCATAATAGGCCACATGCCGGTTTTTGTGGCAAGAAACAACATATATGCTGGAAACAACCCTCTGCGCATTAAACTAATTCAAGAAGTCAAAAGAGCGCTTGAAGAACAAGACCTGCCAGCACAAGTAAAAAACATAGTAGAACGAAACATAGGCACAGCAATAGGAAGCGGAAACCCTTTGGAAGAACTAAAAATCGCCAAAGATCTGTATAAAAAGGCTGGAGTTAAGCTTTTTAGAATTTACGGCATAAATAGCGATCCGCGTGTGGTTAAAACCGCAGAACTATTACGCAAAGAATTTGGCACTGAAATTGAAATTTTTGCTGGCCAAATCATAGATAAAACTCAAGGACTTGAACTTATTAACAAAGCCAAGGTCGACGGATTAGTTTTTGGCCATGGGGGAGGGAGGCAATGTACAAGCGCAACAAACGGCATGGCTCTTTCTTCGCTAGAAGAAATTTACAGCGTAGTTACAGACGAACGATTTAATTCAACAACTTTGCTCCATGAAGGTGGCGTAGCAAAAACAGTAGGCGGGCTAATAGTGCTAGGCATTGACGGTATAATTTACAATCAACAGGTTACGCGCGGAACAATCGAAACTGGCGGTCTTTTTGTTCAAAACAAAAGAGGGGAGTTCGGCCAACCTTACAACGGAAGCGCAAGTGCTCCCACTATGATAATTGAAGCTGCTAATCCAACTTTGCACGACAAAATGCTTTATTACTCAGGACGAACAAAAGTTCCAGAAGGCAAAAAAGGTTTTACTTTTTACGCCGAGAAGGCCAATTCTATGGCATTTTGGATTGAAGATTTTAAACATCAAATGGCACGTACCTTAGCCGACCTAGGCGTTCGCGATATGTGCGAACTGCGCGAATTTATTGAGGGATATGACAAGGAGTTGTTGCGGATTGTCACACCTGATGCGTCGCAACTTTCTAGTGCATGGGGTACTAAATGAAGAGACCACGGGCTAAAGCCCATAATCTCTTCTTTCCTGCTTCGTTTTCTTTCTCGCATCTCACGCTAAAACGTGGAATCTCCTCGCAGGAAATAATTCAATTGAAAAAGCCTACATTACAGGTAGAATTATATTATGATGACAAGTATTGCTCCAGAACCCAAAGGTAGCTCACGAACCAAAGAAATACTCATTTTTAGTCTAATTGGGCTGTTTGTACTAATTGTATTAATGTTGCCTTCATTGTCGCTTTTATATCTAAATAATAAAAAACCCGAATTGGGGCAATTTTTTAAATATGCCTCAGAAAAAACCAAAACTGACATTATTAATGAGATAAATACAGATAGTATTGAACCATATAACGAACCAATTCAAACAAACACAAATACTCAGAACACGGCTACAATCACTCAGGCTATTACTGATGTGTATACAAAAAATGGCCTGCAACTTAGTTTGTTTACATACCCTGCACAATGTAATGTTGCCCGGATTACAGGCGATTATGTTCAATTCAACAGCATAAAGTGTTACTCTGAAAGTGAAATCGGCGCTCTTAGAGGAAGTTTTAAAGTGTATTTTGATCAAGCCACGCCTCAAACTCAACTAAACATAATAGAAACCAGCATTTTAAGAATTATTGGGCAAGGAACTCCTTACCCTCCAGTATCAAATTAAGTAAAAAAGGAAATTATGTTTCAAAGTACAACAAACTCGGTGCAATCATTTGTAAGACTGGTTGCGTTTGTAATTTCAGTAATAATTTTGTCAGTTCTTGTAGTATTGCCAATTGCTGCGTTTTCAAGCTCCATTTCGGGGTCTGCGCTATTATTAGGTATTCCAGCACTGGTTTTTGTAGTGTGGGCATCGGCAATTATCTGCAAAATGTTTTTTATTTTGCCTGAATGGGAAGCAATGGTCGTTTTACGACTTGGAAAATTTGACGGAGTAAGGGGAGCGGGCTTTTTTGTAATTCCTCCATTTATTTACTCGGTCGCATCAATAGTTGATATGCGAATCGAAACCCACCAAGTAGAAGCAACTGCCACACTGACCAAAGATAACGTAGCCACAAAAGTAACTGCAGCTCTAGAGTTTAAGGTAGAAGATGCGCGAAAAGCCACTATGGACGTACAGAACTACCGTTTGTCGGTAACCTGGCTAAGTACTGAAGCCTTAAAAAATACAATTGGTTCTTTGGACTTAAAAGAACTATTAAGCGACCGCGAACGTATTGCTGAACAGCTTAAAATTCAAATTGACCAAGGAGCAGCAACATATGGAGTTGATATTAGAGCTGTTCGTATTACTGATATTGATACACCTCAGCAATTAATGGACGAGTTAGCCGCAATTGCAAGAGCAAAAAGGTCAGCTGAAGCAAAACAGATAGAAGCAGAAGCAGAGGTTTTAGTTGCTGAGAAAATAAACGAAGCCAGTTCCAAACTAGAATCTAGTAAATATGGTATGCGTTTGCGCGAACTGCAAATTTTAAACAGTATGAGCAAAGAAACCGGAAGTATGGTCATCATTTATCCATACGGCGATAGAGATGGCGAAGAAATAGCGCACAACGTAACAGGGCATCATAAGGCGCAATAATAGTTAAACATAAAAGAAGCGCCGAGTTAACTTGTAGTTTATAAATAAACTAAAGTAACTCGGCACTAGACTATTCGGGACACCTACAGCGTGTTGCAGCACTTGTTTGTACGTAATTTCGTACCCCCTTGCATTGTTTACAATAAAAAATACTGTAATAATGCACCCATGGTAAATTACAGCGGATACACCCAAGTCCAACATTAATCTTCACCTTGTCCTCATAACATGGACCATGGGCGGGGTCCGTACAAGTTACACGAGGCAAATATTGGATTTTTTTCGTGGCCACGATAACATCCTCCATTGCAAAAGATTGAGTGAACAACAAAATACCACATTTTATCAGATTATGCAATAACTATAGGTTGCGTGGAATGACTTAAGTCTAAAGCGTTTGAACTTCATCCACGTCCAAATGAAACTTCTTGTGAACATCCTTTAACTGCTTATTAGTCACATGCGTGTATATCTGCGTGGTTGCAACGTTACTATGCCCCAAAAGCTCCTGGACTGACCTTAAATCAGCTCCTTGGCTAAGCAGGCCAGTGGCAAAACTGTGCCGTAAAGTGTGAGGAGTGGCATCTGTAGCAATTCCAGCCTTAGTAATATACTTTTTAACGAGGCGTTGAACACTACGGACTGTTAACCTTAAAGACTCGCCATCAAAATCATTATTTTCCATCTTTTTGCCGCTGTAGCGCAAAAAAAGAGGCTTAAATTTATCACGTCGAGTACTTAAATACCTCGAAATCCAATTCTTTGCCGATGGTGACAGGTAAACAGTTCGAACTTTTCGACCTTTTCCAATAACGGCAAACTCGCCGGTTTCAAGCTTTATGTCTTCTACATTAAGGTTAATAAGCTCGCTAACGCGAAGTCCTGTACTAAAAAGGGTCTCGAGTATGGCTTTATCACGAATTCCGGACTTTTTGGACAAATTTTGAGAGTCAAACAGGCGCTTTAATTCGTCATTGTCCAATACTTTAGGAATGCGTGGCTCAGGCTTGCCTAAAATGATTTGTTCGGGAGCAAGTACTTCCATTTGTTCTTCAACGATTAAATATTTTAAAAAGGCTCTAATAGAGACTAAAAAGGTCTTTTGAGTAGATTTTTTGAACGATTCGTTAGATTTGCTACTAATACGGCGATTTAAGTCCAATCGGTAGCTTCTAATAAGCTCACCGTCTATGTCCTCGGGTGTAATCTCTTCCTCACCCAAGCGTGCGTGAAGCCAATCGGTAAAGTCATTTAGGTAAAAATGGTACATTCGTATGCTGTTTTGGGACAAGTTCTTCTCAATTTCGCAAAATTCAAGGTATCTTTGCACTAATGATTCCAGACTTTTAGCGCTTCGCTTAGGAGGAGGGGACTGGTTTTTTGGCCTGGTTGCAGCAAGGGGGCTCGGAGAAGGTGAGTCAAGTATTATAGATGCTACTAGATCTTCTTGGGACATTATAGTTATTGTACAGGTTTGATAACTAAATTACAAAAAGCGACGTTAAGTATGGGGAAACATAGGCATGAGCGAAAACAAGGTAAACTAACCTTAGTCAGCGCTCATGCCATATTACACTTCACAAAATAGTGAAAAGCCGCACAATAGAAGCAAACCCACCTGCTAAAGCACACCCGCCAAGTAGCAGAAAGGCTATAAAGACCAAAATGATGGCCTTTGCAAACAGGGTGATGCCTTCCGCATCCTGTGGATCTTCGTGATGCCTTTCCAGTTCCGTGTTCACATTGGAGCCGAACATGCCTCCAACTCGAAGTAAGAGAACAACCAGATTCTTCACAAGTACACCTCCACTGAACTATGCCTAATTTATAGGCCAAGCGTATAAGTATGACGATATAGTAACATATACGTCTGAGTCATGATTGACGTAATTTACTATGCTTTAAGCATCAAAAAGACTAATAGACGCATTAATAACGCAAATATACCTAAGCGGTAAAAGTTAGGGGATTCGTGCCAAAAACGCAAAAAGCCAAATAATAACAAAAAGAATAAAAACAAATAAAAAAGCGACAGGGAATTAAATAATTAATTTCTGTCTAATTTCTTCAAAAAAACAAAATCTAAAAATCGCCATAAAAAACCGCAAGGGAAGAGGCCCAGTACCTAAAACCAAAGATATATGCAACGTCGTATAATGTATGTTTAACGACGTTATGTGTGAGATTTTCTAAGAGGCATTCAAATAAGGAGACACGTAACTAAGTAGAGGATAAAAGAGTTAAAACAACTTTTAAGGTGATTAAATTTAATAAGTTATCTTCTCAATCACATTAATGTATCATCTATTTTTTTGCATACCGTACTATCGTAGTTTTAAGTAGTCGAGGTACCTTGGCCTCAATGCGTGAAAAGATATCCACAAGCACTTCTCCAAAAACTATGACAATCATCCAAAAATAAAAATATGACAAACCTACAGTATTAACGAGTGCCAAAGTATGACAAGAGAGTTAGAGAGCTTTGGCAAAGTGTCCTATAGTTTGATAAATAAAAGAACTACATACGTCGCTTAAAGTGATTCTCACTCACCTCTTCCCTCTCCCAAGATGTCTATAAATTCTTATAATGCGTGTTTAGGGCTTAAATAAGAACAAAATCACAAAAAAAGTAACAATAATAGATGCATATTCCAGAACAAGTCTCTTTGTAACATTATTCTTTAAATGCCCTTGAAGATAGCCAAGTACAAACATTAAGACTGTGGCTATATAAAGTGCCGTTAAAAATGGCTCGGTTGGAATAAAAGATACACTAAAGCCTGCTATAACAACTAAAAAGGCAGCTAAGCTAGCTAAGTATGCACTCTCACCTGTTGTAGGTTTGTTAGCCTCAACATCTAGGCTAGTTACCCACAGCGTATAAAAGGCAAATAGTAAAGTTGATACACCAATAACAGCCATTTGAATCCATCCCAATATAGGTAGCTTTAATATGCCCGTATAAAAAGGAATAGCAGTAATAACGAGTAATATAAGTAACCAAGTTGTGGCAGCTCTATAAAGCGGAATTAAGCCTTGTTTATATAAAACAACCAAAAATATGTTATTAACAAGCGAAATCGCATATAAAATAGCACCTATAAACACTAACGAGCTGACTTTTATAAGTAAGCCTAAATTTGGAAAATACAGAACCGACAATATTACGCCTATTGCAAGGTGCGCAGGTAAAATTAATGCATACAAAAAATTTTCTCTTCTTAAATTATCTTTTTGAACAAACAATGAGCCCAGACATACAAATAAAAGTGCCAATATAGCTATTAGCTTTTGAGTAGTTCCTGTATAAGCCCAAACGCTCCCTAAAAGTACGGCACTAATTGCAGCATAAACTATGTATTTTTGTTTTCGACTAAATTTTAAACTAACTTTCATATTTGCATTTTAACCTTTTGAATGTGACAAATCACCATGGCAACGGCATCGTTAGCGTCATCAGCTTTAACAATAGTTTCTAAACCCATAAACTCCCTAACTGCACTTTGCATTTCTTTTTTATCAGCTCTACCATAGCCAGTCAAAACCTTTTTGGCTTCTAGTGCAGTATATTCGTGAACCTTCATCTTTTTTTTAGATGCTACTAACAACGCCACTCCACGCGCTTGACCCACAGTCATGGCAGTTTTTACGTTTGTGTTAAAAAACAATTTTTCAATTACCATGCACTTAGGAGTAAACTCCTTGGTAATTAAGTTTAGGGCATCAAACAAAGTGGCCAATCTGTTATGCATATCTGCAGTTGAGGGCGTAGCAATAATATCTGCTTTAACAAGTGCGATTTTTGAGTCGGTTTGATCAACTATTGCATAGCCCATGGCAGCTGTGCCAGGATCAATTCCTAAAAAAATCATAATTTCTCCAAAACTTCATCAGGAATATTAAAGTTAGCATAAACTTCTTGAATGTCCGCATGATCTTCAAGAATGTCGTAAAGCTTTAAAACGCTTTGTGCATGATCTATATCAGTTATATCCACACTAAACATAGGGGATGTGGGATCGGGCATAAATATATATGAAGTACTACCTATTACGCCCAAAGAACCGCCACTCTTGCTTAAAATATTTTTAATTTCTGCCACAGTTCTATTATTGTTATCCGTTATGCCTTTTAGTAAAAAAGCTACTCCTAGGGGTCCATAGGCCTCATAAACTACACTCTCTAGCATGGCTCCCCCACTTTTTCCAGTACCTTTATCAATTGCTCTTTGTATAACATCCTTAGGCATTCGGGCTTCTTTCGCCTTTTCTATCGCAAGGCGCAAAGGGGCATTAGAATCTGGATCGCCTCCCCCATCCCTTGCAGCAACTGTTAGTAAACTGCTTACTTTTGTGAATTCGGCACTTCTTTTTGCGTCATTTACACCTTTTTTACGCTTAATTTGAGACCATTTGTTGTGACCTGACATATCTAAACAATAATATCACATTGACAAATCTCTCACGTTTGCTAATTTGATACTCATGAAATCGAGTCTAAACGTTCTAGACAGAAAAGCAGTAAAAGCAGCTCTGGAACATAATTGGGACGAAGCTGTAGAGCTAAATACCGAAATTATCAAACTTAATTCAGTAGATTTAAACGCTAAAATCCGCTTAGGTAAAGCATATTTGCATTTAGGGCAATTTCCTAAGGCAAAAAAAATCTTTAAAGAAATTTTAGAAATTGATCCCTTAAACCAAATTGCGAAAAAAAACTATGAACTTGCTAAAGAAGGCAAAGCAGGAAAAGAAAATCATTCAAAAACTCAAATTATCGTTAAAGAACCTGGCACTACAACCGAGGTTACATTTACAATAACTGAACCAAAAATCACCTCTAATAATTTTACTAAGGGTGATGAGCTAGAAGTTAAAATTCTAAAAAAAGCAATTCAAGTATATGCAATTATCAAAGACAAAAAAGTTTATCTTGGGGATCTTGAAGACCAACTTACTGAAAAGCTTTGCGCGGCCAAAGATAGGGGTTCAGAAATAACTGCTATTTTCGTAAGTGGAAACGGTAAAGTAGTTAAAATACTACTAAAATCATCACTTCCTATTTTTAGAGGACAAAAACAAGAAGTTAAGCCTTATACAAAACAAACTGGATTTGACGAAGATGAAGAAGCAGAAGAATCCACAAGCTCAGAACGAGAAACATCCTCAATGGATGAATAAGTTTGTATTTCCTTAAACTAAACTAAATCAAAATCTTCAACAACTTTGAGCGCTGGGTCAACAGGTGCACTTGGTACAGCTGGAGTTTGCTGAGGTTGCGACGGAGCTTGCGCAGGCGGATTAGGCCTAAAATTTCTATCATTTCTAATTGGTGGTCTTTGCTGAGTATTACTATCATTTCGCGCCGATTGTGGTTGAGAAACTCTTGGCGATTGTTGCCCCTTTGGCAACTGGGGAGATTGCGTTTGAGGCATTTGAGACCGTTGCGGAGTTTGTGCTGGAGCAGAAGATTTAGCCGCGACTGGTGTTTGAACGGGTGTATTTAACCGGGGCTGTTCTGCAGAAACTAATTCATCAAAAGCAGCAAAAGGAACCATTGTATTTGTATCTGGAACCAAAACATTAACTTCCTGATTAACCTGTAAGTTGTTAAAATCCGCAGTTGCATCGGCAATTTTGTAACTTCCCAAACCGGTAACCACAAACCACTTCCCTTCTCTTTTAACAGTTAAAGCTTTAATTTTTTTTCTAGGCTGTTTTGTTGTAACTTTAAATTTTTGTTCACCGTTTTCTTTGTATGCTTTAACCATATCTCCGTATAAAATTCTAGATTTTGAAGCATAATTTGCGGGAACCTCTACTTTTTGACCGGTAGCACTTACTAAGAATTGCCCATCAAAAGAGCCTTCTATTTCATCTGTAATTTCACCTGCGGCACTTGGACTTAAAACGGTATTGGTGCTAGGTGCGACAGACATAGGTTTTAAAGGCGTTGCCTGCTGTTTAGGCGCAGGAGGATTAATTTGAGTAATATCAAGTTCTTTATCTGATGCTGTATTTATTGCCTTATTAACTGGTGTAGGAATCGGTGCAGG
>CAZCAQ010000004.1:63359-70700 GCA_964496905.1 uncultured Candidatus Saccharibacteria bacterium
AGGAATCGGTGCAGGCATTGGCGCTGGCATAGACATAGATCTAGGAGTTGGTGTATTAATGCTTGAAGCGGATCTAAATGGAGGCGAAGTCACGTCATGTCGAGTTGGTAAAGATGAAGGTAATGGTGGCAACCCAAAATCATTGCTTAATGCATCCAGTCCCGCATCTCCTTCGTGTTGATCAATAAAGCTTTTTAATCTTGTTAAGCTTTTGTCTAAATCCATTACTAATTTTTTTAATTGTTCAAACTGATTTTTATCCATTTTGGTTTTCTCCTTTTGCTCTCATTTCGTCTGCAATGGCCATACCTTTGTCAAAAGGTCGGTTTATCCAGCGCTTAATTACTTCTTCTACTTGTTCTCTTGGTCTTCCGTAAGTTTCCCTACTCATTTGACGAGCTTTTTCTTTGTTTTCAGTATGCTTCTTGGCAATTTCGTCTTCTTCTTTCCAAGGTAATAAAATTCTAGCTGAAAAAGGCTGCGACGTCATTCCATCAATCATAAGCTTCATATAAATTTGAAATCTTTCTAGCGCAATTATGTCTTGATGATCAAAGTAAGGTTCAAATTCAGACTCCAACACGCGGGCGTCAGGAGCTCCTAATGAAAAAGCAGCAATAGTGCCAACGTTACCAAAAACAGCGTTCTGAAGGGTTTCAGGGAGCTGTGAAGTGTACTGGTGAGTTAAATACAATCCTAAACCATATTTTCTTGACTCTGACAAAATACTTTCAAAATCTCCACCTACAAAGTTTTGAAACTCATCAACATACAAATAAAATGGCTTTCTAGATTTAGGATCTAGTTTTGCACGGTGCAAGGCCATAAACTGAATTCGTGAGACCAGCAATGCGCCAAGCAAGTTTGCATTGTCCGTTCCAATTTTTCCTTTTGACAGATTCATAAATAAAATCTTGCCTGAGTTCATAATATCCCAAATGTCTATTGTTGATTTTTTTTGGCCCAAAATGTTACGGATAGTAGTTGATGACAAAAATCTATTAATTTTGTTTTGAATTGGCGCAATAGCCTCTGTAACAAGCTTTTGGTTGCCTTTCATTTCTTTAAACTCTTTGTCCCAAAATTCAATAACAACGGGATCTTTAACTTTATGCAAAATGTAGCGCTGATAGTTTTGATCCGCCATTAACCTTGTAATTCCAAGCAATGACGTCCCTGGAACATCCAGAAGTGTCAAAACGGCGTAATTAAGCAAATATTCAAGCCGTGGACCCCAAGAATAATCAAAATGGTTTCTCACTGCACCTACAAGAGCTGAAGCCATAAGGTTTTTTTGATTAGGATCGCTAAGTTCCATTAAATTAATCCCAACGGGAAAATCCACATCAGAAGGATCAACTAAAACTACATCCTTTAATCTATGATCTGGAATATATTCCAACAAATCTTCAATAAGCTCTCCGTGAGGATCTAAAACACCAACTCCAGCACCATTAGCAATATCTTGAGTAATTAAGGTTTTAAATAGAGTTGACTTCCCTGTTCCTGTTTTGCCTATTAAATACATGTGACGCAAGCGGTCATCGTCGTTTTTAATGCCAAACCGCATTTTTTGGTTGCGGAACATTGTTTCACCAATATAAGTACAATCACTAGTTGGAAGATTTGCAGGTGGTTCAGCTTTTTTTGACATAACCCAGTTAATATTTGGGGTTTCTACACTTCCAGAAGGCAAATGGAAAATTGAAGCAAGTTCATCTGTTGTTAATACGTGAGCTTCTTCATGGGAAAATGTTCTGGATAGGTATTGCTCAAGGCCTTCGTGCTTGTTTTCATAACTTCTCGCTACAAATCCGTTTAAACTTGCAACCGAAAATTGCTTAAATGAAGCTATTAATGCACGTAAATTAGCATCTGCTTTTTCTGGTGTGGCCGCTTGCGAATACAAACGAATATTTACTCCAAAGCCTATTTTTGCAAGCTTAAACTCAATAGATTTCATTTGAAGTTCTTCACCACCAGTTATGTCAGGTTTCATAGGTTTTGCGGGTAAAGCCTTTTTTCCAGGGTCTTCGGATGTAGGATTAAGCAAGTAGCCAGGTACATTCATTAGTACATCGGTAAATTCGTGAAGTATTCTCCCCATTACTGAAGAAAAGTCGTTTGACTTAATTTCTTCACCCTTTATTTTTGCCTTTACATAAGTGTGACCTTCTTCTTGCCACACATCTGCCATTGGTTTTAAAGATAGCTGAAACCACAAACGCTCTCCACCTTCAATTTGGGATAAAACCGACGTAATTCCAGAAATCGGGTCAACCTCAAAATCTCTAAAAGTCTTAATTGGAAAAAAATTCTCTTTACTTAATTCAAGCCTGGCAATTGAATATGGCGCGTCCTCATTTTTATTAATGGCGGCATAGTCATCAACAGGTCGTATTTGACACGAAGGGTATTGCGCATAAATTTGGCTTTCGACAAAGCTTTTTATTTCCTTAGGTACAGTGCAGTAAAAATTCATACCGCCACCGCCTTCTGCGGCTAATTCAAAAGTTAAGTGCTCTTGGCTATCAAAATCTTCTCTAAGTAAACCGTGAAGTGATGCAAACATGTGCTCTGCCGATAATGGACCCGTGTTTAAGTCCTCAGTCATAATTTTTGGGACTTTAATTTCCAACACAACATAATCTGTCATGACGATGTCACCAAATATTGCTTGCTTTAGACTTGCCCTTTTATAAAAAACAACTCCCAAAGCTATTAAACTGAGTGCAATTAGTGCTGAAAGCATAGAAACCCCACCTAAAAGGCGGGGTAGAAAGGAGAGAGACTAAAAAAAGACTAATAAATATTCTTGTTGAAGTCAAGGCCTAATATTAAAGTTACGTCTGCGCGCTCAACATCACTTTCAATAAGACTATACTTAGTCTTCTTTTCAATTTTGTCTACTTTAAAAAAAGACCTTAAATATTTTACGCTTTGAGATTCAGGATTATCAGTTACTATTACGCTTTCTGAGTAATCATTTTTAGCATTACCTACAAAGGTTACCCTTCCGCCAACACGCTCAACCACCTCAGATGCGTAGTTACCTGCTCCACTAATTTGAGCTCCATTTAAAATTGAAATCATAAACTTTTCATCGGCAATGTTTGAGTTAGCTACAATATTCTTTAATAGAGCTGGATAATCTTTTTCACTTTTACTGATCGTTAAAGGTTCATTGGATAAAAACTCAAAAAAGGCGTACAACTCTCGATCTGTTACGTCTGTATGTAAGTTGCCTTGCAGATTATTTAAAGCAAAATCCTTTAACAAAAGGACAAACTGCGCGGTACTTGGTTCACCAAAAGTGGATTCAACTGAAGAATATTGTTCATGATTTACATAAACATATCTATCTATTTTGAACATTAAATTATTTTCAACCGTTTTAACAAAAAATTTCTCGGCTTCTTTAGGTTCCGTATTTACTGAATTTGATAACGCCATTAGGTTAAATGCTTTTTCCTTGCCAAACTTTCCTGGAACTTCATAATCTTGCTGATTACCTAAGTTAACTAAGGATAACTCATTATCCTTTTTATCCATTATGACAAGCTTTAAAGACTTAATATGGGGGGAATCTTTAGAAATATCATCAGCAGAAACAAGCAAAATAGTAAAAATATCTTTTTCATCAAAATTTTGAGCATCAACGCTTTGCGCAGATGCAAAAACAGTATTCATACGTTTATACATCACTGCAGAAAAAAATAAAATTGATGAAATTCCAAGCAAAAATACAGTAGTTAAAATATAAGAAGCTTTTTTGCGTACTTTTCTATTTACAAGCTTGAGAGGCTTTTTTTTACTTTTTTTGCGGGCAGCCCTTGGTGGCATGAAATAATATTAGTCTATCTTGAATTCGTTGGGAAGGGGTGAAATAAAATCAAACTCTTTTTGTGTCCGATCATCAACAAAAGAAAGTTGAGTAGCATGTAGCATTAGCCTAGGAAACAACGGATAGCACTTCTCCAAATTTTTTTTGCCCAAGTAGATTTCATCACCTGCAATTGGTAAGTTTAAAGCCGTTAAATGAACTCTTATTTGATGCGTTCTGCCAGTTATAGGCCTTGCTTCAACAAGTGTAAACTCAATCCCCTCTTTTTCAAAAACCTTTAGTTTAGTAAAGCTGGTACGAGCATCCTTACCTCCATCTACTACAGCGAATTTAAATCTATTGTCAGGATTGCGTGCTATTGGTGCATTTATAGTAATTTCGTCCTCTTTCATTTTGCCCAAGCATATTGCTACATAGCGTTTTTTTACTTTGCGCTGTTTAAATAACAGTTGCAAAAAGTCAAAATACTCTTGGTTCTTTGCGGCCAAAACAAGTCCAGAAGTGTCTTTATCAAGTCTATGTACAATACCGCCACGTGAGTAAAAATCGGACTCAGTATCTTCTTTTTCGTCCATATCTAGGTATTCTGAAGAGTATTCGGCCAAAGTTTGCCCTTGAGTTGTTTCAGATTTATTTACTACTAAGCCAGTGGGTTTATCGTAAACAACAATATTATCGTCTTCGAATATTACTTTTACGTTATTCATCAGCGACTACAGGTTCAGTGCTGTACTTCCCTACTTCTTGGATAATTTCCTGCGGAGTAATATTAGACTTAACTAAATAGTTGTTGGCACCTAGTTGCATGCACGCCTGTAATATTGAGTCTTTATCAAGATTTGTAAGTAAAATAACGGGCTTATTTCTTAAATCAGCATTTGACTTAATGTTAGACAAAATTTCCAACCCATCTCGCTTTGGCAGCATTATGTCTAGCAACAAAATTTCCCACTGTCCTGCAAGCGCCTTTGTTAATGCTTCGTCACCATCAGCCGCTTGATCTACTGTATGCCCTTCAATGCTAAGCAATTCGGTATATATTTCACGGATATCCGCTTCGTCTTCGACAAGTAATATTTTCATACTTAAAAATAGTTGCGAACTTCGGCAACAATATAGTCAGGCGTTATCTCCGACTTAATTAAATAACCATCAGCACCTAGCGAGAAACACTCAGTAATAATTGGCTCACTTTCAAGGTTGGTCAAAAGCAAAACTGGCTTTTTAGCTAGATCAGGCACCTTTTTTATCTCTCTAAGCACATGCAGGCCATCTTGCCCAGGAAGCATTATGTCTAAAAGCAATAAGTCCCATGGTTTTGAGTTTGCAATCTCCAAGCCCGAATTACCTTCTTCTGCCTCTAATACTAAAAAACCCGAGTCTTTTAGAATTTCGGCATATATCTGTCTAATATCAGCCTCGTCTTCTATAATTAAAATTGTTTTTGCGGCAACTTGTTCTTCCATTTGTAACTTTTAAGACCTTTCAGAATTATGTACCAGTTGATTATACATAACTTGTACTCGTTTTTTAACAAGTAGATCGTATGCAAGCAAAATTGCACCTGTGCTAATAAATATATCGGCCATATTAAAGCGAAATAAACCAAAAAACGACCAGTAATCCATTACACAACCCCTTACAAACGCTTCAACTATAAGTATAAAACTTCCCGACAAGAGTAAGCCAGAAGAAAAAGACCTTAAACGTGAAGTAATACCTAAAAACAGCAAAATTGCCGCTACAATGGTGAAAACCGCTATTTTTACGCCAAGCGAAATGGGTGTGCAAACAGCATTTGTTGAGTCATAAAGGTTATTTGAGCTAAAAACAAACAAAAACACACTAGCACAAAAAAATGTTAAGGGGAAAACCTGGTCACTTATTTTCATCAGACGCAGGATCTTGTTCTTCCACTAAAGTTGTAGCCTCAGGAAAAGCCTCAAGACGCTCTTGTGGAATTGGCTTGCCCGAAACATCCGAAACTCCGTAAGTACCTCCACTAATTTTGTTTAGCGCCTTAGCTATTTGAGCACGTGATTTTTGAACAATTCCAAGTGACATCTGTTGAGTATCGTGCATCATGTCTTCAGTAGCGTCTTCTACTAGTTCAGCATTGTCGTTTTCGCGATCTTCGTAAGTTAAGTATGGATCGCTGGCTTTAATATCGGCTTCTTCTTTTGCCAATTCTTTATCTTTAGATAAAAGCTTTTGCTTCATTTTTTCTATAAAATCTGCTGATAAATGGTTGCTCATGTTTTTTTTGAACCTTACAAGTATTACTACTAAGCCTATTGTAATTAACAAAAGATAAATTGGCAACAAAGCTGCTCCAAAGATAAAATACAAAATTATTGAAGTAAATGCGCAAAAAGCTGAAAAAGTTAAGCCCGATTTAACCTTATGATTACGCAAAGTTGAAAATACCGAATAAAACAAAATGTAGAGCGTAAAAACAAACAAATATTTTGGCTGTTGAGTATAAACCACGTAGCCTAAAGCTACTATGGAAGCCAAAAACGAGAGTCCCAGCGCAAATATATCTAAAACTCTATAAGGTGACCATTTCCACTTTTTAGCCAAAGCAATAGCCACATATACAAATACTACTATGCTAACTGCAAAATTAATTTTTGCAGAAAATATAAATTCGGCCACATCATTAATGTCTTTAACTAAAGTTGGGTACAGCAAAAAAAACGCAATCTTGCCAAAAATAAGCGCGCTAAAAAAAGAGATCAAAAACAGATCAAAAAGCTTCTCGTCGTCAAAACCGTCTTTTTTGCCTTCGTACCAAACACCAAATAGGCAAAGTAAGCCGCCTAAAAACATAAATAAACCAAAAATATTGAGGTTTTCGGGAGTAAATGCAAAATTTTGTATAAATTGAAACATAAGGCTTTGGTTGTGCGTTTAAGCGCGGATCAGGCCTTTGAAATATATTCGCCGGATCGTGTGTCTATTTTAACAAGATCCCCAATTTTAACAAATGTTGGAACTTTGGTTATAAGTCCATTAGCTAATGTGGCATCCTTAAGCGTGTTTGTAACAGTATTTCCCTTAAATCCTGGTTCTGTGTAAGATACTTCAAAGACCATAGTATTTGGAACATCTATTGATATTGGGCGACTTTCAAAATAAAGTATGTCAACTGTCTCCCCTGCTACAAGATAGTAACTTAAGTCACCAATAATACCTTTAGCAATTGTGAATTGATCATAAGTTGTAGGATCCATAAAAACATAGCCGTTGTCTTCATAAAGGTATTGAGCTGGCTTGCGCGACATTTGGGCATCCTCTATTTTGACAGCTCCACTATAAGATTTTTCTAAAACTTGGTCTGTAATAAGGTTTCGTACTTTTACTCGCACTGTGGCACCGCCTCTGGCAACTTTGGAAAATGAGTACTTTTCCACTTTAAATGGAAAGCCGTCTTCTTTATAGATTTTTCCTGTTTTTAGTTCTGTTGCGAGCATTGCGGAGGAAGTATAGCTTAT
>CAZCAQ010000005.1:0-45004 GCA_964496905.1 uncultured Candidatus Saccharibacteria bacterium
TCACCATTCCTTTACTTTTGTTTCTTACATCAATGTAGTATTTGTGATCAGGCAGAGCGTTATTCCAAAAATCTTGACCATCACCTTGCCACTTTGAGGTTATTGAATATGCTCCAGGAGGCAACATAAGACTTAATTCTTTTACTTCGGTTGGGTCGGGATTTGGATTAGTGACTTCGTCAAATACTGTGTCTTCGTATTCGTTATCAAAAAACCTGTGTCCACCAAAGTACGTTTTATTCAACAAGTTCTCTCCTACAACTTGAACAGCTCCTTCTTCGTTGGACTGTGCTCCGCATGCATTGTTTACTAAACTAGACGATTTATCTCCAAGTGCCGCGTATTCGTATTTAACCTTAACCATTCTTTTTTCTGCACCTGCAGGAATTGTAAATGTCTTTAAACGCGTTGGTGACTTTATTTCTTGACCTTGTGCAGTGCCGGACTGTTCAACCCAATCGGACATTGGTTTGTAAACGCATGTTGCAGGCTTTGCAGTCTCAGAATTGGTTGCGCAGCCGTCACCAGTAACCCTTATGTATGCATAAGCTACAACATCATCTTGAGGTTTGTTTTGCGAAGGGCATAATTTGGCGTCGGTATTTTGAAAAGTATCTGCCTTCAGCGCAATTTTGTACAATCCGCAGTCCTTACTTGTTGGTTGCCATTGGCCAGTTAGCATTTTAACTTCATTTGGTTCTAAAGAATAACCTATTTGGCTTTGCGAAACATGGGTCTTGGATAATGTAGCATTTTGTTTACTTAATAAATCTAGTTCGGCGTCACAAATTTGTGTACTACTAGTTAGTTGAGTGCCTGCGGGGGCTTCTATGATTTTACTAACCAAGAATTCGTACTCATCTTTAACAGTAATATTTGAGTTGTTTTTAACCTTGATTGCAAACTTAACTGGTTCGTTCTTTGTAAAATCAAAGGCTCGCGCAGTATCGCTTAGATTGCTGGAGGCTGATTTAGTAAAAATACCTGAGTCAATTGGTTTGTTTTGCGCACCTGAAAAAACTTTTGGAGGTCCTACAACTAAAATTTTTTGTTCACTTAAGCAGCCAAGCTGTCCGGTGTACCCACCGCCATTTACACTACACGCAACAACGCTTATACCAGCTACCTCGCTTGCTTCTTCTTCTTCGAATGCTGCCGCACTATCAGACGTAATAACATCCTCATCGTTTAAAAGTGCTTTGTAGGCGCTACCGTTTTTATTACATTCCGCAACTTCTGTAGATGTACAGGTTGCTCCTGCACAGTCCCACATGACTTGTCCGCTTATTTTAGAAACACATGCGGGCCCAGAACTAAAAGATGCTATTACAAATTCATTCGAACTGGTTTTATTAGTTAGTGGACTATTCTTTGCACCAAAAAAATATGCTGAAGCAGCAATGACCATAATAAATAGAGCGCAGATAGATACTCCTAATAAGTTTCTGTTTGAATTATCCATGAATCTCCGTAAACATTGTTAATATAATGCTACGGTGTTTAGTTAAGCTTTTCAAGTTTTGGCTTTATAACAAACTGACAGTATCCCGCATTTGGGTTTTTATTGTAGTAGTCTTGATGATAGCTTTCTGCAGGAAAATACTTAATTAAGGGCAAAACCTGAGTTACGACGGTTTTATGTTCATATTTGGCTAATTGAAGTTTTTGAATAGTATTTTCTATTTCTTCTTTTTGATTAAGCGTTGTATAAAGAATAACAGATCTGTATTGAGTTCCTATGTCGTTCCCTTGTTTGTTTAATGTTGTTGGATCGTGAATCTTAAAAAATATCGCCAAAAGTTCGGTTAATGTGGTTTTTGTGTTGTCGAATTCGATTTTTACTACTTCTGCGTGACCGCTATCGCCTCTACTAACTTGTTCATATGTTGGATTGAGTGTTGTACCGCCCGCATATCCTGATTCGACTTGTGTAACACCCTTGCTGTTTCTAAAAGCAGCGTCAACACACCAAAAACAACCTCCTCCTAAATAAATTGTTTCACTAGTTGAAGATGGTTTTTGAGGAACAAATTTTATAGATAGTGAGTTAACGCAATGCCGCGTGTTTTTATTCGTAAATTGCTCGCCTTCAAACACATGTCCCAAATGACCGTGACAGTTTGAACAAACAATTTCGGTTCGCTGCCCATCTTTATCTTTGACTCGTTCTATGGCATTTGGAAAGTTTTCGTCAAAACTTGGCCATCCACACCCAGAGTGAAATTTAGCCTCTGACGAAAAAAGGGGTGAACTACACTTTTTGCAAAAGTATACACCGTCTACAAAAAAATCGTCGTACTCGCCTGTGAAAGGTGCCTCAGTATGTTTATTATCTATGATTTCGTGTTCTTGTTGTGTTAATGGGTTTTTTATACTCATCTATTGGCCTCGTCAAAACATAATTTTGCGCATTGAGACAAAATTTCATTAGTCACGTGCTTATCTTTTTGATCATCACTAAAAAAGCAAAAAATAAAAGGGTTTGAACTATAAACTATGCCAATTTCGTGTAATGCTTCTGGTAGCGCGCCATATTTATGTGCAATGGCAACCTCGTTAGGAATATAAAGTGGGATATTAGTTCGGTCAATCTGTTCTTGCATTAAATTTAGTATTTCCCTACTGCCAGGAAGTGTGTTTGTATAAAGCATTTCTAACAAGTTACTCATGTCTTTTGCAGTTGTTAAATTGGGGCCCCGCCCTGCAGTGATCATCATTTTATGTCTAAACGTGGTGTCGTTAAGTCCTAGGCTTTTCATGTATGCTTCTACATTTTCCCACCCGATAATATCTATTATCTGATTCGTCGCGCTGTTATCAGACGCAACAAGCATTAGCGTAACTAAATCTTTAAGAGTAAAGCTAATGCTGTTATCTAGTAGCTTGGCTACACCTGATCCTAAAACTATGTTTTCAGCTGAAATTGTAGTACGAGTGTCGCCTGTAATTTTTCCTTCACTCACCTGATTATAAAATGTGCAGGCAATTGGAACTTTTATAATGCTTGCTGCCCAAAATTGGAGCTTTTCGTTAATTTTGATTTCCTCGTTAGTGTTAAGAAATTTTATGTTTAATCCAACCTGCCCTTGAAGTGTGTTAATCTGATTTTGAATAGCTTTTTCTAGATTGTTGATCATTTTATGCAATGTTACTTACTACTTCTTTGTAACCTTCTGCCTGTAATCTAAAAGCATCAGCGTATTTTCCATTTAGAGCTATTAGTTCGTCATGCGAACCGTCTTCAATTATTTCTCCGTGATCCATTACCAAAATTCTATCGGCGTTTCGAACTGTAGAAAACCTATGCGAAATGATTATTACGGTTTTCCCAGTAAAAAAATCATAAATATTTTTAAATATGTTGTATTCAGACTGAGCGTCAATGCTCGCGGTTGGCTCATCAAAAATTATTAAAGGAGCGTTTCTGTAAAAAAACCTTGCTATGGCGATCTTTTGCCATTGTCCCGTAGAGGGTCGAATTCCGTTTTTGGTACGCTCGGTTAAAACAGTATCTAATTTATTAGGGTATTGTTGAATAAAATCGAATGCATCCGCAGACTTTAAGGCGTTAATTATTTTTTCTTCATTAATTGGTTCGTTTGAATTCCCAACATATACGTTTTCCTTAACAGTTAGTTGCTCGTATTTGTTGAATTCCTGCCATAACACCCCAACATTATTGTAATAGCTATCGATCTGCAATTCATTAATATTTATACCTTCAATTAAAATACCACCTTCATTTGCTTGATAGAATCGGTTTAAAAGCTTTGCTAGAGTTGTTTTGCCGGCTCCATTATGTCCCACGATTGCTATCTTTTCTCCATTTTGCACTTTTAGGTTTATATTCTTAAGTACAAAATTCTCAGTATTTGGATAAGAAAAAGATACATTCTTAAATTCTATACTTGGTCCTCGTGTTAATTTTGCCATTTTAACTGAGCCATCATTCACAACAGGAGTGGCCTCGAACAAACTAAGTATGTCCTTGTATCTAAATGACTGCTCAAGAATATCATTTGCGCTTGTACTAACTGTTTGAACTGAGTCCTTGAACATGTCAATCGTTCTTATTGCAAAAGTTAAATCTCCAATTGTAATCACCTTTTTTATAGCTTGGATAAACAAACTAAAATATGTGACATAAATCACAACGCTTCTAAATGCATCTAACAGGTTTTGACCAATATTCCATTTATGGTTAAGTTTCTTAAACAGGCCAAGTAACCAAAATTGGTAAACTGTATATTTACTTAACAAAAAGTCATATGCGCCAGTAATATAAACCTCAGACAAGTTCTTTGCGTCTGAAAGGCTATGTATATTCCAAAAGGATAGGCGTGAAGCTTCTGTGTTCTCATATTCGATTTTGTACCAATCCCCGCGCATTTTTTTGTCAAAAATTAAGTAAGGGATTGTGGCTACAAAGACGGCGAGTGCGATTAAGGGATTTAACCTGAATATAATTACAGCGGTTGTGCCTAGCCTTACAATCTCAGTGAATATGTTAACAAGGCCAAAATAGTATTCATAAATATTATTTATAACTTCTTGCCCTCTATGCATTTTATTATTGATTTCAGGTTGCTCAAGCGTCTGAATACCTAAGTTGTTGAGCTTGCTTACATACAGACTTCTAAATCTTATTCTTGTGTATAGCCTAAGTTCTGTTCTTGCGTATCTTCCAATTATGTTGTTAACAAAATTGATCAAAGTGAAACCTGCTAACAAAAGCATTGGCATTGCTAAGTCTTCCCTTGTAAAGTCTTCAGGATTATTTGAATGAAAAATTACCCAGTCCAGAATGCGTGAGAATATATAAGTCCAAACAATCATCATTAACTTGCCAATGGTGTTTGAAACTATAAAAAGAACCGAGTGCACCTTGCTTATCTGAAAAACTATGCTTACGGCCCATTTAGCAATTTTAAAAAACTCTGTTGGGGTGACTTTTGTTACTTCGCTTGAAGTTGATGCAGTTTTTTTCATGTTTGTTTATACAAATATAGCACCAACAAAATGGAAAAACAGTCTATTTTTATTGCTTGAGTTGAGTTATAATATACAAAGAAAGCAAGCAAGTTATTCGACACCAATGTTATCAAAGGTTTCAAGGGCCCCAACTAGACCTTGTTTGCGTACGAGTTTCTCAAAGTTTCTTATATCATCCATGCTTGAAAAATTTTCCGCAAAACCTACAGCTGCGTCTATTATATCGCCATAAGAAAGCGCGTTTCCACTACGCTCGCTAGCTTCATATAAAGCTGTAAAAGCTAATTCACATATTATGGATAAATGCCATTCGTATTCTGTAACGCTTTCAAATCCTTTATATCTAATTTTGTGTGTTGTTGAATGTAAGGGTATAAATGATAGCTTAGGTTTTTCACTGGATGTGTCTAAATGATGTATACCTGCGGAGATCCCTAATTTTCTTAATTCAAGACTCAGTCCGCTATGCATAGTTCCAAGTTTTGAAATCACGACTGTATTTGGATTTTGATCTATTTGCATTGCGATTGTTGTAGCCATAGCGCTTTCTCGTCTTACAGTATCACCTGCCAAGTTGTTACACATACCTTTATATACTGCGAGTGCTTCATCAAAATTATTTTGAACATATAGAGAAATAACTCTATCTAAGTCCACGCCCCAGTCATAATCTGTTTCTTTACTATCTAAAGATCCTTCCAGCATAACTTTTAGCCTTGGTGATCCGTCAGTGCGAATGCTAGAAACATATAAAGCGTCCAGAGCTAAAAGTTCCATTGTATAGTCACTTTCCCCACTTAAATAGGTAAACAAATCTTGATATAAGGGGTCTTGCACATAACTATATAGATCTAGAGCTGCTAAATGCTCCGATAGGTCTTTTGCTAAAGAGAGAAATGCAAGAGTAGGCGGGACTCCAGCTGAAGTTAGCTGATACATTTGTTCAGCGTCATACAAAGTAGATTTACTATCCTCAAGTACAACAATAACTTCCGCATCAGTCGTTTCTAGGACTTCCCTAACTCGCTGAATATGTTTTTCCATTGTTTCAATATTTAAGTCATGTGTTGCCAGATTTACTTCTACTTGCTTCATTATGTTTATTTGGCAGGGATTTTAAATTTTGGTGGGCAAGGAGGGAGTAACAACCTTTCGCTGCGCGAAAGAACGTTGCTTTTTCTCGTTATACTCGAAAAAGTCGAACCATGGTCACCTACCTACTCTTAACAACATCAAAAAAGCTTGGCAAAAGCCAATCTTTTTTGCTGGTGGGCAAGGAGGGAGTCGAACCCTCACCCCGAAGGACACGGTCCTAAACCGTGCGCGTATGCCAATTCCGCCACTTGCCCAAACATTTACTTATGGATTTTACATTAAAAAAGGTTAATTAAGAAGTTTGAGCTGTATTTACAGCCTCGTCTATTTGCTTAAAGAAAAAGTTAATTTTTCCACCCCACTGAATTGGCGTGTTTGGATTATAAATAGGAGCAATTTCTTCTACAGTGTCATAACCCTTATTTACGTAATTTTTGGCAAGACCGGCTCCTACAGTATCAATTCCTGCCTCAATACTTTCAAAGCTTGTAACTGTGTTTCCGTATATTCCCCATCCAAATGGGTTGTTTGAGCTTGGAATGTAAAATTTGCCGCAAGTTGACTCTACGCACGAAATTGCAGGTAGTAAGCGATAATCCAATCCGTATTTGTCTGCAGTAAGTACAAAATGCTCAGAATATGGTTCTAGTGATGAATTGTAGCTCTTAAAGAAGGCTCGCAAATTTGCTGTTCTGTCTATTCGTTGTCTTTGAATTGTAAAAAACACCTCTTCTGGGCGTTGTTGAAGCTTTTCCTGTGCATACACAAAGGCTAAAGGATCTAATGCAAAGGCTTGTTTGGCCTGTACAAAGGCCATAAACATAAATACAGTAATTGTTACTCTATATACGTGTTTCATATTAATCTGATTAAGTGTGGGAAACTTATATACTAACCTTGCTATTATAGCTAAAAACCAGTGTTTTGGCAAATCGCCAAGGCTTGAAAAACTGTTATTTTAAATGGATATTTTAAGATTTATGGGGTTTCGTAATCTACAATTTCGTCTCTAAAAAACTTAATTCCTTCGCACCACGAACCTTTAGAAGGTGGGGTGTAAACTTTCATGATTTCACATGGCTCAGTTATGCCTTTTGAAATAAACTTTTTGCTCATATATTCTGAAACGGTAGAAATGCCTTCTTCCATTGATTCAAACTTAAACACATGTGGCCCCCAAACGCCCCAACCGTATAAGTTGTATGTCTCTTCGCCCTTTACTACCGGAGTGTTTTTTCCGCAGCTTGATTCTTGAAATGCCACGGCTGCTACTAACCAGTATGGGATCTCGTTTTTATCGGCTTCTCTAACAAATACTTCTCCGTACCCTTGAATTGGACATTTATATTTTTGAAAAATCTCATCAATTCTTTCAGCACGTGCGTCCTCAGTAGTTACTTCTTGAGTAGAATAGCCTAAAACCTTAGGTTTAGCAGCAAAAATGGCGTATTTATATGCTGTATCCGGAGAGGTTTGTTCCGAAAGTAGCAAATAAATGCTTAATACTAAGACAAAGAGTATTGTACAAAAAAACCACAAAACTGGCAAAATTAATGGCCAAAGCTTTTTATTCCGAATTTGATTATTGATATTGGGATTACCGGGCAGTTTTTCCACTTATAAAATGGTAGCAGAAATATTAGGTGCTCTCAACTCCTAATATTCTACCTATAAAGTAACCTAGAATAATTGCGCCTCCGGCAATTAACATCATTCTTAAGCCTGATTTCACCCTCTTTGAAGGTAAGAAACCTAATAAAAATAAACCTACTAATGTGGCGATAACAGAAACATATTTGGCAATATTCTGTGGAAGTAAAAAGTATGGAGCTAAAGGAATAAATCCAGCCAAAAAGTATGAGACAAACATTAGCGCCCCTTCGATTTCTGGGTTTTCGCGAGACTTAGTGTCGCTTACTTCGTTTGTGGACTCTTCAGATAAGTAAGTACCTACTCCCATTGATAAAGCTTCAACGCTTAGTAAAATCAATCCTGTAGTAGTAATAGTTAAGCTTTCTATGCCTGCGGCCGCCATACCAAAAAGTAGTCCCACAGTTGAAACTAAACTGTCTTCTACTCCAAAAATTACGTTTCTAAAATATCCTGGGCTAATTTTGCTCATAAAAATATGCTACAACTAAAAAGCCTCTGTATCAACAGAGGCCTTTGTATTTTGATTTAATTTGCTTTATAACTCTAAAATTTGATTTATTTGAGCTTTACCTTTTAGCTCGTTTAACAGCGCGTCGACCGCCTGGGCTTCCTTTTGACTTTTAATATATTCCTCTACCGTTGCTCTAATTTGTTCTGCGCTTTGGTCTTTAGGCAAAAAGTCTTTGTTTTGATCAGTGTATTGCTTGATTTCCTCTTCAGATACTGTAATTTTGTCAGCAACTAGTTTTGTTGCTAAAATTTGGAATCTAATTGAATCTGTAACATCTGCTTTTGTTAAATTTTGTTGCTTTAGCGCATCATCCAAAGAAGTTCCTTGTGACTTTAGTTCTTGGTCAATCTTTTTAAACTCATTATCTATATCAGATTGAGTTACTATTATTGCTTTACGCTCTGCTTCTTGATTTAGTAATTCTTCTCTAAGCATGTTTTCGTAAGCTTGTTTTCCAAAGTCCTTTTCCAGCCTTTTTATTAGTTGATACCTATAAATTGGCCTTCCGTTTACTGTTGCAGCAACAATTGATTGTTTGCTCAAGTACATAAGTCCTAAAATGCCTGCAGTTATAAGTATAATTAATACTGCTGACTTTTTTGGCGTTGGTAAATCAGGAGCTCCAAAGCCGTTATCGTCATTAGAGTAGTTTTCGTTGTCTTCTTGAGGCACTTCACCGTCACTTACAACAATAACTTCTTCTTCAACTATTACTGCCTCAACAACTTGATCGTTGCTTTGTTCTACTTTTTCATTTTTCTTTTTATTTTTGTCTTTTGCCATGCGTATATTATATCTGGAATTATTTTTTTGTATAGTTTATGTGCTAGTTTTCTGGCTTTAAAAATGGTGTTGTGAACGAGTTTAAGTATCCTGTATATAGACTAGGTGCTGATTCTCGAGTGTCTAATCTTAATTCATCTCGTGATTTATTTGTTTGGCTTAAAAAAGCTACAGAACCATCACTATTGTTTGCTAAAACTACAATCTCATTTTCTTCTAAGTAGTCAGGGGTGTCAGTTTCTACTTTTCGAATTCCAGTTTTTTCTCTGTCAGCTAAATTCATTATAAATACAACTCCTTGCCTAGTTAATTTTGAAACATAAGGATTGCCACTTTCGTCAAATGCAATTGCTATAAATGACTCAGGAAGAAAATTGCACCCTTCTAAGTTTGCAAAATCTTTATCACCTTTTAAATTTTTAGTGTTTTGCCCCTCCTTTGGGTTACTACCTATTAAGGTTGGGTGCTTATCTGAAACAGTGAATCGTGTACCCACCTTGACATTGATCTCTTTAGGTGTGTACTCGCCTCTAATTTTTTCCAATGCGCCTTTCACATTTTAATAATACTAGAATCGCCTATAAAACAAAAGTTTGCGCTATTGCTATTTGAGTATTCTCTTTAACCTTAAGCTGTTAGTTACAACCGAAACGGAGCTCAGAGCCATTGCTGCTCCAGCAAAAGTTGGTGAAAGTAAAATGCCAAATGGAATAAACAGTATTCCAGCAGCTAGTGGTATAAAGACTATATTGTATCCAAAAGCCCAAAATAGATTTTGCTTTATTACTCGCACAGTGCTTTTTGAAACTTTAATAACTTGGGTTAGTTTAGAAATATTACCACCAACTAAAATAACACTTCCTGAGTTTAATGCTACGTCAGTACCGTTTCCCATTGCAATGCCAATATCGGCTTGAGCTAAGGCAGGCGCATCATTTATGCCATCTCCTACAAAACCTACAACTGAGTTTTTATGTGCATTTTGCAGGTCTAGTACTTTATTTGCCTTATCTTTAGGACTAACTTCTGCAAATATAGTTTTAATACCGACTGTTTTTCCAATTATATCTCCTGTTTCTTTACTATCTCCTGTTAGCATCACAGGTTCTATTTGTAATTTAATTAATTCGTCTATAACTGCTTTAGCAGATTCCTTAAGTTTATCTCCAACTCCAATTATTGCTTCTACGTTTAAATCTACACTACACAAGATTACGCTTAGACCCTTTTGTTTTAGCGAAGTAATTACCTCATCAAATTCGGAATTTAACTGTTTGGCTTGACCTAAAACAAACTTTGCGGATCCAACTAAAATCTCTTTATTTGAAATTTTAGCTCTAACGCCATTTCCGGGAATTTCCTCAAAATCTGTTACATTTAAGGAACTTAAACCGTTTGAGTTAAAATAGCTTACTATAGCTTCCGCTAGTGGATGTGAAGAATTTTTTTCGATAGACAAGATGTAATATTCGATTGCTTCTTCCCTGCCCACTTTTACAAATTCGTGAACTTGTGGTTTCCCTACAGTTAATGTTCCTGTTTTATCTAGAGCTATATATTTCATTTTGTCTGCATTTTCTAGTGATTTCGCGTCTTTAAACAAAATTCCACGTTTTGCTGCCTCACCCGTTCCTACAACTACAGCTGTTGGTGTTGCAAGTCCAAGAGCGCATGGACACGCAATTATTAAAACTGAAATAAATGTATAAATGGCATATTGAGTAGAGTCTTCTATTCCAAAACTTTGTCCAAAAAATAGCCAAAATAGTAATGTGCCTAAAGCCAAAAGTAGCACAACTGGAACAAATACTGCAGAAATGTTGTCTGCCATGCGCTGGATTGGTGCCTGCGTTGCTTGAGCGTCTTCTACCATTTTAATTATTTGAGCCAGCATTGTTTCTTCGCCAACGTGAGTTATTTTAATTTTAATTACGCCATTTGTATTAATAGTTGCACCGGTTACATTGCTTCCAACTGCTTTTAAGACTGGTATAGGTTCGCCAGTAATCATTGCTTCATCAACATATGTTTGTCCTTCTGTAACTATGCCGTCTAGTGGGATTTTTTCACCTGGTTTTACCAAAACCAAATCTCCTATTTCCAAGGTATCAATTCCAACTTTAGTTTCTACACCGTTTTTAAGAAGAACTGCTTCTTTAGCTCCTAGCTTAATTAGCGATTCAATTGCTGTGCCTGTTTGCCCCTTTGATCTTGCTTCCAAAAGTCTCCCTAGCATAATAAAGAATAGAATAAATACAGCTGCCTCAAAATAAGAATGTGCAAGGTCTCCAAATAGATTTGGTGCGAACAAGATTAGTGAGGAATAAATGTATGCAGTAAGTGTGCCAATTGCAATTAAAACGTCCATATTTGCACGTTTTGTCTTTATACTTGCCCAAGCGCTTAAGTAAATTTCTTTACCCAATAATAAAACAACAGTTGCCAGTACAAATTGAATTACTAAAATTGGCAATGCAAACATCATAAGCATGTCACTTATTTGCGGAATCATCATAGCTATCATTAAAAAGACAAAAGGTATAGTTGCAAGCCCTATTAAAGTAACTTGTAGTTTAAGTTTTTTGTATTCTTTTTGTTTAGACAGTTTTTTGCCTTCGTAAGAATATTCCGAAACAGAATAACCACCTGCAGAGCTCACTGCATTCTTTATTTTATCTTCAGTTGTTTTTTGGGTATCTATTTCAACAGTTAAAACTTCAGTTCCAAAATTTACATTAGCCTTTACAACACCATCAACCTCTGCTACAGATTTTTCGATTAAAATTTTACACGATGCACAATGCATTCCGTGAACTAGATAAGATTTTTTTTGTGTCTGTGTCATTTTTAATTAACGGTGACGTAAACTGGTGGTACCATGCCCATTGAGCAAGAAATTTTGTAGTTACCCTCTTCTTTTGGTGTAAATTCAACGACGTTTAATCCAGCCTTTAGTACTATTACTTCTTCATATAATCCAGGAGCATACACTGCATTTGCACATCCCAATGCCCCACTGTTGTAAATTTCCCAGCGTACGGGCACATTAGCCGCTAAAGTGAATTGAGTGGGAGAATATGCTAGCCCCTTAGCTTCCATTTGCATTAATTGTGTACCACCTACTATTTGAGTTTGCACTGCTTCCTTTTTTTGTAATGCATGTGTTAAGTCACTAAAACTAGGTAAACCTAAAATATTTAAATGAGCATTGAGTGAAGTAATACCCAACATAATAATTAAAAAACCTGCAAAATAAGAAAACTGAGTTGAAAACTTTTTATTTGTATAAAATTTAGTGCTTGCTGTACCTATTAAAATTAATGGAGGTAACGTTCCAAGTGCAAACGCAAGCATGCTCAGTGCTGCTTGGCTAAAACTGCCCATTGTCAAAGCACTTGCCTGCGCAATAAGAGTAAAACCGCAAGGCATAAAAAAAGTAAGCGCACCCAAGAACAACGGCACAGCTTTTCCTTGTTTGTGCTCAACTGTATGCAAAATATTACTTAGTCTAGGAAATGCTGGAATGGCCTTTTTTGGCAAAATATCTAACATCTGTACACCAATTACAATCATTAGCAATGAAACAATTAAAATTAAAGTAGTTGAAAGTCCAACAGAAATTGAAAAAATAGCTCCTAATACGCCTAATAGCCCTCCTAAAACGAAAAAAGTAATAGTACGTGATGTTAAAAACATAATTTGAGGTTTTATGCTGTTTCCATACTGTTCAGTCCATTTTTTGGAAACACCCAGCAACAGTCCCCCAATAATTGCTGCACACGAAGAAAAACCTGCAATTAGTCCAAATATAAAATAGCTTGGGTAAGATGATTCGCTATTTATACTTGAGAGGCCAAATGAAGAACGCTTACCAATATAATCGAATAAAAAAGCAAATACTAAGGCTAATAATAAAGGCAAAAGATACTTTTTAGGTTCAAATTTTACTTTTTTAGTTCCGTTGCCGTTAATACCCGAAACAGAATATCCATAGGACGTGACCAATTTATTTAGGTCATTTGTGTTAATTTTTATGTTTGGGTCCGTTTCTATTTCTACAATCCCACTATTTATATCAGCTTTTACATTTTTTATGCCTTTAAACCTTCTAAATTCTTTTTCTACTAATACTTTGCACGAGGAGCAATGCATTCCCTCTACATATACTAGTTCACATTTAGTTTCACTTTGTTTGTATGTTTTGTTCTTCATTATTTATAGCTGTAAATATCAATTAATTCCTTAATTACCTTGTCATTTTTATCCATATGAGTTTTACCTACCACACAATGAGTTAGGTGGTTTTCCATAATTTCCATGTCCAGCTTTTTTAATGCCTTTTGAACTGAAAGGGACTGATGAATTACTTTAATGCAGTATTCGTCGTTTTCAACCATTTTTTCTATGGCAGCGATTTGGCCTTTGATAATTTTGATTCTATGAAGCTTTTTCTTTTTTTGCTCGTCGTGCATAATCAGCATCCCCCCAGGGGGGATCTATCAAATAATAATTGAGTTTAATAGTAATGTCAATCAGCAATAAAAACTTGATATACTAATGCTAATGAAGTCGCCTTATATAGAAAAATCAGTAATTTTTGCCTGTGTAGCAGTTTTAATTTTTTTAGGAGCATATTCTAATTATTTGGAACAGCAAAAAGTCGAAGATAGCAAATTGCCCGATTATGTTGAGCAAAACAAGTATTTTCAAAAATGGATAACAAATCATAAAAATAGTGGGATTGAGCTTGAAGCTGATGAGTTTAGACTGTTTGAAGAAAACGAGGTTTATAATACTTCTCGCATAATTTTATTTCCAGTAACTAATAAAGAGCACTTTGCTGCTTATAAAGCGGCTTTAGAAAAGTATAAGACTATAAAAGATGCTCGCTTTTCTCCAAATGGTGAACAAGTGGTGGATTTTAGGAACGAACTGCGCAAGGGCCTATCTCCTAATGAATATAATCCTTACGAATTGCTTTATATCGGTATGCGCAATGATCGAATTATTGAAAATAAACTCCTTCAATGTAGTCGCGACGCGCTTTGTTATATTGACCGTGCCTATTTTGTTGATGATGATATTGTGGTTGTGTCAACTTTTACACAGAACAATGAGGTCCCAGGAAAGATTTTTGTGCCATGCACGTATGAGCAAATGTGTGAATATGTTGTTACGGTGTATGTTATGAATATAGCCACTAACTCAGCTTTGGTATACAAATCACCCCCTTTAGAGCTTAGATTGTCGGAAAAGATTGAGGGGTTTTAAGCTTTTTTGTCCTTTTTAAGGTTTGTGAGTGACTTTTTTATGTTACTTGCTAGAATATAGAGTGCTCGGTGTGTGAGGCTCTGCCTCCACGCCTTTGCTTTGCTCGTGGGGTGAGAACCTGCTTCGCAGAACCTTGCCCCCTCGGAGTACCTCGGGGTGTAAACAAGTTAGCACCCCTCGCTTTCGCTACGGGGTGTAGCTCAGTTTGGTAGAGTGCGCGGTTTGGGACCGTGAGGTCGCAGGTTCGAGTCCTGTCACCCCGACCAGTATCAACTTAAAAGAAAAATTATGACCCTCGTGTCTACTATTGTTATCCAAAAATAGACGAGAGGGTTTCTTGTGAGCTAGGATTTTTTATTCTTTTCTATCCATATTTTACAACCCAGTTTATATCTCCGGAGAAACGTGCACAGTGAATTTACCCGCATAGTTCTCCTGAAAGAACTTCTTAACCGCATTTTCGTCGTCTATGCTCCGTTCTTCAACAGATATATCTCCGACAACTCCTGCGCCACTTAAGACGAATCGTGTCTGAGGTAATCCTCTCGCTTCTTGCTGCCCTCTCCAAGCAGCAATCGCCGCAAGAGCGTCTATACCGTCGGTAAAATGAAAATACGTTTTCTGCCCAGCCATTTTAGCTTCTCCTTATGTGTTTGAAAAACTTTTTTAAGTGAGCTGATTGTATTACGCTATAGGTTGCCGGTCAATATGCATGTGGATAGTACTCGTTCGAAAGGAAACTTTTTTACGAAAAAGCTTAACTTAGCTAAGCTCACTCTTGGAACTTAAATTTTTAGAAACATCATTTACTATTAAAACAAGCAAACAAATCACGCTTGCAATTCCCCAACCCGATAAACCTATATGAGTTGTTTCAAACATTTTTCGTGCAGGAGTATAAATAATAATTAAAGTGGCTAGTAGCGAAACACCCGAAGCACCTAATAAATATTTATTTACAAAGGGTGAACGATTTAATGTAAGTTTTCTAAAAGATCTGTAATTAAATGCCATTGCAATTTCAGCCAGAATTAGAGTAACAAGTGCTACTGTCTGACTTTCTCCGTGTGTCATTCCCAAAATGTTAAATGCAAAATAGTACGAAATTAAAGTTACTGTTGCCATAATTGCAGCGGAAGAAATAAGCAGTTTAATAACAGCTTTGTTTAAAATATTTTCTTTGTTTCTAGGTTTTTCCAGCATTATATCGTCAGAGGATGGATTCACTCCCAATGTTATTGCAGGCAAATTATCTGTAACTAGGTTCATAAATAAAATTTGCATTGCCACAAGTATTGGAGTTTGCCAGCCTAAGTATGGCGCAAAAACTACACCCAAAAATAAAATGACTAGTTCTGCCAAACTGCAACTAAGCTGATACGCCACGAATTTGCGAATATTATTGTAAGAAGTTCGTCCTTCTGAAATAGCCGCAACAATTGTTGCAAAGTTATCATCTTTTAATACAAGATCTGCTGCCGAACGCGAAACATCAGTACCGTTTTTTCCCATTGCAATGCCTACATGAGCTTCTTTTAGCGCTGGAGCATCGTTTACGCCGTCTCCTGTCATTGCAACTATTTCTCCCGCTTCTTTTAATAGGCGAACAAGTCTAATTTTGTGTTCAGGACGGACTCGCGCATAAATTGTGGTCTCTTTTAATGCTATTGCAAGCTCTTGGTCAGACATTTGATCAATTTGAGTACCTTCTAAAATAGTTTGATTTAGCCCTAGTTGTCGACCAATCGACATTGCAGTGTCTTTACTGTCGCCCGTTGCCATAATAACTCTAATTCCGGCAGTCTGAGCGCTTAAAATGGCTGCTTTTGCTTCTTCGCGCGGAGGATCTTCCATGGCTACGATTCCTAGTAAAATTAAGTCATCTTCAGTGTAGCTTTCCTCATTAGTTTGAACTGGTTTATACGCAATGCCTAATGTCCTAAATGCGTTTGAGGCCATTTCTGTTTGTAGTTTCACAAATTGCTCTTTTAGCTTAGGTGCAAATTCTACTACGTTTGAACCTTGTTGAAGTTTTGAGCATTTTTCAAATAGTACTTCAGGCGCACCCTTTGCATAAATGTATTTAACATCATCAGATTGGCTCAATACAGACATCATTTTTCGGTCAGAGTTAAATGGCATTTCGTTTATGCGTATAGCGTTTAAGTTCTCTTTAAAAATCCCTGATTTAGCTCCTAAAATGAGTAAGGCTGCTTCGGTTGGAGATCCAAGAGCCTTGTATTCGTTATCAATTCCTGTTCTCTGAATTTCTGTATCGTTGCTAACTATACCCGCTTCAATTAGTAGTTTAAGATGCACGTTGGCGTTTATATCTATATCCTTGCCGTCGCTCCTAATTTTTCCATGTGCAACAAAGCCACTTCCTTCTACTTCGTATAAACCATTGCCTGTGAAAATGTGCTTAACAGTCATTTCTCCTCTGGTGAGTGTTCCGGTTTTATCTGAGCAAATTAGTGTTACTTCACCTAAAGTTTCAATAATCGACATTCGATTTACAATAGCGTTTTTCTCCGACATTCGCTTGGCTCCAACAGCTAAAGTGGTAATTAAAACTACAGGAAAGCCTTCGGGAAAAGCTGAAACCGCTAATGCGACCATTAATACCAAAATTTCAGTAGTAGCCTCGTTTGTTAGCTCTGGTGTCCTAAACAGCATTAGCGCGCCTGTGGCTACAGAAGTTATAATTGCAATCACAACCATATATTTAGCGATATGATTAACCTTTTGAGCCAGTGGGAGTTCTTTTTCAGCTGTAGAAATTAAATGCGCAATTTTTCCAAACCGAGTATTCATTCCTGTGTGCGTAACTTTTGCCAAACAACGGCCATTTACAATATACGTACCCATAAATAGTAAATTTTCTTCTTGTGGCAGCTTTTCAGGCACTAACTGCATTTTACTAATTTCTTTTGACTCACCCGTTAATGCAGCTTCACTCACTCTTAGTTCGTGCGACTCAACAATAACGCAGTCAGCGGGTATTTTTTCACCATTTCCTAAAACTATAATGTCCTCTGGCACAATTTCCTTTGAATCAATTTCTAATTTAGCGCCATCTCTTACTACAATGCTTATCGGCATGAGCATTTTCTTTAAGCTCGCAACTGCCTCTTCCGCCTTGTATTCTTGAATAAATCCAACTCCTATAACTAGAGCAATTACCATAAAAATTGCGTAAGCTGTAGGTTCTTTTCCAACTAGCAATGAAATTACTGCAGCAACAACTAGCATGTAAATTACAAAGTTACTTTTTATTTGCCTAAGCAGTATTTTTAGTGGAGAAGATTTTGAAGAATCGACTAACTGGTTATAACCAAAAAGCTTAAGTTGATCTTGGGCCTGTGCTTGAGTTAATCCTTGAGGCATTATAAAAATTGTAACACGATGTTACTGCATTTTGGCGCTAAATGAGCTTTTTAAACAATAGAACTAACTGCTTTGTTGCCAAAATTAATTCCATCTTTAAAATGAATATCTGGCCAATATTGACGAATTTGATGCACAATATAGTCTCCTGATACTTTTTCAGGCAATAATACATAATCTGCGCCTAACTCTTTAAGCAGTTTTGCGTGATCAGAGTCAGTTGCACGCAAAACGATCTTAGCTGAGTCGTTTTTTTCTTTAACAGTGTTTAAAAGCAGTTGATTGTCAGAAAAGTCAGATGCAGTGCAAATTACCAGCTTTGCAGCTTCAATGTGTAATGCGTCAATAATATCTGGGTCGCCAATATCGCCATAAACCGCTTGAACATCTTGAGCTATCAGTTCTCGCACCAGCGTAGGATTAAAATCCATAGCTACAAAAGGGATATCATTATGTTGCAAATACTTAATTATCGGTGCGCCAACTCTATGCGCTCCAATTATAATTATATGATCGACAAGTACGCTTTTTTCTCCATGCTCAAAATAGTGCTTTTTGCCTGTTTTTTCAAAAATGGACATTAGTGGCGAAATAGGCTTATAAAGCTTTTTTGAGTAAGAAATTAAAATTGATGAAACTGTAATAGATAAAACCGCAACAGCTGCCATAATTGAAATTGTAATAGGATCCACTAGTTTTGCCGTAACGCCCACCATAAGCACTATTAATGAAAATTCCGAAATTTGTGACAAATATAACGAAGTTTGAAACAGCGTATGTTTTTTAAAGCCAAAGCGGCTTAGCAAAAACGCATAAATTATTGGTTTGAGCATTAACGCGTACATGGTAAAAACAAGAATTATTGGTATGCTGCTAGCAAGTTCTGTAAAATCTGCAGTAGAACCCAAATAAATAAAGAAAAGTGCAATAAAAAAATCCCGCATAGGTTTTATTTTTGCTTGAATTTGCAAATGATAAGGTGATGAAGCTAAGGCAACTCCAGCCAAAAACGCGCCAATTTCAATAGAAAAACCTGCCATGACGGCAAGACTTGTAAAAGCAAAACACCAAGCAATTGAAGTTATATACAAAAGCTCAACTGATTTGGCTGTGAATTCAAAAACTTTGTTTAAAAAGTATTTTGATAAAACAAAAGTTAATGTAAAAAGACCCAAAGCTTTAACTACCAACATTAAAACTGGAAAGCTGCTTTGAAGTCCCATGCTAAATGCAGAACTACCCACCGAAATAAGCATTAAAATAACAATTGCGACTAGGTCTTCAACCAAAAGCATGCCTATTGAAAGTTTTCCGTATAAAGACGATAAGTCTCTGTTTTCTGAAAGCATTTTAATAACTACTACAGTTGAGGAGAATGCTAGGCCGACGCCTAAATAAAGCGCTTCAGTTTTTTCAAAACCTAATAAATAAGCTAAACCAAAGCCTAAAAATGTAGTAATTAAAATTTGGCCGGTAGCTGCAGTAAAAATTGGCTTACCAAGAACTTTTAACTCATTAAGTTTGAGCTCCATGCCTATTAAAAACAAAACAAATGCAATTCCAATTTCTGGGAGAATTTCAAAAACTGGTGAATGCCCCAAATCAAAAACACGCAAGAGCGAAAGACACAAGCCCGTTATTAAATAAGCAACAACAAGAGGAAGTCTTAATTTAAAGACAATTAATCCAAGTCCCGATGCAAGGACTAATACCAGGGCAAGTTGGTAAAAGATGTTATCCATTTAATTTAGTATATGGCTTATTGACATAGGTTACAATAAAAATGGATTAAAAATAACTACTTTAGTTTTGGATTTCAGACGTATATCCTTATAGTATGTACGAAATAACTAGTATAACTCCTGAATTCGCCGTAAAGGACATACCGCCCCCAATTGATATATCAGCTGATACTATTTTCCGACTAAACGCCAGTGGTATGCGCGAACAATATGAACCGCTAAAAATTATAGATGAATGCAGAGATGCTATGAGAGAGATGCCAAAGACCAAAATAGGTTTAGTGCTAGGTACTGGAGATAATACGCAGGAATGGAGGCATAAAGGATGGGTAACGTTGGACATAGATCCTTCATTTAGTGCCGACTTTACTCTAGATGCTAATGAATTATTAACTGAAATACCACCAGAGTCACTTGATTACATTTGTGCTGAAGCAATTAGAATGGACCCCAATGGTACTAATGGTGTAAGTCCGTCCAGACTTTTACATCAGGCAAATGCAGCGCTTAAACCCGGTGGAAAACTAATTGTTATTACCGCAAATGTGATGGGTTACGATGAGACGACATTGCCTGAAAAATCTGAATATGCACATTTATTACAGCGTCACGGTTTTCAAGGTGTCATTGAGTTGCACCCGAGAAACTTTCACGAAGGTAGCACGAACCATTTTGATCAGAAAGTTATATACTATGGAGTCAAGAAAAGATCCGGCTACAGTAGAGACGACTAGTCTCCTAATTAGTTAACTATGCCAAAGCAAGTAATATAAAGTAGTAATTTATGCTACGTCGTGACTCAGTTGATCCACAGCAACAACAGTTGCAATCATTAAGGCTGCGTCAGCGTTTTGTGAAACTTCGACGCCGTAACAATCTCGCACTCTAAACCACTTTTTTGAAGCTTCAGCTACTTTGTCGCCGTTTAAGCTAATTTCGTATTCGTGATCCAAAATATTACCTTTTACCTCGTACTTTGCTCCGCCTTCAACTTCTAGCACAAAACTATCTCGGACTATGTTTACTAAGTCTTTTCGGACAAAAGCTTTTCTGCCATCTGCAAACTCTAAATTCATTGTTTGGCGAACATCAACTAATTTGCCTTTAAGGCTTACAACTGTTCTACCTGAAGGATCTTCAATATCTAGGGTATCGCGAACGCGTGCAACTTTTCCGTTTACTTTAAATGCTTTGTTGCCGTTATCGTCTTCAATCCAAAAGTCGTCTCCAATAGAAAACATTTTTTCTTGAATTTTGTAATGAACTGCACTGCCACCTCGGCCGAATTCTTGACGGTCGTCTCTACGATCTCTTAATCCCATAAAAGACTCCTTTCAAATAATTATTGAAATTATTGTATCATTTTGTTGATTTGTGGTGCCAATTAGCATTGATCAATTTCTACATTCTTAAAATGTTACAATTCAAGAATGCTAGACAATTACACTCCAAACTCAGAGCAAATAAAACAGCTTGATTTGATTTTTAAGTTTTTTAATAACTTGGAGAACTCTGGCGTGCATGTATCTGTTCATGGTGGTTATGGATTGGATGCTTTATATGGAAGACTAACTAGAGATCACAGAGATTTAGACTTTACTTTGTTGGAGAAAGATAAAACCTTAATTCTTCAACAAATAGGTGAACTCGGCTTATCCCTACTGGAGAAATAATAGGTGTTGGCAATAAGCTTGAATATCATAATCCGGACTTTTCCGATTCGTTTACAATTGAATTTTTAACTGTAGAAGAAGGATCTCGCGTCTTGGAAAAGTTTGGGTATAAAGCAAACCTAGAAGATTTCTTCACCGATACACCTTTAGGGTTATTAGAAGACCAAAAAGTTTGGACGCCAACTTTACAAGGTTTTAAAACCTTGATAAATCTAAATAACAGTACTGGTGTGAACCAGAATCCATATCGTCATCAATTGTGGTTAGATGAAATAATGCAGGCGCTTGAAATCAAAAGCACTAAGTTATCAAATTAGTAAATCTCACATATTATCTGGTGGTAAATCTTCGTAGTGCGCCCATTGCACGCCATTCATTAAGTTCACTTCGTTCACTAACCAGTTTGGTGGGCGAGGAGGGACTCGAACCCTCACAGCCTTGCGGCCAACAGATTTTAAGTCTGTCGTGTATGCCAATTCCACCACTCGCCCCTTACTAACTTATTTTGGCGCGCCTGGAGGGAATCGAACCCCCGGCCTTTTCCTTAGAAGGGAACTGCTCTATCCCCTGAGCTACAGGCGCTTAACAATGTTCGCACAAGGTTTTGTGCGAAGTTTGGAGATGCCACTTGCGTTAGCAAGTGGAAGCTCACTTGTGTATTTTAACTCATATAGTGGGAATTGTTCAATGATAAGCCTAAAAGTCCATATATGGCAGATTTATGCCAGCTTATAGCCAGCGTCCTTTCCTACAGCTTGCGAAATATGGTCAAATCCATCGGCCTTAAGTAGGTCAACCAAACCCATGTTAATGTTTTTAATTAAGCTAGGGCCTTCAAAAACCATTCCGGTAATTAGTTGCACTAAATTGGCGCCGTGCTTGATTTTTACATAGGCATCTTGTGCACTAAACACGCCTCCGCACCCCACAATAAGCAATTGGCCTTTAAAATTGCGATAAGTAAGGCTAGTTAGTTCGTTTGACCTCTTAAATGTTGGTTTACCGCTAATATTGCCCACGCTGTATTTTTCAGACTCTTCTTGGTCAATTGCGCTGTTTGTTCTATTTGTTTCTAAATTACCAAAAATCACACCAGCTAGCCTAAATCTCTTAATAACTTCTAAAAGTTCCAAAGTTTGCTCATCTGGTAAAATAATTGGCATTTTTACAAAAATAGGCTTTTTTACTTGTATCGTGTCTATTGCAGTTAAAAGCTCCGTTAACTTATCCGCTTCGTAAAATGTGATTTTTTTGTTTCCATGAATTAAGTTTGGACAACTAATGTTCAGCTCGTAATACGAGTTCCCTGCTTCGCTTTGTTCAAACTTTTCAAATGACTCGCAAATATCTTTGACGCTTTGTTCTTGTGTTTCTAAATGTTTTGAATTTGACCGTCCTATGCTTATGCCTAGAGGAATTTCAAAAGTCTTTTCAGCCAGTTTTTTTATAACCGAATCCGCTCCGCTACTTTTAAAACCCTTATTTACCATTAATGCTTGTGATTTAGGAAGTCGACCCAGTTGCGGTTTGGGATTACCTTTGTACGTAATGTTTGTAACAGTGCCCACCGACTCAAAACCAAAGCCAAAGCTAGGCAAAATTTGAGTCAGCTTTGCATCGTAGTCAAATCCTGCAGCAAGTCCAATTGGGTTTTCAAATTTAATTCCAGCCAATTCTTGATTTAAAATGCCATTTTGGTAATTGAAGTTCTTTATAAACTTTTTTTTTGCAAAATCATGTGAACCAAGTACTTCACCAATAGTCAAAGCGCTTTCGTGAACAAATTCTGCATTTAGCTGGAACAAAATTGGTTTAACAAACTTCTTATACATCTTTTGATTATACTCCGCTTTAAACTAAGCTTCGAGTATCGAAGTAATATTTTTCTGTGGCATTTTAATTTTGCGGGGAGTAATTGCTATAACTACAACTGAAACAAGCATAAACAATATGCCACTAAAAACAAAAGTTGCACTATATCCTGCTTCTTTTGAAATAAAACCCAAAACTATTGGCCCAACCGCATATGCTAAGTTTGTTGTAATTTGGTTAATACTTACAATATCATTGCCTTCAGATTTTAAGCGCACAACATAGTCTTCAAAAACAGAATCCATTAAAATAAAAATTATTCCGCTGAAGGTTGCCGCAAGTAAAGTCGCACCTAATATCAAAAATATGTTGCCAAATACGCCAACTAAAGTTAGGCTCAAACCCGCCAAAATGCCCAAAGCAAAAGAAGTTCGTTTTTTGCCATATTTGCCAAAAATTTTTGGAGCAATAATTCCAACAAAAAGTGCTGGAATTCCATAAATAGTCATAAATAGTCCGCCAAGCTGATTTTGCTGACGAAGTTCCTCTGCGTATAAAATTCCTGTGGACCAAAAAGTAACATCTAAAAGTACTAAGACCACATTAAATGCTAGTAGTGGCGCTGTAGTCTTAAAAAGTAGTCTGAATATTTTATATTCTTTCTTAAGTGATTTGCTGCGTTCAACAGTTAGTGGTCCCGAACGGCTTTTTTTAACAACTTTGCTAAAAAGCAGGTAAAACCAGCCTGCCACAGCAATTAAGCCTAAACACACAAACATAGGCATGTCGTAACTTTTGTTAAGTAAATATACCGCAATTAATGGTCCAATCATGTATGCAAGCCATTGTGCAGTGTTTGTAATAGAAAACGCCTTTGGATGATGCTTAACTTCAGCAAAATGGTGGACAAAGTTGTATTTAGAAAAACCGCGTAGTTCGTAATATGTTGACCAAATAATCATGCTAATAATAAATGAAATAGTAATTTTTGGTAAAACCAAAAAGGAAAGTGGAAAAAGAGTCGCAACTGCAATTGTCCAAAATATAAAGAATTTGTATGGTTTAATGCGGAACCGTTCTGCAACAAAAAAATCAAAAAATATGCCAAAAAACGATGAAATCGAAAGCACTATACCAACTAAAAGCGGATCTGACAGGCTTTCCTCAAGAATGACAGGCGTCACATATGACATTATGCCGTCGCTAAGCGACACAAAAAACATCATAGTTGAAAAAAGGTATATTGGAAAAAAGCTTCTATGTCGTGTTGAGGCAAGGGGCATATTTATATGATGTCACACTCAATGAATCTGGTGAAGTGATTTTATGTAATTTGCCGCCTGTAGAAAAATAGCTTTCTCGTCAGCATACGGAAGCAAAGTTAATATTTCATCAACAGAAAACCAGCCATGTTCTAAAATTTTATCCCAAGATCCTAATTTTTCGTTACCATTGAGCCTCAGCAAATAAAAATGTGTCTCTCCACACATGCCAGCACGTTCCGGTTTAGTTGAGTCGTAGATAAATCGATTTATCAAGTTAGTATTAATTATGGCTTCACTATTTATCTTTAATCCAATTTCCTCCTGAATTTCTCTGATTAATGTGTCTTCAAGCGAGTTATCTGAAGCTTCTTTTGCTCCACCTGGAAATGCCCAATAACCTTTTATATGTTTTAAGAGTAAAAATTTATATTCATCATTTTCTTGTTTGTATGGAATTGCTAACGCAGCGTAAATTGTATCGTCCATGACTTTTTGCTAGCTTTCTTGGAGCGGCGAACGGGATTCGAACCCGTGACCTTCTCCTTGGAAGGGAGACATTCTACCACTGAACTACCGCCGCATAGCCTGCAAAGAATTATAGACTACTCGGCCGCCTTTTCAAACACCATGCTGCCTGAGTCGTATGGGTACATTAAAACCAATTTAGAGACGTCTAGCATATACGACTCTATTTGGTTTAGAGCCTGAAAATACACATCTTCTTGGCTGCCTTCGCAAAACATTTTTGTTACAGCCATTGGTCCAAAGGCAATTTTGCCTCCTGAGGTGTAATAAGTTCCTGCTCCGTTATTGCAATCAGTTGTAGTATTCATGTTCAAAGCATCTTCAAAAGTAAGTTTAAACTGCTTTGGATCATTTGGAGCTGTTCGCGTGCCATCGTTCATTAAGGTTTCTTTCCAATACCATGAGGAATTGCTTAAGTCGTTTTCATTTTTAGCTAATACAAGTCCTTCAGCCCCATAACCTTCTTGCTCTGGGTTTAACAGTACTAATGTACCGTCATCTTGCTTATCAAAAGTTAAATCTTGAGGTACTTGTGCTCTTTCGCCATTTTTATCTACGAGTAAAACAGTTACAAAATCACCAGCTTCTGTATATGTTCCCGACTCTACAACTTCGGGTTCGCCATTGGTAAACCTTGTAGTCAATTTGGCATCTGGCCTAGTTAAAGATAGCATTACCACTTTTTGACCACCTGTCGCTGGTGCAATTGCGGTGTAGTTAACTTCCCTAATGTCTGGTTGTGGTTGAATTACATCTGTTGGCATTTGATTTGTATTTTTAAGTTCATCGGTAATTCTTGCTTGTTCGTTACTTCTTTGTGCAATATTTAAACCGATTAAAACTAGTCCAATTATAACTAAAGTAATTATTAATGCTTTATTAGAGGATGTTTTGTTCATAGGTCATTTATCGCTGTTTTTACAGCAACACATCTGTTCAAAACCATATTAGTACTTACTCTAGGTTTTGTAAAATGCTTTTTCGCTTTTTTTCATACTCTTTTTTTGAAATGCGATTTCGGACTAATAATTCCTCTAGGCGTGATAAAGCTAGTTCTACAGAATCTAGTTCAAGTTCTGGGCTAGAAGGCCTTTTTGTCGAAATTGTCGTGTTTTGAGATTTTTCCTTAGAAAATGGGTTTTCCTTTAAATTGTGAATTTTGGAATCAATTATGCGTTTTGCCTGTTCAGCCTTTTTTTTAGGAACAAATTTAATAATTATGTCCTTAGTACCGCCTGTGTTAATTATTTCCAAAGTTGCAAAAATTATACCTTTTGTTAAATAAACTTGAGCTACATGATTGTATGAAATAGTAACTTCGGTAACGATGACAAACTTTTCTCTAGCTCTGTATACCATTTTGTTCTCGTAAATGTGCAGTTTGTGATGGAACATTGTCCTGTTCATTGTTCGGCTAGCTTCTATTTCTAATAACTGGTGTGGCATGTTGGTATTATATAGTAGTTTATTGACGTGTGCGTGTAGGGATGGTATTTTCAGAAATCAACTTTAAGTGAGGTGAATATGTACGGTTGGCCTAGTAAAAAAAAGTTATTCTTCGAGCAAGGTGTTCCCACAGGCACCAGAGTACGTTTATTGGAAGAAGTAAAGCTTGACGATTTCAATACGGTGATTCCTGAGGGTGACATTTGCAACGTCACAGGATTCGATTCGAGTACAGGGGTTTACACTTTGGTCTTGAGCTTTCATGGGTATCAGCTAAAGCTTAAACTTTCCCGTGCACAGTTTTCTACCACGTTATAACCAAGACAGGGGGTAATATGTTGCCAACTACCCCCTTAGTTCTTTCTAAATTTCTTACTTTACACATTTACCTCAATTTAGTAATATTCAGGTCCAAAATCCTTTCGTAAAAACTAATGGAGGATATATGCCTAGAATAGCTGAGAGGGTAACTTTGACCAAGCCGTTCAGTCCATACTTACCAACTGGAAGTTCAGGAACAGTGCAGAGGCTGGATTACCTGAATGAGAAAGTTTATGTGCACTTCGACAACGGTCAAATATGCTGGGTTGGCAAAGATTTCTTTAAATAATGCTCATGCCCTCCACAGAACCAAAAGTTCTTGTTTCAACACAAGAGATTTTTTTTTGCACTTTTCACCCATGATATACTTTGTATTATGTTGGACGTAATAATAATTGGATCTGGCCCTGCAGGCCTTACAGCAGCTATTTATACTGCGCGAGCAAGTCTTTCTACACTAGTAATTGCCGGAAATCCTAGTGGTGGCCAGTTAATGCTCACTACTGAGGTTGAAAACTTTCCCGGCTTTCCAGACGGAATTATGGGTCCAGCACTTATCTCAAACATGCGCGCACAAGCTCAACGTTTTGGAGTTGAATTTGTTGACGAAAATGTAGTAGCACTAGCAGGAGATCACAAAAAGGGTTTTACCATTTTAACTACCGATACATCTAAAACTTACTCAGCAAAGACACTCATAGTTGCGACTGGCGCAGATGCTAAATGGTTAAATATTGAAAGCGAGCAAAAACTTCGTGGCAAAGGTGTTTCAGCCTGTGCTACTTGTGACGGCTTCTTTTTTAAAAACAAAGTTGTTGCAGTAGTTGGTGGAGGTGATGCCGCTATGGAAGAAGCAGACTTTTTAACTAAATTTGCAACAAAAGTATATGTTTTGGTGCGTGGCGATAAAGAGGCATTAAAAGCAAGTAAAATTATGCAGGAGCGTGCTTTTAAAAACCCTAAAATTGAATTTAAATTTCAAACTCAGATTCATGAAGTACTTGGAACCGATTCTGTAACTGGGTTATCAATAAAAAACTCCAAAACCGATGAAATTTCAACTATGGATGATGTCCAGGGCCTTTTTGTCGCAATTGGGCATACACCTGCAACTAAGTTTTTGCAAGGATTTGTAGAACTAGACCACTTAGGCTACTTAAAAGTAAAAAACAGCACTATAACTTCAAAAAAAGGCGTTTTTGCCGCAGGGGATGTTTTAGATTACAGATATCGGCAAGCAATTACAGCTGCCGGCATGGGTTGTATGGCAGCTTTGGATGCAGAAAAGTTTTTAGCTGAACAATCCAGTTAACTTAAATGCGCTTTTTTAAACAAACTACCGATGATTCTTGTCAGATAAATGCAATCCAAACTGTTTTAAGTTACTACGGTAAGGATCTTTCACACAAGGAGCTTATGCAAGCATTACCAAAGCATAGTTTTGGCAATTTTATTACTGAACTGGGACTTTTTTTGGAAACTCAAGGACTTTCAACTACATTACTGTCAAACCAGAATAACAGTAACATACCTATTAATGCAGCTTTTTTGCAAAGTCTAAGTGCATATAAAAAAGCTGGAAAATTTATAGATATGGTTCCAAACGAGGCACTAATTAAAGACACCCCTATTCTTGTTAACGTAGATTGGTACAAGATTAAAAATAAGAGTAAACCTCCTGAAGCACACTATGTGGTACTACTTAAAAAACACACTGATCTTTGGCTTTTTGATGGTAGCAACTACAACAAACCGGTTAAAACCAGTTTTGATCATATCTTAAGCGCTTCAACAAAAATAAATAAAAAGCGAGATAATGGTATGTGGCTATATGTTTAGATAACGCTTGGAACTTGTTTAGTGCAACGTTTACTCTTTAACCTTGTATTTACGAGTAATTCTGTCAAAAAGTTTTCCTGCAAGATAAATCAGTACAAAACCTATAAATACAACCGGTGCAAAAACAACTGCCCAAATTACAGCAGAGCCAATAAATCTAACAAACAAATTTAATGCCCTTACCGCATTTTTAAACACTTTTTCTGGTGACCAACCATCTTCCGGACTGTATGGAAGCGCGTATTCGTCTGTTTGAAGGTCAACTGTAACTAAAACCGTTGCTCCGGCCTCTTCTAAGTAAGCTGCCTGGCCTTTAGCGTAATCAATTTGCTCTTGAATCTGATTCATTTGAATTGCAATATCGGCAATATCTTTAGCAGTTGTAGCTTTAGTTTGAGATTGTCTTAAAAGCGCCATGGTTTCTTCTAAACTAGTGATTCGAGCTTGCGCATCATAATATTGAGCAGTAATGTCTTGGCCGGTTTCAGAAACGCTTAATACGTTTAAAGCGTTACTTCTAACAAATTCCATAAATTCAGACTTTTTATCTCTTGGAATTCTAACGCTAATGTATCCTGTACCGCCTTCAGTAGGTCTACTTTCGTTCTTTGAAACTACAAAACCTCCTAATGAAGCTGTTTTGTCTTGAATTTGGCTCATTAACGGATTTACACTTTTTACATATATTGAAATTGAGGTATCCAGTGTGCTCATGCGATTTTCAGGAGGAATACCCATTGAACCGCCCATGCCTCCAATTGGTGATGAAATTGCCATATCTGCACTGCTTATTCCACCAGGTAATGTTTTGTATGCCATTTCGTTAACAAACGGCCGTATGTAGTTATTTCTTAAGAAAAAGGAAGCAAATAAAAATACTCCAATTGTATACAGGATAAAAATAAAAAGCTTTTTCTTGCTCATTGTTATTATTTTACTATTTTAACGCAACTTTGCAACTTATGTCTGATAAAATTGTTGAACTTTTGTCCAGTTAACTACATTCCACCATTCTTTAATGTAATCTGCCCTCTTGTTTTGATATTTTAAGTAATAAGCGTGTTCCCAAACATCTAAACCCAATAATACGCTAATGGTAAAATCTTCCATTTTAGGGTTATCCTGGTTAGCGGTTGAAACTATTTCAAGCTTATCGCCCTTTTTTATTAGCCAAACCCAACCGCTTCCAAATCGGCCTAGTCCAGCAGCAGCAAATTTGTCTTGAAAAGATTCTAAAGTTTCAAAGCTCTGTTCAAGTGCCGCCAAAAAATCTCCTTCAGGTTTTTTATAATCTGGACTCATAAACTGCCAAAATAAAGAATGGTTATAATGCCCTCCCCCGTTGTTTTTTACTGCAGTTTGAACTTCAGCAGGCAAAGTGCTTATTGATGTAATTAAGGCCTCAATACTCATATTTTGTAAATCTGGGTAATTTTCTAAGGCTTTATTTAAATTTGTAATATAAGTCTGATGATGCTTTGAATGGTGAATTTCCATTGTTTGCGAATCAATAAACGGTTCTAATGAATTATAGTCATAACTTAGTTTTGGAAGTTCAAATGGCATATTTAGCTCCTTTTCTTTATAATCAGTTAAATGCAAAAAGTCAGTGTACTTATTACTAATTATAATACAAAGGATACACTTCGTGAATGCCTTTTAAATTTGCTCACCAATAATTATGAAAATCTTGAGGTTATATTGTTTGATAACGCTTCACCAGATGGCTCGGCAGAGATGGTTAAAGTTGAATTTCCAAGAGTCTTATTAATTGCGAGTGCGCAAAACAAGGGAATTGCCTTTGGTAATAATAAAAGTTTTGATCTTGCAACTGGAGATTATATCTTATACATAGGTTCTGACGCATTTCCAACTAAAGAAGTATTTTTAGGCATGATTGAGTACATGAATGACAATCCACAGGTTGGATTAGCTACGGCAAAGCTTGTCACAAAAAACGGGCAGCTTGATATGGATGCACATCGTGGTTTTCCAACTCCGTGGACTGCAGCGACCCATTTTTCTAGACTAAATAGAGTTTTTAAAAAAAGTAGAACATTTAATCAATATTACCGAGAATATGAGGATTTTAGTCAACCGCACGAAATTGATGCTTGTATCTCTCATTTTATGTTTGTTCGTAAATCGGTAGTAACACAAATAAATGGTTGGGATGAAGATTATTTTGTTTTTGGTGAAGATATAGACTTTTGTTATCGTATTAAAGAAGCTGGTTACAAAATTATGTATTTACCTCAATTTGAAGTTTTACATTATAAAGGAACGAGCGTTGGAATTCGTAAGACATCGTCAGCTATTAGCAGAGCTAGTCTTGAGACAAAAGTTAAAATGACACAAGCTCAAACAAATGCAATGCGGATCTTTTATAAAAAACATTACTCAAAAAAATACCCTAAAATACTTACTGGAATAATAATTGGTAGCATTGCTATTTTGGCAAGCACGCGTATTGCTAGTTTAAAGATCAAAAATCGAAATGCAAAGTAAAAATAAACCAAAAGGCATTAAGGTCGCAATTATAGGAGGTGGGTTTGGTGGTATCGAAGTTTTTAAAGATTTGCAATCTGATCTTCCTAAAAATTCTCAAGTAACAATTTTTAATGATAGAACTGACTTTATTTTTACTCCGCTTTTACACGAAGCAGCTACAGGAGGTGTTAATTTAACAAATATTGCAGCACCAATTCGTAGTTTTATAAAATCAAAAAATGCTGAATTCGTTCATGCGTATGTAAATGAAATTGATACACAATCAAAAATAATTAAAACGGCAACTTGTTCTTTTGAATACGACTATTTAGTTATAGCCACTGGTTCTGTATCAAACACACGCGATTTAAAGGGAGCCAACGATAATAGTCATTTTTTAAAAACAGTCGAAGATTCTGTAAGACTTAGAAAAAGCATTTTAGAAACATTAGAAAAATATTCTCAACTTGAAGAGCCAAATCTAGTTAAGTTTACAGTGATAGGTGGAGGGTCTACAGGAGTTGAATTAGCGCTGGAAATTGATGAGTATATTAGGTATACGCTGTCGAAGTACTACAAGTGCTCTCAATTGCTTGAAGACTTTGAAGTATTTATAGTGTGTCCTTCAGAACAGGTCTTAATTGGTCTTGATGGTTCCATTAGAAAAGAAGCAATGTGCAGACTGAATAAATCAAAAGTTAAGCTAAAAATGAGTAGATTAGTTACAGAAGTTGGCCCAAATTACGTAATTACAGATAAAAATGAAAAAATTGTTTCAAGTGTAATAGTTTGGTGTGGTGGAGTTGAAGTCTCAATACCTCAAATTTTGAACATTACTAAAGTGCAAGCACAAAATACACTTAATTCTCCAACTCACCCAGAAATTTTCTTTTTAGGTGATTGTGTAAATTATGGAACTAGTGTGCCGATGGACGCACAAGCGGCTGTAAAACAAGCAAAAATAGTTTCCAAGAATATAACGGCCCTTATAAGCGGTAGTAAACTAACTGCATTTTCTTATAAATCATCAGGAACCTTGGTTTCCTTGGGAAGATGGCATGCTGCCGGAAAGATTGGTCCTTTTTTTATAAAAGGCCCTGTTGCTTGGTGGATATGGAGAACTATTTATTTATTCAAGTTCCCATTGCGCCCAAAACGCATAAAAATTGCAATAGATTGGACTGTCGCCATTTTTTCTGGTCGAGATATATCCAATGTTTAGCTAATACTGTAGAATATCCTGCATGGACAAATATATTAAACAATTAACACCCTTAATTTATGCACTTTTGGTTATTTTAGTATTTACGCTTTTAGGAATGTTCTGGTTTAAAGTAAGAACCGAGCTTGAAATAGGTACTCCACAAGCCCAGTCAGGTGTTGAAAAAGAAATCCCGCGTGAGGTTAAAAAAATAAGTGATAACGACCCTGTTAGGGGAAACTCAAAAGCGAAGTATGCATTAATCGAATACTCAGACTACGATTGTCCATTTTGTAAAGATTTTCACAAAAATGTAAAAGAGCTTGTGGCTGAAAATCCCGACTACAAGTGGGTATTTAGACAATTTCCTTTAGCACAGCTGCACCCAAACGCTACAGATAAAGCAAAAGCTGCTACATGCGTGTTTAAATCTGCTGGAAACGAAAAGTTTTGGGAATTTTCAGACGAGCTTTACAACGACCAGGCTATTGCTGCTTCGGAATTAGCAACAATAGCAAAGAAATTAGGAGTTGACGAAAATAAGTACACTAAATGTCTAAGTGACTTTGATAATGAAGAATTTAGCAAGACATTTGATTTGGCAAGAAGCATGGGTGTTTCTGGAACACCAACAACAGTGATTGTAAATACAGATAATGGAAAGGCTGTTTTGACTGTGGGTTCCTTAAGTAAAGAAGAGTTAGTAACTCGAGCACAAGAACTAAACTAAAAAAGCCCGCATCAATGACACGAGCTTAATTTGTATTCGAGTTGTAGTTTTATTTACTCTTGAACTTGTTCTTCAGTAAGTGCTTCTCCTGTTACGTTAAATTTTAGTGTTGTGTCGTCTTCTACACTAAAAATATTAAGTGCTGATGGAGGTGTAATTCCAAAGTCTGACATTTTAACTAAAGTAGTTCCCTCTGCTGTGAATTTATCTTCGTCTAGCATTCCTTTAACATCAAATACGACTGGTTTAGTAACGGTTCCAATTGTTACGTCGACTGTAAGCTGTGTTTCAAACGGCTCAGTCATAGAAATTGCATCAGTTGAGTTGTCACCATTTAATACAATTGTGGCTGTTGCTGGTGTAAATAATGGCAAAATATCAGCATCTCTTTTTTCGCTGTCAGATTTTAAAGAGTCTAAACCTATTTCTGCTTTTAAGTAGAATTTTTTGCCCTCTACATCATACCAACCTGCTCCTTCAACATCCTCTGTTACTCCAACTACAGTAGCTTGTGGCTTTCCAACAAAGACTTTGGTTACTGTGTAGCTGGCCTCTGAATTGTTTGAAACTACGTATTTTTTACTCCCTTGTGGTGCTGATACAGTTACAAACTTTGAGTAAGTGGCGTTCTTATCGTCACTCATGTTTGCTGAAGGTGTCGACTCATTTGGTTGATCTTGTTGTACGACGGGTTCTTGAGGTTGTGGATCGTTTGATGTATTAGATTCGGCACTCATTCTGTATGCAAAAAACCCACCTACGCCTAGTAAAATTAATAGTCCTATTATTAGTGTTTTAGTGTTGTTTGACATGAGGTCGAGTTTACCATTTTGAGTCCTTTTTATAAAGCCCTAATTGGGTTAAAATCACCGTATGAACAAAAAAGTTTTTATTGGTGTCGCTTGGCCTTACGTTAATGGAGACCTTCATATTGGGCATTTAGCTGGATATTTACTTCCAGCCGATATTTGTGCTCGATTTAACAAGTTAGCAGGAAATGACGTACTAATGATTTCTGGCTCGGATTGCTTTGGAACCCCTATTACGCTTGAAGCCGATAAAAGAGGCGTCACACCGGCTGATATTGTAGATGAATACCATGACAAGGACGTAGATTTGTTTTTGAACGTTTTGAACTTGTCTTACAGTCTTTATACAAAAACAGACAATCCGACTCACAAACGTGTTACACAAGAACTTTTTTTGAGAATGCTTGAAAAGGACCTAATCTTTATTGATTCGTCAGATCAGTATTTTTCTCCTACCCAAAACAAATTCTTGCCAGACAGATATGTAATTGGAACTTGTCCTTTTTGTGGCGCTAAGGAAACAAGAAGTGATCAATGTGATACATGTGGAAAACTAATTTCTACTGGCGAGCTGATAGATCCTATTAGTAACATTGAAAAAACACCTGTAGTTGTTAAGGAAACGGAGCATTATTTTATTGATTGGCGAAAACTAGATACTTTTTTAACAGACTATGTTCACAAAGCCTCCGCACCTTGGAAAGACTGGGTTAGAACTGAAACCTTAGGATGGCTAAACGAAGGACTAAAACCACGCGCAATTACACGTGACATAGATTGGGGTGTGGAACTACCCGTAGAACAAATTCCTGAAGGCAAAAGATTAAAAAGTTATGAAAACAAACGCTTTTATGTGTGGTTTGACGCAGTAACTGGGTATTTATCTGGTTCAATTTTATGGGCTGAACAAAATGCGGACCCAGATGCTTGGAAAAGCTATTGGTATGGCGATGTTACTCATTACTATTTTATGGGCAAAGATAACTTGGTTTTTCATACTCTTTTTTGGCCAGGTCAACTGTATGGCTATGATGAAAAAATTCATTTACCCGATTTACCTAGCATAAATAACTTTTTAAACCTTGAAGGTAAAAAGTTTTCAAAAAGTCGTGGTATAAGCATAGATTCACGGGAATTTGTAGAAAAATTTGGTAACGACTCAGCGCGTTTTTACTTAAGTTTAATAATGCCCGAAAGCAAAGATTCCAACTTTGAATGGAGAGACTTTGAAGAAAAAAACAATGGAGTTTTGGTCGGCAACATAGGCAACTTTATGCATCGAGTGTTAAGTATTTCTTTTGGAGCTGATTTTGACGCAATTTCTAAGATTGATCTAGATTTTTCTGTTGAAACAAAAGTAACCGAATCCTACAAAAAATGTTATGAGTCTCTTGAAGCCTGCAATTTTAAAGCATATTTAGATGAGATTATTTCGTTATCAGGTTATGGAAATAAATTGGTCGATTCGTGTGAACTTTGGAGCTTAAAAAACAAAGATCCAGAAGAATTCCAAAAGAATTTAAAGTACATTCTCTTTGTAGTTCTGAGCTTGGGTTATTTGCTAGAACCAGTTGTCCCACACGCTATTCAAAATTTTAAAAAAGCATTCGGCTTATCTGAAATAATTTGGGACGATGATTTTGTAAAAAACGTTAAAGTTGCATTGCAATCCTTAAAAGTAAATCAAAAACCACAAGCTCTATTTAAAAAAATCGAACTAGAAGCTAAATAGTGCCTGCTAGTGCGTATGCAAACAGCGCAACACTTCCCCACCAACCGCCAAAAGAAATTATAAAACTCACAAATATTTTGTTTTGAAGCGATGGTGGCAATATTTCTTCCGACTTACCGTCTTTTTCTTGTTGCAACAGCCTTGGACTAACATAAAAACTTAAAAAAAGCCCATTTAATATTAAAACAAACGCAATAAAGACCTGAATACTAAAAAATGGAAACATACCAGTTGCATAGTGCAGGCCAAGTAGCCCACTTAAATACAAAAAGGTTCCAATCCAAATTAATGGTTTTGTCACCTTGTGCGTTTGAATGGTCGCCCTTGTCCAATAACCTGATTTTTGCCCTAAGAACCCGTGCAAATCAATAACAGTTACAGCGCCAAGTCCCACGATAAATCCCGCCATAGTAATAAATAAGAGAATAAAGTTTATATTCATAAGTTGCTAAGGTTATTGTATTACTTTACACTTTAAATATGAACAATCTCATTTTTGATCCTCTCACGGGTGAACCAACACTTTTGGCTACAAACCGTGCAAAACGAACAGATCAAACTGGTGCTGTGAGTTCTGTAATTCCTAATCAAAAACCTGAAAAGCCCGTTGATATTTTTGCAAAAGGCAATGAACACTTAACCCCACCTACTCTTTATCAAGACGAAGATGATTGGAATGTTAGAGCCTTTGCAAATAAGTTTCCATTAATGGAAGATCATGAAATTATCGTTCATTCTCCTTCAGCTGACTTAGATATTGCGGATCTTCCTCACGAACAAAATGTTCGCATAATCCGAGCGTACTTAAACAGAGCGCATTTTCATCAAGAACAGGACAAGGAAGTTATCATTTTTAATAATAGGGGTAAAACGGCAGGTGCTTCAATAATTCACCCACATTCTCAAATAGTAGCAGCAAAGGGGTTTCCTGGGCACCTTGAGGCAGAAAAGAATGCTTCTCTTCACTATTTTAATGAACATGGCCGGTCTTATTGGGAATTTGAGATTGAAGATGAACTTAAATATCAAAAACGCATAATACACGAGTCAAATCACCATGTTTTGTATGTTCCGTACGCCAGTAGATGGAGTTACGAAATGCGTTTAACTCCAAAAGCCCACAGACCAAACTTTTCTTATATTAATGAGCCAGAAATCAACGATTTTGCTAAAATGCTTAAAGGAGCGCTAAAAGCTTACGATTCGCTATTTAATAAGCCAGATCGCAACTTTTGGATACACACAATGCGTTACGAGCCTTATCATTGGCATGTAGGCTTTTTGCCTCATATCAAAGTTTTTGGTGCACTAGAAATGGGATGTGGAATTTGGGTGAGTGACAAAGCAACTTCCGAGGACGCTGCGGCTCAGCTTAAAGAACACTTTATTTACGAAGACTAAAATGCGTATTGCAATAAACTGTTTGAACTTAAAACTGCTCGAGCCGGCGGGACCTGATGTGTACCTTATTAATCTGTTGCGTAATTTAGCTCAGCAAGACCACGAAAACGACTATTTTTTAATTTTCTCAAAAGATGCTTCTTGGCCAATGAAAGCCCTTGGGATAGAAAATATTAACTTTAAGCCTGTATTTTTAAAAAAAACCTTTTCTACAACCCACACATATTTGGCATGGCATTTGTTTAAAAGTAAGTATGATGTTTTTTTTACCTCTTATCACACAATTCCCATTTTTAGGACTTCCAAAACTAAATTCGTTTCAATGGTTCATGGGTTAGAATATCAGACCAACTTTGCATCAAGATCATTTTTTAGTACAAAAGGTTTTTTTGAATGGCTAACATTAGCTTTTAGCGATCAAGTTATAGTAGCTTCAAAATATGTACAAAAGTCTATTGAAGAAAAAAAATGGCGGCACGTAAGTACTTCAAAAATCCATATAATTCATGAGGGAGTTTCTCAGGATTTTTATAAAAGATCAGAGGAAGAAATAGCGACAGTTAAAAACAGTTTTAGAATTGAGGGTGACTACTTGTTCTTTGTTTCCACAATCCAGCCAAGAAAAAATATTCCTGCTATGGTTCAAGCATTTGCCCACATGATTAAAACTAACGAAGAATTTTCAAACATAAAGCTTGTTATTTCAGGTAAAAAGGGTTGGGATTATGAAGAATCATTAAATTCTCCAGCTGCGTATGGCGTTAAAAAGAACGTAATATTTACTGGGCGTATAACGGCTGATGAGTTGGCAGCATTATACTCAGGAGCACGCGCGTATGTAAACTTCTCTATTGATGAGGGTTTTGGGCTCCCTTTACTTGAAGCTTTTAAAAGTCAAACTTTGTGTGTTGTTTCAGATATTCCAGCATTTAGAGAAATGGGACTTTCATTACCAATTTACGCTGATCCAAAAAACTACTTGGATATGTCGTACAAAATGTCAATGGCTCTAAAATTAAATGAATCGGAGAAATCGGCAAAAGTTGCCAGGCAACTTGAACTTGCGTCTGGTTTTACATGGGCAATTACCGCAGAAAAAACCCTAAGAATTATGCAAAACAGCGTTAAAAGTTTGTAAAGTAATTTCGGCAGTGTTTTTCCAATTGTATTTGCTTAAAACATTGTTGCCCTTATTTATTAATTCAGTTTTTAACGTGGTGTTTTTGCTTATTTCATAAATCTTTGACGAGATGTCGTTAATCTTGTTTGGGTTAAAGTACAAAACTGAATCACCATAAATTTCACGGTGGCACTCAATGTTGGAAATTACACATGCTTTGCCAAAAACCATGGCCTCCAAAGGTGTTAAGCTAAACCCTTCCTTTAACGATGGAAATACATAAAACTCACAACCAGCGCGCAGGGTGTTCATTTGCGAATCTGATATTCTTTGCATTTGTCCAGGCAGAAACACTCTTTTACTAAGATCGTATTCTTTTACCAATTCTGCAATTTTATTCGAAAATTTGTCGTTTTTACCCGCTATAACTAAGTTCAAAACAAAATCAGGTTTTTTTACAAGTTCTCCAAAAGCTTGAAGTAGTTTACCTAGGTTTTTATGCTCATACATGCTCCCAACGTATAAAATGTAAGGTTTTTGAATATTCATAGATGCTAAAGTTCCAGCCAGATCTTCTACATTATTAATATTTATTTGTGGGTCAACTCCTTCGGGCGCATAAACAAGTTTTTGATCAGGTGTGCCAAACACACTTATGATGTCGCTTAAAGTCGCTTTTGAAGGCACAATCACGTTAGACGATCTGTAAATTGCCCACCGTGTAACCAGCTTATAAACAAATTTCTTTAATTTAAAATAAGGTTTTGGGAGGGTAGTTCCCTTTTCTGTGCTAAAAGAATGCATAATAATGTCGGGAATTGCTGTTACAATCTTTTTTGGAAAAAAGACTGGAATATTAAAATGCGGCACATATAGCAAATCAGGGTTGTATTTGAGCAATTTTGCTAAAAAAAAGATTTGTTCGCTAAATGAGTACCATGGGTAATTAGCCTCAATCTTTGTAAAATTAGACGATTTTGGCTCAAACTCGTTAAATTGCTCTTTTTTTAAAAAAACAAGGTATTGGTTGGTTTGGTCGATTTGCTCTAATTGCTCTAGAATATTTTTTGTGTATCTGCCAGGGCCTGCTTCGCCATAAAAGCGTGCGTCAAAGGCTATTTTTTTGGTTTTGTTCATTTTTAGCATTATTTAAGGTAAAATTTACTGATTATGGATAGTTTACTTCAAAAGTTCGAATCTTTCCAAGCTTCAATGGCGCACTTCCCTGTTGCTATCTATGTCTTTGTAGGTTCTTTTGTGGAAGAACTCGTCTCCCCCATCCCTTCGCCTCTTGTTTTAACATCTGCAGGTTTTTTAATTGATTCTCAGGGTAAAGGTATTATATATCTTTTTATTGTCGCCTTTTTTGGCATGGTTGGAAAAATGCTAGCCACTATGCTTTATTATTACGCAGGCTTAAAGGGTGAAGAATTTTTTGATAAAAAGATTGCGCGAGTGCTGGGCTTAAGCAACTTAGATGTTGATAAATATGGCAATTTTTTTGAAGACAACAAAAAAGGCATTGTACTGTTTTTGCTTGTTAGAATAATTCCAATTTTTCCCTCTGCGCCAGTTTCGTTAGTTGCAGGAATGATTAAAATGGACACTCGCAAATTCGTAATTTTATCGGCAATCGGCATTTATTTTAGAAACTTGATGCTACTGGCTTTTGGCTATTTTAGCTACGAAAACATGGATTATGTTTTGGATATAATTATGAATTTGGAAAGTAAACTCGGCGAAGCACTGCTTTTGGTTGTAATGGCTGGGTTTGCAGTTTACGCGTATAAAAATAAGGATAAGATCGAGGCTTTTGTGTTGCGAAAAGTGAAAACTAAAAAGTGAAGGCAGAATCAGAGGTACACGCGTTTGTCGCATGACCTTGATTCTGCCAACTGTGGCACTATGAGAAAAGTCTCCATAAGAGTGCTAGGCAAATCACGAATACAATTCCGGCCGCGCCTCTAATGATTATACGAGCCAGTTTCCTTTCCTGCTTTTGACCTTTGGAAAAAATCCAAAGGACAAGCGCGCCACCCCCAAATAAAACAAGCGCAACGCTGACAAATTGGGCAAACATACTCTGCTCCTTTTACTAACCTATAGTCTTACTATTCGCATATTACCACATAAATGCTATAATGCAACAGACTAGGATGTAAGAAACGTAAAAGGCCTTTTCAAAAGAAAAGCCTTAAAATGGCCAGAAATGGTGCACAGAGATGTAATCTCCGTTGGTCACGCAAAGCGCAACCAACGTAAGGAAATCCCCTGTTTTATGTTCTCCCAAGTTTTAGCAATTATTAATTTGCATACGAATGGCGGTGAAAAATAATGGCAAAACTATATGTAGGAAATCTACCTTATAAGTACAATGATGCTGATCTTAAAGCTCTTTTTGAAGCTTACGGTGAAGTTACATCATCTGTAGTTATAATGGACAAAATGTCCGGTAGAAGCAAAGGATTCGGTTTCGTAGAACTTGGAGATGATGTTGCTGAAACAGCAATTTCTGAAATGAACGGTAAAGATGTAGATGGATTAACCTTAAAGGTATCTGTAGCAAGACCAATGGAAGATCGACCAGCACGTAGTGGTGGATACAATAACAACGGAGGAGGATACAACAAAGGAGGATCTAAAAGCGGTGGGTACAATAACAGGTACTAAACGTTTCTCATTAACGTAAATAAAAAGGCGCTGGGTAAAACCAGCGCTTTTTTTATTGACTAAATAGTAAATAGTGCTAACCTAGTTTTCACATTACTGTTGCGGTTAACATATAAGGTTAGTGAAACATGACAGATCTAGATCTGCAGCCTTTAGAAGGCACATTAAGCGTGCTATCGATTAACACCGAGAAACAGGAGGAACTTAAAAGGTTTCTGAAGGCGAGAGGCCTACATTACACTGCAATGCGAACTGGACTTACGATAATTGTATTTAAAAAAGATTGGAATTACATGAAAGTATCGGAAGGCCTTCAAGTCTATCATCGAAGGACCATATCATTCTCACTTATAGGGGACAAAGAACCCTATACGTTCCAGATTGCGTGAGTACGTGGTAGGCACTTCGAGGATCGAAAAAGCGGAGTGCCTACTGCAAAACCTTAAAACGCAATCCTTGCCTCTTGTTTTTTCATGACTGCTATCTTGCTAGAGTTTGTCTAATAATACAACTGTCCTCTATTTTTTAACTCTTTGATTTTTTCTAAATACCTTAACTAAGGTTTCATTAGAATATGGATTTGTGTAAGTAAACATTGGCTTTTTACCACTAGATTCAGGAAAATTTGCTTCTCTGGCTCCAGTAATAAAAGGTCTTTTTACTTCAACAACGTAGTAACATGGTCTTGAGTCTTTTTTTCCATAACCTGCCGTCATATATATTTGAGAAATTTCTTTACCTTCATTAGTTATATAGCTGCACTTGTCTGGATTACTTTTTACATAAGCATTTATACCTTTCCAATTTCTATAGTGAGGAAAGCCAAAAGTCAAAACCTCCGCATCTATATATTCTGGATTTTTGTATTCCACAGATCCTATCTTAAAAACTGTTTTGGAATCCCATGGATACTCTAGTTTATGATCAACAAAAAGCATGTAAGATTGGTAATACAACATACCAAGAAATACTATAAGCACAAGCAAGGAGACTTTAAAAATCCTTTTATTTGTTAAAAAGAGTTCAATGGCAAAAGTAGATAAGAATAGTGCTGGAATAACATAATTGTAAATATGTGTTCCTGGCTTTTGCATTAAATATCTTATTGCCAAAAAATTAAAAATAAACCAAATCCAAAACATCCAGGATTTTTTTATTGTGACAACTGATAGTGTAACTAGAGCTATTAACAAATAAAGTGTGATATATGGGTTGTACAGTTCAAATATAAATTTATGCCGTTCAAGTGGATATGTGCTTATACCAACCCTTTTGTCATAGTACTTTAAATTATCGGGGTTGCTTAGTTGGAATTCTTTGTAAGGAAGTAAGTAAGGCAATAATATTATGCAGCCAAGAACGAAACAGCTTAAAGTGGTTAGCACTTTTGTGCGTGTTGTAACATTCTTTTTTAGCAAAAATTGCAAAAAAAGCAGTGAAATAGGCAAAACAAAAAATACAGCATCCCAATGAGCTAAAAGAGAGATACTGAAAAAGATAACTCCAAACAAACCATAAAGTACATGTTTAGAACCTTTTTTTGCAAGTAAAATAAACATTAAGAGTGACAATAGTGAAAAGAAAATGTTTATATTTTGATATTGAACAATACGACCAAAACCCACAAAAAAGCCGTTTACTAAAAACAATGTACTTCCCAAAAAGCGTACTGTCTCGGACTTAAAGTATTGAGCTAAAATTAAATAAAATATTACAACTGAAAAAGTGCTTAAGGCGGCAAAAGGTATCCGCATAGATGCCTCATCTTTTTTATCAATACCAGAATTTATTGTAAGTTGAGTTACAAAAAACTGCATCGGCCCCTTGCGCTGGTTTAGTAAAAATTCATCTACACTGCTTCCCTTTTTGGGACTAATTACTGCTTTTTTTTCGTCGTCTTGAAATTCTGAATAACCTAGGTATTGAAAGCGTAAAAATGCGGAAAGTAAGATTAGCAGTGATAAAGTAAAGATTTGTTTTTTGTACTTTAATATTAAGGAAATCACTTAGGTTCTTCTTTAATTTCTACTATTTTTGGTTGTTTTGGCTCTTTTTTAAATATATCTCTAAAATCATATCCAAAGTACTTTAAAGTTGCAAAAATCAAAAACATTGCTGCACCTTCATCAACATTTCCCATAAATGGAATGTTGTCAGGAATAAACTCAAAAATTCCTAAAGTAGGGTTAAGAAGGTATATAAAAGACATAATTCCAATAGTTAAAACTACGTAGTCACGTCTTTCTTCAAGGTTAATTTTGTTGAATAATTTCATGTTAGTTGAATTATAGGACAAATTGGGTATTTTTGTGCTAATTTAGTTTTATGACCAAAAAACTTATACTGCCCATATTTTTAGTTTTAAGCGTATTTAGTGCTGTTTTCGTAATTAGGACGATAAATTCCAAAAATGCCAATATTTCAGTAAAAACTCCCGCTTTGGTAAAAAGCGAAGTTAAATCAAATGATGACGAAATAGACTTGTCAAAGGCTAAGCTTGAAGTTGTCGCAACAAATTTAACTGTTCCATGGGAAATAGTTTTTTTGCCTAGTGGAGATATGCTTGTTACTCAGCGATCCGGTGAATTATTACGTATAGGTGATCAAACGAAAATTATTCAAAAAATTCAAGGAGTAAATCATGTTGGTGAAGGTGGACTTCTTGGCATGGCTCTTAGTCGTAACTTTTCTGAAGATGGGCTCCTGTTTTTGTATTTAACCTCTAGCGAAAATGGAAATATCACAAATAGGGTTGAAAGATATAGGCTTGAAAACGACAAGCTTGTAGAAAAGAAGATACTACTTCAAGGAATTAAAGGCGCTACTAATCATGACGGAGGCAGGATAGCTTTTGGCCCGGATGGGTATTTATACATAGCTACTGGTGATGCAGAAAATCAGCAGAGTTCTCAAGACAAAGGTTCTTTAAATGGAAAGATTTTAAGGATTACAACTGATGGGGATATTCCTTCAAACAATCCTTTTGGCACTGCGATTTATTCTTTGGGTCATCGAAATCCTCAGGGACTTGCTTGGGATATTAAAGGAAATTTGTGGGCCAGTGAACATGGTCCATCGGGTTTAGCATCGGGTTTTGACGAGATTAATTTAATAAATGCTGGTTCTAATTACGGTTGGCCCTTAGTTACTGGGGATGACAGCAGCGAGGGACTAGTTTCGCCTGTTATTCACTCTGGTTCTAGCGATACGTGGGCTCCTTCTGGCATGGCATATAGTGATGGGAGTTTATATTTTTCAGGTTTAAGGGGAGAGGCCTTATATCAGGCAAAGATTGCTCAAGATGGTAGTTTAAGCCTTACAGAGCATTTTAAGGGCCAATTCGGTCGTATTAGGGCCGTAGTTATAGGGCCAGATGGTAACTTATATTTTTCAACCAGTAATACTGACGGTAGAGGAAATCCCGACGAGGACGACGATAAAATAATAAAGGTAATTCTAACTCAGTAATGTCTAATTCTAAACAAAACAGCCCCCTGTTCGAGGGCTGTCTTTATGCCTAAAGCAAATAACTATTTACTTTTTAGCATTTGGGTTTGCTTGCACATAACTTACGCAAGCCCCTTGATTCTTAAATGCGGGTGAATTAAAGGTCATCCAACCACCATTTTTACATGCGTCCTTATTTGCAGGAGTTAATGCTGGATCAAAGTTGTAAACGGTTTCATCAGAAGCTGTTGTTACTACAACATTATCTAAGTAGCCATCCAAACCTACATCACTTGCAGAAGTATCTCCTACGTTAAGTGCGAACATTCTAATGTTAGAACCAGCGCTTAACAGGTCCATGTCTGCAGGTACTGCTGGGCAGGTATATGGAGAACTACCTCGTGTGGTTACATCATATGGAAGTGTTGGGTCAAAAGTAACGGTTGTAAAGCCGCTAACTGAACCAACTGTTGGAACAACATTGTATCTACAGTCGTAATACTTTAAATCATCAGATTCTCCGAAATTTGCGTATACATTCATGTAGAATTGTTCTTCGTCGTTTGTGTCACCACCTGCACCTATCATAAAGTCGTAAGATACTGACTCTATATCTGCTACAGGCATGTTGATAAAGTATTCACCAACAAATTTATCAGCTGCAGTTGCGCTTATTGGCATAACATATAGGCTGCCTACGCCAATACTTGCTTGGTCAGTGTTGAACTCATAAGGTGTGGAAGTTGTAACATCTCTGTTAAACAACCAGCCTGGCTGATTCTCACCTGCTGATGTATTTCCTGTAACTAGTACAGTTGTTGCTGCTAATGCTGTTGCAAGAACTGTGAAGACACTAAACACGAAAACAAAGGTTAAAAGTTTAGAATATTTTGTCATTATTATCACCTCCTCTAAAGACAAAAATAGATAAAAAAATCCGCAAAGCTGCGGATTAAAGCGATTTATTATTAATCAATTTAAAATGGGCACTTTAACATTGTAACCAGATACTTAGAATAAGTAAATGCTTTTTTTATTCCTCAACCCAGCGTTTATTAATAAAATACCGGCCAAAAGTTTGGCACCAGA
>CAZCAQ010000005.1:45104-50351 GCA_964496905.1 uncultured Candidatus Saccharibacteria bacterium
TATTCCTCAACCCAGCGTTTATTAATAAAATACCGGCCAAAAGTTTGGCACCAGAGCATATCAATAGCCATTCTCGCCATGCTTAATCTAAGTCCAGTAACATATGTTTCTTTGTTTTTTATGGCATTAATAATGTCCTGCGGAGTTTTGCAAGTATCTGGCAAAATTGTTAAACCTTTGCCTATTTGATAATGCAGGTGAGCATCGCTTCCACCCGTTATGCCTACATCTAATTGTTTGGCTAAATCTAAAAAGTGGATGTCAACACGGCCATGAATTGGATCAAAAACTTCCATTGCATCTATATTTAGCTTTTTTATAATTTCTTCATCAATTCGAGCAAAATCAATATTTGGGTGCTTTTTGTTAAACGGATGAGCTACAACGGCAATTCCTCCTTGAGCATGAATTTGATCAATTGCGGTGTTAATCGGCAGACCTTTTTCAATTTTACTTGCAATTCCATATGCCAAAATCTCACCACTATCAGTAGAAAGCTCCATTCCGGGCACAACAATAATGCCATATTCGTTTGCTAATTTTTGGGCTTCTAAATTACCTATTGTAGTGTTGTGGTCAGTGATTGAAATTGCTTGCAGTCCCCTCTTGGCTGCAATTGCTAGAATGTTTCGAACATGTGAAGTTCCATCAATAATAATTTTACTAAGTAGATCTGGTTCTTCTTCAAAAATTTCTACTTTTGGATAAATGGAAGTAATTTTTTGCGTTACTTCGGGGTTTTTAATGTATAAAGCGTGACTAGAATATTTAGAATGTATATGAAGATCGGCAAGCATTACTCATATCTTAGCGCATCTAGAGCTGATATTTTAGTAGATCTTTTAGCTGGATATAAACCTGTAAGCATTCCCACTAAAACTGATAAAGCCATAATTATGATTACAAACGAAAGAGGTAAATGTGTTACATCAATAAAGCCTTGACCTTTAAAAACTGAAAAAAACGTTAGAACAAGCCCAACTAGCTTTCCAAACAAAAAACCTATTAACAAGCCAAAAAGTCCAGCACATGAACCCATTATTATTGATTCGGTTAAGAAAAGTTCCTGTACTTCTGCTGTTTTCATTCCCATTGCTTTCATAAGTCCAACTTCACGCGACCTTTCGAGAAGCGAAATAGTTAAGGTATTAAACATTCCAAGTGAAGCTACTGCGAGTGCAACAGTTCCTACAATTCCTAGAACTAGTCGTATGTTTTTAAATAAGCTATTTATTTGCTCAACTGTGTCTACGACTGATTGAGTTGAAAATCCATATGACTCAATCTGCTTACGAATTTTGTCAAGCGCTTCGTTTTCCTTTGCATCTACTTTAAATTGAGTATAATTTACAATCCCAAGAGATCTTAAATCGACAAAAGGAACATAAATTATTGGGTTTGCATCATCAATTGTGACTCCTGAAATAGTGTAGTCCACTGCTTCTGACTCAACTCTTTTTGTAGGGTCATTAACAAGCTCTGATGGAATTACGAAAGAAACGCTAAACTTCTTTCCTACTGCATCTTCTTCTTTAATACCTAAAAGTTGTAACATTGCTCTATTTACTACTGCCTGCTTTACAGCTTGGCTAGAAATTTTCACTTTTGAAACTGCATCTTTTGGAGCAGATTCTGGATCTATAATTTCAACGAATTCGGATGTATCATCAATTTTAATATTTCCAAGAGGACTTGCTGGTGTACTTTGATTTACATCCTTAGTTTCGCTAGCCAAGACTTGTGGTGTGCTAGTTGTTGATTCCCCTAGTACATCACCTGCTTCTTTTAGTGCCATTTTCTCTAAATTTGGAACTGTTACGTTAATAACTGCAAAATAACCATTCTTTGATTCTTGAACATCATTGCCATTTAAGACAGGTAAGTATTTGTCATCTATACATTTACTATCTATTGCAGTTTTACAATCTGTTAATTCCCAAAGCTTTACTTTTGATCTTACCCACACTCCAAGTGATGTTCCATCTTCCGTTTCTGAAAAAGTACCAAAATCGGTATCAATGTAGGTGGGCCCTAAGTACAGTTCTCCTGATAAATTCGTTTCATCTCTTTTTGTATAACCTAAAACTCTTGTGTTGGTGCCAAGTCCTTCTCTAACTCTAATCCACTGCTCTGGTGCAATAGAATATTTAGTGTCAGAAAGTTTTTGACCATTTTTTCCAAATATTTTCTTTGTTGAGGCTCCTGCGACTTCGCCTCTTTCTTCAATGTCTTGAACAGCACTGGCGTCAGAAGTTTGTTTAAATGCAAGTTCATAGCTTTCAAAAATTTTACCTCTTACAGGCTTTATGGCAGATTTTTCTAAGTATTTTGTCGTTACACCATACGCTGCCATGTCAGAAATAGAATTATTATAGTTTACGCGACCCACAACAGCAATTAATGGGTAAACGTCCTCTACATCACCCAAGCCTTTAATGTCAGCTAAAACTTTATCATCAATTCTTACCTTTGACCCTGGTTGAGTAAAAACATCAGCCTGTCTTAGTTCGTCAAGTCTTGCAACTCTATTTACAACAAGTTCCTGTAAACCATACCCAAGAGAAACTAAAAAAACAATTGAAGCAATACCTATTGAAACTCCTCCAATTGTAATAAGTGTTCTTGTTCTCTTAACTTTCATATTTCTAAAAGACAGTTGAACAAGCTCTAGTTTTGAAATTGATTCTCCACCTGACCTATCAAGTTTATCTTGCGCAAACTGATATATGCGACCATAAGATTTAACAATAGGCTTAGTAAGTGCGTATGGTATGAATCTAGATTTTAAGACATGATTTACTACCAATTCATCAACTAAGTAAAGACTTATTAACACATAAAATGCCACAAATTCTGTTGCAACAAAGTGAAAACCTTTAGCTATACTTCTTATAGACTTTTTAAGCGCATGAAAAATGTTGTTTGGTTTAAGTTTTGTCGCTAATATTTTAAAATTAGGCTTGTGCAATTGTTTCAACTCCTCTCTTCTTAGGTGCTGCACTATCTATTGAGTCTTTTTCTTGTCCGCGTGTTATGTCTTGTACAATGCCATCTCTAATTCTAATTGCAGTTTTACCGTGTTTTAAATATTCAAGGTCGTGAGTAACCATTAGCACCGTTTTACCTAGATTGTTTAGGTCAACCAAAAGCTTAATTAGGGCTTGTCCCGATTCAAAGTCTAAATTACCTGTAGGCTCGTCGGCAATTAAAAGTTTTGGATCTGTCACTAACGCACGTGCTAGGGCTACTTTTTGTTGTTGTCCTCCAGAAAGCTCTGTTGGAATGTAATTGATCCAGTCTTGCATTCCAAGGTTTACAATCGATTCTCGTGCCATTTTTAGTGATTCTAATTTTCCATGTCCAAGTAGTGCCAACGGAAATGCCACATTCTCCAACACATTTAGTGACTTTATCCAATTTGGTTGCTGATATACCATTCCAATGTTTTTCTTCCTAAAAGATGAACGATCGTCTTCTGTAGTTCCTGCATATAAGTCTTGATCCAAACATATAATTTGACCGGAAGATGGAACTTCAAGCCCAAGCAATATATGTAGTAAAGTTGACTTTCCAGAACCAGAGGGGCCAATTATTATTGCAAAGTCGCCTCTTTGAACTTCAAAGTCTATACCTTTTAAAACAGGTATTTCTTGAGTTCCTACCATAAATGATTTTTTAATTGCTATTGCTTTAATAATCGCATCTGACATGTTATTTAATTCCACCCAAGAATCCAAAAACTTCGCTAAGATTTGTTACAACTAGGTCAAGTGCATTAGAGCTTGCTTTTGGTGTAATTGTTACTGTATCTACTGAGGCTGTTTCATTCCCAGCTTTATCTTTAGAAAGTGCTCTTAAATGATACACTTTGGAAGTATTAAGACCAGTAATAATTACAATGTGATTTGTAGTGAGGTTTGCATCCTGTTGAGATTTTTGGGAATAAGTAGACCCCGTACCCTCTCCATATTCAACCTGTGATGTTGCAGGCTCGTCTGTATCCCAGCTCACAACAAGCTGAGCTGATACAACATCTCCACCTGACTTGCTAATATTTCCTTCGACTTTTAAGTTTGACACTAAAGGAGGTCTTGTGTCTGTTGATGTTGTGATTGTTTGTACGTCGCTTGAGGCTTCGTTGCCAGCTTTATCTCTACCTTTCACAATAAGCGAATATTTTGTTTCAGCAGAAAGACCTTTAATCAAAATTCTGTGTATGCCACTAATAAGTTCCACATTCACCTCATCCTTAGCATCTTGTGGCCTTCCTTGAGGGTAATAAGTGACTATTGAAGAGACTTCTGTATTTGTGTCCCATGAAATTAAAGCAGCAGGCTGAGCGCTCCCTTTTACTTGTTGAATACGCACGTTAGTAATTCTAGGTCTTGGTAGAGTTTCAAAGCTTAATATGCTTCCTTCATATTCTTCACCTTCTGCATCAAAAGTGTTTATTTTATAAAAGTACTTCACGCCATCTTCTAGTTCATCAATAATTGCGTTATATGTTGTTTCTGCAGAAGAGGTTGAAATTTCCGTTGAACCCCCAAAAGCAGAAGTTTTACCATAATAAATTTTTACTTTAGAGGCTCCTTTAACCGTAAACTGCAAAGTAATACCGTTTAAACCTGAAGATTTAACCAACGGATCAGTAACTACAGGTGCAGGAGTTGTAGAAAAAGTAAACTCATCGCTTACTCCTGTATTTCCGTCCTCATCTGTCCACTTTGCAACACCGTAATACTTTGTACCTGGTTTTAAGTTTACAAGTGCAATTTCATGAGCAGTTACCTGTGACGAGTTTGAAGGTTCTTCATCAAAATAATCACCTGATCCAGTTCCATACTGAATCTTTGAGTCACTTGTTCTGTCAGTAGACCAGGTAACTGTGGCCTTTTTTGTGGTTATTGCAGTAACTTCTGGCTCGCTATCAAGAGCTGCTGCATCGGTAAATCTGCCGGTTGGTAAAAGTGAAACCTCAGTAGTAAAAGCGCCGCAGTTTGAAACACTATCACAGGCCTTAACTTTGTAATAATAAACTTGCTCTTCAAGACTTGTATCAACATACGCAGATCCTGTTGTGGTAGCGAGTGATGTATAAGTTTCTCCATCATCGGACCTATAAATTTTATAATTTTCAACACCGGAACCAACATCTGTAGGCTCGGTCCAAGATAACGCTAATCTCCATGCTTCGGTACTTTTAATAGAAACGTCAGAAATTTCAAGGTTTAGTGGTATTCCTGGTGC
>CAZCAQ010000005.1:50451-54193 GCA_964496905.1 uncultured Candidatus Saccharibacteria bacterium
AGTTTGAAGTATTTGTACTTGGTGTTGCCGTTAAGAATCTTGGAGGTGATGGGCCTTCACCTGCAAAATAATAATTTGTTTGTAAAGGTGTTGCAGAAATGTTTCCAGCATTATCAACTGTTCTTAAGTAAAAAATGTTTGCATTTGTTTGGTAAGCTGCGTCTTCTATTTCAACTGTTGTTGCCGAGGTTGTAGAAGACCAGTCACTTAGAGCACCAGTTGATGCACCTGTTTTGTACTGATAACCCGCAATACCTGCACCAACATCAGTTGCCATGTTATCTCCAGATGATGGCCATGAAAATGTAAAAGAATTTGTAGAAGCATACCCTGAAGGCGTAACGGTTACAGTTGAAGGATTTGTTGGCGCTGAACCATCCAGTTTATAAATAAATGGCGCGTAAACTGTACTAACATTTTGTGCATTATCTTTGGTTTGAATTCGTAAATAGTAAGTTTGACCGCTTGATAAACCAGATGCGCTATAACTAGTTCCAGCTTGAAAAGCCCCAGCGGTTGATGGAACTGCAGTATTATCAACACCAAAGTAAACATAATAACCTGCAACACCAGCACCTGCGTCAGATGCACCCGACCATGAAAAATATGGAGTTGTATATGTGTACCAGTTGTTGGTAGTAATAGTTGTAAGCCCACCAGAAACATTTAGAGCCGTTAATGAGCTAGGAGGAGTAGGATTATCTGTATCACCTTGTGCCTCAATAGCAACTGAATTTAGTGTTACAAGCTGTGTGCCGTCTCCATCTAAAATTGCCTGCCATTTAATTCCACTTGTAGAAATTGGTAAAGTTGGAATGTTAGTGTCAATTACTGCAGCTGAGTTTGAATTGGCGGTTGTCGAAGAAGTTGCCCATGCGCTTCCATTCCAGTATTTCCATGTTGTTCCTCCATCTGTAGATAATCTGTAGGTAATTGTGCCTCCATTTGCAGTTTCGTCAGTTGTAAAGTTTAAAAATCCGGAAATATCTTCGGTAAAAACTGCTGATGAATTTTGTACTGTTTGTGCAGAAGTTGAATAAGGAGTTGAATTAAAGCTTGATCTTGCGACATCACTTATTCTTACTTCATCAATTAACCCAGCAAAAAAGCCTTGAGATCCACCATTGGCTGTAGAACCATAGGTTGTACCAATTAATAAAGACGAAGATGTGTCAGGTATGGACAAAGAAAATGCAGCCGAATTATCTAAGGTGCCATCAATATAAATTTTCATAGTAGACCCATCATATGTTGCTGCAATATGATGCCAATTAGTATTGTGACTAGCAGTTGCAGATTGCAAAAATCCATTATTCCCGTACGACCAAATTGCTGCATCAACGTTAGCGCTTTCCCCTAAACCCGCATAAAGTTTTCCATTGTGTGCTCTCAAAGAATGCACACTTTCGGAAGCATTATTTGCCCAGCTATCATTCAAAGTATCACCACCTACTTGTGACCAGGCTGAACCGTTGTATTCCCACATTTCGGATTCTCCTGCTGTGACACCAAGTCCAACGTAAAATTTTCCATTGTATACTGACATGGCTCTAACTCTTTCATAAGTACCAGATGTCCAACTTCCAGCTGTGTCATCTCCTCCAACCAGTGACCAAGCAGTGCCGTTCCATTTGTAAACATACGCCTCGCCAATACCGGTTCCAAGACCTACATACAACTCGTTGTTATAAACTGACATAACGTCAATCAATTCAATCGCAGCACCCCAACTTGAATTTATCGTATCACCACCGATTTTTGCCCAAATTGTGCCATTCCACATCCAAACCTCTGAATCACCTGCAGTGTTACCTAGACCTACATACAAATTGTTGTTATAAGGAACCATGGAATAAACAGCCTCATAGTTTGTTGTCCAACCAGAGTTTGTACTGTCACCACCAATTTTTCCCCAAATAGTTCCATTCCATCTCCATACCTCTGCATCATTAGCAGATATACCTAACCCAACATACAAATAATCACCATAAGTTGCCATTGACTGAACAGTTTCATAGTTTGTGGTCCAACCAGAGTTTAAACTGTCTCCACCTATTTGATTCCAAGTACTTCCATTGTACTTCCAAACTTCTGCATCATTAGCAGTGCTACCAAGCCCCACGTAAAGTTCACCTTTGTAACTCTCCATTGACCACACTGCCTCATAAGTTCCTGCCGCCCAACTACTGTTTTTACCTTGACCACCAATTAAACTCCACGTACTACCATTAAATTCAAAAACCATTGCATTACCAGCTACTGTGTAGCCTGTTCCAGCGTAAAGCTTACCTCCATGACTTTCCATTGCTTCTACAGTTTGAAGATTATAAAACCCCCAACTATCATTTATGTAGTTACCACCTATTCGCGACCAAGCGCTTCCATTCCAGCCCCATACTTCTGCTGAGGCACTTGCGGCTGTAAGTCCAGTAAAAAGAGTTGAATCAGCCCAAACCATTGTTTGAGCTATAGTATGAGTATTTGTAAATCCTGAATTAAGTGCATCACCACCAATTTTTGTCCATGCGCTACCGTTCCATCTCCATACTTCATTATCCCCTGCAGTAGCACCAAGCCCAGCATAAATATTTGAACCATCATTTGTTAATGAGTACACAGCTTCATAACCAGTTGCCCAGCCTGAATTTAAGCTATCACCACCTATTTGAGTCCAACTACTGCCATTCCAACGCCAAACTTCTGCATCATCAGCTGTTACACCAATACCCGCATACAAATTGCCACTTAAATAAGTCATACTTTGTACAATTTCGTAGTTAGTATTCCAGCTTGAATTTACACCATCGCCTCCAATTTTTGTCCATGCACTGCCGTTCCAACTCCAAACTTCTGCGTCTGTTATGCTTGAACCCAAAGCGGCATAAACATTTGTCCCATCGTTTACCAAAAAGAGAACAGATTCAAATCCTGTATTCCAACCTGAATTTACATTATCACCGCCGATTTTCGTCCACGCGCTACCATTCCAACTCCAAACTTCTGCATCATTAGCTGTGTTACCAATGCCTGCATACAAAGTGCTGTTTGCATATGTAAGAGAATAAACACCTTCAAATGTACCGGCCGCCCAACCAGAATTAATTCCGTCACCACCTATTTTTGTCCAGTCACTACAGTTATCTGCCGTATCACATGACCAAACCTCGCCATCACCTGCAGTAATTCCTAGACCGGCATATAAAACAGTACCATTTTTAGTTAGAGATAAAACTGACTCAAATGTTTGGTCCGCCCAACCAGAATTAATGCCATCCCCACCAATCTTTGACCATGCTGTGCCATTCCATTTCCAAACTTCAGCGTCACCTACTGCTGCGCCAAGTCCTACATAAACATCATCGCCAATCGCAGTCGAATCATTTATTGCAGTTATTCCGTTTAAATCCCAGCTTCCATTAAGGTCATTTCCTGCAACTTGAGTCCAAATCGTTGCCGAACTGTTAGCAAGTTCGTAAGTGACTTTACCAGTCGTTCTATCAAAATATAAAGAATAAGGCCCTTTATCCAAAATGCCTTGATCCTGTGTTGCAGTGCTTGCTGAATAGCTAGAGTTTAATTTTGTCCAAGCCTCTAAAGTGTTTGACTGACTTAAAGAAAGTGATGCCGAATCAGGAGCTGTGATGCGCTTTGTTAAACCATCAAAATCAAAGGCATTGTTTAGCTGACCTGTGGTCCACGAAGCAACGGATGCAGTACCATCATTACTATTACTCGATGAATC
>CAZCAQ010000005.1:54293-60435 GCA_964496905.1 uncultured Candidatus Saccharibacteria bacterium
ACTGCCGCAATTGCTTTGTGCTTTTTAGTTTTTTTGAATAAATTTAAGACAGGCAAATGATCCTTTCTTTATCTATAATAGTACACTGATTTAGGTACTAGCTGTCAATGAAATATTGATAAAATTTGATATGAAAACAGGACTTAGTTATACGAAAAATTTTATTCTACAGTAGCTGTTAATTTTAATTGAGCAGTATTTTCAGGCAAAAGTTCAGTCCAAGATTTTATGCTTACATCATGCTTTCCATTTAAATCTGGAAAAACTTTGGTAAGAAGATCAGGAAGCGTAACATACGATGTAGTAAACTCATTTTCTGTTACTATTTCGCGCTGATCTGAATTGACAAGCATTGCGTAAAAATTAACGGCATCATTTGCTTGTGTACTACTTTGTACACTTTCAGGAAGTTGAATATCTTGAGTTGCAGTACTTGAAGGTAAAATAGTGGATCCTTGTAAATCAAAAAATACTAACTTTGTATTAAACCTACAATCTGTTGTCGTAAAGCCGTATTCTGGAAGATATTTTACACCGTTTTGTTTATAGCAAAATGTTATGGACTGAATAAATTGAGTCGTTTTTGAATTTCTCACACGATTTACTAAACCTTGCTCTTCCTGGGCTTTTGCCTGTGGTAGCATGATAAAGAGGCTTAACACTAATATTATCGCTAGAGCTGTTTGTCTCATAGTATATTTATACTAGATTTGTTGAATTTAGCAAGGAAATATCAAAAATTAGAAAAAAAGGTAAAACTTGTCTTTTTGCTCAAAACCCATGCTTTTAAAATTGTTAAAGGAATTGCTCAAATCTTCAACAATGGCATAAATATTATATACACCCTTTTGAAGCGCATAATTGCATCTAAAGTTAACCATTTCTTTGTGATAACCCTGTTTTCTGTAATCAGGGTGCGTGCCACTATTGTGCAAGTAGGCTAATCCAACTTGTGTGTCAATAATTATGCTTGAAAATGCAACTATTTTGCCATCTGAAAACATTACAAAAGTTTTAAGTATTTTGTTCTCAAGTTGATTTTGCTGCGATAAGTCAAAAAAGTGTTCGCAGTAGCTTCGGTTATTGCTCCACTCAGGAAAGCACTGTGCAGACAGGGTTAAGTATTCTTCTAGGTTTAATGAGGTTAGTTCTTGTATTTGTTCATTGGTTCTTACCGGTAGAACCTCAGTAAGTTCTTTGACCATGTATACATCATTTCCAATTTCTGACAGTCCTTTGCCCTTCAAGAAGGTGTTGTAATCTGTAAAAAATTCTTGGTTAATGTAGTAAGAGGTTTTAACTCCAGCAGAAGCCTCGCTGTCCAGTATTTGTTGTACCTTTGTAAACTCTAAATCGTGGGAAGGCACTGTTGGAACTATAAAGTTGTACCATTCGTCAGGGAAGATTGATTTTACATGCTTAAATGTGGAATAATCTGTGACGGTCTGATTTATGACGCCACTGAATAGAGTTAGGTTTTTAAGATAAAATTCAAACATTTATTTTAAAGTAAACCCACCATCAATGGCTAAAACCTGTCCTGTAATAAAAGATGCTTCATCACTTAACAAAAAAGCTATACCATTTGCGATTTCATTTGCATTCCCCATTCTTTGAATAATTGAAATGTCTGTTGTTGAGCTTGGATCCTCACCAGTTGATAAGGTAAGCGGCGTATCAATCAATCCCGGTGCTATTGCGTTTACTCGCACTAAAGGAGCTTTAAAATGCCTAGAAAACGATTTGGTCAGTGAAATAATTCCCGCCTTAGTTGCTGAGTAAATGACGCCATAAGGCTCGCCAATTATGCCATCAACAGAAGTTAGACATACAATTGAACCACAAGTAGAAGTGTTTTGAATTACTTCACCTAAAATTTTAAGTGTCCAGAATGTTCCCTTTAGATTGGTGTTTATAGTTTTATCCATCACATCATCAGTTATATCGTTAATACCGCAAGGGCTTGGCATTATTCCTGCATTGGCTACCAAATAATCTAACTTATTATATTTGCTCTTAACAAGGTTCGCTGCGTTTTCAATGTCTAGTTTGTTAGTTATGTCTATTTTGAGATATTCTGCTTTATCAGAGTTTTTAAAGTTTTCTATAATGAACTGTTCGTTTTCTTGTGTTTCGGCGCTTAGTATAACTCGCATACCTTTATCCAAAAGGACTTGTGCAGTTGCTTTGCCTATTCCTGATGTTGCACCGGTTACTAATGCTATTTTTTCTTGCATATGAATATTATACATTAGTTAGAAAGTGAGATTGGTTAGTACTTATAGTTTAGGAAGTAACTCTTTATAGCGTTTAATTTTCTCTTGCTTGGTTATAATCGCATATCTTGGAGATGGTGATGGAAGGTCAATGATTTTTAAGCCTGGCTTAAGTATTAATGTATCCTTAAACTGCTTCCTAAACATTTTTTCAACGTTTTTGCTAGTTAGATATACTTTTTCAATTGAGTTTTGGGAGAGTATGGTGTTTATACCTTCAATGTTGTAGGTAATGTTAAACAAGTTAACATCCAGATTGCTGTTTTTTAACCTTTCGCAAGAAAGAATTATATCCGTAAGCGCCATTTCTAGATCTATGAAAAGTTGCTGTTGCTTCTGTTTAGTATTAAAGGTTTTGGTATAAACGGCCTCCATTATTGGCCAAAACTGATTTCGGCCATTAGCATAAAACCAATCGTACGGATTGGACGGTTTTGTTACAAAACTGCCAATCATTACATATTTAACTTTATTAGGCACAAAATCCCCAAAGGGGTGAGTTTCTAGCATAGGGTTAGTATAAACTAGTTTTTACTTTCCTATTACTGCTTTTCTCCTCAAACACAACTATAGGCTTTAAACGAGACATTGAAATACTGGATTTTATAGAGAGACAAGTTCGGTTTTAATCTTAAAAGAATATATGAGCAAGAAGTTAAAATTTGTTTGAAGACTAGTGCTCATTTTGTCACTAATTTTGGCTGGGGGTCAGGGACTCGAGTCACATGTCTTTTGTCTGTAGTTCGTTACACTCACAACATCCAAAAGCATTCGACCCCGCCTCCCTCACTCGCAATGCTCGTTCAGTCCGGCAGTTCTCGTCCTATCCTAATCACGCAATTGTCAAAGAGGGACAAGCCCTCTTTGCCACTTGCGTGGCTGGGGGTCAGGGACTCGAACCCCGATAACTGGGACCAAAACCCAGAGTCCTGCCATTAGACGAACCCCCAATGCAAATCTTGTTATGTCATAAAGGCTTGAATATTATACAATACTTATTGTCATGCCAGAAATGCCAAATAATAAGGCGCAAAATACGCAAATATATCCAAAGTTTGTCATGCCGGCTCTAAATACATCAAAAGTGCTTAAAAAAACCAATTTAAACGCATCAGTTATGGAAATAGAACTTGAAAGACCTCGCGACTTTACATATAAAATCGGCCAATTCATTTCATTAAAGGCTTCCGAAAATAACTTTAGGGCCTATTCCATAGCTAGCCACCCAAAAGAACCAGTGTTAAAGATTGTAGCTGCAGTTGGGCATAATGGCATTGGCTCAAACTATTTAAGAAACATACCGCTAAACACTGAAATTACCTTTATAGGTCCTTCTGGGCGTTTTTTTATGGCCGACTCCCCTGCACCAAATATTTTATTTTTAGCCACTGGCACAGGAATTGCCCCTTTTATACCAATGTTAAGAGAATTGATTGAATTTACCAAAAACCCAAGTATAAAAATTCAGCTTTTTTTTGGTGAAACAAACATAAATGAGCTTTTTTACTTAGATTTATTTAAAAGCTTTAAAACTGACTTTACAGGCTTTGATTACAAAATTTGTCTTTCACAAGAAAGCAGCCCAAACTTTGAATTTGGCCGTATTACAGGAAAATATGTTATTACTGATCCTTTGAACACTCAGGTATATGTTTGTGGGCATCCAAACATGGTAATTGAAAATATAGAGTTGATTAAGCAAATGGGAGTTCCAGAGAAAAACATTTTTCACGAAAAATTCACAAGTGCTGTTAAGTGATTTCAATATAAATGATACAATCTCAAAACAACAATAACAGGAGAACGTATGTAAAGTGTCTAAGAAGCCCATGATATCAAAGGGAAATGAAAGTTTGCCTATAAAGGGCAATAACGCTGTGCGTAAAAAGAATAAGCCTGCCCCTTTGTTTGATCTAGTCATAAAAAATGGCGAATATGTCATTGTATCAAAAAACAGATGGAAGAAAGATGGCAAGTTTGAAACAAGCGGTACAATGGCAGAACTGCTAGCTTTTTGTAGAGAAAAAGAAGTCAAGCCGCGCATAGCTCAGTTCTAGTATAACTGTGCCTAGAATTAGCTAGAAGAAAGGACAAGGCCTGTTTAGAGCAAACTTTAAGCACTTGTCCTTTTTTATTTTATACACTCAACACAGTTTCACTCTCAATTTGGCTACAAATTTGAAATAGATGCTATAAAGTCGTAACATAAGTTTAAATCATTGGAACGAGGTAAGAAAATGAAAATTGAAGTTGTAGAATACGGCGGTAGGAGAAATATTCTTAACTTGCTTAGGGTGTATCAAATTGTACTGGAGCATTTTCCAAATCCTCCAGGCACTTATGCCTTTTGCAACGAAATCGATTATGCGGCAGTTGCGGTTCTAACAGGTTTAAAAGGCTCACAGGCACTAGATTCAGAAGAACTCCCTGGGGTGGCTATTTTTACTATTCCAGGTGTAAGGGCGCATGAACTCAAAGATATAATTTGGAAAGCGGCAGCAGAGGTCTACATATAACCCCACAGGGAGTTTGTATTGTAGGCCTTTTTATTTGATCGCTAAGTGATTTGGTGGGCGGTACAGGGATCGAACCTGTGACCTCACGGATGTAAACCGTGTGCTCTAACCAGCTGAGCTAACCGCCCCAAACATACTAACCAACCTAGAACATGAGCAATTATAGCATTTGCTCATTGTTGAACAATAAACAACAGATCTTCTCCAGTATTATACCCAGGCCTCAGTCTTTTAAGCTCAAACTGTTCTTTTTCCAGTTCAGAAATGCCCATTACGGTACTAACTGCGTTTGAATATCCAGCTTTTTCCACAAGTTGTTTTGTAGTAGCATCATAAACACCATAAGGATAAGCAAAAGATACAACTGGCTGTCCAAGTAAATCCTCAAGGTATTTTTTGCTTTGAATCAATTCAAACTCAACATTTTCAACAGGTGCGTTAGGTAGCCATGAGTGATTCATTGTGTGTGAGCCAAATTCAACAAGTCCTGACTTATTAATTTCAGCAATTTGCTCAGCGGTCATATAGTTGAGCTTACCAATGTAATTAGGCACAACGTACGAAACAGCCTTAGCATTGTGCTTTTTTAGTAACGGAAACACATCTGTATAAAAATCGGCATACCCGTCATCAAAAGACAAAACGACTGGCTTTTTAATTTGAACACTTTTACTGGTATATAACTGCTCTGGAGTAACAAAAGTATATCCAGCCTCCTTTAAAGTAAGCACTTGCTGTTCAAAAATATGAGGTTGAATATTTAAGGAATCACGTAAATAGTCCCTTTTGTCCTGATTGTATTCAACATAGTGATACATCAAAATTGGCACCCTTGTACTTTTTGTACGCTTAAACTGAGCGAAAGGACTTTCAAAGGTGAATTTTTGCAGATTTTTACTTGGATCAACGCTTAATACAGGCCCAAAACTACTTGTATTAGTCTCGCCACCCCAAATAGCATATGTAACAAAAAACAGTGCAATTATTATCAAAGCTATAAATGGCCAATTTTTTGAACTCATTTACTTATTTTAGGGGTTTAGTAATTAACTAACAATATCTCGACTTTGTGTTAAAAAAGTGCTTAAATCCACTAAATATGGAAAATACCGATTTACTAATTTTTGCACTTGTTTGCGCTTTACGGCTTTTTGTCCCACTTTTAATTCCAAAATACCCGCTAATAGGTGTTGTTTTAAGCTTAATTATTGACGCAGTAGATCAAACAATTTTCCAATTATTTACCAATATTGATCTAACTCTTTACCAAAATTACGATAAAGCTCTTGATATTTACTACTTAACTATTACGTATCTTTCAATTTTTAGAAACTGGACAAATCCTTATGC
>CAZCAQ010000005.1:60535-68205 GCA_964496905.1 uncultured Candidatus Saccharibacteria bacterium
GATACAACAGACATGTTAAAAGAACACGTTTTTCATGTACCGCTAGACGCAACTTTAAGTGAAATAGTTATGGCTAATTTGTGGCTACCTTTTGTGTTTTTTGGAGCAATCATAGGGCTATTCTACCTAGCCAAATATCTAGTTAAAAAGCTTCCTCCAAAAGATTGGCGTTTTAGATTAAACAGAGAAGCCACAAAGGTTACAGCGCCACTGCAACAGAAAGCAAAACTTACTATGGCACAATTATTTAGCAAACAACTTTTAGAAAAAGTTGTTCTCATTACATTTGTAACAACGATTTTCTCTCAAATTGTCCCAGACCTACGTGTTCACATGCTTTACCTTGGTTTAGGTGTATGCTTAATTATTGTAGCAAATACGCTTGTAAGCCAGTTTATTCATGATAAAGGGTTTAAGGTAAAAAATTCCTTCTTGGAGTTTTTGGTCATTTTAGTCATGAACATTGCCATTTTTAACGTCTTGGACTTTTTCTCAACAAAGGTGAACTCTGGTAGATTAAGCCTTGGAGCACTGTTCTTTTTGTACATTTTGTCCATTATTGTGGCTCTTTACGACTGGTATAGAGACGATTACGAATATCGATTCAAGCAAAAAGTAGCCTAAAGCAGCATTTCCCAAACAAAAAGCTCCCGGTTTCCCAGGAGCTTAATGCTTAATCGTAAACTCTACTTATTATTGAGTAGGAGTTTGTGGTTCAGCTGGTGCTGTTGTTGAAACCTTTTTCATTTCATCTTCCCACATATATGCTGACATCATGTCCATATCTTTTTCCATTGTGTGCTGAACGGCGATTCCTACTGCAGATAGAACTATCCATCCTAAAGTCCAGAATAGTGAGTTAGTAACTTTTAGAGAGGTTAATCCTAGCGTAGCGCTAACGGCTGTCATAGGTCCTAATAATACAAAAAGGGCCATAATGAGTGCCATTGCTCCTGCTAATGCTGATGTAACCATTATTATGACTCTAGGCATTTTGGTTGATACAAAAAGTACACCAAAAAGTCCTGCTGAGATAATTCCAACGATAAATGGCATCATGGATTCAAAGCCTAATGCATACATTAAACCTGCTCCAAGTGCATAACCTAGGGTGACACCGTAAATTATTACCGCTAATGCGTACGCGTAGTAAGCAAGCGCCGCAAAAATTAAACCGATTACAATTCCTACTAAAAATCCCATTGCCGATGCAAAAAGAGATTCTCCTAAGAGTGCATTCATGCCTGACATTCCAGCAAAAAGTCCTGTAAATAATGCCCACAAGGGCAGCAAAATTCTAAAGAACCTATAACCGCTAAAAAGTAACATCAAGCCCAACAATGCTGCAAAGACTATAAATATTAATGAATATAACATTTGTATATCACCCCCTTAGATCAATAATAGCATAATGAAGAAAAAGACAATAGAATTTGCTTTAGTTAAAGCATATACAGAGATCTATGGGTTTGGCAACGCAAAGTGGTGCTACCAGCCTCCGCCGCCGCCACCACCTCCACCGCCACCAGAGGAACCCCCAGAAAAACCAGACGAACCAGAATGCGATGAGGTAGTTCTCATACTAGAAGCCACACCTGAAGCAAAAGCCTGTGAAGAAAAATTTGCTATAGTATTGTTTCCGTTGCCAATATACCAGGCCTGATAATTTTCCTTTTGAATATTCGCCATTTGAGCAATTTCATTTTTAAACTTGGCACTCCAAACAGGCTCAAGGTCAAGTGCAATTGCATACGGCAAATACTTTTCGTACATGTTAAACCGCTCGGGAATAGACGAACTTAAGCCTTTAAGATAATATTCCTGGCTTTTGAGGAAAATTTTAAAACCTTCAGATTTGTCTTGAATTTCACGGGCTAGATTAGTTCGGCGAGGCATATAGCTGCCAACGTAAATTGATTCAACTGCAATTAATACAACAAAAACATAACCGAAAATATTTATATCGTCAGGTGCTAAAAAAGTTCCAAAATAGCTAAAATCAGTCCCAACTACAATTACATATAGACACAATTGAATAAAACCAAAAAGCAAAAACGCCATCATATTTAGTAAAAACATTTTTCCAACTATATTTGTGTTAGAAACTATATATTTCTTGCGCAATTGAGTTGACTTTCTATCAACGATTTTTTGTAAAGCTTGCACTTTAGTAATGTTTGCTTTGCTAAAAGTAAAGACGCCATCTGGATCCGATGCAACTGAAAATATATCTCCAAGTCTTTCAACAAATCCTTTTTTCTCAGTAAGTTCTTTAATAACAACTTTGTAGTCAAAATTCAGGTCTTCTGTTGCCCCAAACATATCTTGATAAAGTTCCAAACTAGCTCCGGACAAATCCTGGGTAGATTTATTTGTTTTAACAACTGAATAGGCTTTTGATTCTCCTTCAACTATTTTAACGTAGCCGTTAATTGCGAGTTGCATAATGAGTGTAGAAAGATAAACATAATCATTTTTGCCCATTTTATCTATAAATCTAAGTTCAAAAGGCGTAACACCTTCAGGAGGACCAAAATTAACTGGAATTGTAGGAAGTCCTCCTTGATCCTTGCCGTGTTTTCTCCAAAGTAAGTAAAACACTATGGTTGCAGTTAATAGCAAAGCAAATCCGCTAATTACCTGCGCGATAGAAGCATAAAGTCTAGCGTTTTGTGTTGTTTCGGCTGGTTGAGTAACAAAACCTTTTGGCCAGTTTACTGCAATTGTAATGCCTTCCTGAGGTTGCAATACCGTGTCGTGTTGAAACTTAATTAGGGATGAGTTTGATTGAGTAGTAATGTTTGCAGTTTGCCCTTTAGCAATGCTTCCAACTGGACCGTAATAGGAAATTGAATTAATCTGGTCTTTTTCCGCTGCAAAAGGTAATGTGATACTTGCTGAAGTAGAATTTATTGGAAGGCTCCAAAAATTTCCAGTTACATTCCAATATAGTTCATCATAATCGTCAAAAAAGCGAACTTGATCCTGAGCAATATAGTTAATTTGATATGTGTAATACGCCGGTACAGGTAGAAATACATTTTCTTCACCTATGTAAAGCCTAAGACCATCACTTATACTCTCTGTAAAGAAGGGTTCTGGTTTTCCATCTTTTGTAACGCTGGTGATTGTGATTGGTTTTATTTCTTTTCCATATTTTGACCTGCTAACTGTTGGATAATCTCTAAAAATACCTCGTTTTAGCGCATCTCCTTTTGCAAAAACTTGTATGGTTTCAGTAACGTTTATGGATCCGTCCATATTTACTAATATTTCCGAGTCATAGTTTTGAATGTGTTCTTGTTGCGCTTGTTGTTGAATTTGAGGAGGTATTTGTTGAGCAAATGCTAGACTGTTAAAGAAAAGTGTAGCCAGCACTAATATGAGTATTTTTGACTTATATGAAGTCATAAACACATTCTAGAACTTTTGAGTATTTTAATAAACAACTAATGTTAAGTTGCAAGGACACTTAGTCAATAAGGTTCTGCTGTTTTAGTCTTGGGATTACGTCATGCTCAAAAATGGAGCCAACTTTAATATCTTGTGGGACTACTGATGTGAGCCATAATAGTTCTTCAACCTCATTATCAGGCGTAATGGTGCCATCGTACTTATTTACTATATAAACGTACATAGTAACCGTTGTTCCCTCAAGACCTGCTGCCTCTGCTACAAAAGTGCCAAACTCCACAAGGTCTTGCTCCGCAACGTCTATTTGAAATTCTTCTTTAAGCTCACGAATTAACGTTTGTATTGGTGTTTCTCCAGACTCCATTGTTCCACCTGGAGCGATAAAGTGCTCTTTGTTTATACTCCGTTCAACTAGCAACTTGCGATCTTGAATTATTATTCCTGCTGATTTCTTTATTTCTTTTGTCATGTTACGCACATTTTACCAAATCTATGTAACTTTTTGCGCCCAATATTCATTAGACAAAAACAAACTTTCAAAAGTCCCTGCATCATTCCAAAAACCCTGTATTTCAGTCCAACTTAAAAGCCCATCGGCAATATATGAGTTATTTAAATCTGTTACCTCTAATTCACCTCGTGAACTTGGCTTTAACTTACGAATTCGATCAAATGCAGTGTTATCAAACAAATATAAACCTGTTACAGAAAAGTTAGATTTAGGATATTGTGGCTTTTCCTCAATTTGAACAATTCTATCATCTTCGTCAAAAACAGGAACTCCAAAGCGATTTGGATCTTTAACCTTTTTTAAGAAAACCTTAGCACCTGTTTTAAAGTTTTCAACGGATTCCTTAATTGGGTCATCAGTTGTATTATCTCCTAAAATAACAGCAATGGTATCGTTGTCAGCAAAACTTTCACCACAAGAAATTGCACCAGCAATTCCTTTTATAGACTCATCTTGAAAAGCATACTCAACTTTGCTTAATCCAAACTCTTCACCATTTCTTAAAACATTAATAAAATCTCCTGAATGAGGTTCACTGACAACTATTAGAATTTCTTTTATACCAGCACTTACAAGCGTCTGAATTGGGTAATATATCATTGGTTTATCGTATATTGGAAGTAAGTGCTTGTTTGTAGCACGAGTTAGTGGGTAAAGTCTTGAGCCTTTTCCTCCTGCACAAATAATGCCTTTCATGAAAATATTATAACAAGAATTTAGCTATTTTCTTCAATTAAGACCTTTTCAAGCCGATGACCATTTTTCTTAATTTCGACAAGTTTAAAGCTTCTTAATGAAATATCTGCTGCAGTCAAAATACCTAACGCAATTACGAGTAGCTTAGTCTCTATACTAATTTGCGAAAGTGTAAGGCTAATAGTGACTAAAAGCCACAAAAGACTACAAACTAAGCGAAGGATCTGAATTTCTAACGCAAAAGATTCCAAGTCACGAGTTTTTAAAGGTGTTAATAAATTGAATACAAGTTTCATAGTTAACAAGAGCGTAAGAGTATTAAGCAAACACTAGAAGGAATTATAGTCCTTATTTTAATGATAAAGATAGAGGGCAGTTTTAGATTTCAGTTGGTTACAATTTCAAGAACTTTGTAAAATCTTTTTTTGTACTCGAATTCCCACTCCGGTGCTCTATCGTGTGCAAAGCGATATTTATCTAACGTTTCAACTAGAGCTAACGCTTTGATTATTTCCATATTGTTACTAAGCCAAAACCTAGCATCATTTTCCAATACGGCAGCTGCAAAAACAATAAAATCACTTTCGGAAAGAGTCTTTTTATACTCTACATCTAGCCATTTAAGCATTATTTCAAAGTAATCTTTGATTTGTGTTTCTGCATTACCAAAATCTATTAAGTACAATAGCTCGCTTTGTTCTACATAAATGCAATTTTTGAGTGATATATCGCCGTGGCATAAAGAAAATGAAAACTCGCTATGCATTAACTGGTTTAAAGCTTTGATAATAGAGGCACGCTGTGTATTGCTTATTTCCAAATAATCATCTGAGTTTGAAGTTTGACTTATCTCATATCCAAGATAATCTTTATAAAACCACTTTTTGGCAGTGTTTATTGAGTTTAAGTTGCCGACATCCTCAGCCGGCAATATTACTGAAAGCTTTCTTACATATTCGCCAAGTTGTTTATATACTTGCGTTTGAAAATCTTTGTCCAATATGTTTGAGCAATTTTCTCCTTCTATGAATTCCATTAGAATGAAACTTGCACCGTCACTTTTGGATACATCAAAAATTTTGGGTACTGGTATTTTTTGCTTTTGGGCTTGTTCGTAACACCAGCTCTCTTTTATAAAGGAATCATACTCACTTTCGTCGTTAACTCTTAAAATGTAAGCAATTCCGTGTGCCTCAACTTTATAGACCTGATTTACTTCGCCAAGTCCTACTATTGGATTTAGTGTGACTTCCATTGTTTTGAGCTTATCGGCGAGATAGGTTTGAATTGTTTGGATTGTTACCATTATTGAATCAGTATATCAGTAGTATAAGTGCTTACTTCGTTTCTAATTCTGCAAGAATATACTTTAGGTAATGCGGAACAACTTTAAGGCTAGCGATACTAAGCTTATCAAAATACGCTGCTTCCCTTCCTTCCATAACTTGGATTTCACTCTGTTCGTTTTTTATATTTGCGCGAAATATATAATCCTTAACTAAGGTAGTTCCCTCTTCTCTATTTTGTTGTGCTATAAATATCGGGTTTGCCAAGTCTATGCCTATTTCTTCCTTTATCTCTCTTTTTACGGCCTGCAATGGGGTTTCTCCCTTTTCTATTTCACCACCAAATAAGCTCCAAAATCCGGGAAAAGTGATATTTGGGTTTGAATCTCTATGTTGTAGAAGTACCTTGTTATCTTTAAGTAGAATTATTTTAACAATTTCTTTGGCCACAGTAAGATTATAGCAGTCTGACTTGAACACTTTTTTTAGTAGTTATTGTTACACTGATTAAAATTTGGGAGAAGGTGTGACTAACCCAAACATGCCATTGTTTTGTATTGCGTCGAATCGAATGTAATTACACTTCACTATCCGTAAGACTTTAATAAAGACTCTCTTAAGGCAAGTTCGTAATTAAGGTAGATCAGAACTCAAAATAGGACCGCGAGGAACATAAGTCTTTGAGATACCACCTTTTTCACAAAACTGACCAGTATTGCATTCTGTGTTTACAGTCTCAAGCCTTTTATACATAACTTTACCTTGTAAAGGATCAATATGTAAATCTCCAACATCTCCCAAGTACTTAATATTTCCAGTATCTATGTTTAATAATGCCGCACCGCTAGTTTCATTAACACTGCAGCTATAACAACTTGCTACTTTAAGCCAAACATATTTGTTCTCCAAGATACTAATAATAAAAAATGGGCCTTTTTTCTCAAAGTCTGACTCCGCGGCAACATGCTTATAAATAGAGGTTAATGTGCTGTTGGTAAAATCAGCAAACAAAACCTCATCTCCTGTTAAATCTTCAAACAGGCGTATTATGACAGCTCCTGAATTATCATCTAAGAACTTATAATGAACTAACCTGTTTATGCCTGGATCAATATTTAGGTTTATTTTTTTAGTTTTCTCTAGTTCACTAAGCTTTACATTGTCTATGTATTCACTTTCCCAACCTTTTGTATCGCTATTCTCATGCGGAAAATACACTCTACCAAGAATTGTGTCAGGATTCGATTTATCGCCAGTAAAATCCAAAAAAATGACAGAGTCATAATCTTCATAATAACCGTAATACATACTTTGAGCATATGGCAGGGCATATTCAGAAGTTACTTTATCACGCGCAGGCGTTAATGAGTTAGCTGACTCGCCTACGGTAGTATTTTGCACACTATTTGAGTACGAGTTTTTCCTTTGTGAAAATAAAAAAACAACTAATAAAAGCAGAGTGAAAATAAGAACAATAGCAAACACAAAGGCAGACCCTGTAGAAAGTCTATTTGAATGAGAATAATTTATCATATCTAAATGTTAATTCTGTTATGTGGTTTTGTAAATATAATAGTGCTGGTGGGGAGGGTGAGAATAAGCGGAGCTTGCAGTTTACTTCGTAAACAGTCGAACAGTTCGTTTCACTCACACTTCATTCCACAACTCCATTAAACAAAATCTGCTGGCAATAGCCAGCATATTTTCTTTGGTGGGGAGGGTGAGAATCGAACTCACATAGCCGGTTTTTCAGACCGGTGCAT
>CAZCAQ010000006.1:0-33985 GCA_964496905.1 uncultured Candidatus Saccharibacteria bacterium
TGTTTTGCAATCTTTGCTTCAAAATCATCAATCCACACCTGCAAATCACTAAGTAGCTTTTCGTGATTTTTTTCGTCCTCAATACCTGCCAAAAAATGTACGCGCTTTTCGGCATCAAGCTCATCCAAAACCAAATCTAACAAGCGGTGATGCATGGTGTCTTCCACAACACTTTTAATGTGAGCATTTTCCTCAGCATCCAAAAAATGCTCATCAATATGCAAAAAAATATGTTCAGTTTTTATATAGTGTTTAAAAATATACGTCATTTACTTTTGCGCCTCCACTAAACTTGCTAATCGTTCATCATTTGTGTCAACAGGACCTAGTGCAATTTTATTCTCGGGATCATCAACAAACAAGATAACGGCTTTTCCCTTTTGGCCCCCATCTTTCATATCTAAATAGTGCATAAGTTCGGGACTTCCTCCAAACGTTTTGCCCGTAAACTTTGCAGGACCAGAATCGCCTATTACAGCAACTGCTCCGCGCTCATTGGCTGGATTATAGACAAAAACTTTTCGGTAGCGATACCAGGGCTTTAATTCTGACCAGTTAGAATTCCAATCAGGTAATTCATGTAATTGAACTGCAACATAATATTTTTCTTGCTCGGCGTTGTCAAAATCCTTAAACGAACCTTGATTTGGAGCCATACCTTCTGCCAAATTTTCACCGTGTTGATCCAAACTATCTCCCGCCCATCTTTTTAAGTGCTGTTCTTTACCCACGTATCCCATTATTTCATTGAGCCTTTTTCCTTCTAAACTAACTTTTAAGTCCATACTAAACTTTTTGGATAAAGCCTCTGCAATAACCATTTCTTCGCCAACATTTAGCTTATCCTTGTCTTTAATAATTAAATTAAGTTGAGATAAAAACGCCTGCAAATTTGCATCCAGCTTATTTTGTTGATGAGTCTGCGAAATGTTTTTTATATGATTAACAGCCATCTGAGGATCAAATGGCGCCAAAGTCATTATTCCTGCTGCTGCCACCGACATTGAGTGTTTTTTTGCTTGATTTATGGTGTGAGCATGCTTTGAGTTAAAGTCGCGTACAACGTTTGCGTGATGTTGTTCAAGTTTTTTGCGAATATGATGTGCTTTAGACTTACGTAAAGTCATTAGTACAATTTTAGCAGTATTTTGGCTATACCCCAATAAACTAGCTCACCATCCTTCTTATATGCTTCTTACACACTTCTTACACACACCTACTACAACTAAGGGTATAATAACAACAATGACACCTACTACAACTCAGCGTACTACTCTTTTTATTCGACCTACAATTTTAAAACAAGCTAAAGCACAAGCTGTGGTTGAAGATTCAACACTTACAAAGCTAGTGGAAAAAGCACTTATAAAATACTTACCTAAGCAAACCGTAATTAAAAAGCCGGAACTTTAAACTAAACTCGCACAGACAATTGACATTGTAATCAATAATAAAGGAGGTGAATAACAATGACACAAATTATAGAAGAAACTAAAACCACTCAAGTAGACGGGCCAACAAAAGTTGAAGCAACTACCTCAGCAACAAGTACAGTAACGCCAAAAGCAGACAGTACACAAACGATGGAACGCTTAATCTACTTTATATTTGGAGTACTTGAAATGCTCTTAATTTTTAGATTAATTCTAAAAGCTTTGGGAGCAAACCCAGCAAGTGCTTTTGTAAACTTAATTTACGGAATCACAGGGATCTTTATATTACCTTTTGAAGGAATATTCAGCAGAGGCGAAACAACAGGTCTAGAAACCACAGCGGTTTTTGAACCAGCTACACTAGTTGCAATAGTTGTATACGCGCTTATCGCATGGGGAGCAGTAATGCTAGTTAGAATATTAGCAGGCAAAAAACCTCAAGCATAAGAAGTAAGTGTAAATAGTAAAAAATTAAAGAGAGGAAAAGTATGTCTATACTTTATTGGATAGTGTTTGGATTGATCGCTGGGAGCATTGCCGGCTATCTTTCACCAAACGCCAAAGGCGGTATTATTGGCTCAATAATACTTGGTATTGTTGGCGCTATAGTTGGAGGATACTTAGGCGAAATGTTTTTTAACGTTGGCGTAAGTGGCTTTAACTTGGAATCAATGGTGGTAGCAGTTGTAGGTTCGCTGCTTATGTTATTTGTTGGAAGACTTTTAACAAAAAGCGCATAATTTAACAATATGGCGGAAATAAAAACCAAACCCACCTTGCAAAGTGTTGGAGAGTTTTTAAACAAAGTCGAGCCTCAGGAAAAACGGCAAGACAGTTTTACTCTTTTAAAAATGCTAGAGCAGATCACAAAGGAAAAGCCTGTAATGTGGGGATCCAGCATGATCGGGTTTGGTTTATACCACTACAAATCGGAACGAAGCAAACAAGAAGGCGATTGGCCTTTAATTGCCTTTTCTCCGCGCAAACAAAACTTAACTCTTTATATTATGCCTGGGTTTAAAGATTATGCTGAACTGTTAGGCAAATTAGGCAGACATACGACAAGTGTCGGCTGTTTGTACATAAAACGCCTAGCAGATATTGATCAAAAAGTTCTAACCGATTTGCTGGAAAACGCTTTTAATACTATGAAAAAAAGTCATAAACAGTGAAAATAAGTATTGACCCAGACCATACACTTTATTATTTTGTAAGTGTGCTTCTAGAGTAGAAGGTCTACGCCTTTGAACAACGAGGCGTACGCGACACGCCTACAATAGCAAAAACTTGCTAAGAGTCTAGAACGTCCCAAAGAGCATATCCCCAATAGTCCTGTCATTGCTCTGTTACTTGAGGATCACTTTGTAAACTAAACCTGCAAAGGATCACACTTAAAAATACTATTGGCACGACAAAGCCCAAAAAGTAGTTAAAACCCCCAGGCACCGCATACAAAAAAGTTTGTAACCTGTTTGCAACATCAAGCCGTGGATCAGTAAAAGTAATTACAATTGTTTCTATGTAAGCCAATATAAATGCTATGTAAAATAGCATATTTTCCTTTTGCAAAAAAAACGTTAATAAAGTTACTAAAAACACTGGAGATAATACCGCGTATACCCACAAACCCACTCGAATATAAGGGCCAGCATACAGTACCGCCAACAAAATTGGCAAAAAAACAATAAGTGCAATATACATCATTTTTGCGCGGGCATCATCTAATCTTCGCTTTTTTGCAAAAAATAAAATGACAGCGACAAGTGAAATAATTAAAAAGGATTTTGTAGTCTGCCCAATTAAAGTAGTTCTGTGATAATCCAAAATATTTCCTTGATCCTCACCTTTATTTGGGTTAAGTACAAAAAAGTTCAGAAAATTTAACTTTTTGTTTACCCAATATTCTTTGCGCGATATAATTTCAAAACTACTTGGCGCCTCATTTTTGGACAAATTTACGCTTGCCTCGCGCCAATCATTTTCAAACATTACATTTTTTACAATTGCATTTTGGTGACCAAGCGATTTAGAAAACGAAGTCCAAAGCGTAGACGCTATAAAAAGCGGAATTACTAAAAGCATTCCGTACTTAATAAGCTCACTAAATTTATACTTTGCTGTCACCAATCTTAAAGCCAAAATAGCTCCAAAAGTAAAAAAGTACATCAGTGAAAACTGATGCGTAAAATAGGCCAAAACCAACCCAAATGAAGCCAAAAATACGTGTTTATAGGTTAAAGGCTTAAAAACAAATAAGAGTGCTGTCAAAATAAAGTAGATTGCTAACATTTTGGCTTCGGCATAAATACTTGTAAGCAAGTAAAAATGAGCAATTGCGGCAAAAAGCGTAATAGGCAACGCCGTTTTCTTACCTAAAGCTGCACTTGTAACCAAAAATAAAGGCAGTAAATACAGGCTGGAAAAAAACCCAGCACCTTGCTCAAACATAAACATATTCCAATCTGTAATTAACAGAATAGGCATGACAGCAAAACTTAAAAACGGAGTTCGATCTGTAACATTGTAAGTATTTACTAATTTCTCATTTATAGTTTGAGCACCATTTGCATAACCGTTAATAGTTAAATAAGGAATAACATAATCACTTTCATAATGGGCATGCGTTGGTGTCATTAGTGCTCTGTAATCAATGTTTTGCTCTAAAGACTGTAAAGTGCCGCCATCGCCTAAGTCCAAAACCATTTGATAAAAAGATAAATACAGGCTTCCAATTAAAACAAGTCCCATTCCAATAAAAAAATCTTTTTTGGGTATTTCAAGATCAGCATGAACAAAAAAAGGTACAAACAAAAAACTAGAAATCAGCAATAAACGCGCGTACAGACCAGTTGTAACAAACAAATACAGCGACGAAGCACCAAACAACAAAACAAGCGGGAAAAGCAAAGCTTTAAGCGAAACTCCAAAAGATTTCCCTTTGTTAAGCATTAGGCTACTTAACAAAACCATTACAATATATATCAAGGTGAAAATGAGTGGTAAAATTAAGTAGTTTATGGGTTCCCGATCAAACATTAAAAATATTATAGTATAGATTGCACTAAAAAATGTTACAAAATCAACAAACCGAAATTGTAGAACAAAAACTTGGAATTCCCCCCGATTATCAACTAAAGGCCATAAACAGTAAAAACTTTTTTCAAGCAAATTGGCACAAAAATAAGCTTTTGGTACTTTCTAAACTCATTACTTTAACTAAGCAAACAAATGTTTTGGATTTAGGTATGGGCTCTGGTAATTTTGAGTTTGAAAATCATGGAAAGGTAAATTCAATAACTTGTGTGGACTATAATTCTCAAGCTATAGATTTCTTGCAAAAACAATCTAAAACACTTGGCATTACTAATTTAACCCTAATTAACGACGATATCCGCAATTTAGCTAGTTTAAAGGAATCGGGTAAGTACGACTTAATTATTTTAATTGACGTAATTGAGCATATAAGGCTTGAGGAGGCTCACGACGTAGTTAAAGAACTTAAGCGATTGTTAAACACCTCGGGAAAAATAGTTGTCATTACACCAAACTATAAAAGTTTGTGGTTAATTATAGAAGGTTTTTTAGACAAACTAACCATTGTTCCAAAGTTTGCAGGCGAGCAACATTTGTCAAAATACTACAAACAAAACCTTAATGAGTTATTTGAAAAAGCAGGCTTTGTTACTACAACCTTTTGCTCTTTTAATTTATTTTCTTATGTAATACCTTTTCGATCCCTTTCAAAAGCCTTGTGTCTAATTGAAATGAAAATGCCTTTTTCTTTTGGCAATTTAATTTGTGGCGTCTACCAAAAAAAAGATGATCAAATAAAAGTTTGGAATGAACATTACTCAAATGACCAAGAGCAGCTTTATAAAAATTCACTTGTTAAAATGATTTTTGATAAAGGTCATAAATTTATAGCCAAACACAGCGCCAACAAAAAAACAGTTTTAGATATTGGAAGTGGAATGGGCTATCACTTAAACTTTGAACATTTGGGTTCCGGTAGAAAATACATTTGCTTAGATTCAAACGAAAAAATGCTAGAAAAAATTACTCATCCAGTTACTAAAATTGTGGCCTCTTGCGACGAGATTCCATTGGAGAACAATTCTGTAGATGCTGTTATTGCCTCGCACATTTTGGAACATGTTCATAACCTTGATAAAACTTTAATTGAGGTAAAAAGAGTACTTACACAAGATGGCAAGTTCTTGGTTGTATTACCTTGCGACCCAGGATTTTTATGGAAAATTGCTGCATACCTTTCACCAAGCAGAAAAAGGTTAAAAAAGCAGGGGCTGGATTACAAAGTAGTTATGGCGCACGAACACGTTAATACATTTAAAGAGTGTAAACAAAAACTAACCGAACACTTTGTGCTAGTTGATGAAGAATTTAAGCCATTTTGGCTAAAAAACTACAATTTTAACTTAATATATTGTGCGTACTTAAAAAAAGCGTAGTGCTAATTTAGTTGTTATATAAAAAAAGCACGATTCCAGTTAGGTAAGCCACCTGCTAGAATATTTTTATGAAGATAGCCGTTATAGCAGATATACATTTAGGTGACAACGCATTTAAAAAAGGTGAGCACGTTAGATCCGCTTCAAATATAGTTGAAAAAAATATTTCAAGATTATTTAGTGCAGTTGAAGTTCATAATCCCGGTTTAATTATTGATATGGGTGATTTGATCAGAGGACAAGATGCTCAAGCTGACAAGCAAAACTATAATAAAGCTTTTGAGCATTTTAAGAACTCGCCTACACCAATAATACACATGCTAGGAAACCACGAACTTAAAAACCTTGAAGAAAAAGACATTTTGGATATTTGGTCTAAAAACAATTACACCAAACCTCCCTTTGGAGAACAAGATTTAGGCGAGTATAAACTTGTCTGGATAAGTTTTGAGAATCAGAATATAGATAATGGTATTGAAGCCACTTTACCCAAGGATCAGCTGGTATGGCTAAAGGAAACCCTATCCAATTCAAACAAGCCAGTTTTATTGTTTACTCATTACGGACTTTTTGGAGATGATTTTAAAGGAAATGTTTTGTTCGATAAGGACTACAGCAGATTTGGTCATTACAATAACGGTGCCGAAATTGCTGATACAACTATTTCCTCCAAAAACGTTAAGGTAGTATTTTCAGCACATAGCCATTGGATTGATTTACGGTACGTTGAGGGTGTGCCTTTTGTCACTCTTCCTTCTGCAACAGAAAATATAGCGGCACCAGAAACCGTTGATAATTTTCCTGAGGTTTTTACTATTATTGAAGCAAATGGTAAACAGCTAAATATTAAAGCGTACTCGAGGGATTATTGTTTTTGTAATATCAACTTAGGTTAATTTTACACCTCATTCTCGAGCAATGCCTATAGTATCTTGCGGTTTGTGGACTTTGCCGTATAATGTGACGCAAAGAGCGGTACATCAACACTATGGAGATTAAATCAAAATGTTTGACAAGATAAAAATCGGGGATAAGGTAACGCTAGTTAAACTAGCTTCTCAGCACGGAGATGAAGAGGTACGCATTGACGCGGAAGTAATCCGTATTGCCGCAGCAACGTTTTTTGTCAGATACACTCCGGCGAATTCGACTACGGCGTGTTTTGGTGAGTATTTTAAGAGCAACGGTAAAAGCGTGTATGATATAGATCCGAATTATGGACAGATCGAAAAATAGTAGTTTGGGTATCCTAAGTAAGTAATTACAGCGGATGCCCTTCACTTCTCTGTTTGAAAACAAACATGCCATCGCATGATCGGTATCTTTTAATTTTTCCCGAATATTGTTTCGCTGTGCTTGGTCTTCATCGTACAAATTTTTTAATTTATGTTTTCTTTCATTAGCTCATTCTACAAGATATGCTAAACTTTCCCCATGACAAATTTACAATTTACAACAAGTATCAACGCACCAAGGCAAAAAGTTTGGGAAACAATGCTAAACGATTCAACATATAGAGAATGGACCGTAGCATTTCATGAAGGATCTCACTATAAAGGTGATTGGAGTAAAGGCAGTAAAATGCTCTTTTTAGGTCCAGATGAAAACGGTAAAAATGGAGGCATGGTAAGCATTGTTGAGGAAAACGTTCCATATGAATTTATTTCGCTAAAAGCAATAGGGATGGTTCAAGACGACGTTGAGGATACTACAAGTGAAGAAGTAAAAGCATGGAAGGACGTATACGAAAACTACACGTTTACAGAAGAAGGAGACGCCACAACTTTAAAAGTAGATTTGACAGGATTACCAGAAGACTACGCGGATATGTTTAATGATATGTGGCCAAAAGCGTTGGCTAAGTTAAAAGAGATGTGCGAAAACTGAACGCACTAAACTTAAATTCAGAATAACTAGTCCCCACAAAACATGTAGGCGCGCTTATAGTATACTACCGCTCAATTAGGGTTTTAATACAAAAATATAAGGAGAAGCTATGGCAACAACAACGGGAGAAAACAACCTCCACCAAATTGTCGTAGTAGTAGTTTCTGGTGAAGGAAACATTACTGTAACAATAGGCGACGTAATTGTGGATACGGGTTTTAACATTACAGAGTTGCAAAAACTCAAAGTTGGAGGAAAAGTTACAAGCGCTAAGGGCTTTAATGCACGTCGGCTCGTGTTCTTCAAGCCAGATCACGTTGAGATTTACTATGGTGTTGGCGAAATGTGTATAGTTTCAATGAAGAACCTAGTGGACGCAGCTAAACGGGAAGGCGCGCTGTAGGTACAAGCTATGTTTTATCGGCGCTGAATGGGGCAACCAAAGTTATAGACTAAGGTTGCCCTTCATCTTTTCGTTAGCGATCTTGTCCCAGTAGCGTAGAATCAGTCAGAGCTGTGCGAAAACTAGTATTGCTTACAAGCCTAAGTTCCCCTAAAGTTATTATATGGTTTTAGTACAAGAAGTAGACTTAGCTGTTGAACAAACGAACGAAGCTGACTCAAGACCTCTGCTGGAAATAATGGCAGACAGTCCTATCTATGTTGAGAGAGATGCTGCTCAAATTATGTTGGAACGAATCGAAAATGCTGACAATTGGTCAATCTCTCCTAGGCAGTTAAGAAATCAAATAGCCAACTATAATGCCTCCTTGTTAGCTCTTCATAAATTAGTGACAAATGAACACATGACAGAAGATGAGGAGAAACGAGCTAGAGGTTTACAGGCAGAAGTGTGTGTACACACACTTTTTGGAAACCTTGAAGAATTTGATATTTTCATAAGCCCCGGAAGTGCATACAGTGATATTAATGGTATAGATTTTGCAATTTCTGTAGGCGACATTATGTATCACATTGACGTTACTACCTCAGAATGGAATGAACTTGCCGAAAAATACGCACAAAACCACACTGTTGCTATTTTTCCACTTTATGATGATGAAAGGGATGCAAGAGTAGTTCCAGACGGGGAAAAAAAAGATGCATTTATTGAATATGCAAATAATCAGCTACCACTAGCAATAAACGCTTATGCATCACTAACTCGACAAGAAGTGCTTGTTAAACTTGCAGACTATAATTGTACATTGGCAAAAAGGCATGAAAAAAACCCAAACTGGCGAACAGGCGCTCTTAAGTCTAGAGAGTTTTGGGAAAGCATAAGAGCAAATCTAAGCAATAAAACAACCGAACTGAGCGACTCTCTTTAATCTGCTAAAATAGATCCACATAAATATTTAAATCGAAAGGATTCTTAATGAAATCAGTTAACGTATATTTAAACTTCCCAGGAAACACCGAAGAAGCATTTAATTTTTACAAAAGCATATTTGGAGGAGAATTTTCAGCCCTCATGCGCTTTGATGGAACCCCTGAATCAGAAAAACTTTCCGCAGAAGATAAAAACAAAATCATGCACATTTCCCTTCCAATTGGAAATAATGTGATGCTTATGGCAACCGATGCACTTGAATCAATGGGACAACACCTTGTGTATGGAAACAACTCTTACATAATAATTTCAACCGACACCAAAGAAGAGGCCGACAAATACTTTACCGCACTTTCCGAAGGCGCAACTATTGAAATGGCTATGTCAGATACTTTTTGGGGGGCGTATTTTGGATCGCTCAAAGACAAGTACGGTGTGCAGTGGATGATCAACTACGACAAAATAGTTGTTGCATAGTTAAGTAAAATTATCGCTGATACAAAAACAGTTTTGGATTTACATAAAAGTTAAAAGGGTAGTTAATTACTTTTTCTTCGACCAAGCTGCGGCAACATTCTTTTTTGCTAAGTATTTCTGGTGAATCATAAGAAACTAAATAAATGGGGTAAGCTGTATCCAAACCAACGGAATAAGTTTTGTTCCACGTTCTTGTTACAATCAAGTCAGAAGGCTCAAGCTGTTCTTGTTCCATAAGACTAAATCCCCTATTCCATGCAAACTGTCTAACCAATACAAAATCCCATGAAAATTGATAAGCCAATAACATAATAAAAGCAACGTATACAGCCATAATACCTTGCTGAATTTTAGTAAATTTTGTATTTTTTCCAACTACAAACAAAATAAAAATTAGTAAAAATACTGTTAAATACCTATCAAAAATTTTTGTCAAAAACAAAAGCGTTAATGTGTAAACGCCTAAAAAAGCTCCAAAAAACCCAAACAACTTTTTAAAGCTAGCAAATACAGCAACTAAAACAAGCGGCGCTAGTAATACGGCTATTGCTTGCCAATAATAATATAGCTTGTGAATACCAATAAAATGGTATTTTGTCCCATGCATATCTGAATTAAAAAAACCAGTACGTTCAACCGTGTTTCCTATAAATGGAAATTCACCCTTGTTTAGTAAATCGGGATTTGCTTTTGTATAAAAAAATCCAAAAAATACAATGTAACAAACTGCAGTTAGAAGTAAAAACCTTTTATTAGTCACTAAGTCTTTGCGTGCAAATCCCAAAATTAGCGGAAACAAATATGCGCTAAAAGTAACCAACAAACCAAAGATCAAAGTAATAAAGTACACACTGTCGCGCGCTTTATTTAAATCAACACCCTTATAACTATAAGAGTCGTTTGAAAGAAAATAAACATAGTAAAAACCAATTAAAGCAGCAGTTATACCCATTTGCACAAAAAAGTATGTGTACCTTTTTTTGAGCAAAAGTACAAAAGCAAACGCTCCACACGAAAAAATCGAAAATTGTCTTACAAAAAAGCCAAGTACCATAAAAACATTAAATAATACAAATGGCTTTTTACTTGGATTTTCTTCAAAACTTAAGTAAAAATAAATACTCAACAGCAAAAAAAACAAAAAGTAATTCTCGGTCATAAATCCCAAGCTTGAATAAATATAAATTGGATTAAACAGTAATAACCCACTTAAAATAGTGCTTTCAACTACAGTTCTTTTGTAAAACTTAAACAGAATGCATGCCAAAATAAAGCCATTTAAAGCAGAAATAAACGCCGTAAGTGACGGTATACTACTAAACGAAAAAACAGAAGCAAACCCCAGTGCCATTAAACCTTGGGTATAAAACAACGGCGCTGACTTACCAAAAATCTGAATTGGGTTTTGCGAAAAATCACCAGCTATATAACTGCGCACAGCGCGATAAAATGCCCAGTCGTCATTTTGCTCAAAATTTATCTTGGTAGACAAAAACAACATAAAAATTCCAAAAACTATGGGCACAACGCTAAGCAGCAAAATGTTTCTGTATCGATGTATCATGTGAGATAATTATGCCACTTATGGAGGAAAATAAGAAAGCAATAATCATTGGCGCTGGACCAGCAGGATTAACTGCAGCTTACGAACTTGTGACAAAATCAAACATTGCGCCAATAATCTTTGAACTATCTGGGGATATTGGCGGAATCTCAAAAACAACAAACTACAAAGACAATAGAATAGACTTAGGTGGCCATAGATTTTTTTCTAAATCCGACAGGGTAATGAATTGGTGGCAAACTATTCTTCCGCTAGAAGTACCTAAAGATATTGAACGTGACCGCATAGATTTAACATATCATAATAAAAAAACGACCTTAAATATAAACAAAGAAACGGTAGAAGATACCGACAAAGCCTTTATTTTGCGTCGAAGATACTCAAGCATTTACTATAGAGGAAAGTTTTTTGACTACCCTATTACTCTTAGCTTTAAAACCCTAAAAGATTTAGGCTTTGCAAAATCCGTCAAAATAATTGTAAGTTATGCTTTGGCACGTATTAGTCCAATTAAACCAGTTGTTTCACTTGAAGATTTTTATATAAATTCTTTTGGCAAAGAGCTTTATCAAACCTTTTTTAAAAGTTACACCGAAAAGCTTTGGGGAACTCCTCCAAGCAAAATTAGTGCAGAATGGGGAGCTCAACGTGTAAAAGGCGTTTCTATAAGAAAGGTACTTACAACGGCCTTAAAATCGATTTTTGCCAAAGATGGAAGTATTGATCAAAAAAAGACTGAAACCAGCCTAATTCAGCGCTTTTTATATCCAAAAAAAGGTCCAGGGCAATTGTGGGAAGAAGTAGCAGATAAAGTTCAAGCGCAAGGTGGAAAAATTTACTTAGGGCACAAGGTAGTTGGATTTAAGCATGAGAATGGGCTAATTAAAAAAATATTAGTTATGCAAAACGATTCCCAACAAATACAAGAATACGAAGCAGATTACATAATTTCAACAATGCCTGTAAAAGAATTAATAAAAGGCCTAAACCCTCCAGCGCCACAAAATGTTACACAAGTTGCGCAAGGCCTTGAATACCGAGATTTTATAACCGTTGGAGTTTTGGCCAATAAATTAAAGCGCGCCAACACTTCAAAAGTTGAAACTTATAACAATTTAATTCCAGATAACTGGCTTTACATTCACGAGCCGGGAGTAAAAATGTGCAGAGTTCAAATTTTTAATAATTGGAGCTCGTACATGGTTGCAGACTTAGACAAAGTTTGGATGGGGCTTGAATACGTTTGCAGCGAAAAAGACGACTTGTGGAAAATGTCTGATGACGACTTGGTAAAGTTTGGCGTTGAAGAACTTGAAAAAATAGGCCTACTTGATAAAGCAGATTTTGTAGACGGAACTGTTTTACGCATGCCAAAAGCTTACCCAGGATACTTTGGAACTTACAAAGACTTTGACGTCATTAAAAAGTATGTTAATGGTTTTGACAATTTGTACCTAGTTGGCCGAAATGGAATGCACAGGTACAACAACCAAGATCATTCAATGCTAACTGCTATGGAAACTGTTGAGCAAATTATAAATGGCAAGCACGACCGTGAAAAAATTTGGAATATAAATACTGAAGAAGATTATCACGAGGAAAAATAAGGATGAGATCCGTCAAATCTGCTCAGATTTTATTAGGCGTTGCTGTCACTTTTTATTTTTCAGCCTTACTTGCTTTCTTAATCACAAATAAGGATGTACAAATTGACTTCCCTTCGCCCGAGCAACCGGAGGTTGCTCCTTCAAACCGCCAACGCGCTACCGTCACCAGAATTATCGATGGCGACACAATAGAACTTTCAACAGGCCAAAAGTTGCGCTACATAGGGATAGATACTCCAGAAATAACTGGCGAGGATGAATGCTTTGCTCAACAAGCTGCCTCCAAAAATGCGGAACTTGTTTTAAACAAGCAGGTTGAACTTGAAAAAGACGTTTCCGAAACTGATAGATATGGCCGGTTGCTCCGCTACGTTTACCTTGAAGGCAATATGGTAAACGAAATCTTGGTTACGCAAGGCTATGCCAAAGCCTCAACCTATCCGCCTGATGTAAAACACAAAGATTTATTCTTGCAGGCGCAAAAAACTGCAATGAATGCAAAAAAAGGCTTATGGGGACCAGCCTGTGCAGGAAAATAGTGCTAGAATTTATTAAATGTACCATCCGTTTTGGAAATTTTTTAACATTTTTTTAAAAAGCACGTTAATTGCCGGTTTTGCAGTTTCTTTGTTATTTAACTTACAAAGCGTTGCAGGCAAAGGAATGGAATTTAGAGCTCCGTTTTTTATTTTAGGCTCTTTTTTGATTTTTTTTATTTCTCGCTTTAAAAAGTGGCCAACATATCCGCACGCTGCAGACGCACTTTTTACCATTCCGTTTGTATTAGACACTTACGGCAACATTTTTGGCTTTTTTGATAGCTGGCGTTTTTATGACGATTTAATTCACGCAATCAATTGGTTGTGTTTTGTAATGGTTTTTCAGTTTTTTAACGCGCACAAGTTCTTCAAGTGAAAGCTCATCTTTTAAATAATTTGTGTATAACGAAAGCTCAATTGCAGCAACGTCGTGATAAAAATGCGACGAAGAAATGCTCTCCCTAGTTGTACCGGGTTTAAGATGGCGCACGACAAAAGCTTCTGTTGGTTCATTATAGTTGGAACTCTCCATTGAATTAACAGTATCGGCTGATTCAAGTGTAGTGGGCATTTTTACAAATAGATTCTCAGGTCGTAATTCGGCTGGCTGCATCTTTTGTTTAAACTGCCTAACTACAGGCATTTTGAACATTTTTTCAAATACACCGCTTGGTGCTATTGAATTTAAAGAATTTGAAACTTCGGGTGATTGTTGCGCAGCTTCGCTAGACGCGTTTTCTTCTTCGGGCAGGCTCATTATCAATAGTGTAGCGGTTTTAATGTTTTACTGTCAAAAATTCTGTATAATGCGCGTGTGCAAACACAGATAAACGAAACCACGATTACAAAACTTATGCGAGTATTAATTGTTTGGGCAGTCCAATCTGTGGCGCTTTTGGTGGTTATTGTTCTAACTCAAGATAAAATAGAAGTCTCACGCTATGGTTCGGGTTATATTTTGGCATTTGTGGCAATTTTAGGACTTTTAAATGCACTCATTTGGCCTTTGATCACCAAGGTTATGTTGCCCTTTACAGTTTACACTTTAGGCCTTGCAACATTTGTATTTAATGGAATTATGATTAGCCTTGTGGCAGGTTTAATGGAAGGTGTTGAAATTGGAAGTTTTTGGGATAGTGTTTCAGTTGCCTTTTGGCTCACAATAGTTAACACGTTATTTTCTACCCTCTTATCAATTGACGACTCAGATTCCTTTTTTAGAAACTCATTAAAAAAGGCTATGACAAAGCAATACACTCCAGATACTTCAAAAGATGGAGTTATTTTTTTGGAAATTGATGGTCTTGCAGAGCCAATTTTAAAGCGCGCAATGGAACAAGGCCATATGCCTAACTTGGCAAGATGGTACAACGAAGGCAAATATAAGTTGATTCAGTGGGAGCCTGATTGGTCTTCACAAACTGGTGCAAGCCAAGCGGGAATTTTACTTGGAAGCAATGTAAACATTCCTGGTTTTAGATGGGTGGATAAAGCAAATAACTGCAAAATTGTTGAATCAAACGGTGCAAAAGACGCTCCTTTAATTGAAGCGCAACATTCATCAGGTAATGGTTTGCTAAAAAATAACGGAGCAAGTAGGTCAAATCTGTTTTCGGGTGAATCCGACGATAACATGTTTACATTTAGTACGTTGACTGGAATTAAAAAGCTATACAACAAAGGGTATTATTCATTTTTTTCAAAACCATATAACTACGTTCGTACAATTATGTTTACAGTTTGGGACGCAATTAAGGACATTCAAAACAGAAGATATCAAGTTAAGCACAACGTTATGCCTCGCAACGAAAAAAAGCGAAAAGGAGCATATCCACTTATGCGAGCATTTACTACAGTTTTTTTGCGAGATTTAACAATTTACACCTTAATAGGCGATATTTATGCAGGGCAAAAAACTGCGATTTATGCAACTTTTGTAGGTTACGATGAAGTTGCCCATCACAGCGGAATTGACGATCCTGATGCTTTTTATACACTTAAAATGCTAGATAAACAGTTTGGCAAGTTGGAGCTTGCATCTCATGATGCAGCCAGAAAATACCATTTTGTAGTTTTGTCAGATCATGGACAAACAAAAGGCTCAACGTTTAAACAACGCTATCACATGACTTTGGAAGACCTGGTGCGCAGCGCTCTTCCTAAGAACGTTGAATCAATAAGCATTACCGAATCAAACGAAGGCTTGGGTCATGTAAACGCAGTTTTCACCGAATATGCATCTGATCCAAGTACTTTGGCAGGAAAAACAATAAATAAAACAATGAAGAAAAATATAGATGACGGCGTAATTGAAATTGGGGCCACCAAAGAAGTTAGCAAGCTGGAAGAAAAAGTAGAAGTAGCGAAACCAGAAGTTATAGTTTTAGCATCAAGAAACCTTGGACTTATTTATTTTACAAACAAAACACACCGCTTAACTTTGGAAGAAATTGACAAAGAATACCCAGAAATGATTAAAACTTTAACGCAACATGAAGGTATTGGTTTTATCATGATTCAGTCCTCTCAACATGGTCCAGTGGTAATTGGGAAAAACGGTAGATACTTTTTGGACTCAAACAAAATTGAAGGCGAAAACCCATTAGCCACATTTGGCCCAAATGCACCACGTCATGTAAAGCGCTCTAGTACTTTCAACAATGTCGCGGACATTATGGTAAATAGCTTTTATAAACCCGATACTAATGAAGGTGCCGCGTTTGAAGAGCTCATTGGTTTTCATGGCGGACTCGGCGGAACTCAAACACAACCTTTTGTAATGTATCCAGCAGATTGGCAAGATCCAGCAGAACATATTATTGGCGCCGAAAACGTTCATAAAGTTTTGCATGGCTGGGTCGACACAGCTACATCAACAAAAACTCAAGAAAACTGATATAATTGAGCAAGTATTTTTTACTGTAACTATTAAATTGATACAGGTTTGATCGGAGGTGCATTTTTTTGAAGTTCTATAATGTTAAAACTAAACAGTCAGTAGAAGTTGACGACAGCAAAGTAACAGTAGTAACCACAAAAAACGGCCGTAAGGCAGGTCAAGCAGAGGTCGATGGTATGAAGTTGTTCAAGTTTTTGGGTAAAGAAGATCTAGCAAGACTAGGCGCCTAGTTTTTTTATTAGTTTATTTAACTAAGTATTTTAATTTGATCTTTGTAAAGCTCCACGTTTAAAAGCGTGGAGTTTTAGGTTTAGGTAATTGATACACTAATTTAAAAAGGGCGCCAATTACGGCGCCCTATAATTTTAGTTGTAACTAAATTCTTATGCTTGTGGTTGACTCATTGGGTCTGTAGGCATTGGTGCTGGCTCACTTGGAGCTGGTGTTGCTGGTGCTGGGTTGCTTGGCATAGGTGCTGGACTGCTGGAGGCACTTGCACCTGCTAATTGGTACTGTGAAGAACCAAAACCCAAAATTAACAAGAAAATTATCGAGAAAAAGATTAGACCTAGCGTGAAACCCACACCATGTCCAAATGCTTTAGATAGGTCGTTTAAAACAACTATCCACACAACAAGATTCACAAAAGGTATAAAGAACAACAGGAACCACCAGCCGGGGCGACCTGCGATCTTGATCATAACGTAGGTGCTATAAATTGGAATAATTGCTTCCCACCATTCTCGTCCTGCCTTTTGAAAAATTTTAACGAGTGCAACTATATAAACTACAAAAACCGCTAAATAAACTAGCGAACCCATTAACCCAATACCTGCTGCAGCACCTGCGCCAGCATCATTCATCATGTATGGATCTGAATATAAATTTGCTTGAAATAACATATTTTTTATTTTCCTTTCATAAATATTATGAGGTAAAGCAAAAAGGTGTGTCAATGGGTAAATGCACACAACCATGTGTATAATCTGCTAAGGTGTATAAAATGCAAAAAACATTTAAAGACAGAGTGCTAGAATTAGTATCCCAAATTCCGTACGGCAAGGTGGCAAGTTATGGCCAAATAGCTTTGTATGCAGACTCTCCAAGAGCAGCGCGTCAGGTTGGCTGGATATTAAATCACAACGAGGATACAGCTTACGAGCGGCCTTGGTGGCGGGTTGTAAACAATAGCGGGAGAATTAGTATAAAAGGGTCGGAATTCTCGGCTGAAGATCAAAGGCTAAGACTAGAAGACGAAGGCATAATAATAAACCAAGACCTAACTTTTGATATTGAAAAATATCGCTGGCACAAATAGATTCAGTGTATAATAGCTTAGATATGTTTAAGTTACTGCCCAAGAAAGACAGCCAAGCTGAATTTGCTAATACAGAGCTTTTAGCCACCCATAAACCTTTTTACCAGCAGTATGCACTTTTTATAATTTTGTTAATTTTAATCATCTTGGTAGGAATTATTGCTTTTGGAGGAATAATATACAAAACAGGAAACGAGTTTATTTTAAGCTTTAATAAAAATAATCAAGAGCAATTAACAAACTCAAAAGTTATTAAGAAAAACGATAATTACAGCACTTTAAACCTAGAAACCGGTTATAGCCTAAAAAAAGATAATGAGTGGGAACTGGTAACAATAGCCAACGAGCCTAATAGAGTTGAAATTATTGCGAGTTCTGCGTTTAATGCAACAAGAATAGAAATTAGTTCGTACACAAAGACATTCCCAAATTGGGAAGAAAGTATAGGACTGGTATATTTTGACGTAACCGATGAGGACGAAAAAACTATTCAAGAAAAGAGCGTACTTGTTCAAAAAGGTCGCGACGGTAGCTTATACGCAAAGTCCGGAAAATGGGAAGACGATGATAAAGTTATGGAAATTCGGGTGTTTTCGGTTTCTAAGGAATCGACCGACAAAATCTTTGACCTACTAGCAAAAAGTGTAAAAGACACCACAGAAAGTGCAGTTGACGAGGAACTTATGGATACAGAAGAATCCACCGAAAGCACTCAAAGTAACGAATAACGTAACTTATTAATTTTCTATAATTACTACTTTTTCTATTACAACTGGTGTGGTTGGTTTATCCGAAGAATCTTTAGCTACCTTTGAGATGGCCTCAACTATATCAAGGCCTTCAGTGACCATTCCAAAGTTTGTATGCTTTCCGTCTAACCAAGGTGTTTCAGCGGCTGTAACAATAAAAAATTGGCTTCCATTTGTGTTAGGACCAGAATTTGCCATTGCCAATGAACCTTTGACCAACTTTTGAGCATTAAACTCATCTTCAAACTTGTATCCGGGACCGCCCATACCTAAACCCATTGGGTCGCCGCCTTGAATCATAAAGTCAGTAATAACTCTGTGAAAAATAAGTCCATCGTAAAAACCATCCTTAGCCAACGAAACAAAGTTGTTAACTGTTTTTGGCGCATCTTTTTCAAAAAGGTCAATTTTAATTACACCCATTGAAGTTGTTAACTCGGCTTGATAATCTGAGCCATCCTTTAAGGCCATAGCAAAAGGCTGTGTATAAGTTTTTTTATCCGTTGAATTTTGAACGACTGGCATAGATTGTGTATTCTCCTTAGAACTTTCAGTCGCAGGTGTTTGCTGAGTTGTTTCAGCCTCTTGCGAACTGTCTGAATTATTTACGTTGCTTTTTGAATTATTTAGTAAAAGTATAATTAGCACTACAGAAGCAACTGTGGCACCAATAACTACAATTGGCATTTTATCTTTCATAGTTAACAGATTTTATCACAAGTTTAATGAGTGGGAAATTAGGTTATAATAATAAAATGTCGCTAGCATTTACACTTTATTTGTTTTTCTTGTCGCTGCTACTTGCACTAATTGAAATAGAAATCGAAGGCAAAAACGGCTGGGCGGTAAAAACTGAAACTTTCCGCAAAGATCTTACCAAAATCAGATATATAAAAAAGATCTCGTGGTCTCGGGAATTAACTGGATACCATCTTTTCCTAAACATTTTTTTGTTTATGCTATTTCACATGCCATACTTTTTTGGGTATCCCCTTACACTTGGCAATGAACTGGAACTTCTTGGATATTTTTTTCTTTTTGGCGTAACTTGGGATTTTCTGTGGTTTGTTCTAAATCCATATTATGGTATTAGAAAGTTTAAAAAAAACGAAATTCCTTGGTTTTCTCAAAATAGGTGGGTTTTTGGTGATCGTGTTTCAATTCCGCACGTTCTGCACTTGTGTACAGGTTTAGTCTAAGTTGGTATGTCAGTGTACTTGCAGAGCAATGCTGAAGTTGTGCAAAGTTATATTTTGAATATTGGAGTTTTTGCTGTGCTTGTAATTGCTACTATTTTGTTGAGTCCTCAATACCACAAACTGTATTTTAAACTTAGAAAATAGTATTAATTACAAACTACAGTTGTTTTCACTATATTTGATTTTAGTTCACTGGTACCATACGGTAAACGCACTCGCCAGAATAAAGTACGCCCGCAAGAATATTTATCCCAAGTAATATTAGTTTCAACAACAGGGCTTTTCGCGCTGTTTTGCGTAAAGTTATAATACACATCATCTGACATATCGCTTGTAGTTGAAATATCAATACTAGCATTTGTTCTAAGGTTTGCGTTGTAATAATTCTTAGCTAAATACTCTATTCCGTAATTAAACTCTGCTCTGCCAGGCACAAAGTTTCCTGATGTGGCCTTAACGACAACCTTGTCAGCTGGAACTTGCGCATACAACGTCATATCTAAAAGATACTTGGTCCAATCATTATAAATGATCCTATCTGAATAAACCCTGTTTCCAGATAATCTAGGTAAGCTACGCATCCAGTAGTCATAGTAACCTATTGCAGTGCATCCCCACGCGCTACAGTTAATATCCTTTGAAGGACGTGCTTCTTTAGTATAGGGATTTACTAATCGTGACTTATACAGCTCGCAATAAGTTTTAGCATAGACTTTTGAATTGTATTTATATTCAGCGTTATTAGTTGTGTTAGGAGGATAATGGATATTACCACAACCTCCCGTTACAGTATGACGAGGCTGCGCAACAAACATGCCATAGTCGTCACTTGGTGAGTAGGTTTGTGTGTAACCAACATCATCGCTAGAACCTACCCCAGAAATTACACGACTCAAAGTAAACTCAAAGCGATGCATAAAAGAATGTACCGCGTTGGGCAAGGATGCTTCATAGCTTAATCCCATTATTGGAACCATTTTGTTACCACACTGCGTCGTTACCATATCAGCAAAATTGCTAGGACCTACAAAATACCATTCATGAAAACCAAACCACGGTCCGCCAATAAGCCAGACCTCATCAATACCATTGTTTTTCACTTTACTACAAATTCCAAGCCTAGGATCATTTAATACAAGTTGCATGTCTATACGATCCGGGTCATGTTTTTTCGACTTTCCATCAAGCACATCAAGGTAGGTGCTTTCTGTGTATGTAAACCCATCGGGCTTTGGATACCAAGATAGGTCTTTAACATCTTTGTAATCTGCCAAGACATAATCAAATCCGTGCTTGTTCATAAACTCATCTACATATCTAAATAAACTAATTGGCGTACGCCAACCTCTAGTTTGGGACAAGCTTTTTCCTGATGATTGTAGTGTTGGATTAAATGCTATAACGTAGACGTTTTTTACAGTCGTTGGTAATTCTGGTACTGATGAGTCGGTGCCATTTACATGAGGAGAGTCCTTGGCAGGATTTACTTTTGTTCGATACACATAAACTGGAACACCAACTATACCAAGCAGGATCAATGCAAAGAACAGTGGGCGTAAAAAGTGCATAAGTAATTATGCAAAGAAATACGGAAAACAGTCAAGCTAATAATAATTTTTAATTTGAAAAATCGTAGAGCCGTCTACCTCTAAGTAACTTGCAAAGTTTTTATCAATAAACCCACTATTTATGTAACCTGATTTTTCGTCAAACATAATGCCATGAGAATGCCCTGTAATAAAATACCCATCTAATTTTTTGCTAAGTTTAACGTAATGTCGATTAATAAACCTGCTGTACAGAGAAAAACCCTTTTTTGACAAATACATAAAAAATATTTGAATGTAGCCAATTGGAGAAGCCAAAAAAACAAAGACTTTGGGGTGATTTTTAAAGATTTTGAATGTGAGTCGTGACAAAAACGAAGCATTTTGCCCATGCTCTATTTGTAAGGTTTTACCGTCAGGAAGCTCAACATTGTGCGCATAACATGCCTTATCGCAAAAAAGGTAAATTCTTTCGTCCATACGGTGTTTGGGGTCGTGGTTGCCAAAAATGTAAACAGCGTTCTTTTCCTTTAAAAGCGGAAAAAGGTCAGCCCATTGAGAATTAAGGAATTTTTCAAAAGAAATCTTAGAATCGTCCCAAAAGTCTCCATTTATGATTATGTGGTCAAAATGGGCAAATAGCTTTTGAAGGTACTCGAACTTTTTTTGGTTAAATTTTGACCCAAGATGGGTATCGCTGAATATGAGTGTCTTTGCCATAGCGTCTGTTAAGTTTACCAAAAAAGGGGGCCGACGCACAACAGGACTTGAAGCAATGATTTTCAGGGGTAAATCAATGCTATTGGGTCTTATTGTGCGTCGGCATAAGTTCCTGCTCTCAAGGGCAGAACAGGGGCTGGAAGGAAGTAAATCTAGTCAGTGTCGCTGACTAGAGTTGGCCTTCTCGTGCCAAGAAGGCCTTGAGGGGGGTCGCCGACGATGGTCAAGTCACGAATAAACCGTTCACAGGGCACCTCCTTCAAGAATTCCAACAGTTTGAAAATACTATAAATACAGAACAAATCAAGACTTTCCTTCCCATATCCAACAAGGTGTACATATTTATTGGTAACTTTACAATTAAAAAACTCCTAAGAATTAGAAAAAAGCTCAAACTACTTAATAAAATTAAAGACCTCACGCAAGTTAGTAACAACCAAATCCAGCGCATTCTCAGTAGCTTTTGGAGTAATTGTAACAATATCAACCGAAGGACTTGCGTTTCCAGCGGTGTCCTTAGAAATCGCTCGCAAATGATAAACTTTAGATGGGGTTAAATTCGGTATGACCACTAAATGATTAAAAGTAAGGTTAGCGTCCTCTTGCGTTTTTTGAGTGTATGCGGAATTAGTACCCTCGCCAAATTCAACTTGGCTGGTAGCTGCTTCATCGGTTGTCCATGTAATCACTAACTGGGAACTAACTGTCTGCGTGCTTTTAATTGCAGATGAACCCTCTACTTTTACATCAGACAACAATGGTGGCCTAGTATCAGTCGAGGTTGTAAACGTTAAAATATCGCTTACTGCTTCGTTACCTGCCACATCTCTACCAGAAACTTTAAGATCATAGCGTGTATTAGGCAAAAGACCCCTAATAATCATACGATGTTCTCCTTTTAGCAAAGCTATATCAACCTCATCTCTAGCTGCTGAGGGGTTTCCTGTTGGGTAATATGAAGCAATGCTTGAAACCTCAGTATTTGTAGACCAACTTATTACAGCTGTAGGCTGTGCCGTGTTTTTTGCTTGCTGAACTCGGACATTTGTAATTTGAGGTCTTGGCAAAGTTACAAAATCAAGTTCGTTTCCCTGATACTCGGCGTCTTCGCTATCAAAAGCATTTATCTTAAAAAAGTATTTAGTATTATCGTCAAGACCATTTAGAACAATGCTATAGGCAGATTCGCTTGCTGATGTACTCTGTTCGATAACTGACCCAAAGGAGTTTGTTTTTCCATAATAGATTTTTATTTTAGTAGCACTTTTAGCTATAAAGTTTACTGTTGCTGCTGTAATTCCAATATTTGTTACTTTAATCGCACTAATTTTTGGCGCGGGATCGGTTGAAAAAGTTTTTTCACTTGACTCACCTGTATTTCCATCTTCGTCGGTCCATTTTGTTTTGTAATAATATTTGGTTCCTGGCTCCAAATTTGTTAATTGAATTTCGTGAGATGTAACCTGCTCTGATCTTGAGGCTTCATCGTCAAAATAGTCACCACTTTTTGTGCCATATTGTACTTTTGAATCAGCCGTCCTAGATGTTGACCACTCGATTAATGCTTTTTTTGTAGTTATATTTGACACAGTAGGTCCAGAAGAGAGAGTAGCAGCCTCGTCATAGGCTCCTTTAGGTAATATTTCAACACTTGAAGAATACGTTGGAGCATCTTCTGACTCATCGGAAGTATCATAAGTACCTATTCTGTAATAATAGGTGGTGGATTCATCTACAGTATCTGTGTAAGACAAACCAGTCGTTGTAGTAACGTTTGTCCAAGTAGAGTTATCGGTTGATCTTTGAATTTTGTAAGTAAGTGATCCCGTGCCTTTATAACTTGGTTGATCCCATGCCAGTGAAGCTCTCCAAATTTCCTCACTTTTAATAGAAGTGTCGGAAACAGATAAATTTTGTGGCGCATCTGGATTTGTAGAATTTAGCGTAAAGGTACCGCTTATATAATTTGAGGGAGAATAGTTATCTTCCGTATCTACAGCCACTAAATATACTGTGTTGCTACCTCTAACAGCACCAGTAAGTTTTTGTGCAGATACACTTGTACTTGTTGTTGGTATATAAAGTGTAGAATTTCCTGTTAAGGTAGCAAGCGTTGAAGGAGGCGTGGTATTAACCATGTAGTAATAACTTTCAAGTGTACCTGTTGAAACTGATGCTGCTGGCCAGCTAAGAGCAAAGCTATTTGTTGTACTAGTTGATGGAGTAATTGTAACAACCGAACCCCCACCAAAAGTTGGGGCGGCACCGCCATAACTAATACCACCGGTTACAGAAGTACTAAAGTTTCCTGCCGCGTCTATTGTTCTAAAATAAATAGTATTATTACCTACTGCAATGTTGGCACCATCATCTCCTTCAGTAAGAAAGTGTTCGCTTGTGCTACCGTTGGACGTAATTAAGTCAATGCCAAGATCTGAGTTTGTATCTGGACCAGTCCAATTACTTGTCCCATTTAAAGAATATTGCCAACCAATAATGCCCGATTGAGAATCGCTACCAGCACTTGCTCCACTTATTGGCCACGTAAAAAACATATCGTTTACGCTACCAAAGTTTCCGGAAGGTGTAGAAATGTATGCTACGTTTGTTGGGGAAGTATTATCATATTTAAAATTGACTAAATCTTGATAATTTTCTGCTAAACCACTATACACGTTTCCTGCTAAATCCACTGCCTTTATGGAAAAATAATAGCGCTTATTTGTTGTTAACGTAAAACTGGCAAGGGCTGAAAGATCAAGCGAAGTACCAGTTGCTATAAACGGGCACGCGTCGCTTGAAACACCATCATCAATGCCCGCAAGTGCACCAGCTGAGCTTTCTGGATCCAGCTGGCTGGAAGCTGCAGCGATATTTTCTTCATTAAGTGAAACACAATAACCCAACAAGCCTGACCCCCCTCCATTGTCTGCACCAGCAGTCCAGGTAATTGTGGGCTCACTATTTGCCCAACTCCCGTTTGTAATTCCAGTAATGGCAACCGAAGATGCATTCGTAGTAGGATCAATCGAATCGGAAGCTGAAAATGCAAGCGAAATGCTTTCCACAACAGGAGATTCTCCAGAAGAGGGCGTTAGTATTAATTGATATTGAACATACCTGTCCATATCATCAGCACAATCAGAGTCAGAAATATCACTTCCCGATAAAATTGCAGAGCACGAACTCCAATCTGTTGCATCTGACAAATTACTTGTGTTACCGCTTCGAACTTTAACAGCAACAGTGCCGGAACCGGATGTAGAATAAGTTAACTCTCCCCAGTCAGATGGAAATTCCGTATCAAAAATATTTGAAGTGAGTGTCCCCGAAGAGTGGTATTTTTTTATAGAAAGGTCATCAAGGTAAACAGTTGCTCCATTTAGCACCTTTACGCCAAAATCTCTGGCACTAGAAGCACCAGATACCGTAGCCGAAAGCTTGTACCAACCACCATTATCAGCAGTATAAGTGGTGGACAAGTTATTTCCATTAGAAATAAGTACTGCGTCAGTTCCGTCAACAGCACTTCCATCTGTGTATGCGTACAAATTAAAAACATAAGTATCTGTATCGCCTACATTTAGTTCTTGCCAAATTGGAGTATCTTGACTTTGCGCGACAACTTTAATGGAAGCTGCACCAGTTCTTTTAGTATCGGTGTCACGCGTAATTGTGTGGTAAGTACTAGAAAGACCCCACTTGTGCTGAATGTAAGCTTCCAAACCTTTTCTGTTGGAATCAGTTAGTGCCGATGTAAATAATATGTACTCAGCTATATCTGTTTGTAGCCAATAGCTAGAAGGAGCTAAAGCACCAACTGTTAGTGTATTAGGTGAATTGCTAAAGCTGGCACTTACCGTAGTTGTGTTTTTTAGCGTACCGTTTTCCCAAGCTTTGTGACTTGTTGAACCACCATTGTAAACTTGCGAAATTAGATTTGTGTAAGGTATAGTATATGCCCAAGTTATATCCCCGTTTCCAGCACCGCCAACACGCGAATAGTGAGTCCCACCCCAAGGAATATTACTTATTCCAGTATTTACACCACTGTTATAGCCAAGCTCATAGCTGCCAGCGTTTTGATTGCCATTAATTTTTTGCATAAGTAAGACAGAGGCAGCACTAGTAAACCCAGAAATGCTAGTGTTTTGCATATAGTCATTGGATCCATCAAACCTAACAACAGGCTTTCCGTTTATAATATTGGTTTTGTACAACGGTTGATTTATACCGCCACCTTGCGTTAGGTCGTAATTGCTGGCACTTGAATCATCCCACGTAGAAACTGCTGCTCCATCGGATAATCCTGTTATGGCATCCGCTTTAAACCAAGCTTTTAATCCCGAAACATTTTTTGCGTAAAGTCCTGCTTCCCAACCCAATATATCAGTTTCAAAGCCAGTATTTGTAAGTTCTTCGCTGTCTAGTGAAAGTTTTATTTCACCTGCTGTCGACGCGTTAATATTTGAGCTGGACGCATATTGATTTGTTGTACTACTACCCTCACCACCACTCCAATCTGTTTGAGTCCATGGAGAATCTGCTGCTGAAACAAGCCTCCATTGCACAACAGCAACAAGTGATATTGCTCCAAGCACCAAACCAACAAGCACTTTATTATTGTAATGTGATCTGGTCTTTCTTATTGAACTAACTTGATTTCTCTTGCGCATATAAAGATTAATTTCCAATAAATCCAAACACTTCTCTTAAATTATTAAAAACTAAATCAAGAGCGTTATCAGTAGCCTTAGGAGTAATTGTAACGACATCAACTGAATTAGTCACATTACCAGCTCTGTCTGCCGATAATGCACGCAGATGATAAACTTTAGATGGAGTTAAATTTGGAATCACAACTAAGTGGTTGAACGTTAAATTTACGTCTTTTTGTGTCTTTTGTGCATACTGAGTACCTGTTCCTTCCCCAAACTCTACTTGACTTGTAGAGGGCTCATCTGTTGTCCAACTTACAACTAATTGCGCTTCTCCAACTTGAGTTTTTATTGCTGCAGTAGAACCTTCAATCTTTAACTCAGAAATAAGAGGTGCACGCGTATCGGTTGCCGTAGTAAAAGTTTGAAGTGAACTTTCTGCTTCGTTACCTGCTTGATCTCTCCCTGAAACTTTTAAGTCATAAACAGTATTTGGGAGTAAGCCCCTTACTATGCTTTGATGGTTTCCTTCTTTTAGGGCAATCTCTATTTCATCCCGCGCCGCAGAAGGATTACCGGTTGGATAATAAGTTACTATACTTGTTACAGCAGTATTTGTGTTCCAAGATATTACAGCTGTTGGCTGTGCTGTGTTTTTTGCTTGCTGTATACGCACATTTGTAATTTGTGGTCTTGGTAACGTTTCAAAGTCTAGATCATTACCCTCATACTCTTCGTCCTCACTATCAAAGGCATTGACCTTAAAAAAGTACTTTGTCCCATCGTCTAAGTCACTAAGTGGGACACGATAGGTAGCTTCAGCTGTAGAAGTGTTTTGTTCCACAGCACTACCGTATGATTTTGAAATTCCATAATAAATTTTAATTTTTGTTGAATTCTGCGCCGTGAATGAAACACTTGCCGAGTTAATTCCTATACTTGTAACTTTTATGTCACCAATTTTTGGGGCTGGGTCAGTACTAAACGTTTTTTCACTGGATATACCAATGTTGCCATCTTCGTCAGTCCACTTAACTTTGTAGTAATACTTAGTTCCAGGCCGTAAATTAGTAAGAAGAATTTCATGCGAAGTAACTAAGTCAGACTTTGAGGGTTCTTCCTCAAAATAGTCACCACTTTTGATTCCATATTGAACCCTAGAGTCCGCGGCACGCGAAGTGGACCACTTAAGAAAAGCCTTACGCGTAGTAATGTCAGAAACAGTAGGACCCGATGATAGCGTTGGCGCACTTTCATATGTACCCTTTGGAATTATTTCAACACTAGACGTGTACGTTGGATCGTCTTCAGACTCGTCACTTGTGTCATATGTACCTATTCTATAATAATATGTTGTCGACTCAGGAGTGCTATCTGTATATGAAGTACCTGTAGATGTTTCAACCTCAGACCAAGTACTGTTGTCGGTACTTCGTTCGACTATATAAGTTAGTGTGCCGGTTCCTTTGTACTCAGGCTCATCCCAAGCCAACGAAACCCTCCAAATTTCCTCGCTTTTTATAGAAGTGTCAGATGCAGACAAATTTTGAGCCGCGTCAGGGCTAGTGGAATTTAGTGTAAAAGAGCCACTTATATTGTTTGAAGGAGAGTAGTTGTCTTCCGTATCCACAGCAACAACATAAACGGTATTGCTACCTTTTACAGCTCCTACAAGTTTTTGTGCAGTAACACTTGTACCTGTAGCAGGAATGTATTGAGTAGAATTTCCTGTTAAGGTAGCAAGTGTTGCCGGAGGAGTCGTGTTAATCATGTAGTAATAGCTGTCAATAGTGCCTGCAGAAGGAGTTGCTGCATCCCAGCTCAACGCATAATTGTTAGATGTACTGCTTGAAGGTGTAATAGTTACAGTTGAGCCGCCCGTAAACGTAGGTGCGGCTCCACCATAGCTAATGCCTCCAGTTACCGAAGTGCTAAAGTTACCAGCGGTATCAACCGCTCTAAAGTAAATCGTATTTGTTCCAACTACAATATCATCACCATCGTCTCCTTCGGTAAAAGTATGAGAACTTGTATTTCCATCGTCTTCAATATAAGTAATACCTAATGCACTGTTTGTATCAGGCCCCTTCCAGTTGCTAGTGCCGTTTAAAGAATATTGCCAACCTACTATGTCTGATTGATTATCGCCTGCAGCACCAGCACCCGAAATTGGCCATGTAAAAAACATATCATTTATGCTGCCAAAGTTTCCTGACGGTGTTGAAATATAAGTCACATTTGTTGGAACTGTGTTGTCGTATTTAAAGTTAACTAAATCTTGATAGTTTTCGCTTGATCCAGTATAAACATTGCCTGCAGAATCAACGGCTTTTATCGAAAAAAAGTATTTCTTGTTGGTTGTAAGATTCAAACCTGAGACAGCAGATAAATTAAAACTAGTGCTGGTTAAAATAAATGGACAAAAGTTACTAGAAACACCATCATCTATACCTGTAAGAACACCTGCAGAGAGTTCGGGATCAAGCGATGTTGTGGTTCCTGCAACGGCAACCTCATCCAAAGCCACGCAATAACCTAATAACCCTATTCCACCGACATTATCACTGCCTGATGTCCACGTTAGCGTTGGTTCAACATTAACCCAACTTCCACTGGAGTAGCCACTAATAGAAACTGTGGTAGCATTGGCTGTAGGTTTAATTGAGTCAGATGCCGAAAAAGCAATAGAGATATCCTCAAAAACAGGTGTTGCTGCACCGGTTCCTTCGATGGAAATATAATATTGAGCGTAGCGGTCGGTATCATCAACACAGTTGTTAGCCGTCAAGTCAGTGCTAGAAGTTACCAAATCGCAAGTGGACCAGTCAGAAGCATCGCTCATATCGCTAGATGAGGCAGTTCTAACTTTCACATTAACTGTTCCTGTACCACTTGTGGTATAGATCAAAGTCCCCCAATCTGCAGCAAATTCAGCATCCAAAATATTTGAAACAAGATTTCCTGACGTTGCATATTTAATTTCTTCAGTTGCAACCGAAGCTGAAGGTTCTGACGTGGCATATTGTCGAACTCTCCAGTTATATAAATCAAAGTTTTGGTTATAATTTACAAAACCCACACGTAAAGGTGTTGTGATTACTGATGATGAAGTGTGAAAGTTTGTATAGGTATCTCCCTTATTTGTAGAATAGTAATACTTAGCACCTGCCGTAGCTGTTGGACGAGCTTCTATCTTTAAATCATATTCTTGGTCAATTGTTAAACTTGAAGTGAATCCAGCCGGTGAAGTCCCACTGCCATTTTCATATACCATATTTGTGTCTCCGTTCCAAACATCGTAAATGCCATGTGCTAATGTGTTGTAATTTATACTTGTAGTTTCTTGAAGGAAACCTAACATCACAGCACCTCCATCAATGCAACCAGAACTAGTCCATCCAGTTGGTTTGTATCTAAACTCTGTCACCATACCGTTTGTTCTGTCAAATGTAGAATCTGAATACAACCCACTACGTGCCCATCCCCCACACCCACCAGATGTAATGGATAGTTTATTGTTTATACTAAAATCTCCAGAAGTACCTGTTATTGTCCACTTATCACTGTCCAAAGCGTTTCCAGAAAAATCATCAAAAAAAACAAATGTATTTGCTCCACTACTAGCAGATGTTGCACTGGGATTTCCATAGTACATGTAAAAAGTACTTGATCCATTTGGAATACTCGGCACTTTTACCCAATAAACAGCACTCGTAGAATTTGTTTTGTGATCAAGCCAAAAATTTAAAGCAGAATCAGCAGTAGTTGCAAAGCGAATATCATCAAAATCTGCCTGCATATCAGAATCATAAGTAATGGACACACGAACTTGGTAATCGGTTAATGAACTACTAGAATTTGTTATTGAAACAGTTTGTCGCCGCGACCAGCTTGAATAAGTAGAAGACCAACCGGCAGTTTGAGACAATGAAAATTGACCAGCAGTAGTAGTCGTATCTAAGTTACTTTGAGAACTATATGTAGTAACTGTCGAACTTACTGTTCCGGATCCGGTTCCACCATTCCAATTTGTTTGAGTCCAGGGAGAAACAGTAGCAGATACAAGTATGTAATTCAGCCCCAAGGTCCCAAAAAAACCAACAACAACCGCGAATAAAACAGCAAGCTGCTTTTTATATCGGATAACGCTCCTCTGGGCAGGAGCTATGGAACGTACTTTTTTTGACATTAGCTACTTAATAATAATATAGATAGTCGTCAGCGCCAAGGCATTTCTTATTTGTTTGACGCCAATGAATGGGCGTCCTACAATTAAATTACATAGATAGTATTCAATTTTCTTATGGATCAACCTGCTAAAACAACTCAAAACCTAATAGAAGTCAAAAATTTATTTAAATCCTTTCGTGTAGGCACGCAAGACGTTGAAGTTTTAAAAAACATTTCTGTCAACATTCCATATGGTGATTTTACTTTAATACTTGGACCATCTGGATGCGGTAAATCAACACTTTTACACGTTTTGTTAGGTCTAGAGCCACCAACTCAAGGATCAGTAAAATTTTTAGACGTTAATCTTTACGAACAAACAGACGAAGACGCGAGATCTGATTTTAGAAAAAATCATTTGGGAATGGTTTATCAGCAACCAAACTGGGTCAAAGCTTTATCAGTTTTGGAAAATGTTGCTTTTCCGCTTTTACTACTAGGGATAGATACGCCTCACGCCATGTCGAAAGCTCGCGAAATGATTAAGCAGGTACAAATGGAAGAATGGATGAATTACAGACCAACAGAGTTATCTGGAGGCCAACAGCAAAGAGTTGCACTAGCAAGAGCTCTAATAAATAACCCTCAAATTATAATTGCTGATGAACCAACCGGAAACCTAGACTACAACTCAGGTGAAAATATAATGGAACTTTTTGACAAGTTAAACAAAGAAACGGGCAAAACGGTAATTATGGTTACGCACGACCTTGAATACTTAAAATACGCAAAAAGTGTAATAAGAATGCTTGATGGTGAAATTACAGGACTCTTTGATGAAAGTAATAAGGATCAAGTGTATGACGATATAAAACTTAAGAAAAGGCACGTTGCTTAAAATGAGATCATCACGCCTAGCAAAAAGAATATCACGCAATGTTTTGGCCTTTGGCAGGTTTATGTTCAAGATTACCAGCTTCATAATACTTTTGGCTGCTTATTTGCTTATGCGCACGGTTATTAAAATCACTAACCTGCGTTTTTTTCCAAATATGTTAGCTGCTGTTTTGCTTAAACCTACCACATTTATTTACGAACTAGCTGTAAGTACTAACAGAAAAAAGGAAAATACCATTAACCGCGTTAACCTCATTGAAATCTCACTTAAAAACATGCGATTTAAATTTACAAGAACGATAATAACAATAGGTGGTATGTCTGTAGGAATTGCAGCAATAGTATTTTTAGTTTCACTTGGATACGGAGTTGAAAAGCTTGTAACTACGCGCGTTGCAAGGCTGGAAGAACTTAAACAAGCGGATGTACAAACACAACCAGGCAGCAGTAATAGATTAAACGATAAAACCATTAATAATCTTAGCCAACTTCCAAATGTTAAAGCAGTGCTACCTGTGATTGCACTTGTAGGAAAAGTGAACTATAAAAATTCAATATCTGACATGGCCGTTTACGGTGTTACTACAGAATATTTAAATCAGTCAGCAATAAAACCCGTAAAAGGTAAAATTTTTGATAGTAATGCCATCTCAACACTTTTTCCCGTCCAATATGCACAAGCAAAAGAAAATAAGGAAAGTGCACAAGTTGCAGGAAGTACTAGTGTTAGATACAACAAATATTTAGAACAAATTCGTAAAGTTCAATTTCAAATTAATAAAGACGCTTGGCTAACCGTACGAGAAAAACCTTCGACTACAGCAAAAATCATTGGTTATACTCAAAGAGGTGATAAGTTACTATTTGGCAATGAGGTTTACGGAATGTCGTATTCTGGAAGTGAAAATGGAAACGTAACTGTTGATCAAGAAGGGCAAGAACTAGGCAAATGGATCTCATCTGAATTTTTACTGTGGGAACAAAAAAATGGAAAGTATGTTCCTTTAATGGAAAGCGACAAAGATAATGCAAAACAGGAGAGTGGAAAAGGATATATTGCGCAAATCGAAACCGATGTTAGTCCAGCTGAATCATCCAAGGCTGAAACTCCTTCTGGCGAGGTACTTGGCATTAGCGCGACTGTTCCTGGAACCTCAAATACAAGCAGAAACAATTTAGTAGGTATTGAAGCATCTAGGTTACAAGACGTAGCGGGCGAAAGCACTCAAAGCACCAGTTCAAACATTGTAGAAATTGACGATAAGTGGGTTCTACTGTCAGATGAAACAGCCGAAGCAAAAGAAGCGGAAAAAACTAAAACGGTAAAAGTCCCACCAGAGGCAAAAAGAGAAGCAGTTGTTAACAGGGCAATGCTCAAAGTTTTAGGTATAGATGAAAACGAAGCGGTTGGAAAAGAGTTCGAGACATCATTTGTTGTAACAAGTGCACTTTTAGACGACCCGGAACTTAGTATTAAATCGGAACCAGCAAAATATAAGATCGTTGGAGTTATACCGCAGGATGATACACCGTTTTTCTATGTACCTTTTTTGGATTTACGAAAACTTGGTGTTACAAGTTACTCACAAGCAAAAGTAGTTGCGTCAGACAAAGACAAATTGGCCGATATAAGACAACGCGTAGAAGCGGCGGGTTTTGCCACTTCATCCGTTGTAGACACAGTTGCGCAAATTGGTACTCTTTTTAATACTATAAGAAAAATATTAGCGATGGTTGGGACTGTTGCATTAACTGTGGCCGCATTAGGAATGTTTAATACTTTAACCGTCTCATTACTGGAACGTACGCGTGAGATAGGGTTAATGAAAGCAATGGGAATGAAGTCGCACGAAGTACAAGAACTATTTTTAACAGAATCAATGGTAATGGGAGTTTTTGGAGGGGTTCTTGGCCTTGTATTTGGGTGGTTAGCTGGCAAAATTTTAAGTGTGATTCTATCTTCGATCGCTTTGTTTAATGGCGTTGGTGTTATAGACGTTAGTTACATTCCTATACCCTTCATATTATTGATTATGATCTTATCTGTAACCGTTGGAGTACTAACAGGATTATTTCCTGCCCGTCGTGCCACGCGAATATCTGCATTAAACGCGTTAAGATATGAGTAAAAATTCCAATTTCTAATTTGTTGATCTTATATTCCTAGTATATTCTGTGGTGTACACTTTTAGGGTGAACACCATATTTAAGAAAATGGCAGTTAATACCATATTAACAGTGGACAAAATTGGCTTTTCAAGCCTCAAAATAACCCCCGTAAGGCCAAATGACCAGACACTGGTCACATTTGACGCCTTTAAAGAAATTTACAACAAGTGCGAGAATAACGGACTTAAAGTATGGGTTTCGGGCTCGTGGGCAGTAGCGGGAATTTATGGCGATTTTATAAAAAACACAAACGATATAGATCTTTCTATTGCAACACTAAAGGACGAGGAAAAACTTACGGAAGTGCTACTTTTTTCAGGGTACGCGTGCAAGGGCACAAGTCCATTTGG
>CAZCAQ010000006.1:34085-67844 GCA_964496905.1 uncultured Candidatus Saccharibacteria bacterium
ACGCCATTTTTTTCTATCTCGCGCTCGTATTCTTGTTCTGACTTGCCCTTGTCGGCATCTTCATCGGAATCGTCGTCGTTATCATCATCCTCCGAATCATTATCGTCATCTTTTTTATCATCAGAATCGTCATTGCTGGAATTGTCGTTGTTGGCATCATCACTGTCATCGTCCTCAGAGTCATCGTCATCTTCATCCTCCTCACGATCGTCGTCCTCCGATAACACCTCTTCCAGTGGATCTTCCTCAGCTGTTGAATTCTGTGAAATTGCTGCAATTCCTCCTGAGCTTAATACTAGTGCAAGCATCAAGAGCAATATAGGTAAATGGACAATGTTTAGGGTTAGTGTTTTCTTATGCATAGACTAATTGTGAGGGTTTTTTTGAGGTTTGACAACTTAAGATTTGTTTTTCCTAGACACCAATAAAACAATACCTAAACAAAGCAAAATCCCAAATCCAATATATTCCAACAGCTGCGGCCAAAATATAACAGTTAGCGAATCAGTAGCAGTATAGGCGGGAAGTATCCAACCATTTGCCCAACCATTTACTAAAATATGTTCAGCATCACATGGACTTAATCCACAAAATAACGTCCAACCTTTTTCAAAAGCTTGATTATGTACATAAACTTTGTCACTTTGACCCACTGAGACAGGTTCAAAAGAAGATTGCGCAATTAAATCGTAAGAAATTGGTGTGAGTGCAACATAATACAAAGTACTTTGTGACTTTACTCCTCCAAAAGATAGCGCGCTTATATTAAACGTAAAACCTTTTTCTTTACCAATAGGTGGAACCAAATAAAACTGAGTAGTTGGTGTAAGTTGCTTACTTAATTCAACATATTTATCACATCTTTTTGAAAACTCATTTGTAAGACAAAATCTTAGCGGCATGCCAGAAATAAATTTAGACCTAACTTCTAAAATATAGCCGTCTTGGTGCGAGGCATACGGAAGTTCTATACTTGTACAGATTTCGTCCTCGGAAGTTGAGTAATTTAAACCTAAGTCTTGTGAATAAACAGCCGCATAAGGCTCACCGGATTTACAGTATCTAGTTTTTGAGGACAACTCGCCAATATTTCCACCTAAAAATTTATTCTTGGTAAAAGCTGGATTTACATAAGTTATCGATACAGCATTTTGAGGAACGCTAACTGTACCAGTAGTTAAAACTTTAAGTGGCGAAAGTTGAATACTTTTGTATGTACTCTTAACCTCCTTGTCTGAACCATAACCTTTTGAGAAAAGACGTAGCACATATTTGTCCGCCGGTTCGGACATTCTTAAGTATGAGGTTTCTACTGTTTCGGGAACATTCTCACATAAGCCAGCTGTAAGACTGTATATGCAAGGCAAATCTTTAAAAGCCCCTTGTATGTGAATTTTGAATCTGTCAAAAGTTAAATCATTTGGTTCAAGCAGGCTTGTTAGTTTGGCGGAAACACAAGCGTCAATGTTTTTTCCTGACAATACAAGTCCATCACTAGTCTTTGAATATTCAAAAGTTGCAAATTGACCTTCTTCGCTGCAACTCTCTAAATTAGATGTAAGCTCGTTTACGTTTACATCAGTTGGAGTTGATTCAGAAATGCTAACAGATACATTCGTGTTTGTGGGTAAAAAAACTTGTCCTAATTCTCCTGTCGTGGAACTTGGTTCAAGTGAAAAGTCGCTTGTATTAATTGAAACAGTTAATTCTACATCTTCAGAACTCTTTGCAAATTCAAGCTGAGTAGTAATATCTGGCACAGCTTCAGACACCAATAAATTATCAAAAGTTAGCGTTAAAGTGTTGTTATCTAAAACGTATGAAACACTATAAGGCACGCGGGTATTTGCTGGCATACTGTCATAAGGTTTGGTTAAAGTAAAATAAACATTACTCTCATCAGAACTAATAAATGCTGGGTCAAGTTCCTCAGAAGATAGCTCTATTTTTTGATTTAATGTCTGTGGATCTTCAATTGTGTACTTTGAGGCAGCAACCACTTCGTTAAGTGTAAAATTTTTTCCCGGTAAGTATTCATACACCATTAAATCACCAAACTCTTTTGCCAATTTTAATTTTTTGGACGTATAAAGCATGTCTACTATTTGCTGAGTAAACAATGTTTGTTGATTATGTCCTGGCGCAACAACACTTTTATCTAGCAAAATGTAACGTATTTTGTACTTCTCCATAACCTCTTCAACAGCAATAGTGTTTTGAGAATAAATGGCCTGCGTCATTTCGTTATAATAACTTTGATTAATCGGATTCCACCTATCAAACTCGCGATTCATTAAAGGCTGTTTAATACCAAACCACAAAAAACCGGCTCCTTGATAACTGTATTGTTGATTTGGCCAATCGTAGTAAATCCACCCCCAAAACGAGTTTATAGGCAAATCGGCGACACGGCCAAAACCTTGTTGAGCATCAAAAAACTCAAACATTTCAAAATAGTGATCAGGAATTTGCACTCGCATAGATGGACTTATTAAATAACCCTTAAACGCGGGCAACATCCAAACAACCAAGATAGAGGAAAATAACAGCAAAATAGTACTTTGGACAAGTTTTTGGTACTTTGTAGTTTTCATAAAGCGCGAAAATGCATTCTGCGTAGAAAGTATAAAAACACCAAAAAACACCGAATATGCAAAAACAAGCGAAATAGAAAACTTAGTAAAATTAAAGCGAAAAGCATCTTTAAACATTTTTATGTTGTCTGCAAACAAATCGTAAAAAACACCAGTTGGTGGATTAGTGCCAAAAAGGAAAAACATAGAAACCAGCAAAATACCAAGTACTGCTAGAGCTTCTTTATTTTTGTGTCTAAACGAGGCAATAATTCCCAAAAGTACAAAAGCAAAAAGAGCGTACCCTGCATACATTACGTAAGTGTTGCGTTGATAAGTCCTCCATTCATCAAGCAAAGTTTTGTAGCCTAAATTGCCATCATGTTCCCCCCAGTTAAATAAAAAGCCCTTCCCAAGTGCAATGTTTTGAATGTCCCCAAAAGAATTGTTTTGCAAAAATGCCTCTTCGTTAAAAAGTCGTTGAATTTTTGATTCTTGCACCTGAGCACCGTGGTTTTTAATAAAATACAAGTTTGGCAAAAGCCAAAAGGCATTTACGGCAAAAAGCAAAATCACTAGTTTAAGCGCATTTTTAAGTATTTGTTTGGAAAAACGGTTTAGAGACCAATAAATAAATGTATAAGCTCCAGCAAAAATTACTAACGAGAAAAAAAGCGTGGACGTATGTGCCTGCGGTGCCATTAAAAACGTAACAAGCGCAAAACAGGTTAGGTTTTTACGTGAGGCGTGCTGTAGGCATTTTAGTAAAGCCAGCATAAAAAACCCAAGGTAACCATAATGCGTCAAAAACATTTCAAGCGGAACGTAATAGTGCTGAAGAGTTACAAGGTTAAGGAGATAAAACAGCCCAGCCAAAAAAGAAGCAATTTCTATTTTTGTAGTAGGCTCGTGTTTTGCAAAAACACCTTTCTTCATAAAAAAGTACATGCCAAGTGGACCAAGAACTAGCATTAAAAAAGCGTATGCATAACGAACCATGCTTGTTGGCAAAATAAGGTCAAAAAGCATAATCGTGAGGACGCGTGGAATTTCTGCAGGGTGCGCTTGAGATCCAACCGCGCCTAGCCCCTGATGTTCTTGCCATACTCCATCAATAATGCGCGTCCAATAAAGTTTGTAGTTAAATTCTGGGTGCAATGTATCCCACCCTGAAAGGTAGGTTGTTGGCGTATAGTTTTGGATAACCAGTATGAGTGCAATTAGTACAAGCAAAATGGGAAATAGGTTTTGTTTAACAAACTGGGCAAGTTTTGATTTCACATGGTAATTATAGCGGGTATGGGGCTGAATAAAAACAAAACGCCGCGCACAAGTTCGATTTAATCGACTCTCATGCGCAGCGTATATAGACAGCTAGCCTACCATCCGGTGACAGGGATATACACCGTGTAAGGCGACCACTTAAAACCGTCATCTTCGGGAGCCAAATTCCAACCACCGAAACGGCTGAACTCGGGATTACTTAAATAGCGAGTGGGCAAACCACCACTACCGACGAAGTAAGTCTTGGGGTCGAGATCGACTCCCCAGATACCTTCGCGTAACTCCCAGTTCGGATCTTCCTGATAAAAGCAGTTGTAGAACGGCGCCACCTGCAGCGTGAGGCAGATATTGATTCCCAGAGGGAAACGTGTGCCCCATGCGCTGCCGCGGTATTGGTACCGAAGTTGGTCCACGGTTAGAAGCTCGAAGACATGCCTATCGATCTTCTCAAAGCCGTCATTGTCATCGGTAACGCGCCAGCCCCAGTCATCAGCTTCTTCGGCAACCACATAGGTCGGTCCAATACCAACGCCGATAAAAAAAACCGATGGGTCGAGAACATACCCCTCTTCATCCCACGACACGTAGATAAAGGCACACTTGTGTCCCGGCGTCTCTTCGACATACCAACAGCTGTTTAGCTGTGTCGGCTTCTCCTCATGGCTGGACGTGAGAACAGCCCGCGAGCCATTGAGGGTGTTGATGACGTTTATGGTGTAAACGGGAGTTTCAGTTGCCCCCTCGGCCAACGCCGCGCCAGCCATAACCAAGATGAGAAATACCGCAATTGCCAAAAGTGAGATCCTGCGCATCGAAAAACCTCCAATTTGTGTATTGATATCCTAACGGATGCTTATTTTAACAAAAAAACACTGAAAAAGCAATGCTATAGGGTTGAAGGACGGGCTGAAATAAACCAATCAGGAAATAGCTCGTTGCAAAACTCAAACATATGAGTAAATGTGCTTTTTAGGCTTAATAGCAAGGCGCTTGAGTTTTAAATGGTAAGTTAGGTAGTAGGTGAGATAGTTGTTGAAAATAGGTTATAAATGGGTGAGACAGTCGAGAGTACTTGCTTTGTTTTGGGAAACAAAGGAGTTGCTCTCGGCTGTCATAACTGTACGCTAATTCTGGTTCTGGCCGAAAATCTTGTCGAGTGTAACCTCGAGCATGGACTTGAATCCATCGACCTCCGACATCTCGTGGATGAACACCTTGTTGCAGCCCGCGTCTCCGCAGTTGCTGTTTTCAGGGTCCATCATGTAATCCATCGCGTCCTGGGCCGCCTTGCGAGCTTCCTCAGGGGTGGCCTTGAAAACGACCGTGACGGCGATATGGCCGGGGACGTAATCATCTACCACAAGGGTACGATTCAGGTCGTCGGGTGTCTCTCCATCAGGCGATGTGCCAATGGCCAGGACAATATGCCCCGTGTCTTCGGAGACTGGGGAAACGGTGTTGCCATTCACACTTACTGAACCGGCCGCGACGAGGGCGAAGCCGCCTTCGGGAACGGTGAAGGATTGAGGTCCTTCGGTAGACGGGAAGCACACGAACCACGTACCATCGTCAGCCACATCGCAGTTGTCCGGAACAATTATCGGAACCTGCGTGGGTGCCGGCGTTGCGGTGGGCATAACAGTAACCGTAGGCATCGGAGTAACCGAAGGTACGACCACAGTCGGCACCGTAGTAGCAGAAACGGCCGCAACTTCAGCCTGAAGTTGAGCAATTTCAGTGGCCTGTGATTCAACCAGGGACTGGTTGATAGATGACGCAACCTGTGCAGTTGCGAGTTGCTCCTCGGCCGTGTTGTTGCCGGTCAGCGCCCCATTGATGTCGTTAGCGGCGTTCGTACCGTCAACTTTAGTGGCCAACCAGATGGCGGCCAGGATGATAAGAGTGAGGACTACGAAGCCCGCAATCCATCTCCCGATATGAATGTCATTCTGCTGAGTTTGATTGTTCACGTGAGCCTCCAGCTCAAAAAAATCGTCCGCGTGTTTAATTTCTTTCTTACCAAACGAAGCGGCCGAAACGGCGCTTGGGAGCGTCCTTGGTCGCCTGCGTGTCGATTTCGATCGCGAGTTCCTTACCAGGGAGTACCTCCCTCGATGTATAGGGCACGATCTTGTTTTCCGCGAAGTAAGTCCTCACGGCCTGTCCAGCTTCCGGGTGATTGGCCCATTCGTTAATCACGGCGGCCGCATCATCGGTCAACACTGCCTCCTGTAGCAGCATGTAGCGTGCTACGTCATAGGTCGTGTTGAACGGAACGAGCCTCAGGTCACTGATCGCTTCCGCGATCGTCTTTTCCGGCCGTACTGCGGGTGCAGCATTTACAACGGGTGTCGTCATTGGTACCTCCATACCTTATTTCGGTTTATCTTCGTAGATTGAATTATGACAAAACAACTACGCACAAAAGACCTTGGAATCTTCTCTGCGTAGCTGCTTTGTCTAGCGTACAGTTGTTAAAGTGCTCAACAGTAAAATACCACGATAAACAACGTGATATCGCCAATCTTCGCAAATCGCGAACATTGCAAAACGAACTGCTGATTTTCATACTCCTACTTTTAGTGTATAGGAGAACAAAAATCAACAGTCAATAACTCTATAAAACGGATGTTTGGCAGGATACATTCAGCTAATGCTGTACTAGTAAATTATGTGTGAAATATACCTCGAAAAGAGCTATTTGTCAATACTATGGGGTAGGAGGACAGCTTTGAGTTAAACGCAAAATTTACACACTAAAAACTACACTAAATCAAAATCCAGATTAGGATCCTCATAAGGGTAAATTATAGCTAAGGCACGAATTACTGTATAAGCGTCATCTGGTAAAGACACTTCTGAATAGTCCCGTATAAAATCCTTTAACACCATCTCTCCCGCCAACTTTGCAGACTCTATGGTTGCAGCCGTTCTTCCACCCTCATTAAAATACGCCAAGCCATCTTGAAGAACCTTTTTGCGCTCAGCATCCTCTTCAGTTGCAATTCTTTCGGTTAACATTTGGTGCAAATCAGCTTCATCCGGATATAGATCAGAACGAAATATAGGTTCAGACCTCTCTGGGCCAAGTGAAGTTATAGAATTGACATTAGGCATACTACAAGCATACACAGTTTTGGCTAAACATTCAAAACCTCAATTTTCAAGGTAGTTATTGCGCGGCTCCCCGCTCCAAAAAAAATACAACCTCATAAGCCAAAAACATCACCGCTAAAATTCCAAAAAAATTAAGCACATACGAAACCGCAATAAACTTTCGTTGAGACATTTGCGAAAGGCCCATTAGGCTTACGCCAATTTCATCTGGCAAGGGGGAAGCCACTAAAACAGCACCCAATACCGGCAATGTCCATTTAAAGTACTGAGTACGGAGCATGCGCTTAAAGTACTCAAGTCGAAAATATTCGGTCAAAAAATCGTCAAGTTCGTCCATTATGTCGCTACGAACAAATCGAAAAATTATTAAATCACACAAAACCGAGCCTAATGCGCCAAGTAAAGCAATTTCAACAAAATGCAGGTGACGACCAAGGCTATAAAGCAGTGCGCCGCCAATGCTTGCGGTAAATGTGGAGCTAAACAAAAAACCAGCGAGAACTGCTCCAAGGTATGCTAATGCACCGTGAGCAAGAAAAAAATCGGTTACAGTGTGAATTGCACCAGAAAAAACCAAAACAAGCGTGATCATAAATCCGGTGCCGATGAACGCCAAGTTTTTGTAGTGCGAAAACGGCCTCTCGTGATATTTAAGATACGGGGCAAGGTTCATAAGTTAATGATAGCACTAGTCAGGTCTTAAAGAAATTGTTTTGGCTTATTAACACTTAAAACTAGCGCTTTGAAACTATCTACCCAAATTAACGCCTGACGTATTAGGGATCTTATTGAACTGATCTTTTAGAATATAAAGATCCGCCACACCATTTGTTGAATTATCTAACGGAATTGCTGCAACGTATAATTCGTCTGCTGAAACTATGCGCATACCCATAACCGCCAAACCCTCATTTGTGTAATCGTGCAGAACGCTAGTAGCACCTGTATTTAAATCTGTTTCTAAGAGGTTACCCTGTATTGGATTTCCAACTTCGTCTGACAGCGTATGTCCATAAACAAGATTGCCATCATAAACTTCTACAGGATGTATAGAACCATCTAGTGATTTTCCTATCTTTTGTGCTGCGATAAGATTAGACACAGGAACCTTGTAGAAATCTATTCTAACCTTTAGGCTTGGGTCATTAGGAATTGCTTCGCTACGTTCGGAATACACAATTGTTTCATTATCAACCCATCCATGAGCAGTTTTTCCAAAAACATAATTTGAAAAGTCGGTTTCTGTAACTTCGCCTGTTGAAAAATCAAGTATTGAATTGCCACCTCCCTCATAAAACCACTTAGCTAAGAGTATTTTTGTGTTGTCAGGAGAAAAGGCTTTACCAACATACGCGCAAAAAAACTGTGTCCCAGTTGGCAAATCGTAGGTTTTTACAACTGAGTTTTCGGCGTTATTGTATAAAATTAATCGGTTACGGGTAGTTATTGCGGTAAATTTTCCGTCATCTGAAACTTTTACTCCTTTTACGCCATCGCCACATTCTGATTTTGGCAAGTCAAGTTCGTAAATTTTTGAAGTTGAGTCTGTAGTTAGATTGTGTAAATAGACTTTGGTTGGCCAAACGCTTTTGTATCCGTTATATTCCTCTACTGGTCCAGCCAAAAAGGCTACATATTGTAAGTTTCTATCGTAAGAAAACGTTGAATACACTCCGCCGTCGTATGTGGCGATTTCTGTGGAATTATAATTTTTATCAAGTTTGTACAGTTTGGCGTCTTTTTCATAAATAAGTACATCTTGTGTATTTGATGAAGCTTCTGCTGGTGGTGTGGTTTCTGGCTGCGAAAATGGTGCGGAATTGTTAACAACGGGTTCTGTAGTTTTTTGTTGTCCAAAAAGCTTAATCGCTAAAATAGATGTGACGGCAACAAGGAACACTATAATGACAAGCAGGAACACCGTTATGTTACCCTTGGACCTCAGTGTACAAAACATGTTACGGAGCATACTTAAATAATAACAATGGGGTGTAGTAAAGTCGAGGGTAAAGACTAGTCTAGAGCAATGAAATCTCTCGAATTTTAGCGAAATGCTTTTTGTCAGTGGTGACAAGGGTGTACTCTTTATTTTTTGCCGTGGATGCAATGATTGAGTCTAGTAACTGAAGTCCTATTTTGGGTTGGTAATGTTGTAAAAGCGCTAGAGCATCGATAATTACTTCCGGACCAGCATAATCAACCTCAAAAAGTTCCATAAGTTTATTAATTTCTTTTAACTCATTTTTGTTTCTGGAACCTTGCATCAATTCTCCAACTGTTACAAAAGAAACGACCGATGTACTTTGCAAAGCTTGGAGTTGCAAAATAGCTTGCCTTTTGCCTTTAAGTACATCTATAAATAGATTTGTATCAATCAAATATTTTGTCATAACGAACTTGCCTTCGCTTTAAGTCTTTACGGTCTTTCCACATGCCTGCTACTTCTTCAATAACTTTTTTTCTTTGCTCTAGCGATAGGACTTTTTTGTTATAAATAGGAGCAATGTACACCGTGGCTTTGCCAAATTTTGTTACTACGACAGGTTCTCCTGTTTTGGAAACTTCATCCATAATAGAAGATATGTTCGCGCGTGCTTCTTTTACTGTATAACTTTTCATGTCCATATTTTATCATTCTGTGTACAAAGTGTACAACTCTGCAAACTTAATTCTTTATACTATTTTCCAGAATTAAAGACAAGAAGTGAGTGTCTATTTAAAATAGACTACATATGAGAAAGTTTAAGTGGAATGTTAATACTCTTATAATATTGAGTTTACAGTTTGCATGTGGTTTGCGTGGCCTAAATTCACACGCAAAGCACCTTCCCCCTGTGGTTCAATTGAAAGAGCGTCTGCAGATAATTCTGCAGCACGTGCGGCTACGATAGAGTATGCCTCTGTAATTAAACCTAATTCAATAGGTTTGCCATTAGGAAAATCTCCTAAAGGAATGGTTGCGGCTGAGGTGGTTTCAGGATCAAGTGGTAGAATCGCACGACCTTCACCCACATCGACTACTATTTTTAACCTCATATCAGTGTCATCATCAAGCCCCCTTACACCTTGCAGGGCTCCTGGATTTCTTACTAATGTTACGTAGGAATCCTCAAGTGGATGAGATTCCGTAAAGGTTTTCTTGGGAATGCGACCGGCAGAACTGACAGCGACTCCATTTAGTTCATCAAATGCCCCCGCTTGCTCGGCAGGGGTAGTCGCTAATGTTAAATTTAACATGACTTGTGTAAGGTCAACAAAAGCAAGCCCCGCATCTGTCTCAACAACGGCCACGGCATTATAGTAATGCAAAGGTTCTCTAGATGGCGCATTAGATCCAGCTACCACTTTTTCAACTAGCAATATTTGCGGCACCGCGGGTAGTATAACTTCTCCCACAAAGAATTTTCTTTCTCGTTCAATGTTGGTCACACCCTCACCTATCAATTCAGGCGCTTTAACAACAGCCATTCCGCGCTCTTCGCACACAGACCCATCAGTGTCTTCAAAAATTGTTCCTTTATATTGAGCAGGATACTCTTCAAAGAGCGTGTTAGTAGCATCAACTTCATTAAATGTGGGGTTGGGCATTGACATACTATAAGTGTATTAGTTGTACAAACAATGTCAACATTAAATTAATTCTTTAAATTAAACTTCCTGTAACGTTCATTTTGCTCAAGTACTGTGCTAAAATCACCCCATGTACTCACCAGTTGAGCCAGTTACCAACTTTGCCCAACAAGAGCAAAAAACTGCTCAGTTTTGGCGTGAGAACAAAACCTTTGAAAAATCTGTAGAATCCCGAGCCGCAGACAACTTATACGTTTTTTATGACGGACCTCCGTTTATTTCGGGGCTACCACATTATGGCCACCTTTTAGTCTCCATAGCTAAAGACGTAATTCCCCGTTTTCAAACCATGAAAGGCAAAAGAGTCGAACGTGTTTGGGGTTGGGATGCGCATGGATTAACAGTAGAGAATAAAGTTCAAAAGGAACTTGGCATTAAAAATAGGCGTGACATTGAAAATTTTGGCTTAGACAAATTTACACAAGCTTGTTACAAATATACTTCCGAAACTTCCGCCGAATGGCCTTGGTACATTGAACGTATTGGCCGTTGGGTTGATATGGAGAATTCGTACAAAACAATTGATCAAAATTACATGGAAACAGTTATGTGGGTCTTTAAGCAAGTTTACGAAAAAGGGCTTATGTACGAAGGTGTACGAACTTCTTTGTATTGTACAACTTGCGGTACACCAGTTAGTAATTTTGAAGTTGCAATGGACAACACCTACAAAGACGTCGAAGATCCAGCTGTAACAATAAAGTTTAAAGTCACAACTGCCGGAGAATTTGAAGGCATGTTTTTACTGGCGTGGACTACAACACCTTGGACACTTCCTTCTAACCGTGCGCTAGTAGTTGATGCAAATGAAGATTACGTTGTTGCAGAACTAAATGGCGAGAAATACGTTTTAGCTCAAAAAAGATATGAAGCCGTGTTTTCAGGCGTCGAAGGCGCAAAAGTGCTTTCAACAGTAAAAGGCTCGAAATTAATAGGTTTGCAATATGAGCCACTTTTCACTTTTTATGCAAGCAATCCAGAAAAAGATTTTAAAGTGTATGAATATGAAGGAATGGTCACAACTGAAGAAGGAACCGGAATTGTACATTCCGCTCCAGGATTTGGCGCAATAGACACTGAAATGGGTTACAAATATGGTCTTGAAATAATGCTCAAAATTGACGGCGAAGGAAAATTTGTTTCAGGAAATGCGGGAACAAATCCATACGAAGGACAATATTACAGCAAAGCAAACCCATTAATAATGGCTGACTTGCAGCTGCGCAATTTAGTGTTTAAAGAAGAAACTGTTGTACACAGATTTCCATTTCATGACCGCTGTGACACTTTATTAATTCAACGTGCACAAAATTCGTGGTTTGTAGATATTAAAAAAATTAGAGACCAACTTGTTGCAAACAATGAAAATATAAATTGGATTCCAACGCATATAAAAAATGGCCGTTTTAAGCAAGGAATAGAACAGGCACCAGATTGGTGCATTTCACGAAGCCGTTTTTGGGCAACGCCAATGCCAGTTTGGAAAGCGGAGGATGGGGAAATTTATGTAGTGGGTTCCATAGCAGAGCTCGAAGAACTTTCTGGCCAAAAAGTTAAAGATTTACACCGCCCATATATTGACGAAATAACTTTTGAGAAAAACGGCAAAAAGTTTACAAGAATTCCAGAAGTGTTGGATTCATGGTTTGAAGCAGGCTCAATGCCATACGGCCAATTTCACTACCCGTTTGAGAATAAAGAAAAATTCGAAACTAACTTCCCTGGAGATTATATTGTTGAATATGTTTCGCAAACACGAGCTTGGTTTTATGTAATGCACGTTTTAACAACAATAGTTACTGGCACAAATTCATTTAACAACGCAATTTCAACCGGAACTTTGCTTGGTAATGATGGAAGAAAAATGAGCAAAACTTATGGTAATTACGACGATCCTAAAATGGTTATGGAAACAATTGGGGGCGACGCTTTAAGACTTTATTTTATGACCTCCCCATTAATGGCTGGTGATGGCACTAATTTTGACATTGTTGAAATCAAAAATAAATCTAAAAAAGTATTAAGTCCTTTGTGGAACACTTTGCGCTATTTTGTAACATATGCAAATAGTAACGATTTTAGTGCAAGCAAAGTTGTACAAAGTGAACATGTTTTGGATGTATGGATAAAAGCGCGTTTGGCCGAGACAGTTAAAGCAATTGACGAAGGTATAGGTGGATACACAGTCGTTCCAGCAACAAAAGCCGTTGAAGAATTTGTCGACGATTTATCTCGTTGGTACGTAAGACGTTCGAGAGATCGCATTTCAACGGGAGGTGTACAGGCTCTTAGCACTTTGTACACAGTTTTGTACGACTTTAGCAAAGCCGCCGCGCCAATAATTCCATTTATTACTGAAGAAATTTTTCAAGTGTTAAAAAATGCTGATGATAGCGAATCGGTTCATTTGGAAATGTTTCCAGAATACGCAGAACTTTCTGCTGATGACAAAATAGTACTAGAACAAATGAAAATAGTGCGCGACATTTGTACCGTTGGCAACAGCGTGCGCATGACTACGCAAGTTTCAGTTAAACAACCTTTGCAAACAATTTATGTAACAGGTGGCTCAAGTTTTGAAGCAAACAATGACGCCCTTTTGGAGTTGGTTAAAGACGAAATAAATGTTAAAACTGTTGAATTTGTAGCGGAAATGCCAAGTAATTTAGAAAAGCTTAGTGAAGTTGCGACAGCCGGAAGTATTAGCGGCGCAATAGACTTAAGCTTGACTGAGGAATTACGATTGGAAGGTGTCGCTCGCGAACTGGTTCGCGCTATTCAAGACCTACGAAAAGAAAAAGGCTTAAATGTTACCGATAAGGTTGCTGTCACTTTTGAAGAAACTGACGATAATGTAAAGGCTGTCGAACTTTTTGGTGAGGATATTAAGAAGAAGGTTGGTGCTACAAGTCTAGTAAAGAGCGCTTCGCCCACGAGTATAAATGAATGAAGTACAACCGTTTAAGACTAGCGTTGAAGACTACAACTTCTGGTTAAACAACCCCACTTTCGAACTTTTTTGTGATCTCACAACACCAATATATACTCAAGATACAAGTATTGAAGAGTCCGCAAATTATCACACACTCACCAATAAGGCCTTTGCAATCCGTGCAAAAAAGTATGTGGCATTAAACACGTGCATAGATCAGACAGCCAACAAAATTACGTTTGAATACAAATACAATCGCGAGATTGCCTTCCATACAGAAATAACAGAAAACACACTCGTCCTGTTTCCTGATCAAACTAGTTGTTTTCCAATGTGGTGCGCGTATAAAAATGGGCACCTTGCAATTGCTCAAACTTATGGAGATTTACTAAGGCTGTGCAAAAAAAACAAGCTTAAAATCACCCCAAAATATAAAACAGACATAGAACTAGAACTGCTATTGCAGCATAACGAAGTAACGTATAAAGAAGTTTTTAAGTTACTTCCGGACTTTTGGTTAGAATGCACTGCAAAAAGCATAACCAGATTCAAACTTCCACTTAGTACAACAGATTTGGTTGAAACTACTTCCATGAAAGATGCATTAAACCTACTTCACGATGGTTTTAGCGAAATTGAGCACTTTTTTCCTCCGGCAACAAAGCAAGTCGGAACTGCATTTAGTGGAGGACGTGATAGTGCCATAATTACTGGCTTGTCTAGAGCTTATTTTAATCACAAACCACTTCGCACATACACGCAACTAACTAACCCCAAGGATCAACTGCTTAGCATTCAGTTACTATGCCAAAACGATTCAGAGATAATTAACAAATATATTGATATGACACCTAGTGGTTTGGCAATTGTGGATCCATGGGATCCATATTTAAACCCTTACAATAAGGCTAACTTTGACTTAGCACAGCTGATTGCGCTGGAGACCAATGTTTACTTTAACGGATACGGCGGAAATGAACTTTTTGGTACCACTCCGCATGACATAGATAATGGCACTCCAGAAACGCATGTTGATTCTGTTGAAAAACCATACATGCATACCAGTATTATTGAAGCCCATCAGGCCACTTCACCGTTTTATTTGCGACATGGCGTGGTTCCATTTTCCCCCTACTGTATGAGAAACTACTATTTTAAATTACTTCTAGTAGCTGAGGAGCTTAAGCAAAATAACAATTTATACTCAGCGGCACTTAAAAGCTTGGGCCTATTTGAGGCCTGCGGCAATAAAGCGCATACACACTCATTAAGCATGTTTTTTCTTGGAGAATACAAAAAAGTAGCGAGAGAATTCGATAATGTTGGTTCTTTGGCTGATTATAAGCACAGAAAGCACGAAATTCTTATATCTCATAGGAAATTGTTGCACAATTTGAGTTTGTACCATTATAATGCCGAAGATGAAGAAAGTTGAAGTAAAAACTCAATCAGTCATAGTGGCAGAAAAGGCTCTTATAGAGCTGATTATCAAAAGGGTTAGTGTTCTAGCCAAGTCCTCAGGTTATGGTGACCAAGGCTTTAGAACAGATTAATTCTTGATAAAAACTTTGCCAGCAGCGTACCTTATAGGTAGCCTCAGGTTTAAAGCGTTAGTTTATCAATTACGGGGGCGGACTATATTCCATGGTGTAGCTTTAGAGGACCCAAGTGGGTTAGGTGTTCTAATATTTGGCTCTCCAAAAAGTGGCAAAACCACAATTGCACTTGAGCTGATTCGGCAACAAGGTTACAAACTAATTTCGGACGATCTAATTTTTATATCAAACAATGTAAACGGACTGTACGTACATCCCATCAATAACAAACATTTATTAGTGAGAAACAAAAAAAATATTATGCGCGTGAGGCAAGAGTGCAACCTTGTAAGCTCCAGTTGTGTAAAGGTGCACAGAGTGTACACACTAGATAGTTACGTAGATTACACAGAATATTTAACTGGAAAAGTCTATAACCTGCATCGAATTCCCAATAATTTTAGAAAATACTGGATCAAAATGCATATTAAGATTGTTACGAAGCTGGTGGAAATAGAGCCTGAAAATATCCAGTGAATAAACTTTGCAATAGAGTCATATTGAAATTGCTTTCCCAAATCTCCTTTTTAAACTTACCCCACGCCTTTTTGCGCAACCTATAATTGCACTGAGCTATCGTCCATGTTGGCTCACATTCAGCAGAAAGTTCGCTCATAATCCAGTGCTCTATTTGCTTTTTTAAGTCAGCATTAAAACTTGGATCATCAAAAATCGCATTTTGAATTCCTGTCGCTAGGTGAACTTCAATAATTTCGTGTTCAGGCAGTTTGCGCAAGAACTCAATAGGTTGTGTAGAAGCACCGTGTTGAACAACTCCGCCAATTTTGTATGCCTCACGGCAATATCTAGAAGCATCCAACATTAAACCCAAGTCACATTCAGCTTCAGTTAGTTTTCCGTCAACGCCAACATTTCCACCATGGCTTGTTCCATTTTGAATTGCAACTTTGCTAAGTCCATAAGCTTGCAACCCCCATCCATCATAAAATCCCTTTAAAAAGACCGCTAAATCTTCGTGTGTAGAGTTTTTTCCACCAATATGTCCTATTTCACCACCAATCGAAATATCAATTCCTTCGGGCTGTTTAGTTCTAACATAAGTGGCTAGTTCTAAAGTGCCTCTAATGTTTTCTTTTTGTTGCTCGGCGACTGTTGACAAACTTAAATCAACCAAAGTTGAGCAATCAATATCAATGTTAAAAATGCCGTGTAAAAAAGCATCGTCGATTAATTTTTTAATTGAATCAAACTCGCCATCTTTTGCCACTCCGGGGCTTTTTGCTTGTGGTTGAAAATGATCTCCTTGAATAAAAACTGGCCCTGTCCATCCTGCAGCCAAAGCGCCCGCCAAAATACACGTGGAAAATTCTTCAGGAGATTGCGCAGTATATTTCATTTCAGTTCGAGCAAGTTCAAAAATAAAAAACTTTGTGTTCGTTTTTAGGGCTGTTTCAAAAATTAGCTTAGACAAATCAAACGTTAAGCCACGAATGTTAAATGCTGGAATTGTAAAATCGGAGGCTAACTTGCTTTCGCCACGAGCTTTGTATAAATCTAAAATTGAAGCAGGAAAAATGCCTTTTTGAAATGCAAATTCCCACAGAACATACCGCGTGGACTTTTTAATTTCAATTTCTGGAGAAAAAACGTGTTCCCAAACTAATGCTTTTACTTGATCGTAGTTGGGCTGCTGCTTTAAAGTGAGGCTAACGCCGTCTTCGCCGACTTGGGCGTATTGTTCAATTAACGATAGAATTTTGCTAGGCAGCATGAAACAATTGTATCGTATGAAATCGCCTAATCCCATGCTTTTTTTAATTTTTTGTTGTGTAGGCCTGTTGGTGCTTTTTGTGTGGTTTTTTGGAAAAAGTGCAAAAAAGCCCGAAAACTTGGGAAATATTGAATTTGTCGAAATTGGGGGAAACCAAGTAAAAGTAGAGGTCGCAAGAACCCCAGCCCAAAGAGCAAAAGGACTTATGTTTAGGACAAATTTAGCTGAAAATGCGGGAATGCTGTTTATTTTTGAAAACGAAGCTAAACACGGTTTTTGGATGGCTAACACCAAGATCCCTTTGGATATTATTTGGATTGATTCTACCGGGAAAATTGTTGATATAAGCAAAAACACTCCGCCGTGCACTGAAACTGGAAATATGCAGGCGATGTGCAAAACGTATAAGCCTAGGGTGCGCGCATTGTATGTGCTTGAGGTAAATGGCGGGTGGACTGAGGGGAATGGGGCTAAGATAGGTGACAAAGTAATCTTTTTATAGTAAGTTTCAAACACTAAATGTTGGTCAAAGGAGCATATCCGTGGCTAAGAAGATACACAAGAAAGTTCGGAATGACGCGCACAAGGCAAGAATTGCCGATCTCAGATGCAAGATTTGCGCACGCAATAAAGTGCAGTCTGTCGTGCGCGTAGTAGAAATCGAAGGAAGTGTCGTGCCAGAATGTCCGATTCACGGCGTTCTTGCCCAGGGTGAATATGGTACTTGAATTTATAACAAGTCAAAGTAAACTCTAAAACGAAAACGCTCATTCAAGCAATTGAACGGGCGTTTTTCCTTTTCCCCTTAAACTTCTCTCTTTCACTGCTATAATAAATTCATGGAAAATCTGCCCAAGAAACAAATAGGACTAATAGGTTTGGGCCGAATGGGCGCAGCTTTAGCTCAAAACCTCATTTCTAACTCTTGGGAAGTTGCTGGCCTCGATAAAGATCCTCAAAAAACAAAGGAACTTGAGCCAAAAGGCGTTAAGGCATTTTATTCAACTGCCGAACTTGTAAAATATTTGGATAAACCGCGTGTTTTGTGGTTAATGGTAAACGCAGGAGAGCCAGTGCAGGAGGTTATGTTTGGTAAGGACGGCCTTATTAACCACTTAGATCCCGGAGACATAGTAATTGACGGTGGAAATTCATATTTTGAAGATTCAATTGCAGCTTCCTACGTTTTTAACGAAAAAAATATTAGCTTTTTAGATGTTGGCGTTGCAAACGGCCCAGAAGGCGCTCAATTTGGCGCATGTTTAATGATTGGCGGACAAAGACCTGTGTATAGCCATTTAGAAGAACTCTTTAAAACTTTAAGTGTTGAAAATGGTTACCGATACGTAGGCAACACGGGATCGGGACATTTTGTAAAAATGGTACACAATGCGGTTGAATACGGATTTGTTCAAGCAATTGCCGAAGGTTTTGATGTACTTAAAAATAACGGAAGATTCGAATTTAATCTTAAACAAATTGCAGAACTTTATAATAGCGGCTCTTTGCTTGAATCAAAACTTATGGATTGCACCGCAAAGGCGTTTGACGAATTTGGAGACGGTCTGGGCGAAATTAAGGGCATAGCTGCTCAATCTGGAGAAGGAAAATGGACGAGTAATTTTGCACGGACCCTGGGAATGGCACTTCCCGCAATTGAGGCTTCAATAAATGCACGAGAAAAAAGTGCCGAAAAGCCCAATTTTCAAGCAAAAATAGTTATGGCAATTAGAAACGTGTTTGGAGGACATCCACTTAACCCATGAAATTTAACTTTGATAAACATAGCTTAGTACGCGCTGAGGAAATTTTGCAACAAGTCGCTCAACTTAAAGACTATGAAAAGCTTTTAAACAACGTTTTTGCGTCAAAAAAATATAATTTCCCAGAAAGCTTTGTAAAACTACCTTTTGATGAGGCCAATGTAGCTCGCATTTTAAAATTGCGAGAAAAAGTCATGTCGCCAAACATAAAGTATATAGTTGTTGTTGGAATTGGAGGATCTAACTTAGGAGCTAAGGCAGTTTATGACGCAATGCATGGGTATGCCGATGTGGTGGAACCAAATAGATTCCCCAAAATGATTTTTGTCGAGACTCTACAACCCCAATTTACAAAAAAAGTAACGCGATTGTTGCAAAATGAGCAAGCGCTGCTCATTTTGATTAGCAAAAATGGAAGCACATCGGAAAGTTTGTCTAATTTTCAAATCTTACTAAACACCGCGCCTAAAGCAAAAAACAATGTTGTGGTTATTACTAACGAATTGTCTAAACTGCTCGAAAAGGCAAAAAAGCAAGGCTATAACACTTTATCTATGCCACAGCTAATTGGAGGTAGATATTCGGTTTTTACATCTGTAGGGTTGTTCCCTCTGGCCTGTGCAAACATTGATATTATTAATTTTTGCGAAGGTGGTATGAAAGCAATGTCCGATATTGAAGGGGCAGAGATTTCCTCAAGCATAATTCACGCGCATTACCGTAACGGGAAAGACGTTTTTGTTAGTTTTTTGTTTGATTCTCGTCTAGAAACTTTTGGCAAATGGCAAAGACAATTAACGTCAGAAAGCTTGGGAAAAAGGGATTACTGTGGAAACCCGCAGGGTTTAACGCCAGAAATTAGCATTGGAACCACAGATATGCATTCAATGCTTCAACTATATTTAAGCGGAAAGACTAATAGGCAGTTTAATTTTATTAAGTCTACGGCAAAAGGCGGAAATGCTATTTCGAGTAAGCATAATACCACCGATGCACAATTGCTCAATGAAATTTATCACAAAACTAAAACTGTGTTTGTTCAAAAACAAGTGCCTTTTATTGAAACCGAGTTGCAAGGTGTAAACGAAACAGAGCTAGGATATTTAATGCAATTCAAAATGCTAGAAACCGCTTTTTTAGCACGTTTCTTAAATGTTAATGCGTTTGATCAACCAAATGTAGATGAGTTTAAGAAAATATAATGAAAAAGCTAATCCTTACTCTACTTATTCTTCTTATACTAGTACCAATTATTAAGCTAGATATAACGCAACTACCATGGAAACAGTATAACGATGAAGAACTGAAATTTTCTTTTAAATATCCTTATACTTGGATCTTTGAGGAAGTACAAAACCCAACTATAAAGCAAGAAACCGGCGAGAAAATTTTCACCTTGACATCACGGAACTATACGGAGGAAAAGAAACTTGCGCAAGACAATAATATGCTTAGGCAAAAGCAAGGCTATTATGTTTTTATAAGCGTCAAAAAATATCCAGGCACACTAGGTGATGTTGTACTACAAAAACGGGCCCAAAATCCAAATGATAAATATAATTACATTAGGGTGTATTTCAACAAAAACGAATTTGCGGCGCGTACTTTTTTTGATCAAAGCATAGCCGAATATTACACACTATTAAAACCTAAAGATTCAGAACAACTATTGGTTAATTTCTATTTTGACATGGGATTTGAAGAAGAACATAAATTTCAAATTGTAAACAAATTTTTAGAAAGTTTAAAGCCTTACCAAGCGCCCCGTTAAGAGCGCTTGATAAGTACCTTCTTGCTAAAGATAGTCTCTTAATCTCTTACTTCTTGAAGGATGACGCAGTTTTCTAAGCGCTTTAGCTTCAATCTGCCTAATACGTTCTCGTGTGACGCCAAACTCTTTACCAACTTCTTCTAAGGTTCTGGATTTTCCATCCCGCAAGCCAAAGCGTAGTTCAAGTACACGACGCTCACGTGGATTTAATGAATCTAAAACACTTACAATGTGTTCTTTTAGTAACTCATGGCTAGCAGAATCAAAAGGCGACAAAGTAGATTCGTCAGGAATAAATTCCTTAAGACGACTGTCCTCTTCTTTTCCAACTGTGGTTTCTAGGGATGTTGTTTCTTGAGAGATTTTTTCAATTTCGTTTGCCTTAGTTACGTCAATTCCCATTTCTTTTGCAATTTCTTCGGCGGTTGGGGTGCGTTCTAATTCTTGTTCCAACTTACGTTGAACCCTTTTATATTTGTTCATGGTTTCAATCATGTGAACAGGAATTCTAATGGTACGAGCTTGGTCCGCAATTGCTCTGGTTATAGCTTGTCTAATCCACCAGGTTGCATAGGTTGAGAACTTAAAACCACGTCGCCAATCGAATTTTTCAACAGCGCGCATAAGCCCAATGTTTCCTTCTTGGATTAAGTCTAAAAAGAAAAGCCCTCGACCCATGTGTTTTTTAGCAATAGAAACAACAAGTCTTAAGTTTGCTTGAGTGAGTTTTTCGGCGGCAATGTCACACTCTCGTTTTGTGACTGTTTTGGCAAACTCTTTGATTTCTTTAATGGTAGCTTTATCGAGCTCCATTTCTTTGGATAATTGCAAGTCAGTTGGTGCCTGACCTAATTGCTTAGTCATGCGTGCAATCAGCTCGTGCATTTTTTTGACTTCAGCTTTTCGGGCATAGTCTATTTCTTGAGGCCCTGTTAAAAGGTTTACTTTACCAATTTCGCGTAAATACATTCGAACTGGATCTGATAATACCGCTTTGTCCATTGTGAGCTTGGAAATGTCCAGCTCTTCGGTAAGTTTGAGATCTTCGGCCTCAGCGACGGTTTCAACATCAAATACGTCAACACCCGCATCAATCAGTTTCTCGTAAAGGGAATCTAATCTTTCTAGGTTTTCTTCTGCTTCAGGGAAAATTTCAAAAACTTCAGCTTGAGTAACGTATCCGCGTTTTTTGCCTTGAGCGACTAGTTTTTTTAATGAAAGGTCAAAAGCTTTCTGCTTTTCCTCATCAGTCATTGGTTTGGTCATATTATGTTATTGCTCTTTAATTATATACGGATGAGTGCCAATCAGGCTAGGCGTGCAGACAGATCTTTTAATCTGGTCAAAAGATCGTTTAGTTCTTCGGTGTCTTTGTGCTTTTCAGCATCTTTAATTTTTCTGGTAACTTCTTTAAGCTCAAGCTTAATAGCCTGTTGTTTAAGCCTTTTAAAAGTTTTTTCCAGTTCTAGTAAAAAAAGGTTTTCGTCTTCTTCGGCTTTGCCTATATCAATAAGATATATCTTTTGAATAATTCCAGCGGTACTCTCGTCAAAACGAGCAAGGAAGGATTTTATATCCATTTTCCTTTTGCGACCGGTTAGATACTCTTTTAGGTCTATAAATATTTTTTGCAAAACTTCCGAATTAAAGTCTTTTTTTCCCAGTTTATGTGTTACGGCCTGCGCAGTGCCCAGCGGTGCTTTAAGTAAAAGCGCCAGCATGTATTCCTCTAACGGGAATTGTTTATTTGTATCATAATCAGGTTTGTTGTCAATGGGTTGAGGAGAGTGCGAATTGAAGGGCACAGGGCTTTGTGGCTCTTGTGGCGCCTTTAAACCCTCAATCACTGCCTCCTCATTTAGGTCCAACATTTCAGCAAGGGTCTTGACATTTGAGTCCCTTACGACTGGATCATTTATTTTGGTTAAGAAGGGTGCAACTTCCTGAATTATCTGCTTTTTGCCCAAATATGAAGAACGATCGTGCTTTGAAATAGCCGATTTTATTACAAAATCGTAAAACGGAACGGGATTACTTAGCATGTCTTTTGCTTTTTCAGGATCAGCATTGAGCATTTGATCTAAATCTGAGTATTTTGAAGGAATCGGCGCAACCATAACATTAAAGTCTTGAGCCTCAGCTAAAGAGATTCCACGGTGGATTGCAGAAACACCAGCAGAATCGGAATCATAACAAAAGGTCAAATCCTTTGAATACCGCCCTAAAATAGTTAGCTGCCCTGCAGTTAATGAAGTACCTGAAGATGCAACAATGTTTTTAATCCCATGCTTGTAGGCGGTAATTACATCCATTTGGCCTTCAACCATTACAGCACCCTGCTTTTTTATTTGAAGCTTAGATTGATTTAACCCGAACAAAAAGGTGCTTTTATTAAAAACCTGCGTACTAGCTGTATTTACATATTTTGGTTGCTCGTCAAATATTGTACGCCCATTAAATCCTAAAACTTTCCCGTCAATTCCCGTAAAGGGAAACATGACTCGTCCGCGAAAACGATCAATATAACCTGTGCCACTAGATTTTTTAATTATTACGCCAGCATCAAGCATGTCGTTTGCTGCAAATTTTTTTTTGGAAAGAAAGCTAAAAAGTAAATCCCATGTTTTTGGTGCATATCCAAGCATAAATTCATCAATTACTTCATTGCTTAGTTTTCGTTGCTCTTTAAGGTATTTTAACCCTGGGGCACCTAACTGATGCTTGATTAACAAAAAATTGTAAAACTTTGCACTAACATAGTTAATTTCATAAATAACAGAACGGTGATCGGATTGTTCAGAAGAATAGCCACCTCTTTTTACTTCAACACCCGCAATTTCCCCAAGTCGTTCTAAAGATGTACCAAAATCCACGCCTTCAACTTTTTGAAAAAAGGTAAATATGTCGCCGCCTTCACCACATCCAAAACATTTGTAAATTTGGAGTTCGGGAGAAACCATAAATGAGGGAGTATTTTCGGCATGAAAAGGACAAACGCCTTTGTAATTATTTCCGGATTTTTTCAAGTCGACGTAACGTCCAACTAAATCTACAATGCTGATTTTTTGTTTTATTTCGTTTACGGTATCAGGGGACATCTGTTGTGTTTATAACACTATTTGTATATTTATAACAGTAAATAAAAAGACCCTCAATTATGAGGGTCTTTAGTATTTGCTAAACTAAGTATTTTAACGAGTCCAAAATCTTAAGTAAGGTTCACCATAAGAATCGTAACCTTCAACCCCATATATCGAAACTTGGGAAAGTTCAGGCAGGGTAATTGGCGAATAATAAGGTGGTATAGATTGATAAAGGCCTTGTGCAAAATCTGAGAAAAACCAAACAGTATCGCTATTTACCAACACACCTTTTACTTTGGAACAAAAGCCATCATTCTCAGCCAATCTCCAGGCAGAACCATTAGGTGTTGAGGGAATGTGTTCCTGTTTGGTACCCGCCAATGTGCAAACTTCTAGATCGGAGGAGCTAGCCTTTAAAGCGTCTCCAATGTGTTTGTTAAAATCTATTATTAGCACCCCTTTTTTAACGGCAACTGTATAGTTTGGATCGATCATCTGTGACTTCGTTATCGCATGCACTATGTTTGTCTCACTATCTCTGATAGACAAAATAGGACGGGCACGCATTGCATCTTCTAGATAGACATCAACAGGGCCAGCCAATGTGCCTTTATTCTTTACAACTAAATAATATTTACCACTATAGTTACCCCCATTAGCAGCATATATATCCATTACCGATTGAGCAGTTCTAAGTAATCTACCATTTTTATCATAAAGGGAAGTTGTTAAAGCATCACTATTAAAAGCACCTACCTCCTTAAAACCAAGTTCTAAAACCTGACCAGGAACTGCAGTAAACACATAACCTTTTGGTAAAAATCCAGAACCAGACTTCGCAAAAGATTCATTGCGTATGGTTTGCATCACTTTGATTTGGGTGTATTTAATTTGAGGTACTCCTGGAGGTAGCGCTGTTGCCTCGCCAAGAACGTTAGAAGGAGAATGCTGTAGCGTACGATAAGCCATCGCACCTCCGCCAACAACTAAAAGACCAGCTAAAATAAATAGACCTAATTGTGGGTTAATAAATCCTTTATTTTTCATAATTCAAGTTTGGGGCTATTTTATCGATGCGTCAAGAGATTAATTTAATTGGCGTGCCCGGAGGGATTTGAACCCCCGACTTCAGCGTCCGCAACGCTGCGCTCTATCCCCTGAGCTACGGGCACTTAAAACTTATACCGGGCAAAAGCAAGAGAAGTATATCACGCCACACAGGCGGTCTTTATTCATTAACCATAAATCGATTCACAAAATTTTTGTAAACCTTATCCGAAAAATCTTCGGGAGGAACTTCCAAAAAAGGCAAATATTCATTAAATGCGCTTTTAACCTGATCTGACATGTCAAATGTAGCAAAAACAAAAAGGCGCGACAAAACACTTCCATTTAAATCAAGGCTAAAAAGTACCATTTCTTCCTTTGGTTGCATAAAAAAGTATCTAAACTGATTCCAAGGAAAAAACTGACCATCATACTCAAACCCAAGATTCGTTATTTTATAGTGAACAATAGTTGCAGGCATTGCATTAAGAACATAATAAATAAAGAACAAAACAAGGATAGCCACAATTACTACAAATTCTTGCATTAGCAACAAACCTAGCAAAAAAACAAAACCAATTATTGTTGCTGCACGCATAAATTTTTCATTCTTTTTTGCAGAAGGCATTTTTGAAGGTCCGTCCCATTCAAGCAGGTCTTGCTTTTTAAAGGTGTCAGGTTGCGGTGCTAAAGGATCTTGGGCTGGAATGGGGTTTTTTGCAGGTAGAATTTTTTCATCAGGAGATGGCTGATACTTAGATTCAGGCATGCTCAACATGTTTTTTGGTTTAAATGCGTTTTTTATTCCTTCAAAGGCCATAGTTGCTTTTCTGGCGGAGGGTACAGGACTCGAACCTGTGGACGGGTTTATTCGTCACGGATTAGCAATCCGCTGCATTACCACTCTGCCAACCCTCCAATACTACGGTGGGCACTGCAGTCATTATATTACCTTTTTGGCGAGCGCGAAACAATCAACTTGCTTAGCGCCTGCTGCAAGCAATGTATTGGCCGCTGAAATAAAGGTGCTTCCTGTCGTACATATATCATCCACAAGCAGTATTTGTCTATTTTGAATAGACTTTTGGTCTTTTACCGAAAACGCATCTTTAAGGTTTTCGACACGTTCCCCACGTGAAAGTTTAGCCTGGGCCTGTGTAGCCTTTGTACGAACTAGTATGTTTGTGGCTAACTGCAGGCCAAACTCTTTACTAACTTCCTTTGCAATAACTTCGCTCTGGTTAAAGCCTCTTTCCCGCAAACGCTGGACTGATAGCGGGATGGGCACTACTAGCTGCTCGCTATAACCTACTCCACATTTAGACGCATACACAGCACCTGTGCTGGCAAGCTTTTTAAGTGCATAAAACTCCTTTTGGTTGTATTTAGATACTCTAATGACATTACGAACAATATCTTTATATATAAACGAACAAAAAAGCGAGGTTGGATTGTGCAGCAAGTCACACAAATCATGGGTATTTCCGTTGGAAGAGGGCTTATCGCACACTAAGCAAGACTCCTCTGCTACAACGTAACATTTGGCTAGGCATTTTCGGCATAAACCAACGCCATATGAACCACAAACGGAGCAATGGGGCACGAATAATGTTTTAATTAGTTTTTCCATAGTTTATCCACAAGGCTTTATTGGCTGTAACTGCAGTCTTTAGCGATGTGTAGACTCATAGTAGCACTGCAATACTTCCCATAGTATAGTTTGATGTCCATTATGACTGGAACTTATGTACTTTTGTATGCATGGCGATACAATTAACCTATGGCTTTAAGCTTTAAACAACGTGCAAACAAAATAAAGAGTATTCTTAAAATAACGACTAAATCGCTAAAGTATTTTTTCAAGGCCAACCCGCGCTTAATGACACTTCACATTGGTCTAAACCTACTTAGGCAACCAATACCTCTTTTGGTGGGATATTTAACTGGTTTATTAATTGATAAAATTATTCTCACTGTTCAAACAGATGCACCAGTTTCGGATATTTACCCACTAGTTTTTTTGATATTTGTAATAGCCTTCTTCTCAACACTTCTAAGCAAGCTTACACATATGGCGGATCAAAGGGTTAATTTGTTTATGGACTTTCAACTCGACAAAGATATGCTCTTAAAATACGCTTCGCTAGATTTATCAGTTTTTGAGGATCCAAAAATGAGCAACTCAATGGCGAAAATTAGTAGAAACGCGGGTCGATTATTTAGGTTAACAGACAACACTGTTTATCTTATACCTAACTTACTAATTATAGGATTGTCTCTAGCTATTTTTGCAAGGCTTAGCCCAACAATGCTTTTAATCATTTTTGTAACAAGTGCGCCCGTATTTTTTGAAGAGATATTCTATGGAAAAAGGATCTGGGGAATTTGGGATGCAAATGCAGAGTATGTTAGAGATTATAGCGATACATTTGGGTACGTAAGATCAGACAAATCAATAAGCGAAGTTAGAACCTTTGGGCTTGTAAAATACCTAACAACAAAGGCAATAACAACATACGAGGGCTTTTTGAAACAACAATTGGATGTTGAAACAAAACGACTTAAGCTTGGGACAATATTTTCAGTAATCAGCTCAATTGGGACAGGACTCACTTTCTTTTTAATTAGTACTTTCGCTATAGTCGGCAAAATTACAATTGGAAGTATCGCTTTTTACATTCAAAGTGCAAGGTCACTAGCAGACTCGGTAAGCTATTCTCTTCAACTTTTTGCTGGTATTGCAGACCACTCTGCTTACGCCGAAGAGTTTTTTGAAATAATGGAGTATGAAAATAAACTTTTACCAGGTACTAAAAAACTTCCGCAATCATTAAAACCACCTGTAATTGAGTTTAAAAACGTTACTTTTAGGTACCCGAATACTGAAAAGGATATTTTGTATAACTTTAGCCTAAACATAGAACCTGGACAAAACATAGCAATAGTAGGAAAAAACGGCGCAGGAAAAACCACCTTAATAAAATTGTTATTAAGGCTTTATGACGTAACTGAAGGTGAAATACTTATCAACAATGTTCCAATTAAAGAACTGGATCTTGAGGATTTGTATAAACATGTTGCAACGCTTTTTCAGCAATTCAATATGTACCATTATGACGCCAAAACAAACATTGGACTTGGAAATGTAGATAAACTTGGTGATGTTGAAGGAATTTACAAATCGGCAAAAATGTCAGGTGCAAATGAGTTTATCGAAAAATATGAAAACGGCTATGACCAAGTTTTAAACAAGAGATACACCGATGGAATTGAGCCTTCTTACGGACAGTGGCAAAAGATTGCCTTAGCAAGGGCGTTTTTCCGCGATCCCGACATTTTAATTTTGGACGAACCTACCAGCGCAATTGATCCAAAGGCCGAATTTGAAATATTTGAGAGGCTCTTTGATTTTGCCGAAAACAAAACAATTATTATTATTTCCCACCGCTTTTCCACTGTACGAAACGCTTCACGCATAATTGTTCTTGATGAAGGAAAGATCATTGAAGATGGTACACACGAAGAATTGATGCAAATTAATGAAGGTGTGTACAAAACTGCATTTGAAATTCAACGCAAAGGTTACGAATAAGGTTTATTCCGCAACAATCTCAGGCTGACCGTAGTCTTTAATGTAAGTTTTTACAAATTCGACATTTTTAAAGATGGGACCTTCAAAGTAGTATTTTCCAATAACGCCTTCTTTTGTTTCTTCTGACCACATTTGATCAAAAATCGTGTTGCCATGCGCGTATTTAATATATTTGCCTTTATAGTATTCGTCGCTTTGAACCCAATGAGGGTGGTTGCCAATAATTAAATCGGCACCGCTATCAATAGCAGCGTGGGCAAGTTCGATTTGGCGCACGCTTGGAGAATCAACGTATTCAACACCCCAGTGCATAGAAACTATGACCGCATCGGCATTTTTATCGGCTTCAGAAATTTCTTTGGCCATTATAGTTGTATCGGCGGGAGCAAGGCCGATTTCATTACCAATGTCGTTGTAACCCAAAAAGGCAAAACGCACGCCTTTTACATCTTTATAAATAGGTTGAGCATTGTACAAGCCACTTGCGAGCATATTTTCTTTTTCAAAGCGTGCAAGAGTCTCGTCAATGCCTTCTTGGCCGTAATTGGCGAAATGATTGTTTGCCACGTTTACAACGTCAACGCCTGAAAGAACAAGTCCTTCCATAGCACTTGCCTGTCCACAAAAAACAAAGCCATCATCAGTTTGAGGACAATTATCAAGCAAAGGAGATTCCATGTTAATTAATGTAATATCGCCTGACGCCATGAGTGGAGCTATTTTTCTAAAAGCCCACGCGGGGTCGCCATATTTTATGGCGCGAGTATTTACTGAGCGTGCAGGAATAATATCTCCTGTTGCGATTAGTAAAATCTTTTCAACCCTTTTTGTAGCTGGCGTGTCTTGCAAGGGCTGATCTGACGCGATTTCAGTAGCAGCTAAAAAAGGCGTGCCCTTTGTACCTTGTACTATGGAGGCCTGATATGCAATTCCACTAAGTAGTGCAACGCCAAAAACAATGCCCAACCATAACAACTTATTTTTCTTCATACGGCCATTTTAGCATCAGCTATGCAAAACTATAAATTAAAGGCATGTTGCTTTACAATTTATATACTGCCATGACTATTTTTACTGAACTTAGCGTAATTATCCTTATTGCAACCCTAGCCGCAGGCTTAATGAGGGTGCTTAAGCAACCACTTATCCTTGGCTATATATTAACGGGTATAATTATAGGACCCAGCCTACTCAACATATTTAATAATGCAGAAACTCTCGAAGTTTTTTCGCAAATTGGCATATCAATTTTGCTCTTTATAGTGGGTATAAGTTTAAGTCCTAAAGTTATTAAAGAAGTAGGAAAGATCTCACTTGTTACAGGACTTGGGCAAATAGTGTTTACCTCAGTTTTAGGTTTTTTAATAGCGTTAGCCTTTGGATTTAGCAAAATCGAGTCAATATATATTGCAATTGCCCTAACTTTTAGCTCTACAATTATTATATTAAAACTACTTTCTGACAAAAAAGATCTTGAAAAACTATATGGAAAAATTGCGATTGGCTTTTTGCTTGTACAGGACTTAGCTGCGACTTTAATTTTAATAGTTGTGTCATCCTTTGCGGGAGCGGGAGAAAGTGGAGCAATTTCAACAGCACTTATTACACTTGCTAAAGGTTTTGTAATTACGGCAGTCATGATGTACATAAGCTCCAAAGTCTTGCCAAAACTCAGCGATTTTTTTGCGAACTCTGCTGAATTCCTGTTTTTGTTTTCACTAGGGTGGGGAATGGGAATTGCGGCACTTTTTAGTTTTCTTGGCTTTTCAATTGAAGTGGGCGCATTGATTGCTGGAGCTACTTTTGCCACTTCCCCTTATGCTCAAGAAATTTCATCTAAGTTAAAGCCTTTGCGTGACTTTTTCATAATAATGTTTTTTATATTGCTAGGTTCTCGTTTGGCTTTGGATTCACTTGGCGAATTAATTTTGCCTGCGTTCTTTTTATCGGTATTTGTGCTTTTTGGAAATCCACTGATTGTAATGGTTTTAATGGGACTTTTTGGATACAACAAGAGAACTGGCTTTATGGCGGGTCTTACTGTTGCACAAATCAGCGAATTTTCATTAATTCTCATTTTACTGGGTATTAAAATTGGGCATCTTGATAATACAATTCTTAGCCTTGTAACTGTTGTTGGTTTAATAACTATTGCCGGTTCAACATACATGATTATGTATTCCGACAAAATTTACCCAAAACTAGCACCATATTTATCGATTTTTGAACGTAAAAAAACTGTGAGCGAAGTCACCTCTCTAAGTAATTACAAGGTCATTTTATTTGGATGCAATAGAGTGGGCTTTGATTTTATTAAAACATTTGCAAGTAAAGGGCAGGAATTTTTGGCAATAGATTTTGATCCAAAAGTTATAAAACAACTTAATAAAGATGGTGTAAATTGCATTTATGGAGATGCAGAAGATGCAGAATTTTTAGAGGATTTGCGAATGGAATATACAGAGCTTGTTATTTCAACAATTCCAGATTTCGACACTAACAAGTTTATTCTTGCACATGCAAAAAAAGCCAACGCAGATGTTACAGCTATGGTAATTTCTTACAGTATTGAAGAAGCCAGACAACTTTACGACCTTGGCGCTTCATTTGTAATTTTGCCACATTTTATTAGTGGACAATACGCTGCGCGATTGGCAGAAAGCTGCAAAGATCCAGCTAATTGCGAGCTGAAAAACGAAAAAGAGCAACAAATAAAATATTTAGAAGAACGAATGCGTCTTGGACACGCTCACCCAAACTGGCATCACGCGCAATAACCAAAAGTGTGCGCGCTGCTGTATAATCCTAATGCTTTTAACAACTGTACTCGGGCCTGTAGCTCAATTGGTAGAGCGCTGCATTCGCATTGCAGAGGCAAGGGGTTCGAATCCCCTCAGGTCCACCAGGAATTTTTGGCTGGCGCCTGTGCCAGACAAAAATTACTAGTAGAGGGGATGAGAATGCCGGAGCTTGTGCAGCAAGCGAGGCGGGGTCGAGTGCTTTTGTATCTTGTGAGCTAAGCGAACTAGAGACAAAAGACACGTGACCGAATCCCCTCAGGTCCACCAAGTATTTGTGGCAGATATTTATATCTGGCAGAAATACTTTTGAGGGGATGAGAATGCCGGAGGGAGCTTGAACAGAGTGAAAGCGACTGAGGCGGGGTCGCATGCTTTTGCATCTTAACGAACGTATAGAGTTTAGAAGCAAAAGATATGTGACCGGATCCCCTCAGGTCCACCAAACAAAAAAACCGCTGGAATGCGGTTTTCTTAATTGCTTGCCTCTGCTTTAACAGATGAGGTTGCCTTGACATGGAAACTCTAGCAAAATAATTCTCCCAAGTCAAACATAAAAAGTCCAGTGTAAATAGACAAAGCTTTGTAGATAAAAAACATATTTATGAGAAAGTGTATAGGTGGGCCGCGCTCAGGTGACAGAGGTTGCCTTGACAGCCTACCTCTGGGGGTTCGAGTCCCCCGCGGTCCACCATAAATTTGCATTACAGACCCCACCAACAACAGCGGATATCGACAAATATCCCATCCAATACTAAAATACAGCCATGGAACAAACAAATGAAACCAAAGAAGACCCAATAGTACTTAAAACAAAGACTACCCCAAGTGTTTCTGATAAAGACATGGTCGTACTCGCGCACCTTTCAGCACTTTTAGGCTTTATTTTTCCATTATTGGCAATTGGAGGGCCTTTAGCTGTTTACCTTTTTTCCTCAGAAAAACCTACCGTTCAGACACATGCTAAGGCAGCATTAAACTTCAACATTACTTTCACTATCGCTGCCTTTATTGCAGCACTTTCAATGTTTGTCGTCATAGGATTTTTGCTTTTACCAATTGTAGGAATCGTGTGGTTAGTTGCAATTGTGTTAGCATCAATAAAAGCTAGCGAAGGTCAACTGTATAAATACCCACTCACAATAGAATTTATTAAATAAGTTTTAGCCTAAGGAGTACTATGAACAGAATTACACATTTTGAAATTCAAGCTGACGACACTGCGCGCGCAATAAAATTTTACGAAGGTGTTTTTGGATGGAAAATCCAAAAATGGGAAGATAGTGAACCTGGAACTGATTACTGGTTTATTATGTCCGCGGAACAAGTCAGCACAGAACCGGGAATTAACGGTGGGTTGTTAAAGCGACCATGCCCTGCTCCAAAACCTGAACAAGGAACAAATGCCTTTGTTTGCACTATTGTCGTTGATGATTTTGACGCAATTGCTTCTAAAATAGTTGCCGCCGGTGGAACTGTTGCAATGCCAAAATTCGCAATAAAAGGTATGGCCTGGCAAGGCTACTTTATAGATACTGAAGGCAATACTTTTGGAATTCATCAACCAGACGAAGATGCAAGTTAGCCTCTACTACTTGAAATAATGCTTATCCACGGGCTTACGCCCGTGGCAGCTTTTTGATTAACTTAATTTGTAATAGTAAAACTTTGGCTGTTGTTTGTAAGATCCATTTCTCTAACTAAAAGTGATGCTCTGCCACAAGTTCCATAGGCACTAGTTAAACCAGCCTCTGTGTTTATTGTTAGTGTACCTGTAGCAGCGGGCTCGTCAGATCGACTACCCAAGTATTTATCTACAAAAGTAATAGACTGTCCAGGATGGACTGTAAGATCAGCACCCAACCCTTTTATACCATCGTCATACAACCCATTACAATCGATGGATATGGCATTTGTAGTATCTGACTGACCGTAAAAGCGTATTTGTATTGGAATTTCCACATCCATATCTTCATCTACTGCTCTTAATACAGCTGGACCCCTTCCTATATTCTTTATAGTCCCACTTACAGATACCATTGTTCCGTCAGAATCTGGAACAAACCGACCCGTAGTATTTTCGAGTATTAAATCTGGCAGACCCGCAAAGCTTATTGTTTTTTTATTATCGTTTTCATTTGTCTCTTTTACAGTATTTTTAGAATCAACAAATGCAAACACAGAGACAGGTAGTTGCGGAATAGGAATATCTTTAAACCCAGCCGAAGCCATTTCTTCAACACCAGAGGGCATATACCACCCAGATTTGCTATATACTTTAGTTCCGACTTTTAACTGAACAGTATATGGAAGTCTTTTACCACCAATAGCACCTCCTAGATTACCTGCTGTCACGTAAATATCATACGTACCTGTTAACTTACCATTAGAGTTTTCATGTGGTTGAACATAAATTTCTTTAATAACAATCTGATGCTGAGATGCCGAAGTTGTTTCAACACCTGCGATTGCTTCGTTAGAATTGGAACCCTGCATGGAGGAGCTTTTATTATTTGAGAGTCCGTAAATTGCGGCACCACCAACAACTACTACTAAGACTAAAAGCAAAATAATAAGGGAAGAAATACCAGCTGAGTTAGTTTTTTTCATAATATCCTTATAAACAAGTAATACATAAAGTGTAGACATGCAAAAAGTGATTTGCAAGACTTTAAAGTATTAGCCACCAAATCGTTTTATGTAATGACACAAATAGGCTAAAATACCCATGTTTAGCGTGTATTCATACTGGAGGAGTACCGAAGTGGTCATACCGGGCTAGTCTCGAAAACTAAGCGTGGCGCAAGCTGCACGTGAGTTCGAATCTCACCTCCTCCGCCAG
>CAZCAQ010000007.1:0-2301 GCA_964496905.1 uncultured Candidatus Saccharibacteria bacterium
ATGCAAAAACTATCAACACAGCCATACAAGGGAGCGCGCGATTTTTATCCTGCTGACATGGAACTGCGCAATTACATCTTTAAAGTATGGCGTGAAACGGCAATTAAATACGGATATCAAGAATACGACGGACCATTTTTGGAACCGTTTGAACTGTTTGCGGCAAAATCTGGCCAAGAACTTGTAAATGAACAACTTTACTCTTTTACCGATAAAGGTGAGCGCAAAGTAGCTATTAGGCCTGAAATGACACCAACTTTGGCCCGTATGGTTGCAGCGCAATACAAAACACTTCCCCGCCCTATTCGCTGGTTTTCAATTCCAAATTGTTGGAGATATGAAAAACCTCAGCGCGGTCGTTTGCGTGAATTTTTTCAGTTTAATGTTGATATTTTTGGAGTTCAAAGCGCTTCCGCCGATTTTGAACTATTAAGCCTAGCCATTGAAATAATGAAAAATTTTGGGGCGACTGCCAAGATGTTTGAAATCCGCATAAATAATCGTCGTTTTATGGATGGCCTTTTTGAAGAATTAGCTTTATCTAAAGAACAAAGCTTTTTAACCAAAAAAGCGATTGATAAAATGCCAAAAATTGCCCAACAAGATTTTGAAAAACTGTTAGAAGAAGAAATCAATTTGAATGCTACACAAATGAACAGTCTTTTTAACCTGTTTCAAGACCCTGAATCCTATTTGAACTCAACAGGAGCTAAAGAAGTAAATGATTTACTCATTATGCTGGAAAATGCCCAATTAAAAGAATTTGTAAGATTCGACCCTTCAATAATGAGAGGACTTGACTACTACACAGGAAACGTTTTTGAGCAATTTGACTTAAATCCACAAAACACTCGCGCAATGTACGGTGGCGGAAGATATGACGAACTCGTTCAAATTTTTACCAACGAACCATTAACAGGAATTGGCTTTGCCATGGGAGATGTAACGCTGCAAAACTTTTTGGAAAGTTGGAATCTTATACCTAATTTAACACAGCAATTAGACTACTTTGTATGCACTTGGGCTTCTACTGATGATCAGTTTTTTAGCAAATCAGCTCAAATTGCACAAAAAATCCGCGAAAAAGGCAAAAGTGCTTCTTTGTGGCTAGATACTGACACAAACCTTGATAAGCAACTAAAAGCGGCCGCCAACAAAAATGCCACTTTTGTCGTTATAATCGGCGAAACCGAACTAAATACAGGTACAATCACAATTAAAAATATGGCTGAAAAATCGCAAAAAACCACTTCTGAGGAAGAGTTTCTTCAAACACTTTAAAGTTTACGCTATCATTAACTAGTGAAATCTAAACTGCCTCGCCCAAAAAATAGCAAAAACATACATCACTGGGTTTTAGGCGCCTTTTTGCTTTCCAACTTAATTTGGGCGGCTGCGGGGCCTGTTGTTATATTAACCGTTCAATTTCTTCCACCTGTAGAATTTTTGTTTTACCGCTTTTTAATAACCTGTATTATTCTTTTGCCAATTGTTGTTTGGGAACTGCATAAAACACACAACAACCTAAAAGACATGCCTTCATTAATTTTGCTTGGTTTACTAGGTTACGGTTCCTTAATTTTTTTGTTTGAAGGGTTAAAATACACCTCAGCAATTGATGCAGCAATAATAGGCATAATTGCACCTGTAATAGATGCATTTGCAGGCAACTATTTTTACAAAGAAAAAATTTCTCAAAGATACAAACTTGGGGTAACACTTGCTATTTTGGGTACTTTGTTTGTAGTTATAGAGCCCGCGCTTTCTCACTCCGCGTCGGATATCCCTATTGATGAAAGAATTTATGGTAACGTTTTAGTGTTAATTTACAGCATTTGCTTGGCGCTTTACCTAGTTTTGTCCAAAGAAATGATGGGCAAAAACTCGTCGCGCCTTAATTTAGTATTGGCCAAAGCTGGAATTAGAAAAAATTCGCATTCTTACTCCCCTTTTATGCACACTGCTTTGTCATTTTTTGTTGCTTTGGGTTTTTATACTGTTTTGTTTATAGTTAAAATGTTTGGCAATCCAGGCGAAACTGTAACAGCTACTGAAATTATTCAAATGGACCAAAAAGTCATGTTCGGTTTGCTATACATGGCGCTACTTAGCGGAATAACTGCGTATAGTTTAATGAACTGGGCCTTACAACGGTCAACTGTGTCGTATTCCGCCGTTTTTACTTACCTCTCCCCTGTTTTAACTTTGCCTTTTGCCTATTTTATGTTGGGCGAATTGCCAACTGTACCCGCAGTTATTGGATCAATTGTAATTGGTGTAGGTGTAATTATTGCTGAATAC
>CAZCAQ010000007.1:2401-15734 GCA_964496905.1 uncultured Candidatus Saccharibacteria bacterium
TGACCCACGATATACGAGACAGCACATTGTTCTTACAAACAAAGTCGGTGACGTTGTTTCTCAAGCTAGTGCGTTTCAGCAACTCGCCGGTTAAAATGCCCGCAATAATATACCTCGGGATTTTCAAATCCGATGTTCCGAGGTATTTTTTACATTCCTTTATCTACTCTAATTTTATAAACAGTTGCTTTTATCTATGCTTGGTGGTTTAATGTTGCAAAGTTACATTTTGTAGCTAAATCAACTGATGGAGGTTTCTCGATGACAAAGCTCACTAATAAGAAAGGCAAAAAACCCACAGACCCAATGCCAACACAAGCGGAAATAGCAGAGGCGCGGATTGCGGCAATGGAAGAAGAGGGGCTTCGCGAGGAGCTGAAGAAGAAGAAGCCTGTGACAAACTCGAAGAGCTGATTTCGTCTTGGTTTATGCATACCTCGGGATTTTAAATCCAGAATTCCGAGGTATGCGTTCAATTTCGCATTTTCCACTGTTTCCCCTCTTAAAAATTTCAAAATCACAAATATACAAAACTAGTTGACTTAATCTATATATTTTGCTTAAATCCAGGAACAAAGCCTAATTTGGGGCTATTTTATGTTGAGGTGACACAATGACACGTCCAGTAATTGACGAAGACGCGGCTAAAGAGGCAATCAACAGGGACAAAAAAGCCGAAGCTGAAAAAAAGAAGCCATCCTGGGAGAAAGATCCGCCAGTGAGACCTGCGCCTCGGCCGACGTCTCAGTCTGGAAATAGCTCCAGCTGACGCACCAAACAACTGCATACCTCGGGATTTAAAAATCCAAGATCCCGAGGTATGCGTTCAACTTTAAACACATTCAATAGACAAAACTCCCCTCTTTTGGTATATTAATTCGGCTTATGAAGAAAGGTATTCACCCAAAAGTTAATACAGACGTAGTTGTTACCTGCGCATGCGGAAACAGCTTTACAACCATGTCAACCAGAGACAGCATTACAGTAGACCTTTGCAGCGCTTGCCACCCTTTTTACACAGGTAAACAAAAGTTAATTGACACAGAAGGCCGAATTGAAAAATTCCAAAAGAAAATGGCTGCCGCTTCAACAACTTCAAAAAAAGACAAAAAGAAGGCAAAAGAAGCCAATACACCAGCTCCAACCCTAAAGGAACTTCTTCAACAAGCGCAAAAGCCTACTAAAACAACAGAAACTACCAAAGAAGATTAGATTTTGCAATCCTCTAATATGGACGACGCCAAAAGCTACATATTAAGTCAAATAGCTCAACTGGAAAATTCAATCAAAGATAATAAAACGCTCATTGAGAACGCCGAAAGCTCCGAACTAAGAGATATGGCTTTAGAGGAAATAAATGCCTTACAAAGCCAAATAGACGCTTTAAACCAAGCTTTAGATTCTATAGACGGCAATTATTCTGGCGAAGGTATACCAGACGCAAGCGGAATCGCTGAAATTAACCCAAACGCAGCAATTGTCGAAATGCGAGCAGGTACCGGAGGCGACGAAGCTTCCCTATTTGCGCTAGATCTTTACAAAATGTATCACCGCATGGCTGACTTGGAAAAATGGAAAATAGAGGAATTAAATTTTTCTGAAAGCGAAGTCGGCGGCATTAAAACAGCCTCTTTTGAATTAAAAGGCAAAAACATCTTTAAAATCCTTAAAAACGAATCTGGCGTACATCGAGTACAACGCGTTCCCAAAACCGAGGCTTCAGGCCGTATACATACTTCTGCAGCTACAATAGCCGTTTTACCAAAACTGGCAAAAGTTACTCTAGAAATCCGACCCGAAGACCTAAAGATGGACTTTTACCGCTCAGGAGGAAAAGGCGGCCAAAACGTAAACAAAGTTTCAACCGCAGTTCGTATTACCCACATCCCTACTGGCACAGTCGTAGAATGCCAAGAAGAACGCAGTCAGCTAAAAAACCGCGAAAAAGCCATGGGAATACTTGAAGCACGCATTTACACAATGATGCAAGAACAGCAAGTAAAAAGCGTAACTGATATACGCACAGAACAAGTTGGAACCGGCGACCGCAGCGAAAAAATTAAAACTTACAATTTTCCCCAAGATCGCTTAACTGACCATAGAATTAATAAAAGCTGGTTTGGATTAGAAAAAATGTTTAATGGTGAATATATTGATGTTTTAACTGAATCATCAAAACTTATTGAAAATCAAGAATCCATTACAACTTAAGTTTTAAAGCGCCAAACTTTTTATAACTCAGGCTGTTCTTCGGGCATTTCTTCCAAAGTTACTTCAAGTGTAATACGTTCGTCATTACGTTCAAGAACTACATCAACTTTATCTCCAGGTTTTTTTTCACGAATTAAACCTCCTAATGTTTGGTCACCATCTAAGGCTACGCCGTCAAACTCAACAATTATATCGCCGCGCTCAATTCCAGCTTTTCCTGCCGGTGTATCTTCCATTACGCGCGTAATGTACGCACCTTGAGGAAAATCACGTAAACGCGCAATATCCTCAGTAATCATAGTATAAGTAACTCCCATATATGGACGAATTAAGCGGCCTTCTTTTAAATAACCTTCAAGCATTGGCTTTAAAACATTAACCGGAATAGCAAAACCAATGTTGTCAGCACCTCTTGTGGTTGCGACATTAATTCCCATAACTTGGCCAGATAAATTAAGTAATGGGCCACCAGAATTCCCTGGATTTAGCGCAGCATCAGTTTGAATTACATTCTCATACGTTTTTGCGTCGCCAAATGCGCCTGAAGCGGTTAATTCTCTGGCTAAACCCGAAACTACACCAACTGTAACCGAATTTGAAAACTGACCTAAAGCATTTCCAATTGCAACAGCTGTTTGACCAACTTTAATTTTGGAAGAATCTGCTAAGTCAACTACAGGCAAGTTTTTGCCCTCTATTTCTAATATTGCTAGGTCGCTTGCTTCATCGGTACTTACGCGAGTAACTTGATATGTTGAGCCATCTTTTAAAACAACCGAGTAATCGGCATCTGGAATACTTACCACATGCGCATTTGTAACTATTAAGCCTGTTTTATCAACAATAAAACCTGTTCCTATGCCTTCGTTTGAAGAAATTGGGCCACTAAATGGATCAAAATCTTCACGCCTGTAAACAATAGAGACTACCGAGGGTGAAACATTTTCAACTGTTTTTATAACGGCGGATTCCTCCTCCACGACTTTTTGGTTAGTTAAAATGGAACTACCTCCCCGCTCTATTTTTTTCTCTAGCTCAGTAATGCCAAGTGTATTAAGTAAATCTTTTTTTATTTCAGGAACTGTTTTTATTGGAAGTGTAAACGAAAGTCTGCCTTTTTCGCCATTTTTTGAATCGCTGGGTGCGGGGCTATCGTTTGACAAGATTGCTGCAACAACTATTAAAACTAAAAAAATACCTAATGCTTTAAAAAAACCTTTATCTTCTAGTTTTTGAATAGTACTTCGTTCAGGCCTATTTGGTTGACCTTGTGTGTCATTTTTTTTACTTGTACTTACAACCTCGCCTTCAACCGGCTCGTTGTCATTAGATGTCATAGTAACCTCCTTTTAAAAGTTTTTGGCGCTTTCAATAGCTTTTTCAAGCTGAGGATCTTTTTCTTGATCTATATCCTCGTCTGTGACTTCTACTTTTATATTTGGCTCAATTCCTTTATTGTGAACCCACTCTTTTTTTGGAGTTAGCCACTTTGCAATTGTAATATGTACACCTGAGCCATCGCTGAAATTTCTAACATCTTGAATAGTACCCTTACCAAATGATTTTTGGCCTACTAAAACGGCTCCCGCATGATCGCGCAAAGCGGCTGCCAAAATTTCTGAAGCGGAAGCACTTCCCTCGTCTATTAAAACTACTACTGGTACACCATTTAAGCTTCCAATACGCTGCGTTGTACGTTCAACTTGCTTACCCGAGGCATATTCCTCAAAAATAACTGGCTCGTCTTTGTAAAATTCTCCGGCAATATGAATAGCTGAATCCAAATATCCACCTGGGTTTCCGCGCAAATCTAAGACAATTGCATTTAAATCAGTCATTTGAGTATTTATTTTAGCAACAGTTTCATCCCAAACTTTGTTTGTATCATCGCCAAATCTGCTAATGCGAATATATGCGATTCCATCCTTTTTATCTTCCCAAGTTACGCTGTCAATTTTTATTTGACCGCGCTTAATTGTAATTTCAATAGGCTCTTTGTTGTCTTTTCTACCTATAGTTAGCTTAACAACAGTACCCGCATCACCTCTTATCAGCTTAACTACGTCGTTGACAGACATGCCTACTGTGGCTTTATCATCAACCTTTAGTATGGCGTCTCCCGGTCGAATTCCTGCTTCTTTTGCCGGAGAACCATCAAAAGGCGAAATTACAATTATTTGATTTTCTTTTTCGCCAAGCTCTGCGCCAATGCCTTCGTAAGTTCCATTTAGGGATGCCTCTGCTTCTTCGTTTTGCTGTGGAGGTAAAAAGGAGGTGTATGGATCCTCTAAAGACTCAACCATGCCCTTTATAGCACCGTAAACCATTTTTTGAGCATCAATTGGGCGTTCTAAATACGTTGAGTTAAGCGTTTCCCAAACTTCCCAAAAAAGCGAAAAGTCTACTTCCTTTGAGGGTGGATCTTTGCGTGTGATTTGGACTTTGTAATCCTTTTTTACAAACTTTGCATCAAGTCCTTGTTTTCCAAAGTAAAAACCTGCAAAAAACAGCGAAATACACGCTAATGTTATTACTAAATATTTTTGAAAATTATTAAACGACGTCATGTTAATGTTATTCGTTAATCAAGAGCAATTAAGTTAGGCAGCTTAATTTGAACGGGCTGTTCAGCTCCGATGAGCTTAACATAAATTACATCACTTTGTACATCAGTAATTTGGCCAACATGAGTATAGTACGGTTTTTGAAAAACTTGAACTTGCATTCCTACTACAGGTTCAACCAAAGTACTCAATTGTTGTTGCTGTGGTATGTCTTGCGCTGGAATTGGAATACGAAAAACGTTTTTTTCACCCAAAATAAAAACAAACCGGCTTGAAACTTCTTTTATATAACTGTAAATTAGCTCAGGAGTTTCCAACGTACCAAATCCACTAAAAAGTCCCAAGCAAATCCCCTTCTCCTTAGCAAAATCAAAAGTCTGCTTTTCCGCACTTCCCGCCAAAATGCCAGCTACACCAAGCTCTGCTGCCTTTTCTACAGACTCAAAAGTGGCAAAACTACCTAAATATATTATTTTTCCAAAAACGTCTTTAGAAAAATTTTGCAAATATTGAAGTTGCAAAACATCTGAGGGGTTTGGAAAAACCACCAGTTCTCCCGTAACAAACCGGCTGCTACAAACAGCTAAGTTAAAGTCTACGGCTTGGGTTTTAATTAAAACTGAACCACTCTCTGATTTTTTTTCTATAACTCCCCATACGCCAGACAAAAGCCAATGCTCTTTAGGTTCCTGCGTCAATATAAAACCGTTTTGGCTTTTTGAAATATACCCATCAAACGGTGCTACAACTTTTTTTGAACCTGCCCTGCCTATTACTTCACCAAAATAAAAGTAACCTGTTTCAAATTTTCCCTTTGCCAATTTCATGTTTTGAGGAACATATGAAACTCCTGTAGAGATTTTTGTCATACCTAAGCGTGTTACAGGGTCAACAACATCTCCCGGCTTTACATTTAATGTACCTTTTAGAGGTAGGGATCGTTCAACATAAATATTTGTTGAAAATCGCTTTTTTTGAATTTTTGGAATTAAAGTTTTCATGGCTGTTAGAATTTGGCTAAATTCTCCTTTATGGCGCTTTTAATTTCTTTGGCAAAGCCTGCTTGTAGACCAACAAAAAACTCTCGGTTAGGTGCAAAATTAAAAAAAACCACGCCTAAATCTCCACCTTCTACAGTTGCCTCAAATGTGTCAAAACCGCTTCCTTTTACTGTTATCTTTGCTTTTTCGCCCGTTGCCAATGGAATTATTTGAATTTGATTTTCGAGCATCTGAAAAAGCTGCTTTGTTCCAACTTGGCTTTCAAATAAACATTCAGCAGAACCAATAAATTTAATAAAAGTTCCAGCACTTACAATTGCCCCAGAATTTTGTTCAATTTGATCAATTTGTGCATCAGAGATGGAAGCAAAACTTTTTGCATAATTAAGCTTGTGTGTTGATACATTTTTAGTGTCAATTTTAACGCTAAAAAGGCCGTATTCATCCAAAAGAGAAAGAGCCAAATAATAAGCACTATCTTCGCCTGCTTTATAGTATGTAAATCTATCGCCAGTAAAAACTAAGTCTTTTGTTTGCTTAAAATGCTCTTTTTTGTGTTTTACTGCTTTTGCTTGTAAAGACTTTGGCGCAAGTGAATTTTGAAGATAAACTATAGCGTCGTCATACAAACTTTGGCTAAATTCATCGGCAGGATAGTTAAATGGATAAACTTCTAGGTTAAAGAGTATGTTAATTTTTTCCTCCTCATTGTATATGTCTGTTGTATATTTTGGGTACGGATTGGCATAAATAAGCTTACCAGCATGAAAATAGAACGAGTTTGCACAAAATATATGCTTTGTATCACCCATGTACAGCTGCGATACAGATGACATGTCTTGTGTTAGCGAACGAAGCGGGCTTTCAACAAGAGAAACAAACTTAATTTGTAAACTTTCTTGCTTTAAAGCTGGATCTGCGCTGGTTAAAAACTGTGAAATAAAAGTGTTAAGAAAATGCTCTTTTTCAGCATCTGTATGAAAATTTAAAAGCGGATATGGCAGAGTCTCGTATATATCCGTGTTATTTAGACCGTTTTGCTTATCCTCTTGAGAATATATAAGTCCTGCTGATATTACAGATGATCCAAGGTATATAGACAATACGGGCATGTGTATAGTTTAGCATTGCAAAAGTTTAATGAACACTGCTTATTTAAAAATATATGCACTAAAAAAGCTGGTTAGACACCAGCTTTCGTAGATTGTTAGTTAAATATTACAGCTTAAATTGAATGCTTATCTGTATAAGGTAAAAGTGCCATAAATCTTGCTCGTTTTATTTGAGTAGACAATGCTTTTTGATGCTTACTGCAAATACCAGCTCTTTTGCTGGACACAATTTTACCTCTGTCAGATATAAATCTTCTTAACACAAGTGTGTCTTTGTAGTTAGGCACTGTACTTGTGTTGCAGAAGTGGCATTCTGCCGAGTTTTTTCGTTTGTTGTTCTTTTTCTTTAACATACTTATTCTTCGCTGCCGAATTGATCAAGGATTTTATCAATATCTGCATCCTCTACTGTAGCAGTCTCGCTTGGATTTGCTTCAGAATTTGAAAATTCTTCGTGGGAACCTTCGCCTGTAGCACCATCTCTTTTGTTTGTTAATATAATCATTTCGTCAATTACAACTTCGGTTTTGTATCTTTTTTCGCCACCATCGTTAGTCCATTCTCTGGTTTGTAAGCGACCTTCTACGTAAACTTTTGTACCTTTTACAAGAAGTTGACCACAAAGTTCGCCAAGTTTACCCCAAGCAACTACGTTATGGAAATCTGCAGCCTCTTTTTTTTGACCGTCTACGTTCCATTCTCTATTTGTTGCAACTCCAAAACTGCAAACTGCGCTTCCTTGAGGGGTGTAGCGAAGTTCAGGATCCCTTGTAAGGTTTCCAATTAACATTACTTTATTCAGACTTCGTGCTGACATGTGTCTCCTGTTCTACTGCCTTTGGTGAAGCAGTTATAGTAAGTAAATACCTGACTAATGAGTCCATATAATTGAGTTTGGACTTAACTTCAGAAACTTTTTCCTCGTCTATAGAAAAATTGTATACATCGTAATACCCTTCTGTTTCAGTGTTTATTGGGTATGCGAATTTTTTTCTGCCTAAATTTTGGGTGTTTGAAAAGGTCCCACCAGCAGCCGAAATTGCTGTATTTACCGATTCTCGTGCCTTTGTGGCTTGATCTTCGGTTAATTGTCCTTTTGTTATTGTCATTAGCTCGTAGCTTTTCATATGTTGATATTAGCCTTTTTTAACTTTTAGTAAATACCTTACTGTCTATTTTAAATAGACTATTGGCACTAGGCCTGAGTATATTAGCGTAATAATAAACAGGAAGCAACAACAAAAGATACTATTAGTGCGGGGGCACTTGTGTGATTTACTTCACTATTTGGTTTAAATAACTTCTGAACTCAGTAGTGGGTTGCTCCGCCTAATCTTATCTATCTCGGCACCTAAATCTGCCTGAGCTGATGCGGCTTCATAAGCTAGGGTATCGTCACTAGAATAATAATATTCTGCATATGCCCCTTCTTGCTTATAGCGCCAATTTAGATGCGGTAAGGCTAGAACTTCAACCTTTTGTCTTAAATCAGGGCTAATATCTATTTTATTGGTATATTGTCCATTTTTTATGAAATCCAATAAAATAGCGTATCCTTGGGAGGCGATACCTAGTTCTTTCGCCAAAACTGGCACCTCAGTAACTACATTTTGTCCTAATTTACTAGGGAAACTTTCCATGAACTTGTCAAATACATCCTCAGCCAAATCTGTAACCTCCTGGCTTCTGTGACCATGATAAGACAGGCTTTGAGTAGCGAAATCCTTGCCCTTCACCTCTTTCATATCCCCAATTAATTGGTAAAGAGTGGATAGATCATCCCTATTAAAGTCTACTGATTCAACAATGTCTTCTAGTGACTTTTCAACACTAGTTTCAGGATTTACAGTTGCAGTTGCCATAACTGTCTTTCATTATATTGTAAGAAAAAACCGACCGTCAATAATTAATTTGGTTCTAAACCCCAAACCTAAACTCAACAACATCTCCATCGTGCATAACATACTCCTTACCTTCTAATCTAACTAGACCTTTGTCTAAGGCGTTTTTCCAAGTTTTATTGGCTAAATAGTCATTGTAGGAGCAAATTTGGGCACTTATAAAGCCTTTTTCAAAATCTGTGTGAATAATGCCTGCTGCTTGTGGTGCTTTTGTACCTTTAGTAAATGTCCACGCATGAACTTCCTTTGGTCCTGCCGTAAAATAAGTTTGTAAACCTAAAATATCGTAGGCACGCTTAATTAAACGGTCTAATCCTGTGGTTTGCACACCGTACTCTTGCAAAAAAGCTTGGCGCTCGGCTGGATCCAATTCTGCAACTTCGCTTTCGAGCTTTGCGCATATTTTAACCGAGTTTTCAAAGGTTAGCCCATATTGAGCATGTTCTGTACCTATTATCTGATCCATTGGCGTATTTAAAGCATCTTCGGCAACGTTAAAAACATAAATTATGGGCTTCGATGTGAGTAAATTAAGTTCTCGCAATATTTTTGCCTCATTTTGAGAAAATTCCTGAGAATTGAGTAATTTTCCATCTTCTAATATTTGGACAATCTTTGTATACAAAGGGCGAGTTTCTGGAGCATCCAGGCTCTTATTTCGTTTAACATCTTCGTTCAACTTTTCTACTCGTTTTGTCATGGACTCCAAATCGGCGTAAATTAATTCTAAATTTATGGTTTCAATATCGCTAATTGGATCGGTTGCACCTTCGCGAATAATATTTGTATCTTCAAAAGCGCGAGCCAAGTGAACAATTGCATCAACTTCACGAATATGCCCCAAGAACTGGTTCCCTAACCCTTCCCCTTTGTGCGCACCTTTAACTAAACCTGCAATATCGTAAAACTTAACAACAGCAGGAATTACTTTTTCTGGAATAGTTTTATGTGGAAATTTAGCTTGAAATTCGTCGTGAGTTAATTGTGTGAGTTTTTCTACGCGTGGATCAGGAACGTCTACAATACCCATGTTGGGCTCGATTGTGGCAAAAGGATAGTTAGCCGCCAGCGCGACTTGTTTTTTTAAAAGGGCGTTAAATAGTGTGGACTTTCCCACGTTTGGGAGGCCCACTATACCTATTGATAAGGATGCCATTTATCGATTATATATCAAACGTTCCAAATAGTATTAGTACTTGTAATAACTCTTTTGTATAATCAAGTCATGCAACATTCAAATAATTATGAACATTTTCAAGTAACAAGTCCTGAACAAGAACTAAACGATCTTACCGAATGGCTAAGTGAAAAAGGAGTACCATTAGAAGAATACGGTCATTCAGGCAAAAAAGAAGTAGCAGATCTTTTAAAGGAAATTAAAGAAGGTGAAACGCAATTGTTTTACGATGAGGAAACTGGAGAAGTAATAAGAAAAGTAGCTCCAATTGCTACTAGAATCTTTTATATAGACCCAGAAACACACGATAAACTTGAGTTAATGGAAGCAGTTCAGGTGTTCAAAGGTGACCTTAGTGAAAGACGAAGAAAGCTTTCTGGGGCGGTAGCCGAAAAAGCTAAAATTGGTGAAAATCCTGCGGATAGTGTATCCAGGGGAATACAAGAAGAGCTAGGACTGGAAATAGACCCTTCAAGTATAAGATTTATCGAAAAACAAGTAAGAGAAGATTTAACAGGCCAGTCTTACCCTGGTATTCATTCCATTTATGAGACAAGCGTTTTTGAAACGGAGCTTGACTCTTCACAATTCAAGCCCAACATTCATACAGTTCAGCTAAAAGATGGCCCACTCTATTATGCCTACGTGGAAGAGCAGAAAAAGAAAAATACTTACTTTGCGTGGAAGGCTGCCTAATCACGTGTTTAGTTTAAGTAAACGATTAAATTAAACTCTCAAGGTAATCTTCCACTTCAGAAATTTCAGGAATATTTTGTTGTTCAGTTAACCATGCGTATAGGGAATTTTCTAACGCTGCAAGATTTTCCGGATCAGCGTCACCTACATAGCCTATTAGTGTGGGTCGGATTTGCTCCATGAGGGCAAATTTTACAGCTAAGGGTTCCAGTTCATTGAGCATTTCCTGTAAACCTTGTCGAGCGATTGTATCGTTTTGGATACTCTTCAAATATTTGTTAACTCGACGTATAGCGGCCTGTATATCTTCTGCATCAATAATATTCCTTGCAACGTGCCATGATTCCCTAAGAGCAATAGCAGCTGTAGCTGCTTCAGAAGCTGTTACATCAGCCTTGTTTTTCAGATCAGTTTCTAAATCAGGTAAACCTCTTTCAGCATTGTTTGCTACTTTTTCCAGAAATCGTCTTTGTTTTAAAGCAGGTTCTTCGGAACCGATAGTTTCTCCCGATCTCCCTTCAGCTACAACGGGAAGAATATATGTTTTATCCAATAGTTCTGAGGCTGCTGGTAAATTTTGTAGTGTTGTCCTATACCGACTGACACCATGAGATGGATTTACAATAGGAGTATTTTTACCCTCAGGTATAAAGTACCTTAAATGAGCATTCAACTGCTCCCCTTCTGCGGCTTCTTCAAATGTAGTCATACTTTTTAAACTTAAAAAAAGGCGATCTTTAGTTACTTTATCTAACCAACTTGCATACTCGGGTGTATAAAGTTCATCCACAAGTGTTTTTATCTGTGCTTCTGTTATACCACCATGCCTTACATCGGCAGCAACGGTTATTTCTGAGCCAGGGTTTTTTCCACCCGCATTGTGTATAGAAAACTCAACACATAAAGTTCCTGGAGCAATTTCGGTATACTCGTATTCCCAACTCTTACTGCGACCCATACTAGTGTGATCTATATCTGGTTGCTGTATAATTCCATCAGGCTTAATTACTCTATAACCAGAGGTGGTACTTCCACTATTTCTAGATACCTCAAACGCTCTTCCAACTTGGAAACCATCCTTCTCAAGATTATCCAAAGCAATTAGTCCTGTGACAATCTCCTCAATACAGTTTTCAAAATCAAATTCCTGATATTCTTTTGCAATTAAAGAAGACTTACTGCTTGAATAGCAGTCGGGCTGGCTTTGAGCAACAGTAGTAGATAAACTGTCAAATCTCGAACGCAATTGTGAATATAAATAGTGAATGTGTGGAAGATGATATTTACCCCATCTTCTAGGATAAGCATCCATTGGGTGATCTACAAAAATTCGCTCATAGCTCAAGATCCTTTCAGCCCAATTAAGTGTAGTAATTACCTCATTGCGTTGTTCCCTTCTTTCGGTTAGTAGTGGCATTAAGGGCTCAAACTCTTCAACAGAGTCAGGTCTTTCTTTAAAGCTTGCCAAAAATAGTCTTTTTGCATTGTGAAGTAGTTCCACATTGTCTGCATCAAGATCAGCAGACAATTCCTGAGTAACTAAACTCAAACTCGTCTTTTGAGCCTCAAGAAGTCTTGTAACATCAGCATACACCTTGGAAATGTCGTCACCTACATATCCTAAAGAAGCACCTTCTCTTTGAGCGCTATAAAATTCAAAGGGTCTAAATGACTGTGAAAACACTACAGTACCATCCTGCGATAGATATTTTCTGTAATATGCCCCCTCGGAGTAATCATATCTACCACCAAATCCATAAGTCTTACCAGTATCGCCAACATCATAGACCTCGCCATCGGTTAGATCTCCTTGTATGCTGACTACTTTTTCAAGCCTGTCTGCTAAAGCTAATATCTCGCACATTTTGGCTACTGTTTTGGCACATGGATTGCCTTCATTGTCTAGTTGCTCACTTAGCTCAATTAGTTCTAAGCGCGCTTCTTCTTGTTCGTTTTTGGTAGTTTCGTTTAGCGGAGACTCATCTAGAATTGTAATTGGTTTGTAACTCATTTTGTTTGCTTCATCCTTGTTAACTTTTTCTGAACATTTATAAATTAAACACCAAAAAGCCAGGAAGTTAAATAGATTATCCTACCTATCTATAAAACTTCCGGGCTTGTTTGCATTCAATTTGATTGAGGCAGAATTCAAAGGGGTATGTTTATTGAACAAACTTTCCTAAGAATTCTGCCAATTGTGGGGCTTACGGTTATACAAACAACAAACCGTAAAGTGCCCACCCGAGACCACCCCAGGCGGCAGTGGTCAAAATCAAGGCTCCTTTGGGGAGCCAGACTTTCGGGTTAGCGTAGGCAAAGCCCACGGCTGCCCCAATTGCCAGCGACGCTCCAGCCCGCATGGCGGAAAGCTCTGGTGACGACATGACGCCGTACACCAATGCCACCACAAATCCCGCCACCAGGGCAACAACCACTGGTGTTAAAACCGCAAAAAAACGATCTTTCGAGGACATTTCTTTTTTTCTCCTATTTTTTTTTGAATTTCCGCAAACCACCCACAAAACTTGTGAGCAAATTGCGGAACTCAAATAGGAGAATATTCATTTTTCTATGTGCCTGCTTTCGTCTTGCCCAATCAGGAAGACTCATCAGTCCGGATTTTCCGGAGAGCAGGCCGGAATCGATGCATATAGCTATCTTTTCCGGCTTG
>CAZCAQ010000007.1:15834-51937 GCA_964496905.1 uncultured Candidatus Saccharibacteria bacterium
GGATTTTCCGGAGAGCAGGCCGGAATCGATGCATATAGCTATCTTTTCCGGCTTGTGCTGACTAACTTACTTTGCCTTTTGCAAGGTCAGTAAGATATTTGATGAAGGGGCCAGTCAGCTTGGCGACTTCACTTTGGTAACAGAGTGTCAGGACATAGTCCCTAGACTCTACCCACGGCGGAACTGGCAATACAACCACGGGGGCATCCCATGGCACGAAGATTACTTCTGTGTAACCCATGTCACGGGCTACCCGCCAGTCTTGCTCCTTCTGGGTTTGCAGTTGCGGGTGTCGAGACCACCATCGTAGGCTAGGCGTGTAATACACACCTTCCCTTTTGGGCTCATCTTCGTAGACAACCCAAGGAGTGCCTCGCACGCCTGCATCGGAGTGCCATCGAAGATGTTCTCTCATGGCAACCAGTGCACTTTCCTGCTTCACAGGAAAACCCGCAGGACGATTTTTCCGCATGAACCGTTCGAGTTTTCTACTCGCTTTCATTTCCTTTTCCTCCGTTTTTAACTCACGGCATAATTGCACGTGGCAAACTGTTCACAACAAAGTTATAAACAAATTGCCTCAAACAATTTGATATTGAGGAGGAATTGGCACATTTGCGATTGCATTTGTTTCCATTTCCTCCCCAAAGATTGCATCCACGATAGTTTATGGTCATTTGTGGTGATGGACCTCACTGTGGGAGTTGCTAGATGCAACCATTCACCCAACAGTGCCCTTCTGGCGAAAGCGGGAAACCACAGACCCAACAGCCTTCCGTAGGCTCGAATACCTGGGCAGGCTTGGGAGCCAGTTGATCTGCGATTTTTTGACGAAATTCGTCAATAAAGGCCTGAAGGTATTCTTCAGCCTCGCTCGCGAAAACCATCCACCCATCAACTGACGCCCATTGGTCATCCGTCCAAGCGATAACCCATTTGGGTACTGGCAAAGTTACTATTTGCTCTGGAATTTTCACCACCACTTGGCTCTGTAACCCCAAGGCCTTCAAAAGACTTTGTGAAAAGTTATAGGATGTCCACCCTTGGACTTTGACTAGAGGAAAGAATTTAACAACTCCCTCTTTTTCCTCAATCTTTTGGGACCAGGTCACTTGCAATGTCCCGTTGACCAACTCAACAAATGAGTATTCAACTTCCGCAGGACGCAAGAATTTTTTCGGAGTGCGAATCTCCGTATAAACCAGGTATGTTCTCCCTGCTCTTAAGTATGGAATTCCTTTAGCCTTACCCTCTACGAGCTCGGCACCAACCTTGGTAGCGAGTTCTTTCAGCTCGCTTCCGCTCACAGTGACGGTGGCGGGGGTGTTGATCTTAATCCACTCATTTAACTTCAACATTTCTTGTTTTCTCCTATTTTTTGATTTCCGCAAACCACTCACAAAGCTTGTGAGCAAATTGCGGAACTCAAAATTGGAGATATTCATTTTTCTATGTGCCTGTTTTCGTCTTGCCCAATCAGGAAGACTCATCAGTTCGGCTTAGCCGAAGAACAGGCCGGAGTAGCGTAGATAAAGATAAATTTCTACTCCGGCTTTAAGATAAAGATAATTGCGTGTTATTTTTTGTTTAGCTAATCAGCGTTACTAAACATCGGATAACTCCGAGAACTTTTTGCCTTTCGCGGATGAAGTTGTTCAAGCTTCACTTTGCGTCCTAACTCGAGCGCGCTGGGCTGACCCTACGCTGTTTTCACACTGTCTAAACGCCCATGTCGAACTAGCGACACATGACAAACAGTGTTACTTCCATCTTTAGTTACCTAAAGAGCTCAGTTTTTGTAGTTAGGATCTTTGAGGATCACGAGTTAGCTGAGGGGAGCCCCAACCAACCGCGTGACCGCAATGATCCGACCCGCGTCATCACGGACCGCACCATCCTGCGGACCCGTGCCGGGGGCGAAGACATCTTCGCGCCCAATGGCCCGCCCCAAGACCAAGGCCGACACGATGTAAATCGTGCCTTCTTCGGCCTCGGGGAGCCCTTCGATCTCGCCGAACTCGGTCGCCGAGGCAACCGGTACCGGCAACCCTTCCAGCTCGCGGAGCTGGCCGGGTTTGGTCGAAACTCGCGCCACCGTCCCCGAGGGGGCGATGACATGATCCACACCCGCGCTGTCGCGGAGCGTGGCGGCGTGCGGCATGAGATTGATGATTTGTAACATGGCATTCCTCCTATGGATTGCCTACATTTGCTATTGGACGCAGCTGTCCAAAAATAGCTAGATTTACCTCTATGAGGTTGCTCTTCCTAAAAAATTTCCGCCTAAACTCAAACAGCAAAATTTCTCAAAAAGAGCAAACTCACTTTGATAAAACTTTCCTCGCATTCTCAAAATCCTAACTATTCAACTTGTTAAGGAACTTCTATTAGAACTTGTCTAATAGCTGACCTTTGCTTTTGCGGCAGGTGCAAAAACATAGGCGCAGTCATCAGATAAGCTGATAAAACCAAATGCTTTTAAATTAATGAAAGGCTAAACAATGGGTAAAAAAGGTGTCTCTCTCCTTCTCTACAACACTTGTTTTTCCTCATCCAAGGCCTCAAGAAACTCAAGACCTTGATCAGGAAGCAAAGATTCGAGGTTTAAACACTAAATGTATTCAAACTCGCTTTTGCACCTCTCTCCTTTTGTGTAGTACTCATATATTTATTGAGCAGGACACAATGGTAGGAATTGTGTGCCAAAATTTGGCGTTCAACTTTTGGTCGAACCAACAAATTTATAAACACTACTTAGTTTTGGATTTAACAAACATTAAATCCGGTACAACCAATCAGCTGTACGATTTTGCAATCTTTATCTTTATTTTTGGGCCACTCTCCATAAGGCAGATTCCCGTTTGAACTTTTTTATGCGAATTTGCAATAAAAAAAGCCAAGACCTAAAGAGAAAGTATTCTCACCAGATCTTGGCCATTTTTAACTGACTTGTGGCTTAGAGCGGTAGGATCTCTTTGCGTAATTTCTATGCTGTTTTCAATCTTGAGTATATTATAGGTTATATTTACTAATCTGTCAAGTGGCCTGACATTGCACCTATCTTGACTTAGTATTTCCCTTTCTCAAGCTTGAATATACTATACTACAGGTTATATGATCTGTCAAGTACTTTGACATACTTATTGACAACATCCAAATAACTCTCCAGAATATAAACATGCCCATTCTCAACGACGTCCTATTACAAGCTGGTCTTGACGATAAAGAATCAGCCGTCTACTCCACCCTTCTCCAACATGGAGGTCTTACTGTTTTAGATCTTGCAACTAAATCAAATCAAAAACGCACAAATCTTTACAACATTCTTGAAAACTTAAAGCACCAAAACTTGGTGCGTGAAATAAAAACAAAAGGAACAACAAAATATTTTCCTCAATCCCCTGTTGAAATAGAAAAACTTCTTGAACGAAAATCTCAGCAAATGCACCATGCAAAGTTAAATTACGAAATTTTAATTACATCACTCACATCACAATTTACGCTTATAGAACAAAAGCCACTGATAACTTATTTTGAGGGTTTAACGGGGCTACAACGCCTGTACGACGATGTAAATGCAACGGGCAAGGATATTCTGCTTTTGCGCTCAACTTTTGACGACCAGCGTAAAGACGTTGATGGGCTAATTGCTAAACAAATTGTTGAACAAGTAAAACGCGGCATTCACGCCAAAGTTATTGGACCTATGGAAGATTATGAGGAAACAAAAGAACTGTACACAAAGTATGACAAAATAAGACTTGTTGAAGAGCGCTACATTGACGAGTTCCCTTTTGAACTTCCTGCACAAATTTTAATTTATGGAAACAAAACCGCAATTTCTACTATTCGCAAGGATATTGTTATTACTATAATTGAGCACAAGGATGTCACTAACACTTTTAGAGTGCTATTTGAGTTTATTTGGGCTTATTCTGCTGCTCAACACGAGCGTATTACTAAAGGCTGGGTGCAAGAGTAGTTATTTCCTCAAGTTCTTCCTGTTGATACGTGTCTTGTAAATATTTTTCAAGCGCATTTGCTGCAAAACTAAATTGTCTAGCACTCTGAATACTAAAAGATGCCTCATTGTGGCCACCCTCAGATCCTTCAACAACTTCAAGCACTCCAGCAATTCTATCGGAAGGATAAATGCCTTTTGTTCGATCGGGTTTTCCAACACCCAAATCAAGTGATACCACGGGTGTTTCTTTATAGTCACTAATATCAAGTGCAATGCGTGTTTCCAAACCGCTTTTGTTTTGAAATCTAAAGTTAATGCGTGCTTCACCTCCAAAATTATTATCAACCCTAAATGTGCGACGTGGTCTAATTGATGCAATAAGCTTGTTACCTTCAGCGTCGGCAAATTCCCAAGTACTACTACCTTTTTCCGCTATTGTCTTCCCGTCTTCACTCAAATATTCATTCCTATATTGAGGAGTTCCTATTAGACTAAAGCTTTGTGGGTTCAAACTGAACTTTTCAAGTAAATGAAGAGATAGGTTAATCTGTTGCATATTGCTTAACAATTCTTCCATGGTTATATCCCCCGCCTTACCTTGTGCTACTAACATGGCTGCTCTGTAAAATTCGGATGTTTTTCTTATAAAAGCTTCATAAACTTCTGCTGCAAAGTTGGTTTGTATTGCCTTTTCACCTTTTTCAAACAGCGAGCGTATTTGGGTTGCGCGAACTGACATTTCATAATAGTTTTGAAGTAACGAATCTTTAGCACGCTCATCTATTCCTGTATCTTGTAAAAACTCAATTAAGCTTTCGCCACTCTCGCCATACTCCATTGTAACGAATACTTTAAGGGCGCGTTCACCGTAAGTCTTAATTACATCGTCAATAGCTTCTCGCTTGCCAGGCTCACGCGTTTTTGAATATGTGTGCATAAAAAAAGCCTGCTCACTTATATCCATGCTGTTTAGCCAGACGCCAGTTTTTTCATGTAAGGCATCAACAGTAGTACTTAAACTATTTAAATACTCATTAAAAACAGCTCTTCTTAATTCTTTATCACTTGGCGTTTCGTCTGCTCTTCTTATACAAGCTTCAAAAAGTAGTTTTTCAACATCTAAATCTAACTTTTTAGTGGGATCAGTTGATAATAAGTCTTCAGCGGTGATAGTAAAATGTCCCAAAGCCTTACCATTGTTATCAAGTCCTAACCACCTACCATTTGGATCTAGCCGTCTAACAGACCCAAGAGAATCAATTATGTGCGATTGCCCCTCTTCAGTTAAAAGTCTAAACATTTTGCCATAAATTCCTACCTGTCCCTGGTCAACTTCTAACTCGCCTAACTCAAACCTAAATAATAATTCAGCGGAAAAACGACGTACTTGTTCATTTTCGCTTGTAAGCTTAGTAAGTAGCAATGGAACACTGACATTAGGACCACAAAATTCCACGAGCTTACTTATTTGGGTTAAAGATCCATAAGGGTAATACGCGAGGCTATCAAGAACAAAATCTAGGTAAGACTCTCTGATTGCGGGGTCTTCATACTTTGTCATTGTGGCTAGGTGTGCCAAGCGACCTAGCACTTGTCCAGATTCATATGGCAACCCAACATTACCACCTACGCCAATTTCAAACGATCTTATTTCATTTGTAGTTGAAAGGTATTCCTCAGGTAAGATAGCACTAACATTATGTAAATATAGGTTATATAAACGCTGTGTCACTGCAACTCCCTCAACACCATAAATCGATAGTGCGAACTCCGAATATCTAAGTAAAATATCCTCGTTAAAAATACTTCGCTCCAAAACTTGTTTATATGACTCAATAAGCCATTGGGCTGTATGTCCATTATCTTCATTGGCATAATAAATATCTGAGCATTTTTCAAGTATAGGGTCCAATGTCTGTAGCAAAAAGGCAGAAGCACCAGAATAATAGGGAAATTCAGAGTGACCATAACCCATCCTACCTGTAGGATCATACTTTAGGCTTTCTGCATATTTATTACTAACCAATGTGTACATAGGAACAATTTTCTCATCAACGAACGCTGTGTAGTCTGCAAGCGATGTACTCTCAAAATCTTTGGCCTCTTGAATCAGCGCATTGTATTGTGGTTCATGTTCAATCAAAAATTTATGAAGTGGGGGGTATGTTCTATAAATCCCTTCTTCGGTTGGAATAGTTGAGATCTCTGGTATTTGCGACATACTAAAATTCTACATGTGATTCTCCTAAAAATCAGCGACTTCTGTTAGAATTTACATAATGCCCACGATTTTAAAAAGTTTAGTGACAATGCTTACATTTTTTTTGCTCTCGATTGAGGTTACAATACCAAATGCTTACGCACTCGACATCACGCCCCCAACCACCACCGCAACCAAAACACCAACAAATCCCGACGGTAGCAATGGGTGGTATAAATCGGTCGTTAACTTTGTACTCCAAGCAACCGACCTAGACAGCGGAGTTAAAGAAATAAACTACCGCATCGACGGTGGAACTTGGCAAAAAACGTCATTCTCAAACACAATTAACCTTTTGCAAAATCCATCTTTTGAATCCGCAGGTGCTACAAGCAGCGGACTTTCAAACTGGACTGCCTCCCCTACCGATTCGCAAGGTGCATATTCACAAGATACAACAACTTCATATACAGGTTACGAAGCAGCTTCAGCAAAAATAGTAACAACGGGAGGAACTTGGCACGGAATAAACAATAAAACCTATTTTGTACCTGTTGATCCATTAAGCAGTATGACGGCAAGCATCTACGCTAAAACTAGTGAACTTTCAGGCGCTTCTGCTTACTTTAAAATTTACTCAATTGGAACAGATAATTCAGTCCAATTTATTGCCGATAGTACGGCTCTTGCTGTGGATGCGGATTGGACAAAGTTAACACTCGACTTTACTGTTACTCAAGCAAACGCAGCAGGAGTTTACATGGATGTAGGATTGTCAGGCATTGGCACTGTTTGGTTTGATGCAGCCACCATCACAGCGAGTGCACTTTCTACTCAAACTAGCTTTAATGTCGGCAGCGACAGCGCAAACCACACTGTTGAGTACTATAGCGTTGACAATGCAGGCAATACCGAAACTTATTTATGTACAGCCCCAATTAAAAACTGTATCACTTTTAAACTAGACGCAACACCTCCAGGAAATTGGAATGATTCAGGTGCCTTTAGAGGTTTGTTTGGTTCAAGCCACGAATTGTATGTGTATACAAATGTAGAAGATGCTACTTCGGGTTTATCAGTTTTTACTGATAAATATCAATATCAAACAGATGAAAACCCTGGCTCTTTTGGTAAATTCTCTAACATACTAAGTTGTAATAGTACGTGGCAACCAAATCAGTGGATGCTTTTAATTTCACCACCTTTTCAAAATGGCGTAAACAGTGCGTATTTACTTACTCCAAAGACTGATTTTTGTAACAACGATTGGAAAACCTGCAAAACCGTCCGTTTCTATTCTGCAGATATGGCTGGAAACTCAGCAACTAAGGATTTTTGTATAAACGGTCCTTGGATTTCACTTACTGGTGAGGGCTCAATTCGATCAAACCAAAACATTTCAATGTTGTCTGAAGCTGAAGACGACAATACAGACGGATTAATTGAAGCAGTTGGAAGTGCAATTGACTATTTTTCTTCTTCTACCGGTAGAAGACTAAGAAACGCTCCGATAATTAACGCCAAAACTTATGACTACTATTGGGATCTAGCTACTACAAAAACGCAAATTTCCAATAACCAACTTACAACTACCTCAGGCGTTTTTTACATAAATAATAACTTTACAATTAATAATTCAACTCTACCTAACGCCTACAGAACAAGTAATTTTTCACAAGTAGTATTTATTAACGGTGATTTAACAATAAATAGTGATGTTGAAACTACTGATGCCACTGCAGCACTCTTTATTGTAAAAGGAGATGTAAAAGTTGCAAAAAGCGTTGATACTTTAGAAATAGGCATATTTAGCGATGAGATCTTTTACACTGCACACGATATTGGTGAAGGTGAAGCGGCGCCAACTCTTAACTTGATTGGTATTTATAAAGCTAATAAGTATGTATTTCAACGCACACTGCAAGGCACAAACAACAGCGATACTCCATCGGAAGCTTTTGTTTTTGCTCCTAAGTTTATGGTGCAATTAAAGCAATTTTTTGGTAATTTTTCTGTAAAATGGGAATCCGGCCAATAAAATCTTAAAACTCCTAAAGCTTCCTTTTAACCTTAAAAGCCCCTTGCACGTCTTCCACAACAAAACCCTCGGCTTCTATTTGTTTGCGTAAAACATCAGCTTTGTCATAAATACCTTTTCGGCGATATTCTTGGCGAGTTTTTGCCATTTCAGTAATATTTGTAGGAATTTCGTACCCAACGTGATCAATTAAGTTAAAGCCCAAAAACTCGTCCATTTGCAAAAGTGTGGTAATTTTAACTTGCTCAGGCTGATTTGACTTAATTAACTCCCACACAACAGACAAAGCTTTGGGAACATTTAAATCTGCATTTAGACTATCTTTAAATTTTTCTAACATGTTTTTGTCAGGTAAGGCATTCCTGTCCTCTTTGTAATTACTTAATATGTCATAAAGCTTAGTTAAAGCGTTCTGCGCGTGTTGTAGAGCCTCCCACGTAAAGTTTTGAGGGCTTCGGTAGTGCGCATTCATATAAAAGTATCGTAAGGCGATTGGGTCAAAACCTTTTTGCTTAATATCTTCAATTGTGTACCCATTTCCAAGGCTTTTGCCCATTTTTCCACCATCAACTTGCAAATGTGCCACATGAATCCAATTGTTGACAAAAGTTTTTCCGGTCGCACCTTCGCTTTGAGCAATTTCGTTTGGATGGTGAATTGATTTGTGGTCCTCACCTCCCATGTGAATATCTAAAGTTTGCCCAAGCTCTTTCATCGCCATGGCTGAACATTCAATATGCCATCCAGGAAAGCCTCTTCCCCAAGGCGAGTCCCATTCTTGCCAGCGCATTTTATCTTTTGGAGAAAATTTCCACAGTGCAAAGTCTGTAGCATTGCGCTTTTCAGGATTTGGCTCAACACGAGCACCTTCTTTTATTGATTCTTTAGTGTTACCCGACATTTCACCGTATTTTTCAAATTTAGAAGTGTCATAGTAAATTCCATCTGAAATCTCGTACGTAAAGCCTTTTTGCTCAAGTGACTTAACAAGGTCGATTTGATCTTGAATATAGTCGGTGGCACGTGTGAATTTTTTTGGTTTTTTTAAATTGAGTTCTTCGTAGCTTTTTAAAAAATCCTGAATGTAAAAATTTGCAACTTCTTTTGCGCTTTTGTTTTCTTTTTCGGCGGCTTTTTCTAAACGGTCATCGCCTGTATTTGCGTCACCTTCGTTATCTCCAGTTAAATGACCAACATCAGTTAAATTCATAATGTAATTAACCGTGTAGCCATTTAACACTAAAGTTCTGTATAAAAAGTCAGAAATAGTAAAAGTTCTAAAATTGCCAATATGTTGATAAAAATACACAGTAGGACCACATGTATAAAATGTCACATTTTTAGGATCTTGAGGTTTAAATTCTTCAGTTTGCCTAGTTAATGAATTGTGTAAATAAAGTGTCATCACGGGGATTTTAGTGGTTTTTTAGGTTTGAGGCAATAAGCAGCGGATTTGTAGGTGCTGGTTTGACAATTATATACTCTTCCACTATACTATAGGTTATCTTGTTTGGGGAGGTGGCAACATGCCATTGATAGTTTTGTGCATTATCCTCGGGTTAGTTCAGCTCGAGAGGAATAGTAGGGGAAAAGTCTCTCAAGAAGAGATGAATATTTCCGCTGCTATTGCTGCATTGGCGTTGCTTGTTGGTACCTTGTGGGTTATGGCTTAGCGTATTCAAGACGTACGACATGCCCATGCACGACCCCCATTTGTATACATATACATAACGGGGGTTCTTTTTTTCTAAAAATCCGATCTTCCTTCAAGCGCCCTACTCAACGTATTATCATCCGCATATTCAATATCACCGCCCACTGGTAATCCCCTAGCAATACGAGTTATTTTAATTTTATCGCCAAAATCTTGTGATTTTAATAATTTAGAAATATACATAGCAGTCGACTCACCTTCCATGCTAGTACTGGTTGATAAAATTATTTCCACTTGTTGCGCTTTATCCATAAGCGATATGTCAAACTCCCCTAGCATTTTTTTCAGTCTATCAACTAAAGTGCTAATGTAAAGTTCTTCTGGACCAATGTTATCTAACGGATTTATTAAACCATACAGCACGTGGTAAACACCTTTAAAACCAGTTTTTTCTAAGGCAAAAACATCTAGAGGTGTTGAAACTACAGCAATAACGTACTTATCACGCGAATAATCTGAACAAACACTACACATGCTACTTTCTGAAATATTATGACAAATCTCGCACTTTTGAATGTTAGTTTTTAATTCACTAAATGACTTAGCAATCTTGTCCAACTCACTTTGCGGAAAGTTTAATAGATGAAAAGTTAACCTTTGTGCGGTTTTTGGTCCTATACCCGGAAGTTTTTCAAAAGTTTCTGTTAAATTGACAATTGATCGAGGAATTTTCACTGTAGAATTCTATGCCATAGGAAGTCCGCCGTCAAAAAAGCCGGTTGCATTCTCTTTATTTATACTACTTTGCCCTACGGGACTTACATTTAAATCAGTTAAATCACCAGACTCAAATTTACTCATGGTTTTAGGTGGTTGCGATGTTAAAACACATTTTATGCTTTTTATACCTTTTGTGTGAGCCAATATTGCCTGCTCTACAAACTCTCGGTTTTTTGTACTTTCAAGTCGCTCTTTATGAAATTTGTACATTACTTCCAAAACTAAGTATCCACCGTCTACTTTAATAGGCCTAGAAGCTTTTAAAATGGCTGTCACGGAGTTGTTTAACTGTGACGCAGTTGTTATTATATCTTCCCACTTTTGAAGTACTTCTTCGAGCAATTGCGCAAAAACAGTTAAATCATCGTCTAATACTTCTTGCGAAACTTCTTTTGAGGCAGTCGCGTCATCCATTAATTGAGTATTTGCGCTTTTTAACATTTCTATGTTTAAAACTGTATCAAAATCAACACTATCGTCGTTATTTGGCTTATTTTTGATAAGTTTTTCATTTTTAAACTCGTCATTTTGTGTTGAGCAAAACTGTATAACGGCAAGCTCTAAAGGTAATTGTGGAATTACTGAAGTTTTTATTTTTGAATGCGCGTCCAGCAATAAATTTAGAAGTTTGGCAAGTTCTACTACAGATGTGTTTTGTGCTAATTTTTGAAATTCTTGAGTAATATTAGCCTTTTCTACACCACTTTTGTACAAAACTAAGTCTCTGCAAAAATATATAGTATTTGATGAAAATATATGAATATCAACCCCCTGCTCGTATAACATGCTTAATGCTTCAAGCGCTTCTGTTGACTTTTTGGCCAACACTAAGTATGCAAATTCTTCAGGTGAGGTTTTTCCATCATCAAGATAAATGCCATCACTTTCAACATATTGCTCCAAAAGCGTTTCCGCATCTCTAAAACCTCCATTTGAATTTTTAGCGATTTTTTGCAAGTCGGAATGCAAAATCTTCTTTTTTGCCTTGGACTTTGAAAATTCGGCTTTATCGTCAAAAACCTTTACACCTTCTGAATCACAAATTAGCTCAAGTTTTTTTACAATTTGAGCTACAGTAGCTCTACTAAACTTAAACACTTGGCACCTCGATTTAATAGTTTCAGGGACTTTATGTTCTTCGGTAGTGCAAAGTATAAAAACTACGTGCTTTGGGGGTTCTTCCAAAGTTTTTAACAAGGCATTAAAAGCCTCACTTGTAAGCATATGAACTTCGTCTATTATGTAAACTTTAATTTTGCCATTTACTGGAGCTAGTTTTACTTTTTCTCTTAAAGACCTAATGTCATCAATGCCACGATTACTGGCAGCATCTATTTCAATAAGATCTGTAAAGTTACCTTTTTGAATTTGAGTACAAAAATTACACTCGGTACACGAATCTCCTTCAGGTAAAAGGTTTTCGCAATTAAGAGCTTTTGCTAAAATTCGAGCAGTTGTAGTTTTTCCAATACCACGAGGACCCACAAACAAATAGGCGTGAGCTGTTTTACCCGATTTTATTTGAGCAGACAATGCATCTGCCGCCTGATTTGGTCTGGATATTTCAGAGAATTTTTGTGGGCGGTATTTTGTGTAAAACATAGCTTAGACAGTTTAGACTGTTTTTAAAAACATTTCAAAACTTTTGAATAATTCCTGTTTTTTTTCATCAGGAATGCGGGAAAGTACATAATCTAGTACATCGAATTTACTCTCTTGCGGCCTCCCTACACCTACGCGTATACGATAAAAATCAAGTGTTCCAAGTTTTTCTAAAGTATCATCAATTCCGTGATGCCCAGCAGTGCCTCTATTCTTAACAAGTTTTATTTTGCCAAATTCCAAGTCAACATCATCGTGAATTACAACAAGTTCATCCGGCTGCTTTTTATAATAGTTAAGAATTTTTGAAATCGCCTTTCCAGAATCGTTCATATAAGTCTGAGGTTTAACAAAAAGCGTGTTTCCTATTTTGGCGATCTGTGAGAGGAAATTCTTTTCTTCTCGCCATAAACTGGCATCAAGAACAAAAAAGTGATCCAAAATCATAAAACCAATATTATGAAGAGTTTGATCATATTTTGTCCCAGGATTCCCCAAGCCGACTACAACCTTGTTTTCAAAAAAACTATTCATCTCCATCATGGTGAACTCCTAACAAATGCAATACACCATGAGCCACTAGCTCAGAGATTTCTTCCTCTATTGTATTTCCAAACTCAGCAGCTTGTCTTTTTGCTTGCTGCTTATTTACAATTACATCCCCTAAGTAATACTCCCCGTCATGATCCTCATCCATATTAAAAGAAAGCACATCAGTAGCATAATCATGCTCAAGGTACTTTTTATTTAACACCTGTATTTCTTTGTCATCAACAATAGACACTGAAATTACAATGTTCTTTTTATCGTTTAAATCGGATCTTTTAGTTAAACTCATAGCTTTACCTAAAGCATCACTTATGCTTTTTAGACCCTGTTAATGTATATTTACGAACGCGTTCTTTTTTAAGCTTTCTTTTAACTTCACTAGGTTTTTGATAGTGCTCTCTATCTCTAAGTTCTTTTAAAATGCCCGCTTTTATAACTTCTCTATTAAACCTCTTTAAGGCCGCGTCAAAAGACTCGCTATTTCGTACTTTTATTCTTGCCATTTTATTATGATTGATTAAGTTCGCGAACTTAATCAATTAACTAACACCTCCCAACAGTTATTGCTAATTTAAGTACTTCCGCCCGGTTCTTCTTTGGAACCACCAAGAATATGAAAATGCTCATGTTCAAAGTGATTATAACCAGCACCATTGTTTACCAATTTATAACCAGTATTGTCAAGCTTATACAATTTTATAACGTCATATATTGTCTTAAACATACGATCCCAATACGCGTCTGTTGTATATTCACCACTAATTGTACTAGATTTCTCTCTATGTTTTTTGTCTAAAACAAGTAAATGAACCGGCGCTTGTGGGAATTTATTCTTAATTACCACAAAGCTGTCATCCTCATGTACCTTTTCACTCGGCTCATTTCCTTCAACTATTTGACAAAAAAGGCACTCTTGGCTAGACATGGGTCAAGTATAACTGGAGTGTCTTAATTTAACAAATACGACATTATGGCAATTAGCCTGTTACGAGCCAAAAATTGAAGATATATCTTTTATTGTCACTAAAACAATTAAAGATAAAAGGAACAACATTCCCCACTTATGAAGCGAATTCTCAATATGGGGTGAGACTTTTCTTTTTGTAAGCCCTTCATAAACAACAAATACAAGACGACCTCCGTCAAGAGCTGGAAAGGGCAAAATGTTTAAAAATGCAAGGCTTAGTGACAATAACGCAATTAAGTCGAGAAGTCCTAAAAATGCCTCTTTGCCACCGTAAGCAATTATGCTTCCAACAACGCTAAAAATACCAATTGGACCAGAAACCGAAGCAGATACTCCCGATGCATCTTTTTCTTTAAAAGCAGTTTGAATCAAATTTACAAAAGTTGCGCCACTATAAGCCATTACATTGTAGGCATGCTTAAAACCAGCAAAGAGCTTTGAATCTTGATAATTCAATGTAAGCGCTGTGGTTAAATAAGTGCCCAAAACACCCTCGCCTTTGTCATTGGCAATAGTTTGAACTTCTACCGAGCGAACTGGACGGTCCAAATCTATGACATCCATTGCCAGAACCTTAACTTTTTGGTTTGGCTTTTGTGCCAAAGCTACACGTAACTCATCAAGCGTGTAAACCGGCTGGCCATTAATTTCAAGAACTGCCTCCCCTACTCTTAAACCGGCGTCGTCGGCCAAAGAATCCTCAGAAAACCCACTAATAACTGTATTAATTCGTTCCTCCTCACCAAATCTAAAGGAATAGTCCATCATAAGTGGCATGGTTAAAGACTTAAAACCGGTAAAACTAAAAAAAACATAGTACAAGGCAACACCTAGTAAAACATTCATAGTTACACCTGCAACTAGTACGACTGATCTCTTTAGGGGGCTTTTGGCTGAAAAACTTCGTGGATCAATTTCGGCTGGTTCAACAGGTTGACCTTCTGCTGTTTCTGGGGCTTCTTCGCCCAACAGCCTAACAAATCCTCCAAAAGGTAATGCATTGATAGAGTAAAGTGTTTCTCCAAACTGCCTACCAAAAATACGTGGAGGCAGCCCAAAGCCAAATTCTTCTACTTTTACTCCAAACCTTTTTGCAGTAAAAAAGTGTCCAAATTCATGAATTAAGACTAAAAGCGACAATATTAAGAAAAATACTATTAATGTAATCATTCTGGTTTGGGCGCCCAAAAAACTTTTTTAGGCAATTTCTAAGATCTGGTCCTTTTTAGCGTCACTAAGTTCGTTTATTTGGTTTGTGGCGTCTTTGACCATTTTTTCAACTTCTTCGCGTTTGGTAAATTTTTCGTCTTCACCTATTTGCTTGTCCGAAAACATTTTATCTATTATTTTAAGCGCATCTTGACGAATATTGCGCACGGATTGCCGAGCTGTTTCGGTTTTTGTATTTACCAATTTGGCAAATTCTTCTCGGCGCTCTTCGGAAAGCGGAGGAATAGGAATTCGCAAAACGCCTTCAGCTGACACGGGATTAAGTTTAAGGTCACTGTTTCTAATAGCCTTGTCAATTGCTGACAAAACCGACGTGTCCCACGGACTAACAACAATTAACTGAGGTTCTGGAACCGAAATGGTTCCGAGCTCTTTTACTTTCATAGTGCTTCCATAAGCTTCAACAGGAAGATCCTCAATTAAGCTTGGATTTGCACGACCTGTACGAACTTGGGCAATGTCAGATTTAAAGTAGTCGACTGCAACATCTAGTTTTTTTTGTAATTCGACTTTATTCATTCTTCGTCTGCTTCACCTACTGCGTACCTGACAAACTTTACGAGCTCTATTTTTTCGCCCATTTTTGCAACGGCTTGGTTTATCATTTCTGACACTTTTAAAGAAGAATCTTTTATATATGAATCTGCCAAGACTTCTTCGACTGATTCATACTTAATTGCACAAACTTGTTTTGCAATTTCGTAGGCCAAAGTCTTAAAATCTTCGGTTTTAGCTACAAAGTCGGTCTCGCAAGATAAATGAGCTAGGCTAGCTACTTTGCCGCCTGTATGCACATACGAAGCAACTACGCCTTCTAGTGCAGATCTTTCGGCTCTTTTCATGGCCTTATCGACGCTTTTAGCTAATAAAATTTCTTTTGCGCGCTTATAGTCGCCATTTGCTTCGTCAAGGGCATTTTTAGCGTCCATAACGCCTGCTCCTGTTGTTTCTCTTAACCTTTTTAAATCTTCTAGTGACGTCATATTTTTTTCTCCTAAAACTTATATCAAACAAAATACTAGCAGGATTACTCCTGAACTAAAAGTGGTTCTTCAACTTCAGCTGCTTCTTTGGTTATATGAGCGGCCTGCGCAGTCGTGACAGTTAATTTATCCAAATTTACTTCGGGTTCAACTGCTTCTACAAGTTCTTCTTCCTTTTTAGCCTCGTCTGCTGCTTTTTTAGAAGCTGCATTTTCGGCGTATTCTTTGTAACCCGCTTCAATTGCAGCACTTATGCTTTTAAGTAAAATTGCGATTGATCTTATTGCATCATCATTTCCTGGAACTGGAAAGTCAACTTGCTTTGGATCAGTGTTTGTATCAACAATTGCAATAACTGGAATATTTTTGGTTTGAGCTTCTTTAACGGCTGTTTTTTCTTTTTTGGCATCAATTATTACAAGTGCGTCTGGGTTTGAAGTTAATGCGGTTAAACCTCCAAAGTATTTTTCAAGCTTTTCGATTTCCCTGTCGATTAGTAAGCGTTCTTTTTTAGTATATTTGGTAAATTCGCCTTTTTCCTTTTTTTCTTTGTAGTCGAGAAGTTTTTTTATACTTTTGCGCAACATTGGGAAGTTTGTAATTGTTCCACCTAACCAGCGTTCTGTAACATACATTGCGCCGCTATTTTTGGCTTCAAGTTCAACAAGATCTTTTGCTTGTCTTTTGGTACCGACGAATACAATTTTTTTACCTTCTTTTGCCATGTTGTAGGCGGCTTCAGCGGCTTTGTCGAGGCATTCAATGGTTTTTTCAAGATCAACTACGTGTATTCCCTTTTTTCCAGCAAAAATATATGGTTCCATGTTTGGGTGCCATTTTTTAATTTGGTGTCCAATGTGGACTCTTGCATCAATAAGTTCTTCGATTGATGGCAATTTGTATTTTTTTGACATTTTAATTTTGGTCGTAATTGAAAAGAAACAGTGGAAAGCGGTCTGCATTTAAATGGCCAGACAAGCTGAACTATTTCTCTCTTTTACAATCTAGCGAGGAGCTTGTATTGCTTTGCAATACTTGCGAGTCGCGAAGATTGGAGGTGCTACAGTTATGTAGCAGCTCACTATTGGCAAAATTTATACTTACTAATTTAGCCTCACCTAAAGGTTTGCTCGCGCGAACCAGAGAGTGTTAGGACAATGAGAAATCTAGCATAGTTACTAAGGTTTTACAATGGATTTACAAAAAAACAGGGAGTGTGTTTGTACCAAACAGTATGGACACACTCCCCTTTTGAACTTAGAGTGAGCTGTGCGGACCAGCGCCACCAAAAGCCCTTGCAATACTTGTCACTTTAGCCTCCTAGATTTAATTCTTCTTGACGAATCCACGGATAGATCGCAGGTATGGGTGCGGCACCTGTACACCTAAGCATTTGAGTGCGCTCAAGCCATACACCAGGACCTTCAGTCTGAAGTAAAACACCTCCAAGTTCGCTCAGGAATTTTCCTTGCGCTCCATAGAGGGCGTACTTGAGTTGAGTCATTTCCCTCAACTGTTCTGGTGTGAATTTTAGCTTTCCTTTATAAGGACCTGTTTCAGAAAAAAGCCAGTCAAAGAACTTAAATTCTTTTTCAAACTGACTTGGCGTTATGCTTGGAGCCACACCTTCTTCGGGCGTGATTCCCAGGTCTGCTAAACTCCATACAACACAGGAGCTACCAAAAACGCCTTCGACTCTGCGCTTAAAACTTAGCGCATACTGTGTTTGACGCCCTAGGTACAGCTGTGCGTTGACCTGGATGCCAAAAAAGGGAAATATGTACACTTCCGCATCATTATCACCTAACAAAAGGTTAAGAGTCGTTCTTATTCCAACTTTCGTAAGATCTTCCCTCAAGCGACGAATTACTGGCACGCGTGATTCAAACAAATCACCGGATGATACTCCACTAGGCATGTAATTTTCAGGCTGTTCCGAAAATAATGCTGAAGTATCAAACTTAGGGCAAACAAAAACACTAAGTTGGAGTTCCCCCGCTGCCCAAACTTGGCGCGAAACTTCTTCACGCAGCAAGTTGTAATCGGGATTACCTAGCATCCAGTCGCAACCTCGTAGCAAGTCCACTGCCTTTTCGATTTGGTCCACGGCTACACCTCCTTTGGTAGTTTCTTGTCTTTTTGCACTTTTTTTACTTTGTTTGTTTGTCATATGTTTTTGGGGAGGTCGACGGGACTTGAACCCGCAACCCATGGCTCCACAGACCATTGCTCTAACCAATTGAGCTACGACCTCCATAAATTTTTGTTGGGAAAAGAAATTAATCTTTTTGTGCGTTTAAGCACAAAAAAAGCTCTCATTCCCGACTGGCACAAACATAGTTGTGCTAATCAAGGAACGAGAGCTCTTCTAATAATAAGTATTAAAAAAGAGACCTCGCGGTCCCATCCTTGTTCCATTAAGTAATTAGCTTAATGACACTTGACCCCGGCTCCGCTAACGACATCGGGTGCTTCATTTTACGGGTAAGCTTCCGTTCAGGATTGTGCAATTAGCTTTCTTTCCTGACAGTGTCTAAGTGGTAGTCCTTAGAAATAATGGCGTGTTCGACTGCGGATTGTTGAAGGCTCTCACTACCCCTTCTCGCTCAAAACAACCTGATGCAATGTACTAGTCCATTACGTTCACTTTATAAAAGTAGTTAACTTTCTTAGGTATTTTATATGGCATAGGAGGTGATGTCAATACTTACTACAGGTCATGACGGAAGGGGTTTATATATTATTGAAGTAATTTTAATGATTAGGAATTGAGAAAAATGCCCAGTCACAAGTATATATTGCGCATGTGACTGGGTTGAGAATGAAAACAGCAAACTAAACTATTGTAACTAGACGAGCTCAAGGTTGTCGCCGCAAATGTTAAGCATGTCGGTTGGACAGTCATCAAATACAACGGCATAAAACCCACCAAGGAGTCGTCCCTTTATGGTTCCAACCGAACCCACTGTAAGGCCATGTGCCGCCAATTTTTCTACATAGGCAGCATCGGCATTTCTTAACCTTTCTACATACTCTGGTACCGTAGGAATGAAAGTCGGATCAACTTTCGTTACTCCTGTCAGTGAAACTCTGTCATCGACCTCGAAAGCTGTCATATATAACCATCCTTAATTGAGAATAGATAACTTATAACACTCTAGGGACGAGAATTCAAATGTAAAATAGTGGAAGTTGCTTTAACTGGACGGTTGTTTAACTTTTGTTACATTTTCCGTTGTTTTCTTCTTAGCGGATTTACTTTTTGCTGAAATTGAAGTAACAGCTTCCTTACCCTCATCATTAAAAGTTTCATCCCCTGTTGGTATCTTCCAGCTTGCAAAGTCACAATCAGGATACCTGCTACAACCGTAGAAAATACGGCTTTTTGCTTTTTTAATAATTACATCACCTTGTTTGCATTTAGGACAAACCATGCCAATTTTTTCTAAATATGGCTTTGTAGTTTTGCATTTTGGATAATTACTGCACGCTAAAAACTTGCCAAAACGGCCTTGTTTTAAAATCATATCGCCCTCTTTGCAGACCTCACATTTGCCAAAATCTTCTGGAGGCGTTTCTTCACCGAGCACAGTATCTACAATTGGTTTTGCGTATTTGCAGTCCGGAAAACCTGAACAGCTTAAGAACTTTCCATATTTGCCTAGCTTGATAAATAGCACTTTTCCGCATTCTGGGCACTTTTCGTCACTTTCGCCCAGTTTTGTAAAGTCAGCTTTTTTAAGCACTTCTTCTTTTTCTTCAAGGTTTTTTTCAAAAGGTGTATAAAAGTTTGCAATTACAGTTTGCCACTTAACATCGCCGTCTGCTATTTTATCAAGTTGATCTTCAACATCAGCTGTAAACTGGTAATCGACAATTGCAGGAAAATGTTCCACTAATAAGTCAACGACAACATAAGCAACGTCTTCGGGTACAAAATATTTTGCATCTTTTCGCACATAACCTCTGCTAGTGATAGTAGAAATGGTTGGTGCATAGGTCGAAGGACGCCCGATCTCAAGCTCTTCTAAGGCTTTTATTAATGAGGCATCAGAATACCTTGCTGGGGGTTGAGTAAAATGCTGGTCCGAATTTAAATCCTTTAAAGAAACGTTGTCCCCAATCTCAACTTGCGCATCAAAATTTTCCAGGGACTCCTCGTCTTCTCGATCTTCGAAACCAACTAACTTACCTGCTTCAAGCCAGCCTGCGAATTTTAATTTGCTGCCAGAAGCTTTTAGTAAATGCTCTTTAGTAGATGTGACATCAACTGACACGGTATCGTAAACAGCAGGCTTCATTTGACACTCCAATGCACGAAGATAGATCATTTTATATACGTTTTTCTCATAATCTCCTAATTTGGCTATTTTTGGCGAGGAAGGTAAAACGCTTAAATCTGTGGGTCTTATGGCTTCATGAGCTTCTTGCGCATTTTTAGATTTACTTTTATAAACGTTTATTTCTTCGCTTACAAAGGCGGGTCCTAGACGCTCTGTTACAAATTCTCTTGAGTATTTTATGAAATCAGCTGACAGATTGAAGGAGTCAGTCCTGTGATAAGTTATAAAACCTTTTTCAAAGAGTTTTTGAGCAGCTGACATAGTTTGGCGAGCAGCGTATCCAAACAAGTTAGACGCCGATTGTTGCATGGTCGATGTCTTAAAAGGCGGATAAGGATTGCGCTTGCGCTCGCCTCTTTTTAAATCGGTAATATTAAACGCATCTGTTTGCAATTCTTGGCATATTTTGTCGCAATCTTCTTTAGTGCCAATAGTTATTTTTTTGCTTTTATATGAGGCAAGTGATGCCTTAAAACTTTCTTTTTTGCCATTTTCAAAAATTACATCTACAGTCCAATATTCCTCAGGTTTAAATGCGGTTCGTTCACGCTCTCGTTCTACTATTAAACGTACTGCTACACTCTGTACACGCCCTGCAGACAGTCCGTACCGTACTTTTTTCCATAATAAGGGCGACAATTTGTAACCAACAAGTCTATCAAGCACTCTCCTGCCTTGTTGAGCATCCACTAAGTTTAAATTTAGTTCAGTTGTGTGGTTAAAAGCATCTTCAACAGCAGTTTTTGTAATTTCGTGAAAAACTGCGCGCTTATAGCCGTAGGACTTCCTAGCTTTTTTAGTTTTTTTTGGTTTATCACCCTCATTTTCTATAATATATTTTAAATGCCATGCTATTGCCTCGCCTTCCCTATCAGGGTCTGTTGCCAAATAAATAGTGTCGGCATCCATTGACTCTTTTAAAAGCTCTTTAATGTTTTTTTGAGCCTTTTCAGTAATTACATAGGTAGGCTCAAAATTATTTTCAACATCAATAGATATTTTATTTGTAGGCAAATCACGAACGTGCCCCATTGAGGCTTTTACAACATAATCCTTACCCAAAAACTTGCCCAGCGTCTTAGCTTTTGTGGGTGATTCTACTATAACTAGATTTTTCATACTCCAAAAGAATACATTATAAAGAGTTCTTGTCAAAATTTAGGATATCAAGCACGTCAGCGGGACTATCAGCTAAATATGCTCCGGACTTAATTAAACTATGCGTGCCCTTTGAGTTTTTACTAAATATGTTCCCTGGCACTGCAAAAACTGGAACATCAAACTCAACTGCAGCTTGCACTGTATAAAAGGTGCCGCTTTTAATTGTAGCCTCAACAATTATTACAGCTTCTACCAACGCAGCGATAAGCTTATTGCGCTCAATAAAAGTAAATTTTTCAGGTTTTTGATTACTTTTAAACGGAGAAACAACGCAGCCGCCATTTTCAATAATTTTCTTAACAAGGTCATAGTTTTCAAATTCATATAAATAATTTAAGCCAAAGCCTAAAACACCAATTGTAGGAGATTTACATTTTATGGCGTTTGCATGAGCCAAATAATCAACTCCAGGTGCTAATCCAGAAACAACTGATAAACCTTTGGGAGCAAACTTCTGTACAAAATCAATTACCACATGCTCAGCGTATTCACTTGCATATCTACTGCCAATTATCGCGATACTTGTTGTTAAAAGCACATGTGCATCACCAAGCACTTGTAAATTTGGAGCGTTGACAAGTCTATTTTTGATCTTATTAGGATAATTACCATTAGATGTATTTAAATTTGTAATCACGCAATAGAGTATCGCGGAAAAACATAAAAAAGTAAGAACTTATTGTCTAGTATTAATAGACTTTTCAATCCACTTATCTACTATTTTACGGGCTAACACGGCTGCATCATCTGAGCCGGTACTACCACCTTCCAAAAAAACTGTTACCGCAATTGTAGGTTCGTCATAAGGAGCAAAAACAGTAAACCATCCATGTGTGTCGGGTTCTCCAAACTTGTTTATAAACTCAGATGTTCCCGTTTTTCCTGCTGCTTTAAAACCATATTTAGATTCAAAATCAAAAAATGGGTAACCAGTACCTCCAGGTTCAACGGACATTAACATACCTTTGCGTATAATGTCATAATTTGTTTTTGACACAATACCCGAAATTATCGGTTCCTCGCTTCCCTCATTCTTAATTATGTGGGGCTTAAAAAGCTTTCCGCCGTTAGCAAAAAATACTGTAGCATTATTTACCTGTAAAGGTGTTGCCAACAAATCACCTTGTCCAATTGCAGAAATAAAATCATCTCCTAAATACCAGTCGCGCTCGCTACCGTTTGGAATAAAACCTGCAACCTCTCCGTATAAGTCGATGCCGGTTTTTTTTCCATATCCAAGCTTATTTGCCCAACTACTCAGTTTTTTAATTCCAACACCTTTAATACCACCGTGGCCACCTCCAACCGTGTAAAAGAAAGTGTCATTACTTTTCTGCAAAGCTGTATAAATGTCAACATTACCATGACCATCCAGTTTCCAGTTTCGAAAGATAAAATTACCTACCTTTATATAGCCTGGGTCAAAAATGGTAGTTTTGTCATTTATTGTCCCTTCCATTAGTCCAGCAGAGGAAGTTACCATTTTAAATGTTGAACCTGGCGGGTATGCTCCTGCTATGGCTCTGTTAAAAAAAGGTTGATTATCTTGATTTATTAACTTTGCATACTCTGTGTTTGAAAGGCCACTTGAAAGTTTCTTGGAGTCAAAAGTAGGATAGCTTACCAAGGCTAAAACTTCTCCATTCCTAGGATCTTGGGCAACTACTGCTCCACCAAAAACTTTATTGTCGTCAACTTTTTTACTCAGCAGATCATATGCTAAAAGCTGAATATCTCTGTCCAGACTTAATTGCAAATCTGAGCCTGGTATTTGCGCTTTTTCCGAAACTGTTTCTTGAATTTCACCAAATGAATCTACTCTGTACACTTTTTCACCTGGAATACCTTTTAAGTAAAGATCGTAGTACTTTTCAATGCCATCTTTTCCTTGAACAGATGGATACACGGTATCACCGATTCCAACAAAACCCAGCACATGTGCAAATGCTTCTGGATATAAATAATCTCTTTTAGGAAGTAGGGTTTGCGACAAATAACGACTTTCTATCTCTGTTTCTACTTTAATAGCATCTTCTTTAGACAAATCCTTGGCAACTATATATGACAAAATACCTTGATCAAGCTTTTGCAAAATGTCCTCATTGCTTGCTATTTTAGTGTGCAAAAGCTTTTCCCTTAAAATGCGCAAGTCACTAGCACAATCAGCTTTTAAAGCTTTAAAACCATTTCTACAACGTGCCATATCCAGCTGTATTGCAAATGATGGTGCATTTCGCACTAAAACTTGCCCACTTCTATCCAAAATGGCACCGCGATATGGTTGTACCAAATCGTGCCTTAATGTGTTTTGATCTGCCTTAGCTTTATTTGCCTTACCTTCAATAATTTGAAGCGAAAAGGCTCTAGTCGTTAAAAACAATAAACTGCCAAAAACTAGTAAAATTGTAAAAATAATACTTTTGTTTTGCTGAGACGAGTCAAGTTTAAAGTCTTTAAAAATGCTTTGAGAGCTTAAATTTCCTAGTTTTTCATATACAAAGCTGGTTTTGCGCTTTTTGCGAGACTTGTTTAACTTTTGAGTAACTTCATCATTTATTAACATTTGAATCTTTTGACCAGTAGCCTGCTGGGATTAAATTTAGTGCCTTTATTGTTATAAACGTAAATACAACACTAATTACTGACTGAGTAAGGCTTTGCCACAGTTCGAATCTTGTCCCATATATGACATACTGCAGTAAAGAGTCATAAATTAAGCTACCACCAAATACAATTATCGCTGTAATTACATTGACATAACCTACTCTATATTTAAGTTGACTAAATACTGCAACTAACAGAATTAAATAAATAGAAGTAACCCCTAAATAGTGCCCCACAAGCAAATCTGTAAAAATACCCAATACAAAGGCCAAAAAGTAAGCCGCTTCACTTTTGTTTTTATACATAAATGAAATAGGAATAATGATCAAGAAGTTTGGAGTCAAAAATCCAAACACAACAAATATAAGCGAGAAATAAATAAAACTGAATATAAAACTCGCAATGGTCAATATTGCATATCTTTTCATATTATTCTACTAAAACATAAACTCTCTGCAAATTTTTAAAATCTACTAAGCTTTCTACAAATGCGCTTTTTACTGTGCTTGATGTTCCGCCCTCAATACGAACTATTTTGCCTACAATTAAATTTGGAGGGACTTCTTGTCCTTTTGTAGATGTCAATAAAACATCTCCTTCTTTAACTTGTTCAGTAGGTAGAATATTTTCCATAACTATTGCAGTTCCAAACTTGCCGCTAACTATACCTTCAACTTTAGCATTTGAAGAAAAGTTATAAACAGGAATTTTTAATGTCGGCGAAGTTATTAACTCCAAAATGCATTTACCAGAACTAGCATTTTTTACAATTCCAATTAAATTAGTATCTTTTATAACAACATCGCCTTTGTGAACGCCTGACACAGTTCCCGCGTTCATTAACATGGTATTTCCTGATTTATCATTTGGGTTTGGGTATGCATATGTGAAAACGAATTTTTTGTTTTTTAAAATATCTTCACCGTTTACTACGTTAAGTTGCTGGCGCAGTTGCGCGTTCTCATCTTTTAGATATTTAAGCTTTACATTCTCAGTTTGCAAACTTTGATACTCTAGGTAAAGATCCTCGTAATCCTTAGCAACTGTCCGCATTTGACTAAAAAAGAGAAAAAAGTCCTTAAAGCTTTCGCCATAATAAGTAGCATTTTGCTGAGCAGGGCCAAATGCTTTGTTAAAAACTAATGTAACAGGAAAAGTTACGTGTAAAATACTGAGTATTAATAAAAAGACAGAAATGGCTAAATACTTCATATAAACATTTTCAGGAAATTTTAACTCGATCTAGAAGTTCCTGGTCTTCCAGTAACTTACCGCAGCCACGCACAACACAAGTTATTGGGTCGGGAGCAACGTGAACTGCAACGTTTAATTCCTTAGCTAAAAGCACATTAAGTCCTTTTAGCAATGCACCTCCACCTGTTAACAAGATACCTCCTTTAAGTATATCTGACACGAGTTCAGCGGGCGTTTGCTCTATGACATCTTTTACCGCTGTTGTAATTAGTTGAAGTGAAGGTTTTAGTGCCTCGCGAATTTCAAAAGGATTTATTTCTACCGACTTAGGTAATCCAGCCTTTAAATCACGCCCGCGCATTTGAAAACGCGCAGCATTTTCACCATCAAATGCATAGGCGCTACCAAGTTCAAGTTTTATTTCTTCGGCGGATTTTTCACCCAAAAGCATATTATGCTTAGCTCGGGCAAATTCGATAATATCAAGGTCAAGCGTATTTCCAGCAATTTTTAAGGATTTGTTCAAAACTATGCCATTTAATGAAATTACTGCGATCTCCGTTGTTCCCCCACCAATATCTACTACCATTACTCCCCGTGGTAATTCAACATTGACACCAGCACCTATAGCCGAAAGCATTGGTTCCTCAACTAAGTAGACCTTACGAGCCCCCGCATTTGAGGCTGCATCAATTACTGCTTTGCGCTCAACCGAAGTAACTCCACCTGGAACACCCATAACAACCACAGGTCTAGGAACTCGAGGAAACTTTGAGGGAATTTCGTGGACTTTACTAATGTAATACTCGAGCATTTTTTCGGTAACGGCAAAATCTGAAATTACACCATCGCGCAACGGACGAATTACTGTAATTAAATCTGGGGTTTTACCTAACATTCGTTTAGCCTCTGAACCTACTGCAATAATTTCTTTGGTTTTTTTGTGAACAGCAACAACACTAGGTTCCCTAATTAAAATACCTTTTTCCTTTACATAAACTAACGTGTTTGCTGTGCCTAGATCAATACCTAAATCTAGTGAAAAATATCCAAAAAGTCTATTTAACATGCATGGAGTGTATCAAGAGAACTATGTATTTGGTAGCGTAAACTAAGTACTCATTTTGTATGAATCTGCAAGTGCGGTAAAATGTAGCCATGGCAGTTTTACCAATAATTACAATACCTCATGAGGTATTAAGAAATAAATGCGACAAAATTAAAGAAATAGACGAAGAAGCACTAAAAGTAATTACAGATTTAGAAGAAACCCTTTGGGAAGGCCGATTTAAAGGTGTTGGATTGGCAGCTCCGCAACTTGGATACACCAAAAGAATTTTTGCGGCACATAGAAGCCTAAAAAAAGACCAAGAGCCTATTAAATACATGTTTGTAAATCCAGAAATAACCAAATTTTCCTCTGCAACAGAAATTGGCTGGGAGGGCTGCCTAAGCATTCCAGACACATACTGCAAAGTAAAAAGAAGTAAAGAGGTAGTTGTAGAGTACTTGGACAAAAATGGCGAAAAGCAAAAAACTAGGGCAAATGGCTTTTTTGCAAGAGTTATACAACACGAGGTCGATCACTTAAACGGCATACTTATTACTGATAAATGCATTGGCGAGCCAAAAACCGAAAAAGAGCTTGATGCAATTTTAGCAGCTGAAGGTAACCAAAATGCTTAAAACAGCCTTTTTTGGAACATCAGACAAATCTACACCTATTTTAGATAACCTTAAAAATAATACAGATTTACTCTTATGTGTGACAAAAAGCGACAGAACAGCAGGACGTAAAAAAGAAATTAAAGAGACCATTGTTAAATCATGGGCAAAATTAAATGGCGTTGAAGTTTTTGAAATAGATAAACTAGACGAACAAACGCGTTTAAAGCTTATAACTAAGCTTAAAAATCTAGACGTGCAAATTGGCGTGGTTGCAGATTTTAGTTTTATGATTCACCAAGACATAATTAGCACACCAACACACGGTTTGATTAACATTCACTTCTCCCGATTGCCAAAATACCGAGGAGCCAGCCCGGTGCAACATGTGATTTTAAGCGGTGAGAAAGAAACTGCTATCACTTTTATGAAAATGACCAAAGGTATGGATGAAGGACCACTTTTAAAGCAAATAGCTTACAAGCTAAATGGGACAGAAACAACGGAAAGTTTATACAATGAGCTTTTTAAGCTTGCAGGAGAAAATATTAGCAAAGTAATGACAGATTATGTCGAAAATACACTGCAACCAACGGAGCAGGATCATACTTTGGCTACATATTGCTACTCAAAAAGTCATCCAAAATCCACACTTATATTTAAAGAAGATGCACAAGTCGACTGGACACTTCCCCACTCTCAAATTGAACGCATGATTAGAGCATTTAACCCCTGGCCAATTGCCTGGACAACTCTTGAACACATTGACAATGCACAACTCTTTGAGCATATGAAACTTAACCCAAAAAAAGACAAAAAACTTACTCTAAAGATCTTTGAAGCTCAACTTAACAATAAAGGTAAATTGGAGCCAAAAGTAATTCAAGTAGAAGGTGGTACAAAAATGGGACTAAAAGATTTTTTAAACGGGTATTTTATAAACGCTAACTAAAACTTAGGCTGTAACTTCTGAGGCTGTTTTAGCTGATTCACTGTCAAGTGCAGCTTGTTCAAATTTAAGCCTTTTTAAGCAAGAAGAACAAATTCTTACTTTAATAGTGGTATTGTCAATTTTTATTTTTTTATCGAACAAATTGGCTTCTTGCTTCATTATGGTACGACGTGTAACACGCCTTCCAATTCCCCTTTTAACGAGGTTTCCTTTTAAAGCGCCTTTTGCGCAAATATCGCATACTTTTGACATAGCTAAGGGATTAAAACACGCGTAGGGCTGTTGTGTCAATTAGACTGTTATGTCAATTAAGGGATGAGATACTCTCTTTTTTTATAGAGTTCTGCTGAAATTGCTCAATATTACTTAAGTGCGCTTCCTCAAGGGCTGCAATGCGCTCAGTTTCCTTTTTTAGAAAGTTTAGGGCAACGCGCTGGGAATCTTCCATTTTCTCCATTCGAGCTTCCCATTTGCTTTCTGAAGCGTGCAAAAGGGACATCATTAAAAAGGTCAAAATAGTCGTGGTGGTGTTAATCATCAAGTGCCAAATTTCACCAAATCCGACAATAAATCCGGTTGGGATCCAAATGAGTATAATAAAGAGAGAAAACGCAAACCAGTAAGGAGTACCTATTATGCTATCTACAGTATCCGAAAGTACTTCGAACTTATGAGAGAGGGTCTTTGTAGGCGACTCGCCTTGTGGGGCCTTCTCAGGCAGTTGAATGGGCATTGTACATTTATGTTATATAACCTTGCATTTAGTGTCAATTAATGTGATAAAATTTGACAGTTAAATGGAGTCAGTAAGCCGGCTTGGCTCAGTGGTAGAGCAATCCTCTTGCATAAGTGGTAACTTATGCAAAACTAATAGAGCCATAGACGCCACCTTAGCTCAGTGGTAGAGCAATCCTCTTGTAAGGGATAGGTCGTGAGTTCAAATCTCACAGGTGGCTCCATTAGTTTTCTAAGGGATAGGTATTGAGTTTGAATCTTAAAGCCTGCTCCCGAGATTATATGCCGTGGTACCAAAGTGGCCAAATGGAGCAGACTGTAAATCTGTTGGCGTAAGCCTTCATAGGTTCGAATCCTATCCACGGCACCATAAAATTGCGTAAAAAGCACAATAAGATAATTACAATCATTAAAATAAAAACCCGGTTTCATGTTTAAATCAACCGGGTTTAGCATCTTAAATAAAAGTTCTGGATGTTTAAGCAAACGCACTAAACAGCAAAACTAATACAAAAACAATGCTGAAAGTTAATAAAAGTGTACAGATCATCCACAAAAACAAATCACTCTGACCCATACTATCCTGTTCAAATAGAACGGGGTAAAACGCTACACAAACTCCTATTAAACCAATCACAAACGCTATGACAAAACCTATCATGGTATTCCTACCTCCTGTCTGTAGTGTACCTATAGTATACTACTGCTTGACAAGGATGTCAATTAACACGTATCCTTAAGTAGAAATGTCAAAAACACTAAAAAAAGACATCGCAATTAGCCAACAACTCACTACCCACTTTGCAAATCAAATGAAAGACGGATTTGGAGTAATTGTCATACTTTACACAATAGATAAGTATGGCAAAGCATCTTCAAGAGAAATAAAGAGTGAGTTGCAAAAAACTTTTGGCGACAAGATGAATTACAACTATACATCTTTTTATAGAGTCTTGAGCAAGCTTAAAACAACTTATAAAGTTATTGAGGAAAAAGAACGTATTAGAGAAACTGGTCCGGATAGAATTTACTATTGTCTTACACCTGTAGGAAAGCTTGTCTGGGCAAACATTCGTGACGAATATGTAAAACCTCTATCACAGTTAATCACCTTCTAGCTTTTTTGTTGTGCAATTAAAGTGTTATGTATACACCAAAAATAATGTAAAATATCCAAGTTAAAAGCAACGAATGCCTGGATAGTTCAGTGGTAGAACGCCTCCATGGTAAGGAGGAGGTCGAGGGTCCAATTCCCTCTCCAGGCTCCATAAAGCTCTTGATTTCCGAATAAAACCCGAATATAATACAGGTATGTATTCGGAAGCTTTCAAACAAAGTGCTATAACTTTGAGACAAGAAGGAATGTCATTACGTGAAATTTCCTCAGAGCTTACCATCTCAAAAAGCACGGCATCCAAATGGGCAGGAGATGTATGGTTGACTGAAAGTGCCAAAAAAATACTTGAGGAAAAGAAAGATAAAACTAAACTAAATATTACGCTTGCGCACATATCACAGAAACTAGCGAGAGAAAAAATAAAGACGGGCGTAAACGAGAGTAGTATCTTAGCTATAAAAAGTATTAACTATGATACGAGCTTAAATAAATTGCTGTGTGCACTATTGTATTGGGGAGAAGGCGGCAAATCACAAAGTATAAGATTTACGAACTCCGACCCAACCATGGTAAGTACGTTTCTCCATTTACTCAGAAGTTCTTTCAGAATAGATGAAAAAAAGTTAAGAGTTTTAATACATATACATGAATATCATAACGAGACGGAGTTAAAGACTTATTGGTCACAGGTCACACAAATACCAATGACGCAATTCAATAAAACCTACATAAAGCCACATACTGGCAAACGGATAAAAGCTGGTTATATGGGATGCGCTCACATTTATTATGGAAACTGGATAATTGTCCACGAGCTCATCACCCTCTATAATACTTATGCTAAATCGATAGGGGTGTAGCTCAGCGGCAGAGCGGTGGTCTCCAAAACCACGTCAGCGGGGGTTCGATTCCCTTCACCCCTGCCAATTAGTACGATATGCGGGATCAAGCAATACATCAAAGGGTTTTCTGTAAGTAACAACAACATTCCCATAGGCTAGCTTGAGGTCGTAACACATATCCATTATTAACTTTCGTTTTTTCAAAATATCCCTGCTTTCAATAATCTCTTTGGCATAAAAAGCAGTATCCAAAAACTCCTCAGTGCGTTCTAACCAATTATCTGATGAGAACTTAGTATCATTTATCCTATCTTCAACCTTGGCTCTTTCATCAATAATACTGTTCTTCTGCATCTTAAATTCTTCAGAAGTTAGTTCTCCATCTGCTCGCATAGTTATTAGTCTGTTCAATCTATCTTCTAAACGATTGTATTCTGACCTAAAGTGGTCTAACTGGTTATCATGCTGTGTAACTAAACTGTGATACTTTGCCTTCACTAATTCCATTCCCAAAGACCAAATATCAGCATCAATATTTATTTTTGAAACCGTATCAATAAAGACATTTTCCAAACTTGGAGATGAGATAGGTGTCTGGGAACACGAACCTCTACGCTTAGTACAGTGATGATAAGCGTAATTTACAGTCCTATTGGTGCCTTTGTAATACTTTTTCTTTACGGAGGTGGTTATTGAACATCCGCACTCAGCACATTTCATTAAACCATTATAGGGATGCTTCCAAGAATTAGTTTTTGGTACGCTTCTGTCTCCTAGTGCCGCTTGGGCTGCATCAAAGGTTTGTTTTGAAATTAGAGGTACATAATCACCCTTAAATAACTCACCCTTGTAATAAAAGTAGCCATAATACACAGGGTTAGTAAGTATTCTATGCATGTGACTTTTAGCTACTTCCTTACCTTTTTTTGTCTTTAAGCCACTATTTAAAAGATATCTAGTTAAATAGCCGAGGGAATAACCACCCTTTGCACAAAGTTCAAATACTGTTTTAATCAATGGGGCTTCAAAACCATGAGGTTTAATGTTTCTATGGCCTCTCTGTTCTCCATAGTTCTCGTAACCTATTGGAGCGGCTCCATAATATTCTCCCCTATTCACTTTATAAGGCATAGATCGCTTTACATTCTGACTGATATTTCTGGAGTATTGATTAGCCATCCCAAAGTGTATTAAAAGAATCAACTGATCGGACTCAGGGGTATAAGTATCCCCAAGTGGTGTCCTTATCTCTCGTATCACGCCATTTTGAAGCAGTTGCAGAATCTGCCCACCCTCTTCTGGATTACGACAAAGTCTGTCAGGTTTCCAAGTTAATATCGCATCAGCTTTATCTCGTTTTATTGCCTTGAGCATTTCGTCAAAGGCTGGTCTATTATTCGGCTTAAACGCAGACCTACTCTCTTGTAATTCCATAACAATATTAAGTAAGTTATTCTCATTGTACTTCCTACATTCTTCTATTTGCTCTGGAATTGAGAGTGCTTGACGCTCCTTAGCCTCAGTAGATTTTCTTGCATACTGTATATATCTTAAATTATTCATTTTTTTAACCTTTCAACAAAATAAATGACCACCCCAGTTGTACCCAACAAGAATCACTTCAAGTTGACTGAGGTGGTCATTAAAAAAGTGACTCTATTAAGTTGGGTACGAATTTATTATACGTCTTCTCGTTGCTTATCAAAATACTCAGTAACTTTCTTATTAAAAACGGCACCTTTATTTTTTACCGTGTGATCTTGCAGTATTTCACTAACAAATTGGTCAAACAGATGCAGTGGTAATCCTTTATCCAATGCTGACAAATATGTTGTACGCATTGCTTGGCTATTGAAGGGTTCTAAGGCCACACAGGCTCGCTGAGCAGCTGCTTGACCTTCCGTTGAGGGAACAAAATTTTTAGGGATTATCGTTTCAGTAGAGAGTTCGTCTATTTCCTCCTTATAAGAAAAATGCGATGTATTTTTATTGTATTCGCTTTTATTTGATTGTATTTCATTGAATTTAATTTCATTATATTGGGCGGACGCCTGGTTGACATCTGGTAGACGTGCTAGCTCCTTTGTATTGTCAAAGTCACCATAGAAATGTGGTAATGACGACGGAATATGACGGTCTTTCCTTATATACTGGTGATCCCTCCACTTTATGAATTCTATATAAGTTTCTCCATTTTGACTCCATAAGTGAATTAACTCTGCTATTACCATCTCTTGTAAGTAGTCTCCGATCTTTTTCACACTCCAATCCTTAAGTGGTACAACAGAAGCTTTGACATATCTTGTCTCTCCTCGTAATCTTCCATCATCATCCGCATGTGAGATCATCCAAGTAAACAGTAGTTGAGCAGGTAAGGACAATAGTTCCATCTGTTGGGATATAGATATTTTTTTGTGAAGCATCCGTGCTTTAGCCATATTTATACTCATTTATTAGACATACGATGTCTCAAAACACTCTCCAAAGTACATACGAGATTAGATGCAATTTCATAGATTTCGTCTTCCGACAGCTCGCTATCATAACGAGATTCAAATACACCTCGCACTTTTACAATTAACTCCGAGGACAGCCAAAACATACGATCTTCAACTGGTACAAAAATCGCCTTAGGTCGCATGTCAAACCTCCGAATACAACCTAGCCTTCAAGTTTTTAAGACTATAGTAATAATCAAGGGGGTTAACTGTTGCAGATTTATCCCAATATTTCTTTATAAGTTCTTCAATAGCATTTGAACTACCAAATAAAAATAAAGCTCTTTTGTCATTATCTTTTTCAATTTTAAGAACTGGAAATGTAACAGCTAGATATGCCGATAAGGCTAAGTCAGAAGTCTTGTATATTTTATTTTCGTTAATATTCATATTTTTCCCACTGCACATAAACAATTACATGCTTTATTTCATGATAGCGTTACATGCGGGAAAAATGGCTAAAGGACAATTTGCTGTAATAACAATGTTTCGTTAACATAAGAAGGTCTATAGGTTATTGACAAAGGACTAACTAAAATCTGGAGCTTTTTTACACAAATATTTCCAAGCAAACTCGGGATCCGATAAAGCACTATAAATTGCCATCCTAGCCTTCAAAATAGGCTGTAGCTTTAGCATTTTTTTATAATCAAGAAATTCTTGGTCTTTTTTCTGATAGTTATAAAGGGTTGACGGACAAATATTGGCAAAAACACATGCCTCTTCATCATTACAACCTAGAGAAAAGGCATATACAAGCAAATCCTTGATTGCATCTGACATTACAGTAGGTCGTCCAATTTTTGAACTAGTGGATTTAAAACTAAATGTATTCTCCATACATACATTTTACTACCTAAACAACATGAATTGGCTCTAAATTCCCTAACAGGGAAACTACTTTTACCTGCGATGGCAGTATATTTGACTTGTAGTTTTTGGAGGAAATGTTTTGGAACACCTGTCCAGGAACTAATTGCAATGACGATCTACGAGTTTATTGAATGTATCCTGGCTTGAAGTCATATTTATTTTTTCCAAGCTACAATACTCATAATTGCAATTTCTCAAACAGCTGCTTTGAGATTCACTACCATACTCATAATAGTCATAACAGCTATTCTCACAGGTTCTAATTTTGTCCCATTTTCCAGCATCACACGATTTCCACCTTGCCTGATTGTCTCGCACATCATTAGATGCTGACTGTATAGCTCCAATACTATTTTTATCGCAGTAATAAACGTTACCGTTATACGCAGTAACGGCGACTCTAGCATTATCTTGGTGCAATCTTATACACTCATTACTTGGGGTTAAAAACCATTTCCCCTCAACTTCGCAACAAGTGGTTTGAGCACACTGTGCAGCAGTCATTTGTACCGAAGGACATTTATTATCCTTTGAATTACAGGTTATAAGGTTACTAGAGTTGTTTGGTACAATAGGCTGCTGTGGTACGGCATTATTTATCACTGAAGGCTCACTGTTGTTTATAGTTACTGGTGGCTGGTTTTCGGCATTTTCTCTTTCTTTTTTTTCTATGTTTACTTGCAATTCTTCTATACGAGCCTGTTGGATACTATATACCCCAAAAATACCAACTCCAAGAAATGCAATAAGCGAAAAAATTACAGAAAGCATACCTACTTTTTTACTGTTAAAAAGAAGCGTAGTAATTAACATAATAAAACTTAATACACCGAGACAGAAATCAATGAATAGTATTGCAGGTATTACCCATATGGGTAAGTTAAAAAAATCCTGCAAATAGGTTGTAGTAAAAAACAAAACAATAAAAACTGCTATTGTAACCATCCAGAAACGCACCGTTCTTCTAACAAACGTAGTGATTTCAGGCTTGGAAGTAACATCCATACAGTAATTCTAACATAAGTATTTTGATGGTTTCTCTTCGGTGGGTATGCTTAGCTAAGACTTATGCTTTCCACACGCAACATATAAGTATTAATGCTATTGGAGAAAAACAAAACAAAACAAATCCAAAATCCAAATGATAAAATCGGTGGATGAACAAAACTGCAGAAACACTTGGTGCAGGTTACATGAACACTACGTCTTATAGTGACCTTTTAAGTGATTTTGATAAGCATTGGAACACTACCATGAGGAACTATAAATTGACTCTGCCTGTGAATTGTTGGGTTATTGAAGCCCTAGAAATTACCAAACGGGTTAATTCATTGTTACTTAACCAAACGGAACTAGATAAAATGCTTCAAGAAGGATCAGAGGCATTTAGAACAGCTTTCTCCATAATTCAGTTGGCAGAATTTCTTTTTACAATTAAAGGATTGGGTCTATTAGGACAAGAAAGTATAGCAATTTCAACAAGAAAGCTAAAGGATATTTTGCAAATGCCCTTGTTAGTACAGGATGAAGATATGAATACTAACCAAGGCCGTAACTCGCTTTTTGAACTGAGATTGGCAGTTATTTTTGCAAATGCTGGTTATACTACAGTTCTAGCCGAACAAAACCCAGATTTTATAGTGACCTCAGATGAAGGTTATAAATATGCAGTTGAATGTAAAAGGATATTCAAAATTGAAAGTTTAGTTAGAAATGTAAAAGATGCTAGAGACCAATTGGTTAAGCATTCTCTTGGAACAGTTGCAAGGCGGGGAATAGTAGCACTCGGAGTCACAAGGGCAATCAACTCAGGAGGACACTTAAAACTTGCAGTGAAGACGACACAGGAAGCTTCAGACGGTGTTTATAAGCAACTAGGTGCCTTATACAGCAATAATCAAGCAAACATAAATGCGGAATTGCCGTACCAAATACCTGCCCTAATACTTGATTATTCTGATATTGCGGAAATTGACAAGCTTTATTGGATCCAAAGACAACTACTTGTTAAGTTAGATAAAGCTGGAAGTAATAAAGTTGTTAAGGATTTTGAGAGATTGTTACAGTAGCATAGTAGTTCACGACATAATCAACTAACCCCTGCCAAAAAGACTAGACTATATGCTCCGCAATAGCATATTCACCTGGAAAA
>CAZCAQ010000008.1:0-6989 GCA_964496905.1 uncultured Candidatus Saccharibacteria bacterium
CGTCATAGCCTTGGTAGGCCTTTACCCCACCAACTAGCTGATAGGCCGCAGGCTCATTCCAAACCGCAAAAGCTTTGGTGTTGCCACCTCATCGGGTATTAGACCAGCTTTCGCCGGCTTATCCCCGAGTTTGGAGTAGATTCCTACGTGTTACTCAGCCGTTCGCCACTAATTTAAGTTCGTTTTTTGGATTGCTCCTCAAACTTACAAAAATCCGTTCGACTTGCATGGCTTAGGCATGTCGATAGCATTCATCCTGAACTAGGATCAAATTCTCAAAGAATCATTCTTTTCGCCTTTCATTGCTTGAAAGGCTTGAATTGGTTTATTTAATAATAAATATGCGGGAAAATTTATGCATATTATGTTTACTTATTTGTTTATCAAAGTGCAAGCTCAAGATTTTGCGACGAAAACGCGCTCTGCTGAGGGCGTTTTCTAGCAAAACTTTCGCTTTCTAGAATAGATCATGTGGACATAAAGTACACTAATGAAATGGCCGTGTTACGGCATAAGCAAAGATATCAAGTGTAGCGCACCAAGTCAATGCTTTATACAGCAAGTTCTATTTGAACTTTATATAAGAATTTTACAAAAAAGTAAACGTCCTCCAGACAAAAATATTATTCTTATCTGGAAGACGTCTTCAAGATTAGCGTATTAACCCATAAGATCTTGTAGCAGACTCAAACTAAGATCTCGCAGATCACGGGCATGCTGTTCTGGCTCTCTGTTCTCAGCTATACAGCGTCGAACTTCGTTATCAGATATCGCTGCAAAAAACTGCAATTTTTCACACTCAGCCATAAATCTTGTTTTCCACTCTTCAACTGTCATCTATATCTCTCCTTTGTTTAGTGAAAATCCCGATATTTGCAGTGTAACATGTTTTGAAGTATATATAGTATTGAAAACTAGACTCTGTAGTATTCAATATTACGAGCTTTGAAAAGAGTTTTAAGATTATTTGAAAGTTCCGACGCATTGTAAACCGGGCTACACGTAACTAGGTCAACATGAACAGCGTCGTACTCTTCCCAAGTATGAACAATTAAATTTGAGTTTGCCAGAATATAAGTCAATGAAAGCCCAAAAGGCTTAAATTGTGTAACATATGTATTCATAACTTTGAGCTTGTGTTTATTGCAAAACTCCCCCACAACGGCCGTAATTCTGTTTTTTGACTTAAGTATTGCCGAGTCAACACCATAAAGTTTAAAAACATAATGATCTACATACGGAAATTTTTCTTCCTTAACATTTTCAAATGTATAAATATTTTCAGTGTGCGCATTTTGCACAGTTGAGGTAAATGGAGTCGTTTTAAGAATATACAGGCTACTTGCGTTGCCTACTGTTTCGGCACCATGATACTTGTTGAACTTAAATACTTTATCTTCAATATACAAATTTCTAATATGAATAGACTCAAGTAGTTTTGCTTCTCGTTCAAGGTTTTTTACGCCAATTCCATAACAAATATAAATATAGCCACCACTGTAATCTTTTGAGATTTTTACAAGCTCAATACACCTATCTAAAAACAGGTCAAAACCACTTTTTGTGTAAGGAGGATCTGTAAAAACAACATCAAAATAGTTTAGATAATTTTTGGGTAGTGGGGCACGTGCATCGTAAAATTGAGTTTTAACGTTTTTAAAGCCTTCTTGTTTTGTTGCGTCTTCTATTTTAGCAAGTTGTTCCTTATCAATGTCAAAAACTACAATTTCGGCATAGTCTTGGCTCAATAGTGGGATTGCAAATGATAGTAAGTCGTCGTCACCAAGCAGGGCAATTTTTGTACCCTTTAAGCCAGCTTTTGCCTTAATTGCTAGGGCTTTGCGTATGCTAGTTTCGGACGTTGCAAAGAACTGGTCGTACTCTCTTTTTTGTGCAAAAAAGTGCTTTTTTCTTAGGTCAGTGAGCTTGGAAGCTAAAGGTTCCGCAGGTTCTTCAAACAATGTCCATTTATAAGGCTGTAAGTTCAGTTCTGATACATCCTTGCTTAAATTGGGAATAAAACCGATGTACTCCTTAGAGTCTATGAGTAGGGCATTAATCGACTTTAAGAACTCAATTAAAACTGCTTTGGGCAAACCAGTGATTAAAATCAACCCAGATAGATCTAGGCTTTGCTCACTTGATATTAGGTACAAAATTCCCTCAACCTGTGCTTTTGTAAGGTCTTTATGCTGACTCGTTAGCTTTTCGATTAAGTTTTGTTCCATGCTTTTGTACTATATCACAAACAAAAATTCTATTTAGAATAGACTTTAGACTAGTGCACAAGGTGTTTTTTTGATCTATAAAGCGACCATGTTCCTTAAAATTTTACAACTAAGTGCACTAATGGGCATTATGTTGTGTAGCCAATCGGTTTTTGCGTATGATTGGGCTTCTACTACACTAAAATTAGATGGCATAAGCTCAATTGTTAAAACGCATACCGGAATGTATGCTGGTGAATTCGATACTAGATCATGGCTAGAGCCATACCGTGGCATTTATTTTAGCTCTGATTTAGGTGAAACATGGACGCAAGCCGGCCTAAAGGATAGAGGCGTTGTAGGAATATCATATGATAAAGACAATAAACTACTGTACGCCGCTACATATTATTCAGTTTTTGACCCTAATGTAGGCGCAAATAGAGGAGGACTTTTTGTGCTCAAAGATGATGTTTGGCACCATACAGGGCCTAGTGTTTCAACAGCAGGTGTTCTAGCTACAAAAGACGTTGTTTTACTTGGAACGAACGCTCACGGCCTTTGGGCATCATATGATAAAGGAGAGAACTGGACTCAAAAGATAGGCTCAGGCTACTTTGGACCCAAATTTAGAGTTATAAAAAAGTCTGGTCAAAAAATATTTGCACATGACGAGTTTAATGTTTATATCTCTGATGACAATGGAAACTCTTTTAGCAATATATTGCCTTTAAAAAACGAAAAAATAGCAGATATCGAAGGTAACGGACAAGTTGTTATTGCTGGAACTTCAAACAATCGTGGCGCATTTATTTCGTACAATAACGGGACAACGTGGACAAAAATTCAACAGCTTGAGGGTAAGATAGTAGGAAAACTAAAGTACTTCCCTATAAATAACTTATTTTATGCCTACGCAAAAGATGCAACCACGCAAGACATTTATGTTAGCAACGATTGCATTACATGGAGTAGAACTAACTTTATAAGTGCGGCCGTTAATTCTATTGAATGGGTTTTTACAGAACCTAGTCAATTATTTGCCTCAGTAGCAAATGATGGGCTGTATAAAAGTGAAATCCACGAATCTCCTTTTACTATTAATCAAATCTTTGAGCCTCCTTGGGATCTTGAAAACCCAATTGATCTTACTGACAACATTTCAGCATTTTTTGACCATGCATATCCCTTACTTGGGTATAGCTTGTATCCGGAACCAGCTGAAAAAGCTAAAACCACAACCAATTATCTTGGTTTAACACAACCAGAACCATTTTTATATTACTCAGGGCATGATGGTATTGATTTTGCGCTTCCCTATGGCACTGCTATTAAAGCTGTTTCTGCTGGCCTGGCTCAATATTTTTATCAGTCAAACGGCTTAGGACATTTTGTAAAAGTAACGCACGCAAACGGTTATCAAACTTTTTACGGACACCTTCAAGAATACCCTGCAAAAAACTTTGAGACACCGCAGCAGGTTGAACAAGGTCAAATACTTGGGAAAGTTGGCATGTCTGGAAGAACAACTGGGCCGCATTTACACTTAACAGTTTTAAAGGATCTTAATAACGACTCACTTTATGAAAATGATTCACCAGAGGGCAAAACAGACCCCTTTGGATGGCATACAAGTGCACTTGCCGACCCTTGGAACAATTTTTCTTGGACAGATGCATTAAGACAACATACCACAGACAAAAATAACTATTTGTGGAACACTCCAGTTCAAACCTCAGTAAGCTATACAGGAAAAAATCAATTACATGCCTTTGATGGCATAGAATTGGACTTTCAGTCTCCACAAGTACAACTGCTAACTACAATTATAAAACGAATTCCTTCGGCAGCCATTGCAAACGCGATTGAAAATAAAAAGTCAGTGCCGAAACTTGCGTACAGCATAGAACTCTACAACAATTTTGGCGAAAAAATACAAGTCACTGAATCCCTTATTCCACTTATTTTTAATTACTCAAGCCAAAGCCTCACCAACGTTGCACGGGAAACACTATCTGCATACCATTTTAACGATCAAAATAATTTGTGGGAAGCTTTTACTACAATAGATGACCAAGTCAACAATAAACTAATTACTGGTACTAGCAATTTTTCATTATTTGCAGTCTTTGGCGATAAAATTGATAAAAATCCCCCACAAACTCAGCTAAATATAATTGGTACTAAAGTTTTAGGCACGTTTGTAAGTTCTGTTGAAGTGGAACTAACCGCTAATGATATTGATTTTCAATCCCCTGTTACAAATACATTTTACAAAATTAACAACGATGAATGGCAAGAATACCAACAGCCAATAATACTTGCGGAAGCAGGAGATTACTCAGTTTATTACAAAAGCATGGATATGCACCAAAACATTGAACAAGAAAAGTCATTCCAATTCCAAATTGATCAAGCCTTAATTAAACACAAAGTCAAAATCAAAAATACAGAGTTTTTGACTCAACATCAAAGCGATCCCTAACTATTTGATTATGCCGCCACCTAAAACCTTATTGTTTTTGTAAAAAACTGCGCTCTGACCAGAAGCAACACCAAATGCCTGCTGCTGCAAGATAACTTTACCCAAAGCCACATTTACAGAGCCATTGTATAACTGTCCCAAATGCCGAATCCTAATTTCACAGTCAACAGCGCCTTCAATAGGTGTGCCAATCCAATGAAAACTCGCTATTTCAAACTCACTTAACATACACTCCGCGTAAGTGCCCACGACAATTTCGTTCTGTTCAACATTTTTGCTTAAAACGTACATGGGCACGCCTGTATATTCAGACAATGTAAAACCGTGGCGCTGGCCAATTGTAAAAAAAACAGCTCCGTTATGCTCTCCAATGACTTTTCCGCTTAAATTCAAAACAGGTCCCTTTTCTTCTTTAAACCCAGCGTTTTGCTTTAAAAAATCTCTAATTTCAACGTTACCAACAAAACAAATGCCTACACTATCGGGTTTTGAAGCAGATGGCAACCCATTTAACTGTGCAAGTCGCCTAACATCACTTTTGGTAATATTGCTTAAAGGAAAAACGGCATGGCTTAATTGATCTTGATTTAATGCGTACAAAAAGTAGGACTGATCTTTACTTAAATCAACTGGACGCAGCAATTCATAAAGCCCACTCGTAGCATTAAAATCTATACCGGCATAATGGCCAGTTGCAACATAGTCAAATCCTTGTTGCAAAGCCCAATCCAAGAAAAGTCCAAACTTAATTTCTTTATTACACAAAATGTCTGGGTTAGGAGTTCGGCCAGCTTTATACTCAGAGTAAAAGTACTTCATTACTAAATCACTGTATTCGCGCACAAAATCCAAAGCAATAAAAGGCAAACCTAATACAGAAGCAGTCGCAACAGCATCCGCTCTGTCCTGCTTGCCGGTACAACCCTTGGCATCATAATCCCAGCACTGCATATGAACACCGGTTACTTCAAAACCAGCCTTTTTTAACATTAGGGCACTAACAGAAGAATCCACCCCTCCGCTTAACCCAACAGCTATTTTTGATTTTTTTGGAATTTCTCTTGCCACGGCGGTATTATACTAATTTTCTACGCCAGCGGTAGAACTAACAAGCGAATCCTTAACATCGAGCTGACACTGAGTAACTGCAAGCTCCATTGCCTTTACCACATCATTTATTATGTCTAGGGCTTCTTCGTAACTTAGTTTTTTAAAATTATGTGGAAAGTAGTGAAAAACTTCATTTCGGCCTTTTTTCCAAACTCCCCATAAAACGTCTGATAACTCTTGCCCACCTTTTTCGTGCTTACATAAGGAAAAATATAAACCACCGCCGTTTTTCTTCATATAGCCAGGGTTTAGCAATCTGCCAATTCTTATTTCATCGCTGTAGTACTCGTCTTGTTTAATTAGCCCTATATCCAAAAAAAATTTCTTTAAAAAACCTTCATAGGCTTTGCTAAATGGAAAAACTAAAAAAGAATAATCAGATACGTTTTTTTTAAGCAGGTTGCTGTGTTCCAACAGCATTTCGCCATCCATAATAAGTGCTTTTTGATAATCGGAAAGATATTCCCACAAAAAAGTGTGTCTGGGCAGAACTTGCATGACTTATTTTAGCACTAAAACTACCCTAATTGTCTGAAAAACTTGTGGCGTTATAAAACTGAGTAGTAAATGGAGTTATTGGCGCAACTACCGCCTCAATATTTGCATTTTCAAATTTATGAATTTCAGCGCCTTGAATTGTTTCAGTCATATCTGGCACAAACTGCGTATTAGAATCAGTCCAACCGCTTTTTACATAATATTTAATAAATTTGTAAGCATCCCACTCGTCAGAAGGCTCTACAAAAATTTCGTAACCGTCGGTTTGACCTCCACTTATTGTTGAAAGTTGGTAGCCAGCGGTGAGTGATTCAATGCATTCCTCGTAACTTGAGCACAAATACTCAAAAAAATCCCAATTCCCACTGTTGGAAACAACCATAACGGAAAAACCATTACGCGTTGCGCTAGATGAAGTTGTTTGAGCCGATCCTAAAACATCTGGATTACTAGTAGAAGAATTTGGACGCATAAAAAAACCTACAGCACCCAAAACTGCCAAAAATGAAATCAAAACAAAAATATGCGAAAAACCTTCGCTATTAGAAGTAGAAGATATAGATGGCAGATGATTTATTTTGGGCATACTACTATAAAGCCATGAAAAAACACCCATGTCAATAATTAAATCAACGCAAATTGCTACAAAATGCGTGGGAACATAATTTACCCATTGAACTGTTCTAGCC
>CAZCAQ010000008.1:7089-42140 GCA_964496905.1 uncultured Candidatus Saccharibacteria bacterium
ACTTTTTTAATGCCAATTGTTTTTGAAAGCTTTGACCTGCGCGAATACGATTTAATTATTAGCGACGGCACTGCATGGCCAAAAGGTGTAATGACAAAACCAGGCCAAACACATATTGCCTACATACACACTCCCCCACGCTTTTTGTACAAATACTCTGTGGAAAGCACAAAACGCTCAAAATGGTATTTTAAGCCTTTTGTAAGCGTAATCGACCATTTTTTAAGAACTTGGGATTTTGCCGCAGCACAACGCCCAACGCATTTAATAGCAAATTCGCAAGAAGTTGCCAGACGCATTAAAAAGTTTTACAAACGTGACGCTACAGTCATTTACCCACCTGTTGAAGTTAACTGGGCCTATAAAACTCCAGAAAAAAACAACCTTCAACCCCCTTACTACACAGCTTTGGGCAGACTTGTTGCATATAAAAACTTTGATTTTTTAATTCAAGCTTTTAATTTGCTAGAACTTCCTTTAACAATTATAGGAACGGGTCCGGAAGAAAAAAGACTCAAAAAAATGGCTGGTCACACAATTACCTTTGCAGGACACGCCCCAGACGATGAAAAGCACAAAATTTTGGCGCAAAGTGCGGGTTTTGTTTTTCCAGTAGAAGACGAGGATTTTGGCATTTCGGTTGTTGAAGCGCTTTCGCACGGAATTCCGGTTTTGGCGCATAAGTCAGGCGGACCGCTTGAAATTGTTGAGGAGGGCAAAAACGGCATGTTTTTTGACGAACTTAATTTGGAGCACTTTTTAGAAAAAATGCGCGAATTTGATGGTTTATGCCGAAAAGGCAGTTTTGATACATCTAGCATAAAAGCCGGTGCAAAAAGATTTGATAAAGAGAGGTTTAAGGATGAATTTAAGGAGTTTTGTAGGAAGTGTGCATAGTAGCAGTTGTCCATTAGGTATCATAAAAGTATCAATTTATAATACTAGATACTCGCTTTGAAGCTGTTGAGTAAGCGTTAAGTGCATCAATCATAGTATCTGCATCCAAAGGCTTTGCGTTTATTTGACTTTCAGCTGTTTTTCCCAGTAAAGTAACTACCTCAGCATTTACAGTGTTTATGTACTCTGGCAGTGTAAAACCAGCAAGCTTAAAGGATTCTCCGCTATCTTTATCATTGTTTCTATGCGCTAAAAAGACCATATTACAAATATTATTTGCCAGCTCCAATTGTTCTTGAGTTATGTAGGGAAACGCTTCATCTGGAATGTCGGCATTGTGTATTCTTCGTGAAATTGCCAAACCTGCAGACATGCATGACAGTCTAAAATCTTCATTTGTATCTATTAACTCAGTTGGAAAAATATTAACAAATAAAGTAACTACTCTAGGATCTACATTCTCAAATTTATCAAAATACTGTTCGGCTGACTTTTCACTGTATTGTTTTCGAGGCACACGCGTTGTTACTGAATTTGCTGTATCAGGTTTAGCAGATAAAGCATGTGTGCGTTTTGAAACATGAGGTCCATATGGATAATCTCCACGATATGCATGTATTATCTTGTCAGGTCTATAACCACTGGACTCCACAAATCTATCTTCACGTGTCATGGGCATATAATGAATCGTAACAGTAATATACGCACCATTCAACAAAAAGGCGGTCGCTGCTGGGGGTTTACACTCCATACATTGACCGCCTAGCGACTACATAACATACCGAACGATCTCACAAATAGCCCAAATAACAAGGAGGATGCCTCCTGCTACAACGACTACCCGTGTTAGTGACGGCGTGGATACATCCACACCAGCTCCTTCGTCATCCCACGTATTCCATTCTTTGCGTTTCATCTGTCACTCCTAGTGCTAAAATCTGATGCAATTCTACTCCCAAAAACTTATTCTCGCACTTTTATCACCTAAACTTGACCTAAGCCAAAAAACACTCTAAAACCAATACATGCCGGAATATCCCGAAGTTTATACAATAGTTACTGATCTCCAAAAATATTTGGCAGGAAGCACAATTAAAAAAGTAGAAACTATTGCGGGATATAAAATTCAATCGGAGTTTGAAAATCCTGCAGAACTTATCACGGGGCAAAAAATCGTCAAAATACTTCAAATAGGCAAAAACATAATTTTTGAACTAGAACAGCACGATTTGGCTTTTCACCTTGCAATGACGGGAAAGCTCTTAATTCGCTCGCCAAGCTTTAAACCTGATCCACACTTAAGAATTGCTTTTAGTCTTGAAAAAAAAGAAAAACAAATAGAGCTTCGCTTTACTGATGTGCGTATGTTTGGCAAAGCTCAGCTAAACTCAAAATCTACAACGCAAAAACTGGTAAAACGACTTGGACCAAATGTTTTAGATGAAAAGCTCTCCCCTCAATATTTCCACACAATACTCAAAAGCAAAAAAACAAATGTGAAAAATGTTCTTTTAGATCAAGAGCGTATTTCAGGACTTGGTAACGTTTACGCAACAGACGCCTTGTGGATAGCACAAATTCATCCAGCAAGGCCATCACAATCAATAACACAAGAAGAAGCACAAACTTTACTCAATGCTTGCAGAGAAATTTTACTTGAAGGAATCAAAAATCGAGGTCTTACGATTAGCGATTATGTTGATGCTTTTGGCAAACCAGGCTTTCAGCAAAACTTTTTCCGCATTTACCAAAGGGACACTTGCCAAAGGTGCAACTTACCTTCAAAAACCATTACAATAAACACGCGCACAACATATTTTTGCCCCAATTGCCAAGTTTGATATGCCACAAGTTGTAACTTTAAGCATACGCTACTCTTATTGACCTACTTACAAACCGGTCCAACTACGGTACCACTCCACATTACTCTGTTGTCTGACACTCTGATAATTCTGTAAGGTATTTGGGCTCTAGGGTTTTTTACTTCCGACGCTTTAACTCTTACTGAAACATCTAACCCATCCTGAAAAACTGGTACAACTTTTGAAAACCCTGAGCTACCTGTCCTTTTGGCACAATTACTATTCAGTGAAATCCTAGTTTCCCAAGGAAAATAAACCCAAAATTGATTAATTTGAGTTAGTAAGTGATATCTTTTATAAAGTTGATCCTTACTATTTGTTATTTTGTTAATAAACATACTCACAGTAGGAGTGGATACTTCCTCAACAAGACGAACTCCGTTACGTTCATAGTCAAATACCCATGGGCATGAAGGAACCCATGTATCAACACGACCATTGTCAATATAAAAGGCAACAATAGAGGTTCCTGTTAAATCTTGAACCCATTCATATGTATTTTCTCCAACTTCTTTCCATAAATTTCTGCTTTTCCAAGTTCTACCATCGTCAGTTAACATAGTCATTTGACCGTTATCGTAATCTTCTGGAAACTTCCACCCCTCCTTTTTAGCATATAAAGTTAATGTAACAGTACCCCGATTAAAAAAAGTCAAGGGATCCCACTGGGGAGATCCTCCTATTGATTTAAGTCGAATGGAACCATCATTTTCTCCTGGAACATAGGCTGAATAAGGATCGCATATATAAGCACCTGTTTGGCTTTCAACGCCAGCAACCTTTTCTGAGCTTTGTGAGGAAAAAGACCTAGTAGTCTTACTTAAAACAAATACTGAAAGTATTGCAATGGAGCCTAAACCAAGCAAAACATATAAACCCGAATACCCCTTACTTAATTTCATGAGCATATTATCCTTTCAAACTAGTAATATTTATTATTATGAAAGCTGCCAATGGATAGTCAACAAGTAAAAATGTTTTGCTTGTGGTATAAATCGATTAAATGAAACTTCACAACCTGCAACTTACAAACTTTCGCAACCATTCAAAAGCTACTTTTGGCTTTGACGGACAAAATACTCTAATTTTTGGTGCAAACGGAAGCGGAAAAACAAATATTCTCGAAGCAATTCACCTTCTTTCCACAACAAAATCAATTAAAGCCGAGTTTGACGCAGAAATGATCAACCACGAGCAAAACTTCTGCAGGCTCGACGCATTAATCACTAACGACGAAGAAAAAAAGCTTGAGCTAATTATTAAAAAGCTAACCACTACCGACCATACCTCGTCAAAAACCGTAAAATTAAACGGAGTTTCGCGAGCACTTAATAAATTTGCTGGAAACTTGAACAGTGTGCTTTTCTCACCCGACGAAATTGCCGTTTTAACGGGTTCGCCTTCGGGCAGACGTAAATACATAGACTCGATTTTTTTTCAAACCGATCAAAAATACAAAAAGGCGCACAGCGAATACCAAAAAGCCATGCGCGGCCGAAATAAGATTTTAGAAACAATTAGAGAAACTGGGCGTGGGCGCGACTTGATTGAACTTTGGGAAGAAAAACTGTGTACAACGGCAAATGTGCTTCAAACCTCCCGCCAACAGCTTTTTAGCTTTTTTGCCGTAGAACTTAAGAAATATGAAAAAATCGTAAATGGCGACAAAGTTGAGATTAAAGTGGATTTTATTCAAAGCTATGTTGACCAAGCAGTTTTTGCAGGGAATCGCCAAAAAGAAATTTATGCAGGTAAAACCTTGTACGGACCGCATCGCGACGATTTTGATATTTTACTAAATGGTTATTCTGTGGCGAATTTTGGCTCGCGTGGACAACAACGCGCGGTACTTCTTGCCTTAAAACTTTGTGAAATGGATTTTATTGAGACAGCTAATGGCGAGCGCCCAATTTTACTTCTTGATGATATTTTTTCCGAGCTTGATGAACGTCACCGAGCGAATGTGTTAAATATTATGGATTTGCAGCAAACTATTGTGACTACTTCGGAAGAACTGCCAAACAGAGACGCGTTTCCAAAAATTCTAGAACTTTAAGAAAGCACAGTTAAACCCGGTATTTTTATAAAATCTTTAGTATTTAGCGTATACAGAGGTAACTCATTTAATATGGCAGTTGCAGCAATTAAAGAATCTACTATATCTAAATTATATAAAGCGCTTATTTTACCACCAAGCTTTGAAACTTCGGTATCAAGCGCCAAGACTGTGAAACCCGATAATACAAATTCAAGGGCCAACATTGTATTAAGGTTCTCCCAAGATTTCTTTCCAGCATAAAGTTCTGCTTGGGTCAGTATAGAAATACACAAATTTTGCTTTTCATCACTCAGCCTTTGCATTAACGAATAAGTTTTTCCGTTTAACCTTAAGTGATCAATAACTACCGATGTGTCCAATAGTATATTCTTAATCATATAAGTCTTTTCGTTTTGCTAGATCATCTTTTAGTTTTTTATATTGTTCTTCATCAAACCAGCTTGTATCCAAATTTTTAAGCATCTTGGCATAGTCATCTGCCCCTGTTGAAGGTTCTCTTACTACGTTTGTATCCTTAAGCGGCTTAATAGTTAATTTATTGCCTTCCATAGTTAATTCAAGCCAAAAGTCATCCCCCAAACCCATGCTATCTCTTACTTCCTTTGGAATAGTTAACTGACCTTTACTATAACTTTTTATAAAATATGATTTATTCATAAATGTTAGTTTATACTAAAAGTTAGTCTGGATCAATGGTGTATTTTGCGGTAAATATGCAATAATTACTGTGTGTATTTTCCCGAATATTCTATTTCTAATACAATCCTCAAAAACATTGGCAATATTGAATACGCAAAGGCCGTAATTGAAAACACGCCAATTTTAGAAAACTGGCAAAATCAGCTTGAAAAAAAGGCTCTGGCCGAAAACATCACAAACCTGCTCCAAATGGAAAATTACAACTTTCCAGCAGAAATTGTAAAAAAACGCGTAGATATGCTGGGAGATAAATCTCATGTGGAAATTGAAAATATGTTTAAAGCAGTTGAATACTGCACTGAGGCTTTTTACAGAAACGAGCTCGATGTTGATCAAATTAAGGATTTGCACGGGATTTTGGCGGAGCGAATAAGCACGGATGCGGGTCAGTTTCGCAATACGCAAATGGAGGCCGCGGTTCCTTTTGAAGAAATTTTGGCAAAAATGTATGACTTAACCGACTGGCTTTACTCTAAAGACGCGGTCGATTCTCATCAAAATATTACCGCTTTGCTTTTTTTGCACGAGTTTTTAAAAATTAAGCCCTTTAAAAAATTTAACTTTGCAGCGGGGTTTTTACTTTTTCAAATGCTTTTAACTACAAAAAGCTCATTTATAAAATATTTAAAGTTATTTGCATACTTTTATCAGCTTCAAAAAAACGGAGAGCTTGGCAAAACACGAGATAACAAAGACTTAACCGAGTGGCTCGAAATAGGAACCGGAATTTTGGCTAGCGAAAGCTTTAAGCTTAAAGACGAAATTTTGCTTTTGGCAAAAGACACAAAGGTCGCCAAAGCCACAGGCTATGTTAAGCTAACATCGCGACAAAAACGAATTGTGGAGTATTTGCAAGATTATGGGCTGTTGCGTAACAAAGATTTTGCAATTATTTTTCCGGATGTATCGGAAGATTCCGTACTACGTGACTTAAAAACGCTAATTTCGCAAGAAGTAGTCATAAAAACTGGAAGCACTAAATCGAGCAGTTATGTATTAAAATAGGGTTATGAAAATAAGCGATTACGCGCAGTATTTGCAAAAGCTTGATGCAACAACAAAAAGGCTTGAAATTACTTCCATTCTGGCTCAATTGATTGCCGAGCTGGCCGCCGATGAAACTCAAAACGCCATAAATTTAACTTTGGGGCAGCTTTATGCGCCTTACAAAAACCTCAACTTTAGCATTGCCGAAAAAATGATGATTCGCGCACTTTCAGCAGCTTATGGCACGTCGCAGGAAAAAGTGTTGGCGGCTTTTAAAAAAGCAGGAGATCTTGGAGATACGGCCGAAGGCCTTTCAACACAAAAAAGTTCCAAACTAACAATTAACGAAACTCATGCAAAACTTGTTGAAGTGGCTATTTTAGAAGGTTCCGGCTCGCAAGAAAAAAAGATCGAAAAACTCTCAAACCTACTAAAACAGCTTGATAACGCGTCGGCAAAATATATTACACGAATGGTTTTGGGAACAACTCGCTTGGGTTTTACGGCGCTAACAATAGTAGACGCAATTTCAAATACATTAGCAGGCGATAAGTCTAAAAAAGCCCAAATTGAAGCAAAATACAACATTCACCCCGATATTGCCCTAATTGTTGAAAAAATAAAAACGGGCGGTTTAAGCGCAGTTGACGACATAAACATTGAAATTGGCGTTCCTGTGCTTTCGCAAAAACCTCAACGAATTGAAGGACCTGACGAAGTTTTTGAAAAAATGGCAGAAAAAGAAGTTTGGGTTGAATACAAGCTTGATGGGACAAGAGTGCAATTTCATTTTGATCGCACCAAAAAATCAGAACAAGCAATTACAGGTCTCTTTGGCGTAGAGGAAGCAAAACCTTTTGCAAAAGCTTATACACGCAATCAAGATGAAACTGCGCATCAATATCCTGACTTGGTCGAAGGTCTAATTGAACAAATTGATGCTCAAAACATTATTTTGGACGGCGAAGCAATTGGCTACGACAAAAAAACTGGAAAATATTTGGATTTTCAGCAAACAATCACGCGAAAACGAAAACACGGCGTAAATGAGACTGCAGATCAAATTCCGCTAAAGTACATTGTTTTTGATATTTTGTACTTAAATGGAAAATCGCTAATTGATTTGCCTTTAACCGAGCGAAAAAAGATTTTGGCAAAAGTTATTAAAAAAGGCGAAGTAGTAATTGCGAATGACTATTTTCCAGTCACTTTGCCGGCGCAGGTCACAAGCATTTTTGTAGAAGCCAAAGATCATAATCTTGAAGGTCTTGTTATTAAAAATCCAAATAAAGGCTACGAAGCTGGAGCACGGTCTTTTGCGTGGGTAAAACTTAAGCGAATAGAAAGTGGCGAAATTGTTCAAGGCGCTGCCGACAGCGTAGATTGTGTAATTATGGGATACAACATTGGAAAAGGAGCTCGTGCCGAATTTGGTCTTGGCGCATTTTTAGCAGGTGTTTACGATGAAAAAACACTAAGTTTTAAATCAGTAACTAAAGTTGGCTCAGGAATGAAAGAAGAAGATTTGGAAAGTCTAAAAAAACTTTGCGACGCCAATAAATCTGCCGACAAACCAAAAAACTATTTGGTAGACAAGCTTTTAGAACAAGATGTTTGGGTTTTGCCAAAAATTGTTGTTGAACTACGTGCAGATGAAATAACGGTGTCGCCATCGCACACTGCGGGATTTGCTCTACGATTCCCTCGCCTAATAAAAATGCGTCCTGATAAAAGCGCCGAACAAACAACAAGCCTTGAAGAACTTGAAACACTTTATAAACTGCAAAAAAAGGTTGTTTAGTAGGCACAGTAGTAGGATAATCAACATATGGAAATTCTTGAGCAAACTCAGTCTGAGCCAAATATAAAGGACACAACGCCAGTTTTTAAGTCTGACCATCTTTTTACCTACATTTTGCCACCGGTTACAGGTTTTATAACTTTGTATGTTGAAAAAAATGACACACAAGCTCGTTTTAGTGCATACCAATCTGTTTTGCTTGGGATTCTGTTTTTTGGAGCTTATATTACTTTGGCATTGTTTCTTCCTTTTAGCGTTGAGTACTATGTTCTCACCGTTTTAAAAATGCTCTTTTTTGGCGTATGGCTATATTGCATATGGAACGCATATACCGGTAAACATTTTGAATTACCATATCTTGGAAAGCTTGCTCATAAATTAACTGTACAAAATGCATAAAATTTCCGACCTTATACAATCACGGGATCTTAAGGGCGATCACCGAAACAAACAAGAATTTCAAGCATACGGAAACAGGCTTGCTGATGATCTTGGTGATCCAAAACATCGATCCCTCTATATAAAACTGGCAAAAACCGAAGACCGAGTATTGCTAGAAAAAGCACGCGAAGCCGCAGTTGCTTCAAACGTAATGACCAAGGGCAAAATATTTATGTGGAAATTAGGAGAACTTAAAAAGGCGTTAAAAGAAGCCGAAAAGTGAGTATGGCGCAGTAAAATACGTTGCCTTGCGCGAACATTGTGATTATACTTAGTTTAATGCTTAGAGCTTTTTTAAACTTATACAAAATCCCCTTGTTGCTAGCCATTGTGCTTTCTATAATTCTAATTTCGTTCACTGTCGAAACGCGCCCAGAATACATTGCCATGATTATTGCAGGCTCTTTAGTAGGGGCACTAATTATGGATTTGGATTATTTTTTGCACGCGTATTTAATTGAGCCAGATTCTGACTTTTCCAGGTCATTACGCGCATATATGGACCACAAAGATTTTACGGGCGCACTAAACTTTGTAACAGTTCAAAAAGATAAAGTTAAAGAAAAAACACTAAACAGCGGTTTATTTCAGCTTGTGCTTGTGGCACTTATGTTTTTGTTATTTTATTCAGATACGAGTGTTTTTATGAAGGCATTGGTTTTATCTATGTACGCCAATTCTATTTATAAATTTGCAGAAAACTTTTATTTGCATCAAAACTTTGAAGATTGGTTTTGGTTCTTAAAAGGCACTCCAAAAAGAAATTGGGTAAGCGCTTATACACTTGGACTAGTTTTTATTCTGCTTTACTTTATTTACTACTTTTAATGTACGGTCTTATTATTTTAACCTCGCTAATTTTGTGCCTATTTTTAGTTGAAAAAGATTTAAGCAAGCGTAACCGCGATTTTTTGTGGAAAAGTGCTTTTTGGATGATTATTGGCGGAATAATTGGCGCGCGTTTGTATCATGTTTTAGATTTTAGCGAACATTATTTTAGTGAACCGTTGGCAATATTTAAAGTGTGGCAAGGAGGACTTGGCATTTTTGGCGCATTGTTAGGAGCGATAATTGCTTTTTTTGTGGTTGGATCCTTGGAAAAACGAAAAAATGCTAACTTTAGCTTTTTAGCGTGGACCGATGTCTTTGCCTTTTATGCTCCCTTGGCGCACTCTTTGGGAAGATTTGCAAACTTTTATAATAACGAGCTTCTTCCATATGCGTTTTATGAAAGTGCCGCCTCTTTAATTTTGTTCGGTTTTTTTGTTTTTATGCGTAAATTCAGCGTAAATAAGCTTTTTAGAGGTTTTTACAGTGGCGCATATTTAATTAGCTACGGCATAATTAGACTTGTTCTAGAACAGGCTCGTACGGAACGCTGGTCTGTTGAAGGAATTTACGTGGCGCATATTTTTTCAATATTGTTTATAATTGTTGGTACAGGAATAGTTGTATACGGTAAAAGAAATTATGGAAAAACTTCAAAAGCATATCAAAAACATACTGCTGGGTCTTAGTGTTGCTGGAATACTTGTTTCGGCTTATTTAACCTACGCTAAACTTACGTCATCTTCGTTAATTTGCTTGGATACGGGATGTGATCAAGTTCAAAACAGTGAATATTCTGAAATTATGGGAATTCCGGTCGCGGTGCTTGGGGCTGGGTTTTACTTTTTGATGTTTATATTTGTCTACAAGGATTTACATAAATTTGCAAAAATTTGGGCTGTTTTTGGACTTTTGTTTTCGGTGTACCTAACTTATTTGGAACTTTTTGTAATTTATGCAATTTGCACTTGGTGCGTGATTTCACTTGTGTTAGTAATTTTATTAACTATTTTGGCCTTTATACAAAAAAATGAACCAACTGCCCAACAACAAACCTAAAATATTTATTGCAACGGATCACGCAGGGTTTGAATTAAAAAACACAATTATTGAAACACTAAAACAAAAAAGTTACGAGGTAGCTGATTATGGAAATTCTATTTATGATCCTACTGATGACTACACAGATTTTGTTGTTCCAATGGCCATAAACATGCAAAAAGAGGCGGACGCTTCAAAAGGAATTGTTTTGTGCCGAAACGGTGTAGGAGTTAGTATGACTGTAAATAAATTTAAGGGTTTGCGCGCAGGACTTTGTTTTAGTGTGCGTCATGTTGTATCCGCAATAAAAGACGATAACATTAATGTTTTGGCGCTGCCCATTGACTATGTTAGTAAAGAAGAAGTTTTAGATATGTTAAATGAATTTTTAACTATGGAATTTCCAGCTGAAGAACGCCACGTAAAAAGACTAAGCAAAATTAAAGATTTAGGAATGCAATGATCTATCCAACCGTTTTAGAACCCACACTTGAAGAAGTACTTAAAAAAGCAAAACAATTTGAAGGCGTTTGCGAAACTTTACATATTGATTTTGGAGATGGAGACCTTGTGCCTCTAAACTCTTTGTTTAGACCTGAGGACTTAGTAGCTCAACTTAACATGAATTATCAAGTGCATTTAATGGTTAAAAGTCCATTTCTTTGGGTTGAACGTAAAATCGAGCAAATCAGTACTGTCATATTTCAAGTTGAAGTCGTTGAGAATTATCTAGAAACCGCTGAGTTCTTTAAAAATTTGGGATACAAAGTGGGCTTAAGTATTAATTTAGCAACACCTGCTCCAGAATTTTTTGAAAATATTGATTTTGTACAATTTATGACAATTGAACCAGGAGCGCAGGGCAATCCGTTTGTTGAAGCAGCTCTTGATAAAATCGAAAAATTTAAACTTATGAATGCGAACATTAAAATTCAAGTGGATGGCGGAATAAATCTTGAAAATATAGACCGTGTTAAAAGCAAAGGAGTTAGTAGCTTTGTTGTTGGTTCAGCTATACTTAAAGCAGAAGATCCAATTGCGATGTTAACGGAACTAAAAAAACATGTTTGATATAAAACCAAGAAAAGAAATTATAAAACAAGTCGCATTTTTAGGTGGTGCCGCATGGGAACCTACTGAACCCGCTTACATTGCCGCTTACGAAACAGCAAAGCTTTTGACTGAAAGTGGCTTTGAAATATTTAACGGAGGTGGTCCCGGAGTTATGCGGGCAGCTACCGAAGGTGCACAGGCTGCTGGCGGTGATGTTATTGCAATTACCTATCACCCAAATAAACCTAAAAGACACTACGAAGGCGTGGATTTACTTAACAAATTTAATCACGAAATCATAACTCTTGATTATTTTGACCGCACAAAGGTTATGCTTGAAACAACTGATGCTCATGTGGTTTTTAACGGAAGCATTGGAACACTGAGCGAGCTTGGAATGACTTGGATCAGTTCTTGGATTCATTTTCCCGATAACAAGCCCATTGTGCTGTTTGGCGAGTTTTGGCACGAATATATTAATGTGATCAAAAAGCACATGCTTTTGGAAAAAGATGAAGAAAGTATGATGAAAATTTGCACAACCCCTAATGAGGTTTTGGAGTATTTAGCTAGCTGTAACAAAAAAATAGCCTCTCTAGCTTAACTCTTTTACTATTTGCAGTTTTACAAAATTTCCCCTATAGTCTGATACATCAAGACGGCATAAGGAGATAAAGCTATGAGTTTGGAAGTTGCGGCGCACGAATTGAGGCGCGAGGGCAAAAATGCAAAGTTGCGAGTCACGTTTACCAACAAGCTATATGTACTAATGGATTACCGGGAACGACCAGGAGGTATATACTACTGCGAGTTCACAGTATTCCGCACGGGCTGGGGACTTTATACGTATGGTCTCACTTAGGGGAACAATCAACGTGCTGAAGGAAAGGTATCAGGACCCTTCAATAACTTTACCGTAGAAGAAGCTATTGAATACCGCGAGGCAACGTGTGCTTACCTGCAAGGAAAGACGGGAGTGCTCAAAAACTTTCTGGAGTTTTTGGAAGCAATGGACTTTTGATTTTTTCGTTCTATAGCGCTGAGGCGAAAACCTCAAGCATCCAACAGGATGTGCGCACTTTTTTTTGGCCTAAACAGGCTTAATAGCCACACCTTTACCACGTATAGTCAAAAGCAAGTCCTCGTGACCTAGCGATCGCAATTTCATACGAATATTGGCTTGAGTTCTAGACAATGCATACAAAGAAAATTTGTCACTATCCTCTCCCCACATGCTTGCCGCGATTTCATCAAAAGTAGCAGCGTAAGGAGCGCTTTTTAATACAGGCTCCATAAACTTTGATTCCATTTCGGTTAAATAAACTTTTTTGTCATCAATGTGTAAAAGACGATCGTGAATTTTGAGCTGTTTTTCGTGTTGTTTTGTGGCAGCTGCTCCAATTTCGGCTAAGTGCTTTTCGTCATGCATAGTATTAACGGGTTTTGACCTTAACGCGCCAACTGTTCCCGTAAAACTTTTAAGTTCGTGATTAAGTTTAAGTCGTTTAAGTAGCAAAACTGTTAAAAAGTCGCATATGGCCTCACGTTCGTTCCACCTCGCTATGTCTTTGTACATTGTCGTATCAGAGTTTTTTCCTTCCAAAATTATAGTTTGTGAAACCAAGCCTTCTAACATTTGAGCAATTCCATTTTGCATGTCGTATCTCCATGTTACTAATATTTCCGCGGTTTTTGGGTTTTCAAAAAACGACACACGAGTTCCAAAATTAACTGGGATTACTTTAAAAGTATAGTTTTTAATGTTGGGATGAATTTGAGCAAGAAATACAACTATTTCCTTAGAATGGGTTTTAAGTAGAGTTTCGAGCTTTTTTTGCTGTTTTACTGCATTTTTGCCTACTAAAACTGGTCCAAAGCTATCCCACTTTTTTAAATGCTCATAGTCTTGAGTTGTAAAACGCAATGGAAAGTTTTTTAAATGCTCAAAATGAAGTAACGTTTTGTTTATTATAGGGCTGGACAAGACAGAATCTATTTTAGGAAATACTACTTCAGCGCCACTCTTAGTTTTAGCTTTAGGATTAACAACAAACCCTCTTTGCTGATAAAAGCCTTCTTTTAGGCGCTTGAGTACGTACAGGTAATACATTTCCTGATATATGGGGTTATTCTCTATTACAAACTTTGGAATTGAACCAGCTTTCATGCGTGCATTTTACCATCACTATAGGATGTGTCAAGAAGCGCTCAAAATACACTCATCAAGATATATTTTGATAAAAGACCTATTAAGTAGATATCACAAGTTACGGAGGTATTAAGTGGACATAAAACAAATTCTGCCGGAGATTGGTGGCATTTTAATTGCTGTAGGAATGGTCTGGAATGGGCTAATGCTTGCAAAAGTAGCCCGCTTTACAAACAAGAAGTTTGCTCTTTTGACGCTTTTAACCATTACAGGCATGATCTGCGTCTACCTAGGTAAAAGTCCGGGAGACCAGCAAATGCTCCAAGAGTTTGCAGGAGCCATGTTAGTATCGTGGCTCTTCATTGCTATGTATGCTCTGATTATGCTACCGCTCACAAAACGCTAGCATTAAGGAGAAAGACAAATGTACGAACTAGTGGTTGTTATTCAGTACATATCCATGGCGCTTTTTGTCATTGGGTTCGTCACTTCCCTAGTGCTTTTACGCACAGGAGATGAGGAAAAGGCGATGGCAGTTTTCTTTTCTGCTATGGCGGCTGTTGTTGTACACATAGGATGTACGTATATTCTAATGTCGCCGGCTGCACGTAGTATCTTTGAACCCGTGATTGTGTTCTATGTAGCAATAACGGCCGTCTCGGTCGTACTGTTCATTAGAGCCTACTACTTTTTTAAAAAGAAGTAGATATCTGCCAGTTTAAGTGCAGGCATCATTCTCCAAAAGTGATGCCTGTATGCTTTTTTTAGAGGTAGCTTAGCTTTAAGGAGATAATAAAGTGGAGTTGAAGGAACTAAAAGATGCTAAATGGGAACCATGCGTCAAACAGTGTTACTGTTCACCACAAGGACCCTTGGTATGTGTGTGTAAAAAAGGTCATGAAGGACATTGTATATGCCCGCAGGGACACTATTTTACAATAAGCGCCGGCCAGTGGTGTATTGAGCCAGACAATGAACGTATTATTAAAGTGCTTTAACAAGTACAAATTGAAATACTATGCACTAGAGGCACAAACCTCAAGCATCGGGCAACTGGAGCATGGCGGGTGAAATGAAATTAATTTTTCTACACCCGCTTTTTTACAAAAATCGATTTTAATTACCGCTAAACTGCGCTATAATTCACTCGATGCCCCGCAAAAAAGAAACGCCTTCTAGCAAGGTGAACAAAGCAGATAAAATTACACTTTCTGATCTTGATACCATTTCCAAAACGCTTCGAAAATCCGTAATTGAAATGCTAGTTGAGGCAAAATCGGGACACTCTGCTGGCCCGCTTGGACTTGCCGATGTTTTTGCAGTTTTGTATTCTCACACACTTAACATAAATCCAGAAAAACCTAACGATCCAAATCGCGACCGCTTTGTTTTGTCTGCAGGACATCTATGCCCTATTTTATACGCTGCGCTTGCCGAAAAAGGCTTTTTTGAAAAAAAACAATTAAAAACTTTGCGCAAACTTAATTCAATTCTTCAAGGACACACTCATGTTGGAACAACTCCAGGTGTAGAAAATACATCGGGTCCATTAGGTCAAGGACTTTCACAGGCAATTGGAATGGCGTTAGCTGCAAAGCTTGATCAAAAAGCATACCGAGTTATTTGTTTGGGAAGTGATGGCGAATTAAACGAAGGCCAAATTTGGGAAGCTAGTATGTTTGCAACAAAAAATCGCCTCAACAATTTAACGTGGATTATTGATCGCAATAATATTCAAATAGATGGGTACACCGAAGACATTATGCCCCTTGAACCCTTACGTGACAAACTAGAAAGTTTTGGTTGGTACGTTATTGAAATTGACGGCCATAACTTTGAAGAAATAATTGGCGCGCTTAATATGGCAAAAGCGATTTTTGAGCGCCCAACTGCTATAATTACACATACCATTCCGGGTTACGGAGTGGATTTTATGGAGTATAAATTTGAATGGCACGGTAAGACTCCTAGCAAAGAACAAGCACAGGCAGCACTTATACAGCTTAGGTCTCTTAACGGCAGAATAGTAAGTGATTATGACTAACAAAAGTACAGCAAGCACAAATTTATTACCTATTTTTATTATTGTTGCATTAATTATTGCAGCAGGCTTTTTGCTAACAAAGGACGACTTTAAGGCCCCATGGCAAAAAAGTGACAAAATTAAGGCCGAGCACCTCACAAACTTCCCCAGAGAGGTTCCGACTCTTGAACAATTAGAAAAAGAGCGGTTGGTATTAAAATCACAGCAAGAACTCGACAGCTTTTTAATGAAAGTGGACCCAACAGGCTCAACAAAAGTTTCTGACAAAATTAATTTTGAAAAAGAGTGGGTTTTGGTTGCAACGTCACCTACACTCTTAACAGATGGCCACAAACTTAAAATTCAAAAAATTTACGACGACACAGAAAAGCTAGAAATTAGAGCTGTTGTAATTTATGAAAAGCCGGGAGATACATGTGATGTTCAACAAGTTTCAAATGTAGTCGTTGATATGGTTAAAATAAAACAAACTGAAATGAAAATAGATTTTGATAAGGAAGAAAAAGAAGTTGAATGTGGAGATAAAGAACCAGAAGCTGACGAAGAATCAACGCCAAGTGAAACAGATACTGAACAAGCGCCAGAAAATCAGTAACAGAAAAAGATGCAACATGTATATTCTTTGCTTACGCAGGCTAATGATTGAAATGTAAAAATGTTAAAAAAGACTGCCCAGACAAAAGAAATTCGGTTAGGTATTGGCGAAGCTTTAGTTTCAGCAGGTGAAAAATATTCAAATGTGGTTGCACTGGCCGGAGATCTTGCCGAATCCACAAAATTTTCACTTTTTGCTAAAAAATTCCCTGAGAGGTTTTTTCAAGTTGGAGTTGCTGAACAAAATATGGCGGGAATTGCGGCCGGCTTAGCTCTAAGTGGAAAAATTCCCTTTATGGCGAGCTTTGCAGTTTTTAACCCTGGACGTAATTGGGATCAAATTCGCGTTTCTATTGCCTATTCTAAGGCAAATGTCAAAATTGTTGGCTCTCATGCAGGTTTTACAAATGCACCAGATGGAGCCACTCACGAAGGCCTTGAGGATGTAGCAATTACGCGAGTATTACCCAATTTAAAAGTTGTAGTGCCCGCCGATTATATTCAGGCAAAAAAACTAGTTTTAGCCGCTACCCAGGATCATTCACCCATTTATATTAGAAGCTTTAAAGGCGAAACAAATGTGCTTTTTGACGAAAAATCCCCTTTTGAAATCGGAAAGGCTCAAGTTGTAAAAAAAGGCACAGACTTAACAATTATTACAAATGGACCAATTTTGGCAGAAGTTCTACTAGCGACTGAAAACTTGGCCGAGCGCTATAACATTAACGCAGAGGTAATAAACTGCCATACTGTAAAACCTTTGGATAAAGAGACTTTGTACGAATCAGCTTTAAAAACTCGAAAAGTGTTGGTAGTGGAAGAACATCAAGTTTTTGGCGGGTTAGGTTCAGCAGTTGCAGAGCTTTTAATTCAACACTTGCCCGTTCCCACAAAGCTAATGGGTGTTGAGGATACTTTTGGCGAGTCAGGTACGCGTGATCAATTACTTGAAAAATATGGTTTATCGGCTGTCCACATAGAAATGGAAGCAAAAACCCTGTATCACAAATAAAGTATGGAAAAATTTGACCTTTTAACAATCGGCGACGTTTCAATAGATCAATACATGGAAATTGAAGATGCCCAAATTGTTGAAAAAAACGGCGACAAAATGTTGCAAGTTGAATATGGTGGAAAACTACCTGTAGAAATTTATCGCGCCTCTATTGCGGGAAATTCTTGCAACGTAGGAATTACTTGTAACAAACTGGGCTTAAAAACTAGCGTTTATACACGCATTGGTGATGACCCTAACGGCGATAAGTTTGTGCAAACATTTAGAAAAGTTGGAATTGACGAAAGTTTATGTATTGTTGATGGCGAGGCGGCGACAAATGTTCATACGATAATTAGCTTTAAAGGTGAGCGAACAATTTTGTCGCACCATCCAAAACGCAATTATTCAATTGAGTCGATTGAACGTTGGGTTGAAGACAATGGATTCCCCGATTGGCTTTACTACACTTCAATGCCTCCAAACTTTGCTGTATTTCAGAGAGATTTAATAAATTTTGTTAAAAAAAATCCAAACAAAATGGGCGTGTGTTTAAATCCTGGAAGTACACACAAACAAGCAGGTGCAAACAGTATTCGTGATTTTTTGGAAATTACTGATATTGTCTTTTTAAACTTAGAGGAAGCTCAGTTTGTAACAGGGTTAAAAACTGACGAAGTTGAAGATTTACACGCGCATATTCATGATTTAGGGCCAAAAATTAGTGTAATTACCGATTCCGAAAACGGTTCAAGCGCAAGCGATGGCGAAAAGATCGAAAAAATGGGGATTTATATGCACGATTTAAGTATTGTAGATAAAACAGGCGCTGGCGACGCGTTTGCTGGAAGCTTTTTGGCAGCTCTTCATTATAAAAAAGGCCTGCGGGATGCTTTAATGTGGGGTGCTATAAATTCGGCGCAGGTTATAACTCGTATAGGAGCTATTCACGGCCAATTAACCCTGAAGGAAATGCAAGAAACAGAAAAAATCGTGCGTTCACATTCTCACGCCAAGTTTGCACCTCCCAAGTTGTAGCTTCTGAATTTTTAGCTTTTCTGATAAAATCAACATGTATCTATGAAAGTATTAATAACCAGAGAAATACCTAAAACAGCCCATAATATTCTAAAAAAACATCCTTCAATAACAATTGACGCACGAGAAGGAGCTCCATTATCTGAGGAAGAACTTATTGAAGCAGTAAAAGACGCCGATGCAATGATTGCGGTCATACCCGATAAAATAAACGAAAAAGTTTTAGCGGCAGCGCCAAACTTAAAAATTGTTGCACACTATGCAGTTGGTTATGACAATATTGACGTTACAACCGCAACCAAAAACGGCATTTATGTTTCTAACACACCTGGTAACTTAACCGAAACTGTAGCCGAATTTTCAATGGCACTTATGTTAGCTGTAGGAAAAAAAATAGTGGAAGCAGATCAATATACAAGAGATGGTCATTACAATTACTGGGATCCAATGGTCTTTTTGTCTGCAACTTTTTGGGGCAAAACAATTGGAATTGTTGGAATGGGTCGCATTGGCTTCCATTTGGCAAAAATTGCAAAAAACGGTTTTAATATGCAAGTTTTGTATCATGATAGTCAACGAAACGATTTAGCCGAAAAAGAATTAGGTGCCATTTACACAAGTATGGATGATTTACTTGAAAAATCTGATTTTGTATCTTTGCATGTACCGTTGCTTCCTTCAACACACCATTTAATTACTTCACGCGAGCTTAAAAAAATGAAACCAACTGCGTTTTTAATAAATACTTCTCGCGGACCTGTTGTTGAAGAAGATGCACTATTTGTAGCTTTGCGCGACAAATGGATTGAAGGCGCAGCAATTGACGTTTATGAAAAAGAACCTCAAATGTATAAGGGTCTTAGAGAACTGCCAAATGTTATTTTAACGCCTCATATTGCAAGTGCGACGCGCGAGGCACGTATTCAAATGGCAAAAATGGCAGCTGATAATGTTGTCGAAGTTTTAATTAACAAGCGTCCTCCACTCAATTTAGTAAATAATGATGTGCTAGGAAAGGCACGAAGCTAATTTTAGCTCGTGAATAAAATATGAAGGGTATAACTAACTTTATAAAAAGAAACTTGCCAATATTTGTCATTGGACTATTGACTATGCTTGCATTTGTGGCAATTATTTTGCTAAGTGAACGAAATGATTCAGGCGAACCTGCGTTAAAAATTGTGAATCAAGACGAACTTGTTGCAGAACACAATTATTACAAGGGCCCCGAAGATGCAAAAGTAGTTCTGGTCGAATTTTCAGACTTTGAATGTCCTGCGTGCGCTTTATTTGCTCCCACAATACGGGGGTTTGAACTTAAATATCCAAACTTAAAAATCATTTATAAGCACTACCCACTTCCACAACATGCGCAAGGAAAACCAGCGGCAATTGCTTCAATGGCGGCAGGAGAACAGGATGCATTTTGGGAATACCATGACAAGTTATTTGAGAATCAAAACCAGTTAAATAACGACTTGTACATGCAACTTGCTAAAGACTTAGGCTTAGACGAAGAACGGTTTAAAAACGATATGTCTAGCGACAAGATTGAACAATATGTTGAAGCTGATTTAAGGACTGGGCAATCTATGGGTGTAAATTCAACTCCTACATTCTTTTTAAACGGAAAGCTACTTGAACTAAAGGAATTAACTGACCTTGATAAAGCAATAACAAACGAATTCAACTCTCTAAAACAGCCCATAGGCTCAGCCGAAGAGACAGCAGAACTTGAAGAAGCACAAGAAAAGCTTGAAAGAAGAATTGCTCTTGGTGATTTTGACCCAGCACTTGCGGGACCTACTTATGAGGTACGAATTTCCGAACAAGGCTTTACTCCATATAGTGCAGAAATGAGAGTTGGCCAAAAGTTGGTATGGGTAAATGACACCGACAAACAAATCACACTAACTGCAGGAGTAGGTTATGAAGATGTATACCCTCAACTTAAAAGCGGAATTGTAATTCCTGCCGCGGGCAAGGGAGAGCTTGACGTTTTTAAACCAGATGTATTTGTGGTTGTAGCAAAAGAAATTGAAAAAGCAGGTTATATTTATCCAGAAGAAGTCGATAGTGAATTGCTAGAAACCGTACAATCAACACTTTCGGCAGAATGAGTCTTAAACTTTAAAAGCTGACGGACAAACTTGATTTAAAAAGCATTCATCGCACTTTGGCTTTCGTGCAATACAAACATACCGCCCATGCAAAACGACTCCTCCAGAATATGTTCTCCAATTTTCTCGGGGAATTTGAGCCATTAAGTCCTTTTCAATTTTAACTGCGTCGGTGTTAGTTGTAAGACCAAGCCGTGTTGAAACTCGAGTTACATGTGTATCAACTACTATTCCTTCGGTAATTTCCCAAAGTTCTTGCATTATTACGTTAGCGCTTTTACGAGCTACACCGGGCAAAGTCATAAGTTCGGCCATAGTACGTGGGAGTTTTCCATTATAGTCTGCCAAAACTTTTTTTGCCATTTCAATAATGCGACCAGCTTTTCCAACATGAAAGTTTACACCTCTAATGTCGGCTGTTAGTTCAGTTAAATCTGCGTTTGCAAAATCTTCCCAAGTTTTATATTTTTTAAACAGTGGAACAGTTATTTCGTTAACTTTTTTATCAGTAGTTTGCGCTGACATTGCCACAGCTATTGCAAGCTGCATTTCGTTTTGATGAATTAACTCGGTTTTTGGGTTAGGATAATGCTGCTTTATTTGATGAGAAATATATTTGGCGGTGGATTGAGTTTTTTCCATATTAAAAAAGTCCTAACTGGTTTTCATTTGGCTCGCTGGTTGCCTTTGCAGGTTCAAAACCTAACCTTTTAATTAACGATTTAAAATTATACTTAAAAAGAACTTCCTTTACACGACCTTTATTAAAGTCGGAGTATGCAAAATCTTCTAGCTTAACATCAATTTGCAAATCTGATTCAAGCGTAACTAGTTTTCTGCATTTGTACGCAGTTTCTTTATGCTCAATAAGTTTTTTTGCTACAGAGGCATTTATTTTTTCGGGCTGGGTTTCGAGTGTTTTATAAATTTGGTCAAGTTCACCAAATTCCAAAATTAAATCACTCGCAGTCTTTTCTCCTATACCCGGAACTCCTGTTATGTTGTCGCTTGGATCACCTCGTAAGGCTTTGTAGTCAATCATGAGCTTTGGTTCAAAGCCATAACGACTTTTTACTTGATCGGGACCCACAAATTCAATATTGCCGTCTTTAACGGGAAGCATTACAAAAATATTGTCTTCAATTAATTGCCAAAGGTCGCGGTCATTAGATAAAAGAAGAATTTCTAAATTTTCGTGTTTAAACTTTTTGGTTATGGTTGCAATAACATCGTCGGCTTCGTGTCCTCCAACGTCTATTTGAGATAAACCAAACGCATCAAGAATTTCAAACACTCCAGGAATTTGCACAGCAAGTTCTTCGTCCATTGGTTTGCGATGGGATTTGTATGTTTCCAGCTCAATTTCACGCAATAGGGGCTCCTTGCTTTCAACCGCACATAATACGTAATTTGGACGAACTTGGTCAAAAGTACTTACAAGCATAGATGTTACGCCATAAATGGCATTTGTAGGATTACCTTGTGCATCAGAAAAATTCTTAGGAATTGCGTGATAAGCGCGATGCAAAAAGTTAAAGGTATCAATTATTAGTAGCTTATTGGGATGTGGGTTTTGTGCCATCTTGTAGAATTTCTGGAGCTTTTTTTGCTCGACCTAATAACACATTAAATTCATCTTCAAAAACTGTTTCTTTTTCTAAAAGAAGCTCCGCAAGCTTGTCTAGCTTTTCGCGATTTTGTTTTACAAGCTCCAACGCATGATTGTAACTTGACTCTATTATTAACTTTACTTCATTATCGATTTTTGAAGCAACCTCATCGCTATATGTTGGACCTTCTCCCATCTCGCGAGCTAACCACATTGTGCCGTGATGCCCATCAAAACTAATTGGACCTAGTGCACTCATGCCAAACTCAGTTACCATTTTTCGAGCAAGAGTTGTTGCTTTAGAAATATCGTCAGACGCACCAATTGTCATTTCATTAAACACTACTTGTTCGGCTGCCCGTCCGCCCAACATTGTTGAAATTATTGAAAGGAGTCGTGTTTTTGTTTCGTTATAGCGATCTCTTTCTGGTGGATATGCTGTGTGCCCAAGCGAGCCTCCCCTGGAAATTATTGAAACGCGGTAAACAGGATCCATATCGGCAACGTATGCTGAAACTATTGCGTGACCAGCTTCGTGGTAAGCAATAACTTTACGTTCCTCAACTGTAAGCATCATCTTGCGTTCAGCACCTAAAGTTACTTTTAATGCCGCCTCTTCAATGTCATCTGCCGCAATTTTATCTTTATCTTGTCTTGCTGCTAAAATAGCTGATTCATTAAGCATGTTTTCAATATCAGCACCACTAAAGCCTACTGTTTTTTTAGCAATATCAGTTACAGAAATATCATCTACAAACGGCTTGCCTCGCATGTGGATTTTTATTATTTCTTCTCGATCTTTAAGGTCAGGTAAATTAATTGTCATTCTTCGGTCAAATCGGCCTGGGCGAACCAAAGCTGGATCTAACATATCGGGTCTGTTTGTTGCTGCAAGAACAATTACATCAGTGCGAGTATCAAAACCATCCATCTCAATTAAAATTTGGTTTAAAGTTTGTTCACGTTCGTCATGCCCTCCGCCAATACCCATTCCTCTTTGACGACCAATTGCATCAATCTCATCAATAAAAATAAGTGCAGGCTGACTTTGAGTGGCGGTTAAAAACAAATCGCGCACGCGTGAGGATCCAACACCCACCAACATTTCCATAAATTCACTACCTGCAGCACTGTAAAATGGAACACCAGCTTCTCCTGCAATTGCTTTTGCAAGTAAAGTTTTTCCAACACCCGAAGGTCCAACTAATAAAACACCTTTTGGGATACGCGCTCCAAGTTTGCGGAATTTTTCGGGATTTTTTAAAAACTCTACAATTTCTTTAAGTTCGGTTTTAGCTTCTGTGTTTCCTGCAACGTCCTCAAATGTAATGCGCCCTTTTTCTTTTGAAAACATTTTTGCACGGGATTTTCCAAAAGACATTATGTCTCCGCCCGCACCTTTCATTTGTCTAAAAATGAAAAATAGTATTACAAGTGGAAGTCCAAACATTAAAAGAGGTGTTAAAAGTGCTTCAAAGCTAATGCGTTCCTCCACTTTTATATTGCCTGCAACTTTTTTAAGGTCTACACCTGTATTTGCTGCTAGTTCGTCTAAAGTGGCATTTACTTCTTTTTTTGAAACATATTCAGTTCCATCTTTTAACCTAACCTCAACAGTGGTTCCACTAACAGTAATGTCTTGAACCTTGCTCTGATTAATATCAGACATTACGGTGCTAATTGGAGTTTCGTTTCGTGGAGCCGTTCGACCAAAAAAGCTTAAGAGCAATACAATGCCAACGGCTAAAAACACATAAAAAAATACATTGTTGAATAATCCAGGTTCTTCTGTAGGAGAAATTTGCTTGTTTGGCATTGGAAATTTATTTATACCCTTTTTTTTATCGTCTTTTGATGTATCGGAGGTCTTTTTAGACATGGCCTGCCCATTATACATCATTTTTTGTAATAATAGCCGTGAAATATTGGTTTATACCCTTAAAAGTTTTAGCGCGTCAGTTACCTCAGCAAGCGTTTGAGAGGCTATTTTTTCAACTTTTTTATTACCCTCATGGACAATTTCTTTAATAAAGTCGGGCTTAGCCTGGTAAAATGCGTGTTTTTCGCGAATTGGGGTTAAAAAAGCTTCCATAGCACTAAAAAGCTGAGTTTTTACTTCAACATCCCCAACTTTACCAGCTCTATAACGCTGCTTTAATTCTTCTACTTCTGTTTTGTTGGGGTTAAATGCGTCGTGATAGCTAAAAACGGGATTACCTTCTACTTTTCCAGGATCCGTTGCATGTATTCGGTTTGGGTCGGTGTACATAGACATTATTTTTGCTTTAAGGCTTTGAGTAGGTTCATCCAAAAATATGGTGTTATTTAAAGATTTTGTCATTTTGGCATTACCATCGGTTCCAATTAAGCGAGCTATTCTACCTACCAAGGGCTTAGGTTCTTTTAAAACTTGGCCATATGCTGCGTTAAACTTATGAACAATTTCTTTGGTCAATTCAAGGTGAGGAAGTTGATCTTCTCCAATTGGTACTAAATCCGCTTTTGCGGCCAAAATATCAGCAGCCATTAAAAGTGGAAAATTTAAAAAGCCAAGGCTATAGGTATCATTTAGGCCTTTGTCTCGAATTTCGTCTTTAATAGTAGGATTTCGCAAAATACGAGGAGTTGTTACAAGCATTGAAAATATAATGGCAAGCTCGCTAATTTGAGGGATTGCCGAATCCACAAAAAAAGTTACTTTTTCAGGATCCAGGCCTGCTGCCAAGTTGCCAACTATAACGCCGTAAGTTCCATCCGCAACAAGCTGAGTATTTTCAATGTACTTTGGGTACGCTAACGCGTGTAAATCAGCCCCAATAATAAACATTTCGTATTCATCTTGAAGTTTTACACGGTTTTCAAGAGAACCTACATAATGACCAACATGCAGGTTCCCTGTTGTATTGTCACCAGTCAGTATTCTTTTTTTATTAGTCTGCGTTTCCATTTTACTCAGTCGTTTCTGTTTGAATTTTTACTTTAGGCGCGTCATTTTTTACCTGCAAATACACTATAAGCAAACCAACTAAAAGTAAAGCCATAACCCCAAGTAATGAAAGAAGTTTTTTAGATTGTTTACTTGTGTTACTTTCAATATTTATTTGCGCCTTTTCTACTACTTTAGGTTTAAAAAAAGGGGTCTGGGTTTCCATACACTAAGTTTAGTACGTTTAGAGGTTTGGTGCCAACGGGTGGACTTGAACCACCGACCTAGCGCGTATGAAACGCCCGCTCTAACCCCTGAGCTACGTTGGCATAAATGGGTATAAACCTAGACATTATATCAAAAGGGGAAAAGGTGGCAATTTACTTAAAATAAAAGGTTTTTGGTTGCGGGGCCCGGAGTTGCACCGGGATCTTCAGATTATGAGCCTGACGAGGTACTATTCCTCCACCCCGCGTTAAACGCGATAAATTGCTTAATGCATATCAAAACTTGAACATTCTAACAGACTTGAGGCTAAATTTAAAGGAAAAGCTCTACCCACTGCCAAAAGTTGCTGTTTTCTTCGTCAGTAACTGCTGTGTCAGCCGCACCAAGGACGTCCTTAGAAATGGGTTTTGAGGCGTTAGAAAGGGTAATCTGAGGCTTTTCCTGCAAAGAAGGTAAAACTAGCACTTTTTCACCCTTTTTAATCATGTTTAGGCGGTTGCGGGCTTCTTCCTCAACAAATCTACTGGTCTTTTTGTACTCTAAATCCTTTTCCAGAGCCTTTTTACGTGTCTCTAAACCCGAGACATTTTCTTGCATATTCTGCAATCTCTTGCTGGTTTGAATTATGTCCATAGTTGTTCTTGTAAAGTTAAACATGCCAAAAATAAGCAGGATGGACAGAAATACGTATTTAATATGGGCGGGAACGAGCATTAGGCATATTATAGTCGGCAGAGTTAGAAATTCAAGCCCTAAAAGGAAAAACTTACAGTTGAAATGCTATAAGAGGGATGATAGAATAGCCTATAGGTTAACAAAATGGAGTTAGAACACGCACACGAAAAGTTCATAAAAAGCTTAAAGGACATGGATAGATCAGATTCTACCGTTGTGGCCTACCAAAAGGATTTGGAACAGCTTATAGAACACCTTTATAAACAAGGTGTAAACAGCGTAGAAGAAGTGGAAATAGTCCATTTACAAAGCTTTATGACCCAATTAGCAACAAATAATTACACTCCAAAATCTATTTCACGCAAAACTAACGCTACAAAGACATTTTTTAAATACCTTAACCAAGAAGGACATATTGAAGAAAATGTGTCCGATAAGCTAAAACACCCTAAAATCGAGTCAAAAGCACCTAGAATCTTGTCCAGACTAGAATACGGGGCTTTAAGAGATGCCGCCAAAAATGACAGCAGAACCTATGCAATTATTGAAGTAATGCTTCAGACCGGTATTAGAATAGATGAACTTTCAAAAGTGCGCATGGAAGATTTTGTTATTAAAGACGATAAAAACGGCACGCTAATAATTCCAGAAAAAAGAGGACACACAAGACGAGAGATTCCATTAAATCATGCTGTAATATCTGCAGTAAAAGACTATCTTGAAAACGAAAGACCTGCAAACGTAAAATCTGACTATTTGTTTATAACTAAAACGGGAAATCCACTACTTGTGCGAAACATCCGCTCTGCAATTACTAAGTATTTTGCTCAAGCAGGAATTGAAGATGCAAAAATTAACGACTTAAGACACACTTTTGTTGCGCATCATTTAACTCAAGGAGTTAGCATTTCTTATGTTTCTAAACTCGCTGGTCACAAAAGAGTTTCAACCACTGAAAAATATTTAGAATATATTGAACGCGATGTTGTTGTTGAAAAACTTGAACTTGGGGTTTTGTAATCCCAATTTGTTAGTAGTTATCGTATCTAAAATAACCAGCGCATTGTAACCATTCCGTTTCAAAGAATCCTGAAGAACAACCAACACCTGACCTCCAAACTCCTACTCCATAAACATTTTTTGCGTTGGAATGATAGACATAACCATCTATCTGTATAAAATCCACATTTAGGTCTCTGACTCCGCTATCATTAACAAAATGTATAGTTATATCTTGTGGGTTTCGCGTAGAAATTAGTGTTGAATATGGTGACAATGTGCCATTTACAGACCACCTCGCAACTTCAACATCTTTAACTTTTAGAACCATAATTGGATAAATTCCATTGTTTGGAGTCCCTTTAGCCCAAACATTAAAAGGTATTGACGGCGGAGGCGTGGCACCTGTTGATGTTGATTCATAACATGAAGGGTTGCTACTCCATCCACTTTCAGTTGCCCAAATTCCAATAAGCAGATAAGGATTTACGTTTCTTTCATACGCACTCCATACAAGATGCTCCAGATGCATACGTCTAAGCGCAAAAAGTTCAGGGTTACTTTCGGCATCATTAAAAATATTACCCGAATACTTAGGATTGTCCTTAATAAATTCACTTATAATTCTGTCTGGATGAGCGACATATGGATACCCATGCGTTTTAAATGTGCAAGCACCCGGTTTTTTTGTTAAAACTCCCCTATAATAATCAAAATATGGATCACCTGGATTTGCATGCACTGTAAAAGCAGAACAATGTACACCCACATCACCTTCACGTGGAAGCGCAGGAGGCAAAGGAGCTTTGCATCTAAAGGCACTCCAATTCCCACTACCTAAAACCCTATAGCGACCTGCCCCAAACATACTATATCTGTCAACCACACTCATTAAATTCCTGGCAAAAGGCTGAGGTCCTGCTGGATGAGCTTCATTATCACACCATGGGCCGTACCTATTAACAAGGACTGAACTTTCTTCATTCGCATAATTTAATATTGTAGCAATAGCGATGTTAAGTGATTGATGAAAAGTTAAGGTAGCGTAATTTTCTCCAACACGAATATTAAATGCATTGCATACTCTTGTATCACCTTCTACAAAATGCCTATACTCTTCAGTATTGCTCCCCAAAACAATTTTTTGTTGAGATGCATGACGACTATAAAAATAGATACTAGCTAGTGAAATAGATAAAATTGCAAAAATACCTAACAAAAAAATATGCGCAATACCACTTTGATGTGCAACATTATTGCGATGTAAATAAAGCATTAACCTAATTGTAGATAGTGCTATGAAGATCTGTCAATGTTAAACAGCCTCAGACCCGTTTGGAACTTCTTCAAAAGGAACTGCAAGGGTGTATTTGTCGGTTGGAGTAATAATTCCAAAAAGCATGCCTTCAGACATTTCCCCCATCATTTTGCGAGGTTGTAAATTTACGACAAAAAGTGCCTGTTTATTAATAATTACTGATGGATCCGGAAAATCCTTTTTGATACCAGAAAATATTGTGCGAGAAAATTCACCAAAATTTACTGTAAGCTTGAGAAGTTTTTCAGAACCTTCTACGGTTTGCGCGTTTTCAATGGTTCCAACGCGGACGTCGATTTTGTCTAGGTCGTCGATTGTGATTTGAGGTTTTGTTTCCATATGTGGATTATAGCAATATAGCATGATTTTTCCTGTACCAGATTTGTGTTTATAAGAGGATTTGTGTACTATAAGATAATCTTTTGCTTGGAGGTTTAGTATGTTAGAAATGGTTATCGATCTGGCACAAAAGTCCCTGGGGACAATAATGATCCTAGTAGGACTTTTCATAGTCATCTGGAGTATATACCAGACGTTCGTTACTGTGATTCCAATGGCCAGGAGTACTTACAAAGAGGAAAGGTCATCCGCTAAATGGGGAATTGTACTTCTCTCCCCCTGTATACTTTTGGGGATAGCGCTTTCTGCAGGCGGTGTCGATATGTTGATTTCAAACTGAATGCAACAGTATTGCCCTTTCACACAAACAAAACTGTGAGAGGGCTTCTTTTTTAGGTTAATAGGCAAAAATGAAATTGGTGGGTGATTCAGGACTCGAACCTGAGACCACTCGTGTATAAGACGAGCGCTCTACCAACTGAGCTAATCACCCCTCATAGGTTTGCTTTAAAACTTAGGACTACTCCGTATAGCCTTTTCCTGCTGTGCTTGAAAGCATTAGGATTTTAGCATTCTAGCTGCAAATTGACCATTATTAAGGTTGAGGTGTGTCATCAATTGCCAAATCGGCCTCAACAGGGTCAAACCTTTTTGCTTCCCTGGCCTCTTCCCACTCTTTGCTGTCATTTTTTGCCTTATCCTTTAAATACTGTTCTTTTACATCATCAACTGCATCCAAAATTGCAGTCTCCAGCGCATAATTTACGGCCTTTCCATAAAACTGTTGAGTACCTAAATCCAAGTCAATTACAACTTCAAATGTGTCTACTGCAGACCCTTTGTTCATCACAATTCGAACTTTTCGCAAATCTTCAGGAATATGATCAAAATAATGCTCGATTTTGCCAAACTTTTGTTTGGCTAACTCCTGCATGCTGTCTGAAATTTCTATATTTGTTGAAGATATTTGATATATCACTAATTGCCTCCTTTAAAGCTTTGGAAATATTTGATTGCCCTGCTCGTCATAAAGCAGAATTGCCTGAGTTGGACACGATTGCGCCGCCATTAAAAGTTCATCGTCGCTAAGTGTGTGCGCATTTGGCTTAACTATTGCTATGTTTTCGTCGTCAAATTCAAACCCATCAGGGGAAACGACTATACATGTTCCTGCAGAAATGCAGGTTTTGCGCTCAACAACTACTTTGTGGATTTTTTTATCTGACTGAGGTGCGGAAGTATCCTGAGGGTTTTGCATAGTTTATTTTTACCACAACAAACGAATTTAATGAAGCTATTGTACAATTCTTGACAATTCTGTGACCTTAGAGTGATAATATTTATTATGAGCATTTCAAACGAACCCTCACCAAACTGGGACTCTGCCCAACTTATAGGTGAAACCCCTCAAAGACGCGAACTTAGACAAGAACTGGAGGACATATCAGGACTAGAAATTAGAGCAATGATAACGCAAGTACTACTTCACGCAAAGGAAGAGGAAATAGTAAGACAAGAAGAAATTGGTTTAAAACAAGAAATATACAAAGTACCAGAGGTGGCTGAAGGTTTTGAAATTAAATTAATCAGAAGAACGTCACAAACATGGTCGGATATTACTGATGGCTGGAAATGGGATACTGATCCTAATGCACAGGAGTACGTGATATCTGTATATGATAAAAATAATGCGGTGACCACACTAATAAAACCGCAGCCTGGTAACTGGGAATCAGCAGGCACGAATGTCTACCTGACATGTAAAGGTCCTAAAGAACCAAATGGGAGTGCTATACTTACTACTTCAAGGAATGCGCCCATCGTTTTTGATTTTGGAGAAAATAAAGTGGAAGACGCTCCTATAAAACCTGAGGACTTAATTGCTAGTGCAACAGCAGCTACACGAGTAGTAAAGAATTTGCTGGAAGAATAACTTTCTACTCACCAAACTCAATAAACTCGTTCAGGCGGTCAACAATTTCTTGCAGCTCTCCATCGGTAAAACCGTGAATCTTAGCGCCCCCCTCCAAAGTGTCAAAACTATTCGCAAAACAACCAACACAATGCAAACCGTAATCAAGCAAAATTTCTGCAGTTCCTGGATGATCCATTAAAATTACTGCTAAGTTTGTGTCTTTTGTTACTTTGGTTATTTTTTTTCCTGAATTATTTGCAGCCACATCCGTAGGCTTTTTTTTAGTTTGAGTTGTCATATTTTTTTAGTCCTTCTTGTAATGCTTCCAGTGATAAAGTTGCGCATTTTACACGGCTTGTTGTTAAATCTTCGCTAAAGAATTTGAGCAAATCTTCTTTAGAAAAGTTTCGTGCTTCCTCCACGGTTTTGCCAATTATTTCCTCGCTTAACATTGATGCCGAAGCAATTCCAACTGCGCACATTTCGCCGTCAAATTTAAAATCTTTAATTACGCCGTTTTCTACTAATAATTCCAATGACAAGCTATCTCCGCAAAACGGGTTATCGGCAGCTGCTTTAACGTTTGCATTTGCTAACTTACCCTTGTTTCGTGGGTTTTTGTAGTGATCCATCAAGTTTTCTCTGTATAAATCGGCACTGCTCATTTTTGTAGAATTTGCACTGCGTGCAAAAGCCCTTCGACTAATTTATCAACATCGGCTTCATCATTATAAATGTAAAAACTTGCCCTAATAGAAGAAGAAATCTTTAATTTGTCGTGTAATGGCATTGTGCAATGCTGACCTGAGCGAACACAAATATTGCGAGAATTTAAAACAGCTGCAACATCGTGAGAGTGAATTCCTTCTAAAACAAAGGAAATAATGCCTAAACGTTCTTTGGATTGCGCGTTACCAACAATTTGTACTTGTGGAATTTGGCTCAACTTTTCCATGGCATATTTAGTTAAATCTTTTTCGTGAGCTTCAATATTATCCATACCTATTTTTTCTAAATAATCCACGGCAGAAGCCAAGGCATAAGCACCTTCAACATTAGGAGTGCCTGGTTCTAGGCCTTCTGGAGAGGTCTTGAACGTAGTTTCGGTGGCAGAAACGCGTTTAATCATTCCTCCGCCAAAAAACATAGGATCCATTTTTTCCATAATTTCGGCTTTAGCATACAAAACACCAATTCCCATAGGCCCTAACATTTTATGACCTGAAAAGGCATAAAAATCACAACCTAAATGAGCCAAATTTAACTTTTTGTGTCCAACTGCTTGTGAACCATCAACAAGTACCAAACATCCATATTTGTGAGCAAGTTCGCAAATTGTCTTTATATCAAAAACAGTCCCTAAAACGTTAGAAATATGAGCAACTGATAAAACTTTAACTTTTTGCGTTTTTAGCAAATTTTCAAATGTAGCCATTGGAAAGTCAAAATCATCGGTTAATTCTAAAATCTCAAGTTTTGCTCCTTTTGCATGCGCTGCTTGTTGAAGGGGCACAATGCTGCTGTGGTGCTCACTTATTAAAGAAACGCAAACATCGCCTTCTTCAAGTAAACCTGCAATATAGCCAAAAACGGCGATATTCATTGCAAATGTGGAATTTGACGTAAAAACAATTTCTGTAGGCTTTACGCCTAAAAAGTGTGCGATTTTTGTTCGGGACTGCTCGTATTTTTCTGTAGATTCTTCTGCCAGAGTGTAAACTCCTCTGCTAACATTTGCGTTATAGTTGCAATAATACTGCGAAATGGCATCGATCACTTGCTGAGGCTTTTGGGTCGTTGCCGCGTTATCCAAATGAACTAGTTCTTGATCATTAATTTTGCGCGAAAGTATTGGAAAGTCTTTTTTTATTTCAGTTGAGTTAAGCATTGTTTAAGTACGAGGCAACGTACGCATGAATTTTCTCATCTTCAATGCTTGCGAGCAAACTATTAAAAAATCCGGTAACAATTAAGTTTTCGGCATCGGTTTGGCTCATTCCACGGCTTTTTAAGTAAAAAAGTTGCATTGGATCAATGCGACCAGTTGTGGAACCGTGTGAAGCTTTTACGTCATTTGCGTCAATTTCTAGAATTGGCTCCGATTTGTTGTGAGTGTTTTCTCCAAGTACTAAAACGTTATGTTCTAAATACGAAGAAGTTTGTTGCGCAGGCTTTTTAATTATTATTTTTCCTGCAAAAGTAGACTGAGAGTTTGATTGCATCGAACCTTTTACTTCGGTACTGCATGAAGTATTTGGAACGTTGTGAATTGTCTCGACAACGATTTTTATTGTGGTATGCTGGGTTGAATTATAAAGCCCGATTACTTTTGCAGTTACCCCGCTTGTGTTAAATTCAAAAGTTTGAGTGCTATCGCAAGACTTGCTTAAATCCAAAACAAAAACTGTATCCTGCGTAACGTCAAAAGTTTGTGAAGTTGTTGGATCAATTAATTGCGTATGCACTAGCCTACCGATCCTTCCATTTCAAGTTCAATAAGTCGGTTTAATTCAACGGCATATTCGAGTGGAAGTTGTTTTACAATTGGTTCAATAAATCCTGAAACAATCAAACCCATTGCTTGAGGCTCGGTTAAGCCGCGAGACATCAAATAAAAGATTTTTTCTTCGCCGATTTTGCTTACAGTTGCTTCGTGTTCAATGTTTGCCGAACTTTCGTCAATTTTCATAACTGGAAAAGTGTCTGAAGCAGAATCTGCATCTAAAATGAGCGCGTCACATTCAACTCGTGATTTTGCGTTTTTTGCTGTTGGAGTAACTGCAACTAGCCCGCGGTAACTTGTTCTGCCACCATTTGCACTTACTGATTTTGAAACTATTAAGCTTGATGTATTGGGGGCAAGGTGCACCATTTTTGCTCCAGCGTCTTGGTGTTGGGCCGCCCCTGCGTATGCAATGGATAGAACTTCGCCTCGTGCGCCGTTTCCTACTAAGTAACACGAAGGGTATTTCATAGTCGCCTTGGAACCTAAATTTCCGTCAACCCACTCCATGACTGCATTCTCCTCAACACGAGCTCTTTTTGTTACTAAGTTATAAACATTTGATGACCAATTTTGAATAGTTGTATAACGAAAACGAGCATTTTTCTTAACTATTACTTCAACTACTGCTGAATGTAGTGAATTTGAAGAATACACAGGCGCTGTGCAGTTATGAACTGCAACTCCAGCAACAACATATGATTCATCTTCTTCAACACTAAAATTATAGACAGGAACATTCTCAACTTTTATTTCTGAAATTGATCTTATTGGATAATAAGCATATTTTTCATCTATGTAATAAGGTGTAGCTCTTTTATGCCCATTCAATTTTATAGGGATTTCTTTTTCTCCCACAAGTGCGGCAAATGCATTTAAATACTCGCCGCCAATAACGACAGTGTACATGTTTTGTCTGTTTTCATGACCTCGATCTCTTAAGTTTATAGATGCTGCAATATTTTGGCGTAGAAGCAAATCGCGAATTTGGATTGCTAACTGTTTGGAAACCGTACACACCCTAAACAACTCTTTCAAGCCTGATGATGTCTGGGACTTATAATAATTGCCATCACCACGATAATGCCCTTTTATTAATTCACTTTGTAAATCGGCTGGGGATTTCATTGCCCACACAGGTAAATGTTTTGAGTTAGAAGAAGTTCCAAATTCTTTAAAGATGCGCGCTAGGACTACAGATGAGAAAACTAACTCTAGACCTTTTCGGTCTTTGTAAGGAATTTCGTTGGATTTATCCAAACCAAAAACTTCTTTTACTAATGATTTAACATCATCAATGTACTCTTGTTCTTCATTGGAGAATGAAAACCTCAAATAGCCTTTGTCCTCTACACTTCCTTCGGCTAAATAGTATCCAATTAACCTAAAAAAACTTTTGCTTAAAGCAATATCTACAGATTGTTCTTCTTTGCTTTTCATTACATTAAAAGTGATTGTGGTATTAGGGCTCGCTTCACGATCAACGGGGATTGCAACATAATCCTTTACATGCAAATCACAGGCAGGTACCCATTCTAAATCAAACTTTTTGTTCCGCTCATTTTGCAACTGACGTCTTGCTATAAGAATAGGATGTTCTTCGGTACACTCGATGCGTTCGAATGGAAGCCCTTTTATATCAATATCGAACAATAAGCCTTCATAGTCTCTCTTCTGCGTGTTATACACTTTTTTGTATCCACCTTGATGCGTTAAAACTTCATCCCCTTCAGTAATATCTTCTATATTCTTAAAACCATCTTTTGTCGAAACACGCTGGCCAGCAGTAAAACAACCCTCAACATAGTGAGCCTCAGCACCTTCATCAACAATAATAAGTGTTCGTTCAAATTGACCAAAATCTTTGGCGTTAATTCTAAAATATGCTTGCAAAGGACGTTTAACTTTTACACCTTTTGGAATGTAAACAAA
>CAZCAQ010000008.1:42240-49028 GCA_964496905.1 uncultured Candidatus Saccharibacteria bacterium
CGTTCAAAAGTGTTTTTCATTTGCTCGGGAACATCTTCCCAAGTTTTTTCGGAATGGTCGGTTGGTTTTAAATAATAGTAAATATCGTCAAAATTAATTCCACTAAGGTCCGCACCCCAATTTGGCATTGGTTTTTCAAAAAATGTCTTTAGAGAGTGCAATCTAAAATCGCGCATCCACGCAGGCTCTTGTTTAAGTTCAGAAATTTGCCCAACAACGTGTTCGCTTAAACCTTTTTCTGATTTAAACACAAACTGTTCTTTTACATTAAATCCGTATTGCTCTTCGTAGTTTGCATTTACGGAAACAAAATTTGGGGATTGCTTGTTGTCATCTGCCGGGGTATCGGCCATGTTTTTTCGACCCATATGCTTAGTCCTTTCCTTTAAAACCTTTTTCTTCAAGTTCGTGCGCTAATTCTTTGCCGCCTTCGTTTACAATTTTTCCTTCTTTCATAATATAAACTTTTTGAGCGTCAATATATTTTAAAATTCGAGTGTAGTGAGTAATGAGCAAAACACTCATGTTATTTTGTTTTTTTAAATGTTCAACGGTTTTGCCGACAAGTTTTAAGGCATCAACATCAAGTCCACTGTCGGTTTCGTCTAAAATTGCGAGCTTAGGTTCAATAATTAAAAGTTGAAGCATTTCCATGCGTTTTTTCTCTCCGCCTGAAAAACCTTCGTTTAAAGAACGAGTTGCAAAATCAGCATTCATTTCTAAAAATGCCATTTTTTCTTTTAAAATCTCTCGGAATTTTACCGGCGATAAATTTGCCGAATGATGAATGTTGTAAATCATTCGCAAATAATTTGAAACATCAACACCAGGAATTTCACTTGGGTACTGAAACGATAAAAAGATGCCTTTTTGAGACCTTTCTGTTGGTTCCATTTCTAAAATATCTTCGCCGTTAAATTCAACTGAGCCTTCAAAAACTTCGTATGATGGATGACCCATTATTGCTTGTGCAAGTGTTGATTTTCCGCTTCCGTTTGGTCCCATTAAAACTGTTGTGGTACCTGATTCTACAACTAGGTCAACACCGTTTAATATTTGAACTTGGTCAGCTTTTACTTGTAATTTGTTTATTTTTAGACTCATATTTTTTGAAATGCAAATTAGCCTACAAAATTAAGATTACTTAGTACGCATTCTTTGTTACGTGTGGAACAAACATGATTTATACTAAAATGAACTTCTTTACCTTTTTTTCTACTTTTTAATAAACCTTGATCTTGCATCATATGAAGATGGTACGAAATAGTTGGCTGTCTTAAACCTACATGTGAAGTTATTTCGTTAACAGTAGCTTCTTCGTGATTTTTAAGGTATGCATATATCTCCATACGGGATTCAATACCCAAGGATTTAAAACATTCTCTACAAATTTTTGTAGGATGACCTATTAATTTGGATGCCGCTTCCTCGGTTATATGTTTTGATCTTTTTCTTTCCATACTATTACTATTTGTTACAAATACAGCGAATAATGCTATTTCAGCTGATCAAATAGATAATAGTCTATGCTTTAACACCTGTCAAATAAGAGGTTCTTGGTGCGGATTGCATTATGGAGTAGTGCTATTGTAGCAAGAAGGCCTGTTACTCCAACCGCTTTCAGTACCCCAAAATGCCACTAAAATATATGGGTTAATGTTTTTTTCTTTTGCTTTGGCCAAAACAATAGGCAATTGTTGCTCTCGCAGAGCCTTTAGAGCAGGGTTATCTATGTTACGACTATCCATATAGTTTCCATTATAGTATGCGCCCACAAGAGAGTTGAACACTGTATCCATAGTTATGCTATCTGGCCATGCGTGAGTTTTAAGCGGACAACGTCCAGCGTTTAATGCGCCTCTGTAATAGTCAAAGTTAACATCACCTGGACTTCGGCCAAAACCTACGCAACTTTGTGGCAACCCCGCATGTTCAGGTTTTATCTCGGCAGGTACTTTTGGAGGCATTTGGTTTTCGCATACACGGTCCAAGCCACTTACAGCTGTGTTATCAATAAAGTCTGTTACATTCCAAGCGTAAGGACTTCCAGAAAATTCAACAATACAATATGGGCCATATTCGTCTATAAGCACTGAGGTTTGCTTGTTTCTATCTCCAGCAATAGTATTTGCAGCTGATTCGAGTGATTCTTCAAAGCTAATAGGGTCGGCTACACCATCTCCATCTCTATCAACGTTAAATGCGTTACAAGTTGAAATAGGGTTGGCACGTGCACCAATTACGGCATCTCCTCTTAAAATATCACCGTAGTATGGAGGATCAGATTTTTTATACAGGTTATCGGCTACACAACTTACGTATTGACCAGTATCTGTTTTAACCACGTCATTGGTGGCAGTTCCTATTACTTCTTCGTAATTTGCTTGAACTGTGGCTGTCACACCACCAACATCGCAAGAGTTTCTAGTTTCACCTGGCAACAACAATGCGTCTGCTAAAGCGGCCATTGCCAAGTTTTGAGCTGTGGATTTTCTTTGTTCAACTACGACGGTGTTTTCCACATTACCTATACAATCGGGATGAACAGCCTCGCCAGGTAATGGCTCGCCCCACTCAAGAGGAGGTTGATCTTGAATAATATGAGTGCATTCAACTCCAGCGGGACAGTTTAACCTTTGGTCCGCGTTGCAGGGTAAGGGGTCACCACCATCAGGATTGGGAATTTCGCAAATGTTTTCACATGCACAACGATCTTTTACTACATTGCCATCTGCATCAGTAACCCTGCAGCTAACCACCATATTGCTGGCATTTGCTGTACATTCCGGACATTGACAATAACCAGGGTAACGCACTGTACCCCATAACCACTGAATACATTGACCTCCTTCATCCTCTCTGCTTCCACCAAATATCGACCACCCTCTACCAATAAAGTTTGATATCATGGTTCCTATTCCTCCCCACTTTATTTCGACGTTTAAAAATTCTGTTGGAATACCTTCACGCTGCGCAACAGACCCCGGAACTAATTTTCCAGAGACAGCGTTTTTTATTTCTTCGTATTCACCTTCATGTAAGATATTTACGTCATTAAGTGGATTTGGGCACTCGGAATTTACGTGCTCTTTTTGGGGGCACATGCAAAAATTAACAACCGGGAAGCCTATTTTTCTGCATTCATTATCACCAGCAACTCCATACATTTCTTTTGGAGAGTAGTCATCTACTGTTTTTTCTGTTTGAAATCTAGCATCATTGGGATATGCCATTAATCCCGCGTAACCGTTTGCATTTGAATCAGGATTTTGAGGATCTCCATAAGTTAAAACACTACCTAATTTACCCATTTTGTCAGCAGGTTGCTCAGCCAGTTCTTTTGATGCATAAGATCGTAAACTTGTAGTATCATCACCGTTTAAAATGCCGTTAATGGGATAGTCTCGCGCACATTTGTTATCTCCTTCTCCACACTCAATTGTTTCAGCACTATCATCAAGATTGTGATTAAAACTGAGTTCACCACTTACAATAGATATACCAAAAGGAATAGCTCTAAAACACATGCCAGGAAAATTATCCGATGTGTATCTTTTGCCTGTGCCTGCATATCCTTTTAACTCGTACAAGGTTTTGCCGCCCTTGTAAGGAACTTCAACCTCGCCCAATAACATAGGATCACCTTCTTCGTTATATGCAAAAGCCATGTCAGGATCCATGACCTTAATGTGATCTTCAAGACGCGCAGGGTTGTTTACCAATCGGGATAAATTATCTATGGCAAATACGTTTGTTTTACCTAAAACATCTCTTTCACCAGTACGTAAATGGCTGTTCATAGCTCTAATGTGCGCTGCTGAAGGAAGTATTTGAGGATGGTTTTTGTCTAAACTAAAAGGAGATGGTTGATTGGGATTATCGTTATACTTTTCGTAAAGTTTTGCCAACATAGGTCCACACAACACATTTGCTACATTGGAAGTTGCATCAAAAGGTGCTCTACCTAAGGAGGTAAGTGGGTTAAGATAGTTAAATTCATCACGCAAAACTTGTTTTCGTTCTTGAGGCATACACATTTCGTATGGCGCAGGATTGGCTGGGTCACAATCTAAATATGGACTAACCCTGCGGGGAAGAAAGAATCTATCAACATCGTATTTAACAACTTTTTGTTCAGCTGGTCCGTTTTCGTCTTCAACAGGGTCAGTAAGTCCAACTCGCGTTTTTGCTCTTTCAGTTATTGCACGACTTTGAGCATAAGGAGCCTCCATGCAAACTGAGAATTTGTCAAAATTTGTTAGTGGGATGTTTTCGCCAGGACTAACAGGTCTTAATTCTAAATAAGGCCTTACTGCGTTTCCGTCAGGGTCAGTAGTTTTGTATGTACCTTTACAGTTTGCATCTACATCAAGATCAATAATCCCATCGGTATCTTTTGTTAAATCGCATTTGTACAAGTCCGCAATTTGACCATCACACGAATAAGCAATAAACCGTTCTTTTACATATTCTGTTTGATGAACTACAAGCGAATAATAGCCGGCGCTGTCAGTTGATACGTGCGGAGATCTTCTATAGTCAATATTAACCAATCTTCCAGGGTTAGACCTTGCACCAAGCTTACTTACGGTACATGGATCACCAGTGTAATTTGTAACAACGGCGTTTCTAAATGCTAACCCCGGTTTCATAATTGTAGAACCAGATCCATCTGGATTTGGCGTATCAGTCCAAGTGGCTTGAGTAACACGACCTCTAACTGTAAGTGTTTTAACTACTGGGTCATTTTCGGGTAGGGCACAGGCATATTCGTCTTGAGTAATTGGGATTACATAGCCGTCTGAACAAGTCCAATCTTCTGATGCACTTGTCACAGATATACCACAACCGTCTGTAATACCAACGCCCATGTTTGCATCACTAAAACCCACCAAACCGCAACCTTCCATGTAAGCAAAACCATCACCAGCACCAGCGCCTGCATCTCCCGAAATTGTTACAACTGGAGCAGTGTTTGTTGCTCCTGTACAAAATGTAAACTCCTCCGCTTCATAGTATCCAGTGATTTTTAAGCTAGGAGTTTGACCGCATGCGGGGTAACCTGACTGAGGGTCTTGCAATCCACAAACAACCATATCTTCTTTAGTGTTTATGTTGTACCCACTGTTTGCACCTGCAGGTACTTTTGTATCAAAACTTAAAATATTATGAGTTTGTTGTGGGTAACTTTGACCTACCACAACTGTATTTGGGAGCCAACGAGCACCATCTGTAAGTGGAGTTTGGCCCGGCGTGGCACAAGTTGATGATGAATCAAGTGTATAAGCGGCTTTATTACCATTTGAACAAATTGCCTGCGCACCTGCAAACGGTGCCCAGCTTGTATCTTCTCTTCTGTAAATCCCATCGTCTTTTAAGAAAAATTGTTCATAGTTATCATTTTTAAACTGGCGCACTGGAGTACCGTCTCCACTACCAAGACTTTCATATGAAACAACCTCCCCTGTACTTAATGAGTGTGTTGGGAAATCAGGTTGCGCAATAAAATTCCGTAGATCTACCTCTTGCGCCAAAGAAACTTGACCAAATATGGGCTTGAGTAGGCATAGTGAAAAGAATGCAAAAATGTAAAATATAACTTTCCTAAACACACAACAATTATACCAATTAATTTACGTCTAGCCGAGAGTTTTTTGTATAAAAACCGCCAGTTAACGTGATAAAATCAAAATATGAACAAAATTACCACATTTTTACAAGCGTTTAAAAATTCTATTGTTAAGCCGTCATATTCCAATGACATAGTGCGCGCACCATTTAGCTTTTCGTTTAAATACTTTTTAATGTGTGCGCTGCTTTTTTCACTAGCTAGCACAGCAATTTTTACACTTAAGGTTCAGCCAAAAATTGAAAGCTTTGTAAAACAAACGCCAGATGCAATTCTTAACACCTTTCCAGACGATTTAGTAATTTATACACAAGGTGGAGATTGGTACATAAACAAAAAAGAGCCTTATGCAATACCAATGCCTGATTTTATTACAGGGCCTTTTGCGCTTATGGAGACTTCGGCTTCCATAAACGGAATGCCTCAAAATCAAAATCCCCTGTTACAAAAAAACTTAATAGTGTTTTATAAGCAAGGCACTATTGAAGATGTTTCAAGATTTCAAACCTTTATGCTTGTAAACCAAAAAAACATATTGATGAGGAGTGACAACGGACGAATTGAAGTAAGTCCATTGGGAGAACTAGCAAACGCACGAGTTACAAAACAAACCATTGAACAAATGGTTGAACAACTTAAACCCTTTTTAGATAAAGTATTGCTTATAACCGTTCCTTTGGCCTTGACTGTAATATTTGTTGGCAACTTTTTGGGCCAGCTTATTTACTTGCTATGGCTGGCATTTTTAGTTTGGGTAGTAGCTAAACTTATGGGCAAAGGCGTCTCGTACAAAAAATCTTACCAGCTGGGTATTCACGCCATTACACTGCCTTGGCTACTTAAAGTGTTGCTGAGTTTGTTTGTCTTTGGGCTTCCTTTGCCTTTTTGGTTTACAGCACTGGCTTTGGTAGTGGCTATTGTTGGGTTGTCAAAGGTTACAGATGAAACTACGGTTGAAACAGCTGAGCCAATAGTGCCCTAATGGGCGTTGAATAGGCTTTTTCCGTGTGTTAGTATGTGACAGCACTAACGTAAAGTTGAGTGTTTTAGTAATTTTAAAGCGTGATCCCCTGTAGCTCAGCGGCAGAGCAGGAAGCTGTTAACTTCAAGGTCGGTGGTTCGAATCCACCCGGGGGAGCCATGAAGGATGTAAAGCATC
>CAZCAQ010000009.1:0-40343 GCA_964496905.1 uncultured Candidatus Saccharibacteria bacterium
AACGCCACCCTGTGGAGGTGGATGTCGTGGGTTCGATCCCCATCAGTCACCCCAAGATGTTAACAAGTGGGACTAGTTTAGAACTCGTTGATACACAAAATGTTCACCTCAAGCTCTATAGTTTTTTTATTAACGGGCTTAATTATACATAGTGTATTTTTGAATCATTTAATATAATGTATTTGTATGTCAGATCAATTGTCTATTTCATTAAACATTGTTATACCTAAAGACATTACCTCTAAGATTTCTAAAGTTCAAGAACAACTTAATAGTTCCTTTAGTGAGTTAAGGAAATACGACCCCAGCGGACACATATCTGTTTTGAATAAATTCATGTATGAAGAAGATATAGATCAATTTGTTAGCAAAGTTAAAGAATATTTCTCTAATTTTAAGCCTTTTAGAATCAAGTTTGATAAATTTGGCAAAGCAGGCAACAAATATATTTTTGTATACTTGGATAACGACTCAACTAAAATAATTACTACTTTTCATGGGGATTTGATGAGATTAACTAAAAACATAGGTAATGAGACCTGGAATAATAAAGATAATGCGTATGATTTTATACCTCATATAAGTGTCATTAAACTGGATCCCAGTGTTATTGATGAGGCTTTGATTACACTTGATGATATAAATTTTGATTTTGATTTTTTTGTATCAGCTCTAGAGGTATCTATAGAAATAAAGGAGAACGGTACAAATAAAGGTTTTAATAAGGATACTATAATACGACTAATATAAATTCTTTGTAGTACGAGAATATAGCCAAAATATACCCAGCGGGCACACCATAACACTAATTATTGCTACTTCAGTATAGAAAGTCTAAGATGTTTTCGTATGCAAGATATCAACTACGACATAGCACATCTTGAGCAAATCGCCGAAGATTGCATTCAAACGGCGGCATCTCAGCTATTAAGCTTTTATAAAATACAGAAAACTGTTGATGAAATCAAACGTGATGTTCCTGTTTATATAAATGACAATGGTGTACCTTTGGGATCATCAGTTGGACATATTGCAGCATACTTTGTAACTTTAGGCTTCAAAGTAACACTCCATACGGTTGATGTTGAGATATTTGATAGAAGCTGGAGTGACCTAACTAAGGAAGAACTAAGTGAAAATTTAGAGAAAAGGAAACAGTATCTGAAACACCCAAGGTTTAGTGCCAGTACCTTTGATGTAATATTCGACGGATATAAAGATTTTTTAAACAAAGGTGGCAAGGTTGTCTTTCCAGTACTTGATGAACTTTATTTACATACTTTATTAAATACGGGCCCCGTTTATGCAATTGTAAATAGAACTTTCTTAAATCATACATATAAACGTACAGGAATGTCTGGAGATACACCTCACCACGGTTCTATCGAAGGTCACACATCTACGCATGTAGTAGTTATAGCAGGGTATAAAGATGGTAAATTTAAGATTGTTGATTCAGATTACGAATTTGGTGGTATACGTTGGATAGATGCTAGCTTACTAGTTGGATCAATATATCTCGCCGAGACTGAGTATGATTCTATGGTTATATCTCTCCAAAAATAACAATTTCTTAAAGAAGAAGTCATAAATAAGCGCAGTCTTAGTTAACTCTTAATTAGGACAAACCTTAAGATTTGAACCTACTTCGTACAAGTCAGCAACATCTCCCCCATCTTCACGCATTTTTTGCTTATATTCCTTTGTTTCAAATCGTGCATTTAGTTCCCAATCGTCACCTTTAGCACAATAAGTATAGTAATACTCAGCCTTATTTATTGGGTCAGTAGACAAAGCTTCTGGAGGATAAGGATACCCATTTGCAGCATAAACCGGCCTAAAATCAACTGACACCCAACCAGAACCATCAACATTAAGGCTGGTTTCTAAAGTTGATTTAGAAATTCCTATACAAGGAGAGTACTTTTTACAAAGTGGTGTGTTTGGATTCAGTTTTTTAGCCTCTCTTATCCAATTATGCAGTGTGTTAACGTTTGCGTACCGTTTTACGTCATTACGATCATCGACTTCAAAAAAAACAAAACTTACAAAGTAGAAAACTAAAAAAACTACAATTAAAATCCCAAGCAGACCAAAAAAAAGTAACACCATTGACGCATTTCCTGTTTTACCTTTTAGCAATGGACATATTTCCAACACGTTATAACTATATACTTACTGCAGTAATGATTTCAATAGGCTTGCATGTGGATAAACTTATAAACAAGGGATCGTCGTTTTTATGTAATTAAGGTATAGTAAAGTAACTTGTGAAAACCTTTGACCATATTATTAACACTAATAAATCTCAAGTAATTATTGATTTAGATGGCACAATCTGCGACATATTAATTGATTGGTCTGGTTGGGAAACTGGTTTAGCTTCACTTTTTTCAAAATACGATAAAACTACTATAAAATCTATAATCGACGAAAATAAAGATCAAAACAAATATGTGGCAAAATTTGGTGATGACTTGTTAAATGAACTTACAACATTTATAGCGAATTATGAAGCTAAATACACTACGGGCTTTGAACCAGTCACCCCAACTATAGAATTAATACAAAAAATAAAAAACTTAGATTTATACGTTTGGTCGGCAAATTCAGAAAATACCGTGAAAAGAGCTTTGGAGCAACTTGGGTTAAGTAACTACTTCAAGCACATAGTCGGACGCGAAAGCGTAAAAATGCAAAAACCAGATCCAGAAGGCTTTAGTATTATTCATAGTTTAAAACCTAATTTAGCTAAGGAATCTTACATTTTTATTGGAAACGCCCCTACAGACTATCAAGCTGCAGTACGCGCTGGTATTGAGTACATTAATGTAAACGAAATTGTAAATTGAGGACCAAAGTTATTCGCTCTAGCTTTTTATGCTTCTTTTGATGCAGGGACAACTACAGCTTTTTTATCTTTAACTTTTGTAGCTGCTTTACCAACTTTACCTCTTAAATAGTAAAGTTTAGCCCTACGGACATGACCGTGTTTTACTACTTGAATCTCTGAAATATTTGGGGAATAAACAGGGAAAATTCTTTCAACACCAATTCCACCTGCGCCAATTCGACGTACAGTAAAGGTTTTTGAGGCCATTTCGCCCTTTTTACCTATTACTATGCCTTCAAATGGCTGAATTCTTTCTTTTCCGCCCTCAATAATCTTATACATTACACGAACTGTGTCACCTACGTTAAAGGTTGTATTAAGGTCTATTTGAGCTGTGGTTACAGCAGAGTTTTCGGTTGTTGATGTCATATTTTCCATACGCCCAAGAAGAATACCAAAATTAGGACTATAAGGCAATACAGGGCTTTTTAAACATGGTAATTAGCTAACCTGTGACAAAACCTTGGCGCCAGACTTCATTTTTAGTCCATTTTCATCGCAAGTTACAGTAACAACCGAACCCTCTTCAATTTCTTCGGCTAATAGCAAGCTTGAAAGCACGTTCTCAATCTCCTTTTGAACAATTCTGCGTAAGGGGCGAGCACCGTATTCTTCGTTAAAACCACCTTCTACCAAATAATCTAATGCGGCTGCGTCAAGTTCAATCGTAATTTCGTGCTCTTTAAGTAAAGCTTGCGTTTTGTCCACTTCACGCTTAGCAATTTCTGTAAGAGCCGCTCTATCCAATGTATTAAAAATGACTATTTCATCGAGCCGGTTTAAAAATTCTGGTCTAAATTTGTCTGTTAGTGCTTTTGTAACACGACGGTCAAATTCAGTCTTTTCAGCGGATTTATTATGAGAAGAGCTAAAGCCAATTTCTGATTGTTTTAGGTACTCAGAGCCAACATTTGAGGTCATAATTATAATTGTATTTTTAAAGTCGACAGTGCGACCTTGCCCATCAGTTAAGCGTCCATCTTCCATAATTTGTAAAAGAGAGTTAAATACGTCCGGATGAGCTTTTTCAATTTCATCAAGTAAAACTATTGAATAAGGTTTGCGACGAACTATTTCAGTAATTTGACCGCCACTTTCAAAGCCCACATAGCCTGGAGGAGATCCGATCATACGGCTCACTGAGTGCTTTTCCATATATTCACTCATATCCAAGCGGACGATCATGTCTTCGTTACCATATAAAACCTCTGCTAATGCCTTGCAAAGTTCTGTTTTTCCAACGCCTGTAGGTCCAAGGAAAATAAACGAACCAATTGGTCTTTTTGGACTTTTTAAACCTGCTCGAGCGCGTCTTATTGCTTCACTTACCAAGTGAATTGCTTCGTCTTGACCAACTATTCTTTCTTTAAGTCTGTCTTCCATGTGCAAAAGTCTTTGCTTATCTTCCAAACTAAGTTCTGACAATGGTATACCTGTCATTTTAGACATTATTACAGCCACATCAGCTTTTGTGACGGTTGGAATTTCTTCTAACTTGGTGCGCGTCCAAATTTCGACTAGTTCTTTTTTAACAACGTCTAATTCAGTAATTCTTTGTTGAATCTGCGATCTACGCTCCATAGCATCTTCTGGGGTATTTCTTAATTCTTCTTTAAGTTTTTCAATATTTTCTTCGGCTTGTTTTAAATTTGCAGGCTCTTTTACCTGAGTAAGCCTTTTGTATGCACCAGCTTCATCAATAACATCTATTGCCTTGTCAGGCAAAAATCTATCACTAATATAACGTGTGGACATTTGAACTGCTGATTTTATTGCGTCATCGGAAATTTTTACGTGATGATGTTTTTCATAGGAAGGACGTAATCCTTCTAAAATTAAAATTGTTTCCTCAAAAGTTGGCTCTTTTACCAAAACCGTTTGAAATCTACGCTCTAAAGCTGCATCACGTTCTATGTATTTGCGGTATTCGTTTAAAGTGGTCGCTCCTACCATTTGAAGCTCTCCTCTAGCTAAAGCGGGTTTTAGTATATTTGCAGCATCCATGGCACCTTCGGCGGTACCTGCACCTACAACAGTATGGAGTTCATCCATAAACAATATTATTTGACCTTCGGCGTTAATTACCTCTTGAATAATATCCTTTAAACGACCTTCAAATTGGCCTCTATGAGCCGTTCCTGCCAAAACTGATGCTAAATCAAGTGCAAACACGCGCTTATTGCGTAATGGTTCTGGAACTTTTCCTTGCACTATTCGTTGAGCCAAGCCTTCTGCAATTGCAGTTTTACCTACACCAGGCTCTCCAATTAACACTGGGTTATTTTTTGTTCTTCTTGAAAGTATATGTACAACGCGTTCAATTTCGTCTTTTCGACCAATTACTGGGTCGAGTTTATCTTTACGTGCAAATTCTGTTAAATCACGGCCAAATTTGTCTAGAATAGAAGTATTCATCGACTCTTTTTCAAGTTCGTTATAGCAAATTTCACAAAGAGCAATATAAACTTGTCTTCCTTCGACGATTTTTGTTGTAGGGATAGTAGCGGGCCGTTGTCCGCATCGGTGGCAAATAACCATAACTAATGAAATTTATAACAAATTAGCACTCGTGTCAATAGATTGCTATCGATTTGGTAAGATTATTTAAAACTTAATGCTTGTAGGCTTAGTGCTCCCAAACATCTCCAACAAATGGATCAGAAACAACAGGTACCTTTTTTAAAAACAACTCACCTGCCCTTATCATTTCTCCTTGCAAGACTGGCGCAAAGTCTTCAGCTTGGTCTTCACGAATTTCGCAAACTATTTCATCATGCACTGTTAAAATAATACCTCCTTCAATATTTCGTTTTGCTAATTCTTCTTGAACATAAACCAAAGCATACTTTATTGCGTCAGCATTTGTACCTTGAATGGGGTGGTTTTTGGCTTGACGCTCAATGTTCGAGTTCTTTTTTCTATAGTCTGGGTCATTCTTGTCGGGCTTGGTGTACCATCTTTTTCTTCCTGCTGGAGTAGTACTGTAACCATCCCTCACTGCATTTTTAGCTTGTTGATCCAAAAAAGTCTTTACGCTTGGATATGCAGAAAAATATCTGTTTATTAAATCTTGGCTTTCTTCTTGTGTTATTTCTTTTCCAGTTTCAGTTTTTATTCTAGTCATAAGCCCAACCGCACCCATGCCATACATTAGTCCAAATCCAATTGGTTTGGCCATTTGCCTAAGTTCTGGATAAAGTTTTTTAAAATCTTTAGAGTATTCCTTATCAAACATTAGTGCAGCTGTGTAAGAATGAATATCAAGTCCATCTCGTAACGCCATTATCATTTTTTCATCTCCTGATAAATCGGCTAAAATTCTCATTTCAAAGCTAGAATAGTCAGAAACAACCAATTTATTACCTGCTTGAGGTACAAAACATTCTCTAAACGGCGCATCTGCAGTGTTTCGAGGAATTTGTTGCAAGTTTGGATCTTGACATGCAAACCTTCCAGTCGCAGCTCCAAGTTGAATTAAATGCGGATGAATTCTACCAGTAACTGGGTTGATTTTTGCAAGTAAAGTTTCGCCAAATGCTGAAATTAACTTTTCATAACCTCGATAAGTTCTTAAAACTTCTGCAATTGGGTGCTTAATATCGGTTAAAATCGCGTCACCAGTAGATGGCACATTTAACTTTAGCCTGTTGTTAAATAAATCCATTAGCTGAGTATTACTATTAATATTTATGGAATCAGCATCGTTACCAAATAAATCGGTTTTAGAATATCCATAATAAGGCCGAATATCGTTTTGAAACTTTTGCAAAATATCTTCGCGTTTTGTTTTTAATTCTTTAATAATATTTTGCCATTTAAGTTTATCTATATATATTCCTCTTAATTCTATTTCCGCTACAACTCTTAAAACTGCAAATTCTAGTTTAGCAATATTCATTAAGTTTTCTTGTTGCAATTTTTTAAGTTGAAGTTCAAAAACAGAAAATAAAATTAATGTATCTATTGCAGCATATCTTAATTGCTCTTTTGAGATTCTCATGTTTTTTGGTTGATCTGCAAAGGACATTTGTAAATCCTTATCAATTTTTATCTCAGGTAGCCAACGTTGAACAATAGCATCAAGTCTAAAGCGGTAGCCGCCTACTCCGGCAAATAAAATCATGTCGGTTAGCATTACATCATAAACATTATCCATTGATACATCAAAATGTTGTTTAATAAATTTGTAGTCAAATGAGCCATTTTGCAAAATCTTCATTTTGCTCCTATCTTCCAAAAGGGTTTTAAAGAGTGGGAGCTTTTTTAAATCTATTTTTCTCACATCAAAAATGTAACTTATTGAGTCTGTTGCTATTTGCACAATAAACATGTGGCCTGTGTAAGGATCTAAGCTTGAAGTTTCTGTGTCAACGGAAAGGACTCTCTCATTTTGTAGTAAAACCAAAACTTCTTGGGCGCGTTCCATATTTGTAATATATTCAAGTGGAGGGTCTTTTAAATCAAACTTTAAAGGCATGTGAGGATTATAGAATATTTACAACACTTATTTGAGCAATTGCTGTAATAATGATTTAACATCTGCGGCATTGGCCTTTCCTTGTGACTTAGCCATAACTTGCCCAACTAAAAACATTAATGCATTATCTTTACCATTTTTATAATTTGTAACAGCGGATTCGTTTTGTAGTATTACTTCTTTGGCTAAATTACTCAGCTCATCACTGTCTATAACAACTGGTTTGTTAGTAAGTACAGCCAAAAGTTCATCAATAGACATTTCTTTGCTTTCTTGCTTATTAATTAATGTGTTAGCTGCTTTGGCACCGTCAGCTCCTTTAGCAATTAATGTTAAAAATTTTTCGTAAAGAATTTTATTATCGTACTTGGAAAGTTCAAATGCCACATTAGTGCTTAGTCCATACTCGTTTTCAAGTGTTTGTTGAATTTCATACGGAAGCTTAGGCAAAAAACTACGCAATTCTTCAAAATAGTCTTCGTCAAAAAACATTGGAGGAATATCGGGCTCAGGAAAATATCTATAGTCTTTAGCATCTTCTTTACTGCGTTGAGGGACCGTTTTCCCTGTAGACTCATTAAAACCTCGATTTTCCTGTGCAACAGGGGCACCGCTCGCCAAAAGCTCCGATTGCCGAGTCATTTCGGATTTAACCGCTTTTTCCATAAATTTAAACGAGTTTATGTTTTTAACCTCAACTTTGTAGTCAGGCAATTTTCCTTGTTCCTCCATAACAGCAGTTCGCATTGAAATATTCGCTTCTAGCCTTAACTGGCCTTTTTCCATGTCTGCATTAGAAACATCTAAGGTGCGGACTATCTCGTAAATTCGCTTAGAAAACTCAACAGCGTGTTCGGGACTTTTGAAATCGGGCTGAGTGACAATTTCAATTAAAGGCATTCCAGACTTATTATAGTCAATTAATGTTTTACCTTCTTCATGAAAAGATTTAGCTGTATCTTCTTCCAAATGGATTCTCTCAATATTTATAACAGTACCATCACTAAGAGTAAGTTTGCCGTTTTCGCATAAAGGTTCCTTGTATTGACTTATTTGATAGCCTTTTGCCAAATCTGGATAAAAGTAATGCTTTCGATCAAATTTTGAACTGTTATTTAACTTGCATTTTAACGCTAGACCAAGCAACTGAGTCTTTTTTACTGCCTCTAAGTTGGGAACAGGCAAAGCACCCGGCAATCCTAAACAGCTTGGACAAGTATGCGAATTTGGTTCGGCATCATAAATATCTGAAGAACAAGAACAAAACATCTTATTGGCAGTTTTTACATGCATGTGAATTTCAAGTCCCAAAACTAGTTTGTACCCATTTGTATTTAAAGTCATACTTTTATACTTAAACTGTTCAAGCCTCCACGTAAATCTTCTACTGCATCTTTTAGCGCAAAGTGAGGAGGCTCAAAGCCTGCCTCGTGCACAACGCTATTTCTAAGTTTGTGCGCTTTCCAAATTTTATTGTAAGTAGTGTCTGTAAATCTGTCCTTTGCATTTTTTAAGCGTTCGCCCATAGTGTCACCTTCACAAATATCTCTTAATGCTGTATCTAAACTGCGATCGGCAGAAATTAATGCCTGCCTAAGTTGGCTTGGACTTCCCTGCTTTAACAATTCAGCAATCTTTTCCCACTCTCTTTGAATTTTTTCTTCAGTAGCAGGCGCTACATAGCGGTTTTTTGTAGAAACTAAGTTTTTTAAAAAGCCAAACATATTAATCTTTAGGATACTCCTTATGAAAATTTGTAATTTCTTGATATTTTAGCCCAACATTTATTATTTTTGCCTCGTCCATTTGCTTTCCAATTAATTGAAAAGCAACAGGAAGTCCCTCTACTTGCCCGCAAGGCAAGCTTAATGCACAAAGCCCAGCGATTGCACTTGGTTCAAGTAAAACATCCATCATTTCGCCAAACATTGGAGAATTATCGGATTCACCTAGTTTTAAAGCTGTTACAGGCATTACAGGGCCAAATATAAGGTCCACTTCTTCAAAAACTTTATTAAAGTCATCAATTATTAAAGTCCTAACTTTTTGAGCCTTAGCATAGTATTGATCATAATAACCCACACTTAATGTGTAAGTTCCAAGTAAAATGCGCTTTTTGTTTTCAAAATTAAATTTATCACGACCTTTGCCATACCTAATACCATCTAGTCTACCTAAATTAGATGAAACTTCTGATCGTTGTAAAATGGTATAAACGGCTATTGAATACTTAGGATCCATCAAATCAACTTTTATAATTTCAGCACCTTGTTCTCTAAGCGCCGTTAGGGCGACCTCAACTGCTTTTTTAACGTTAGGATCCATTTCTTCAATAAAATAAGCATCGGCAACCCCAATTTTTACACCCTCTAATGTTTTTGGCGTATTTAAGTCAAGTGTAACTTCAGTTGGAGAGGTAGTTGCATCAAGTGGATCTTTTCCTGCAATTATCTTTGTAATGTAGGCACAATCCCAAACACTTTTTCCAATTGGCCCTGGAGAATCTGTTGATGAAGCCATTGCTATAACTCCATACCTACTAACACGTCCATAAGAAGGTTTTAAACCAGTAACACCGCACCAGGCAGCTGGACCTCTTATACTTCCTGCTGTTTCGCTACCAATTGCAAAAATGCATGCATTAGCGGCAACTGCTGCGGCAGACCCGCCAGAAGAACCTCCAGCCACCCTTGTAATATCCCATGGGTTTAAAGTGGTACCAAAATCAGAAGTTTCTGTAGAGGAACCATGTGCAAAGGCATCTAGGTTAGTTTTACCCAAAAGCACTGCTCCAGCACTTTTTAGCTTTTTTGTAACTGTAGATTCATATGGTGGAATATAGCCTTTTAAAATATTAGATGATGCAGTAGTCTCTATATTGTAAGTATTAAAATTATCCTTGCATGCATAAGGTACGCCTAGTAGCGGGTATTCTTCAAATGCTTCCACGCCACGTCCTTGAATAATTTTGTCGGCTTCTGCGGCCTGTGAAAGTGCCTCCTCTTCTAAAACCAATAAATATGCGTTAATTTTTTTATTACTGTTTTTAATTTGATCCAAGCAGGCACGGGTCAGCTCAACGGAGCTAAAAGTTTTGGTTTGTAATCCTTCTAAAGCGTCTTGCAAAGTTAGTTCATTAAGTTTCATGTTATCTATCAAAAACGGCTTTTGTGCCAAATTTGTCCTTTATTCGATTTGTAGCGTTTTTTAAGGCTTCTTCCTTTTTTAGTGTTGTTCGAGAGTTTGGAGATTGAAAAACGTTTTTTAGCCCTGTAACCTGAAAAGTAGGTTCTACATTGTTTGTATCTAGTTCATTTAAAACGTCTATATATTCTATTGTTTTAGTAAAAGCGTCCGCTAGAGATTCCTCTTCTTTAGCCGAAACGGGAACATTACTTAGCTTTGCAATATGTTTAATATCTTCTTTAGTTATTTTTGTCACAACCGTATGTTATCCGATTTTAGGCTATTTTTAAATGTTTTCTCAATTTTTTAATATTTGTTAAAAAAGTCCCGGTTTTTAGTCCGGGACTTTTGAGTAGCTATATTGATTAACCTTAGTCGTCTTCCTTAGGGCAAACAAACTCAAGTGAGTTTGAAAAATCCGAAAAGTTTGCTTCACCTGTACAACTATCATCGCAAAAGCTATAGGAATAACGAGCAAAGTACTCATTATCTTCGCTTATATCAACTTCTACAAAAAGAGGTTCATCCTTTTTTGGCCCATTTTGAACTGCGTCAAAAACATCATTTGTACCATACTCCGAACCAACTTGTAACCAGTAGCGCGTAGCCTTACTTACGTTTTCGTATCTAATTTTGGCCTTGTATGTGCCTTCTTTTACTTCGGTGCACGATTCAAGTGTTGGACGTTCCTCAGGCTTTTCTAAATACGTTCCCGTATCTATAACTAACTCTATGTTAGTTGCCGGAGCTGTAAATTCAACAGACTTAGAATAAACAGGTGTGCCATTTGAAGCTACTGCCATAGCATTTACTTTATAAAGCTTGCCCTCAACTGCCTGATCGTATGACCACCAAGTATTGGTTTTAGCAGGCAACGTTGCAATTGTTGTAACTTGATCAGTTGCAACTTCTTTTAAGTAAACTTCCATTTGTTGATCTTCTTCTACAATGCCGTTAATTACTACATAACCGTTTATAGTCACCTTTTTGGCTTCCGGTTGGTTAGCATTAGAGTTCAATGTCAATTTAAGCCCGTCAGCTGGTGCGGTTGAATTTATCACAGTGCTAGTTCCTATTGAAGTAGTACCCTGCAAAAGCTCAGCATACACTTTGTATTCTCTACCATTTAAGGCATCTGTAATTTCAAATGGAACAATCTTAGCTGCATCTAAAAGTGTAGATAGTGTTGTAAATACTGCTGATGACTCCTGCTTGTACAAAATTCTAACAGTGCTCCCTGCAGGAATATAGCCGTTTATATAAACATTTCCGGCCATACTAGTTGGATATTCTTGAGCAACTTCATCAGGAAGGTCATCCCAAGTAACATTTAATGGGATTTTTACATTAGTTGCAGGTGCAGTAACTCGAACAATTTCGCTTGTTTTGATTTTTTTACCTTGGCCATAAACGTAGGCCTTTATATCGTAAGTTTGTCCTTCTACAGCCTTTGCCGTTTGAAATGCAGAATCATTAACAAGAGGAAGTTCTAAATTTGAATCAGTATATGTTGTGTCACTAGACTTTTTGTATTCAATTCCAATGTAACCTTTTTCATCACCTGTTGGCTTTAAACCTGTAAAAACTATATTACCGGACACAATTGCATTAGTTGGGTTTCGAGAATTGTTATCGGATGCACCACTTGGGGAATTTTCCATTCCAGTTTTAGAATCATCTCCAAAAATTTCTCTTACGACAAAGATTCCGATAATAGCAAGTAAAATTATTATAATTATTTTTAAAATTGGATTATTTTTTTCAGTCATAATTTCATATTAATCCAACAAAAATACAAGTCAATAGTAAAAATGTAAATTACATGTCCCGTAGTCTTTTTATTCTTTCTTCTGCCGGTGGATGTGTGGAAAACACTTTTGCAATAGATTTAGACTTAAATGGGTTTGCAATATACATATGCGCCGAAGCTGGATTTGCACTTTTTAATTCTACGGGACTTTGCGAAATTTTTGTTAAAGCATCTGCTAGACCATCGGGATATCTAGTTAAAAGTGCTCCAGATGCATCTGCTAAATACTCTCTATTGCGACTTATAGCAAGTTGAATAATTGTAGCTACTATTGGGGCTAATACAATTGTGAGGAGACCTAAAATTAAAAAAAGTCCGTTTGATTCTCTTTTTGAGCCACCAAACATAAATAAATGAGATACCCAATTAATTAAAATTGTAATTGAACCAGCAAGCACTCCAACAACAGTCATTAAGCGAATATCGTAATTTCCAATATGAGAAAGCTCGTGTGCTATTACGCCTTCTAGCTCTAGTTTTTCAAGGTTTTGAATAATGCCTGTTGTAAAACAAAGTGCGCTGTTTTTTGGGTCTCTGCCTGTTGCAAAAGCGTTTAGCGCAGGGGAATCGATTATATAAATTCGGGGCTTTGGTAAACCAGCGCCAATACATAAATTTTCCACAAGCTTGTGTACGTAGCTTCCTTCCTCTTCTAATAAAGGCCTTGCACCGTTAACGGCTAAAGCAATTTTGTCAGAATTGTAATAACCAATTAAGCTTGTACCGATTGAAAAAACAAGCGCAAAAATTAGAAAAACGGGACTGTCTCCTAGGAATGCGCGCGCTAAGATTAAAGAAACTAAAGAAACAAACGAAATGAAGAAAAACATAAAAAAAACGGTAGTTCGCTTGTTTGATGCAATGTTTGAATAAATGGTGCTCATATGTTGCGTAAGTTTTTAGTGAGCAAAAGCTATTAAAAAGCTACTTTTACGTTTTGTCGCTCGCCTTCGGTTGCTTCAAAAAAATCTTCTTGTTTAAACCCAAAGATAGAGGCAATTATGCTGCTTGGAAAAGTAACTGTCTTTGTATTAAAATCGCGCACTGTGGCATTGTAAAACTGGCGAGAGTAAGCAATTTTGCTTTCAGTATCACTTAGTTCAGTTTGAAGGTTTAAAAAGTTTTGTGACGCCTTTAAGTCTGGATAAGCTTCAGCAACTGCAAAAACACTTTTTAAGGCTTGAGTAAGCATATTATCTGCTTCAGCTGCTTGCTGGGTTGTAGTTGCAGATAAAACTGCCGATCGTGCTTTTGTCACATTTTCAAAAACTTCTTTTTCATGAGAAGCATAACCTTTTACAGTTTCTACAAGATTTGGGATTAAATCAGCACGTCTTTTAAGTTGAACGTCTATTTGGCTCCATGCTTCTTTAATTCTAACGCGCATGGTTGCAAGAGAGTTGTAAACCATTACTACATAACCAAGTAAAACTCCAAGGACTAATAAGATTATAAGTGTTGTTGACATACGTTGATTATAACAAACTTTTTGTAAAATCAACTAGTGATTTGGTATTTATAATATTTTCGGCAGTACACCAGCCTCTGCGAGCTACATCAATGCCATAATGCATGTTATCCAGTTCTTTTACTGAGTGCGCATCAGTGTTAATTATTAGAGGGATTTTTTGACGAGCTGCTTTGTAAACCAAATCATCGGCTAAATCGAGCCGTGAGGGGTGCGCGTTAATTTCAAATATTTTGCCTTCGTTTTTTACCTCTTCAAATACTTTTTCCCAATCTAGGTCCATAGGTGGCCTTTTGTTAATGAGTCGACCAGATGGGTGTCCTAAAACTTTTATGTACGGATTACGAATTGCGCTTAAAAGTCGATCGGTTATTTCTTTACGAGGCATGTCAAAACTTGAATGTATTGAAGCAATGGCAAAATCAAGCTTTTGAAGTAAATTATCGGGTAGTGCCATTTCGCCAGTTTTTAAAACATCAACTTCGTACCCAAAAAGTACCCGTATAGCATCTTGTGAGGAATTTATTTGCTCGATTTTACGCTTTTTGTTCTCTATAACAGCCAAAACATCAAAACTACCGTTCATTCGTACACTTGGATTGTGATCGGTAATAGCTATATATGCGTATCCTAGGCTTACAGCTTTTTCCACCATTTCCTCAAGCGAGGCAGTTCCGTCTGAATCTGTAGTATGCATGTGAGTATCGCCTTTAATATCTTTTAGTTCCACTAGATCTGGCAGCGTGTTTTTTGCTGCCAAAGCAACTTCGTTACGACCTTGTCGTAATTCTGGTGGGACAAAAGTAAGATCTAAAAAGCTATAAAATTCCTTTTCTGTAGAAAACTTGTGAGCAACCTCGCCTTTTTTAATCGCATACTCCGACAAAGAAAAGCCTTTTTCTAACGCAAAGTTACGCAAAGAAATGTTGTGCGCCTTGGAACCCGTAAAATATTGCACCATAGCTCCATAAGAATCAGGTTCTATAACCCTAATGTCGACTTGAACATCGTTACGCAACACCACAGCAGCCCTAGAAGTACCTTTGGCTGTAATGTCTGCAACCTCTGGAAAAAGTACAAAGTGCTCAATAACTTCCGCCGGAGAGTTAGTAGCAATGACTATATCAAGGTCACCAACCGTTGATTCGCGCCGGCGCAGTGAACCTAACGCCTCAGCTTGCAAAACGGCTTCATTTTGCTTTAAATAGTCAATTATGCGCTCGCTTATACTTTCAGCAGTTGAGATCATCATCCGTTCCTTACTGTTTTTATGTTTCTTTTGCTGTTCTAGAGTTGAAAGAATTACTTGTTCGGATTTTTCACCAAAACCATCTAGAACCTGAATTTTGCCTTGTTCCGCTGCCTTTTTTAGCTCACTCAAAGCTGTTTCTCTGTTATCAAGTCCAAATTCCGTTGCAAGTCTAAAGGCTTTTTTTGCACCTATGCCTCGCAAACCTAGTAATGCGAACATTCCTTCTGGAAGGTCTTTTTTTACGCTCTCAAAGTCTTTTGCACGTCCAGTTGTAAAAAGTTCGTTAAAATGCGCTGTCAGCGTATCTCCCATTCCTTGTACTTCGTTTAGCCTTTTTTGCTTCCAAAGGTCGTAAACACTTATCGTTAAATCCTCTATTGATGAGATTACGTTTTGATAAGCCCTAATACGAAAAAAACTCACATTTTTAACTTCCATTGCTGCTGTGACTTCTTTAAGTAGTATTAAAATTTCGTCGTTTGAAAATATAAAGTCCTTTTGTGGCACAGTATTATTATACCTAAATTACTGTTCATTGACACTAAAATAAGCGTTTGTTACGATAACGAGTGTTATTGGGGCCGTAGCTCAGCTTGGTTAGAGCGCTTCCCTGTCACGGAAGAGGTCGCGGGTTCGAGCCCCGTCGGTCCCGCCAATATTATTTACTTAAAACTGCTTTCTAATGTATGTCTAACAATAAAAGTACTGACGCAGTTGCGGCATCGGAAGTAAACGCCGAGGCTGATACTTCTAATATGGAAGAAAGTGCACCTTCTTCTGAAAAAAATCTCGCTTTTAATTATCAAGAAAACAAAATAGCAAATATTCTGGCTGTATTCGCAGCTTTTTTGTTTGCCGTTGGACTTGGGTTTTTAGTTTACAAGCAATTTATAAGCACAAAGGTTAACTTGTCCGACAATTTTAAACCTGAAATTACACAAGAGGCCGCAAACTCGACCAGAGAAGGTGATGATATGGCTGTAGCAGGGGTCAAAACCACTGATAATGAACAAAATAGGGATTCATCTGCAGATGATGAACAAACAAATGATCCAAGACAAGGGGATGTGATTAAAGCAAACGACAAAGAGAGCCTGTTTTCACCAAATGCACAGTGGCGCGCGACCGATTATAAAAAAGGCGACATCTCAAAAGGTTCATACACAGTTAAGTCGGGCGATACACTTTGGGAAATTGCAGAAGCTGTATACGGAGATGGAGGTCAGTGGACCACCATTTTACAGGCCAATAGCGGTTCTATTGACCATTTACCAAGCGGACAACAGTCCCTAATATACACGGGACAAGTGCTGGTTATACCGTGATTTTAAAGATTTGATATCATTTAAAAGACGCGGGTGTGGTTCAATGGCAGAATATCGCCTTCCCAAGGCGGAGACGGGGGTTCGATTCCCCTCACCCGCTCCAAAAGACTAAAGGATGCTAGAATTTTAATATGAAAACACTTTTAATCACAGGCGGTAGCCGAGGAATAGGACTTGCTACTGTTAAAGCATTTCTTAAAGAAAATTATACTGTAATTACAACTTCTACAACAGGCAAAGTACCTATTCAAGATCCAAATTTAAAAGTGTTTAAGCTTGATTTAGGTAATGCAAGTAGTATTGAAAGCTTAGTGAAGGATCTTGGGGATACTCGCATAGATATCTTAATTAATAGTGCGGGAATAGCAAACAAAAAAGAAAACAAAATCAACATTGAGGAGCTTCGAAAAACCATAGATGTAGATTTAATAGGTATGATTGACCTAACTAATAGGCTGCTTCCATTAATTAACGAAAAAGGTGTGATTATAAACATATCATCTGAATTTGGATCACTCACAGAAGATTGGGGAAATAGAGTCCCCTCGTACAGAATCGCAAAAGCTGCAATTAACATGTTTACACGAAATTTCTACGACGATGCAGATGTCAAGGTAAAAAAAATTAAAGTATATAGTTTTGACCCAGGTTGGGTTAAAACTGACATGGGGGGCCCAGACGCTGAAAGAATCCCGGAAGAACCTGCTAAAGAACTACTCGAATTAGCGGAATCAGATTTTAAATCAGGTCTTTTTTACAGAGGAAGTGCAATAAGGGACTGGTAAGAGATAAGTTCAGGCTACTGTAACTCTGAATGCTATAATTTCACCTGTATTAATGTGCCGCCCTGGCTCAATGGCAGAGCAGCTGTATCGTAAACAGCAGGTTGTGGGTTCGATTCCCACGGGCGGCTCCAAAAAGCTAGTTTATTAAGCGATTTATCTTAAAAGCGATCTGACTCTTCTCTATATCCCACCACAAACCTGCAATTGCGATAAGTGCCTTTAGCTCCCTAATCCAGTATGGCGATGGCGATGGCGATGACGCAAACATAAAAATAACATAACAAAGTACGTACGTGAATAAAGGCACAGCAATAACAGCAATTCTTTTTTGGAAAGCCAAAGTTTAAAAAAACCTAAAATAGTATAAAATACACCCATGGGAACATATAAACCAAAACGCAGCGCATCGGAAGAGGAGCTGTACACAAAGCTTTTCAACACGCTTTTTGCAATAATAGTTATATTAATCTTGCTCTTCTTAACATTCAGATTTTTTGGACCCAAAATAGGTTCGATTTTTGGACTCATTTCAGTTAATAGAAACATTGAAGAGAAAGGTGATAAAGTTGTACCCCTTCCTCCATTTTTTGTTGATCCACCAAAAGCAACAAACAAATCAACCATTATTATTACAGGGAATGCTGAACCAGGAACAAATGTTACCCTTTTTGTAAACGGACCCAAAAAAGATACTGTGATTGCAGATCAGTCAGGAGAATTCAATTTTGCAAATGTGACTATTTCAAAAGGTAAAAATTCAATTTTTGCAGTTGCAGAAGATAAAAATGGCAATAAAAGCGAAAAAAGCGAGACTCTTCAAATAGTGTTTGACAGTTCAAAACCCAAAATTAAAATTCTAGAGCCTGTACATGATCAAACTATAACAAACCTCCAAAACAGAATTAAAGTAGTTGGTAGTATAAACGAAAAAGCGGAAGTAAAGGTTAACGATCGTGTTGCAATTACCCGCCCTGATAATACTTTTGAAATTCTGCTAGGAGTTAAAGAAGGCGATGTTGTAATTAAAGTAACCGCAGTTGATGAAGCAGGTAACAAAGCCGATCAAGCTATTACTGTAAAATATCAAAACGATTAGATTTAAAGTTTATCAAAGCAAAAATCAACCAAATAAATAAAAGCTGTGGGTAAAAAATGGAATTTATAAAAACACTTTCAAAAAAAAGCGCTACTAAAATACTAAAGCCAATTACACCACCCAATTTTCTGTTTCGATATGCATAAATTATTGCAACAACATATCCACTAAAAAACAACACAAGTCCAACAATACCCGTTGTAGCCAAAATAAATAGCATACTTGAATCGGCACCTGCGCCTGAATTCCCGCCAGTTTCACCAGCGGAAAAGAAACCCAGTTCTTTTTGAGCATACCTGTAGGAATTAAACCCAACGCCAAAAACTGGATCGGACTTTGCTACCAACACCGCATTTCCCCAAGATTCGAGTCTAAAATGTGCAGAATCTGCAGGATCCGTAATTCCCGAAAGTCTGGTTTGTACTCTTGGAACTGCAAAATAGACCAAAAAGCACATTGCCAAAAAAACGGCTAGCAAAACGCGGTACTTTAGTAAACCAAATATTAAAACCACAACAGCAAACATTCCCCAAGCACTTCGTGAAAATGTTATAAAAAGTGCACTGACTGGGATTATAAAGAACAACAGTGTATAAACATAGTTTTTCCAAAAATCTAATTTTCCAACGTAGATTAGACCCAAGTAAATACTTAAAGTACAAACTAAAAATGCCCCAACAAAATTTGGGTCAAAAAAAGTAGAAGTAAGTCTGTTTTTATGTGGATCCCAGCCGTAAACAGGATCCAAAACAGTAAAATCAGGAAGTAAAAATAATTGAATAAACCCTGCAATGCTAATTACTAAGCCACAGAGCATTAAAAGCTTTAAGAACCAATAATAGCTAAACATCGACCGCTGAATCATTACTACAACGCCAAGCGCCGAAATTAAATACAATGTCCATCTCACCAAATAGAATAGCTGAAATGCAAAGTCAGGGTATCCATATATAAATTTACTTCTAAGCAAACTTAACCCAGCCCAAATAGTAAATGAAAAAAATTCAAAAAAAGTAAAAGTGTAATTGATCCGTTTAATATTACTCAAAATGACCAAAATAGAAAAAAGTGCGTATACGCCTGCTAGTAGATCAAAAGCATACAAACGATCGGCAAACAATGGAATTCGTGCAAATTGCCCCAAAATAAGACTAAAAACGAGCAGTACGGTTAGTAACTTAGCTAGTTGTGACATTTGCCTTATTGTATAACCGCCATGCTCTTAGGGCAAAAAACACTAATACAAACAAAATCATAAGTTCTGAAAGCCAGGTTAAAAATGACGAAGCTATATATGAAAATCTTGGAATAAAATACAGGTTCATAGTCAAATTAAACGCAGCTGCAAAAGCGTATGCAACAGGCAGGTATTTTTGTTTACCCAAAGTTAAAATAAAGTAAGAAATTGGTGCTGTAACAAAAAACACTGAAATGCCTCCAAAAAGTACTCTAAGACTCAACACTGAATCCATAAATTGTTCACCGCCTAGTACCGAAATCATAAATGGGGCAAATATGTAGCCAACTATTGTAAGTAAAGCACCTACTAATACTAAAGCTCCTAAAGTTTTTAAAAAAAACAGCTTAAATACTTCTGCGCTTGACGCTAGTTTTTTAACATAAATAGGATATACAGCATTCATGAAAAAAGTAGGAATAACGAGACAAACCTCAAAAATTTTATATGCAATACCGTAAATTGCGACCGTTTCAACATTATTAAAGCCATAAGCTAATGGAAGCTTCATGCGTGACAACAAAATTGTATCAGCCCTAAAATTAACTTGACTAAAAATAAAAGTAATCCCCAAAGGCAAAGCAGCTATAAATATTTTTCTCCATAAGCCAAAATCTATTTTGGTCTTTTTGTCGTAAGTGACACCAAGCTTGTTTAAATAGTGCAAGCTGACTGCAAAAGTAATAATGCCTCCTACAACATATGTAAAGTTTACCCAAACAACACTGGCATTTTGCCAAATTAGAACAATACTTAAGGCTAGCACAGCAAGCGATCCCAAAACATAGCCAATTACCGAATAGTCATAACGCAACTTAAATTGAAAAATCAAGTTACCTGTCGCGTAAAGCGCGTGAGTTAAAATTAAAAGCAGGCTTATATAAATTCCAATTTTTAAATCGTCAGGATAAGGAAAGAACTGATTAATACTAAAGGCAGTTACAACAATTAAAAACACTGATAATGCAATTCTCATCCACAAAATATTAAAATAGTACTTTTTTGCGTTATCCCAATTTTCCTCTAAATCTTTCATTGCTACCGCATTAAAGCCAAAATCCACTATAATAAAAAATAAAGCTGGAATTGTTTGCATTAAGTTAAAGTAACCATAGCCCTCAATACCGTAGCTACGAGTGATCAATACCGTAGTAAGCATTGTAATTGACATGCTTACAAATTTGCCAAAAAGTTGGAAAAAAGTGTTGGAAAAAACAATTCCAGCAGTCTTGTCGCGCGAAACTAAGCTTTTAAGCATTAAGGAAACTTGCATAAAAAAAGTATAACCTACTTACACAGAAAGGAACTAAATACGGATTTTTGTGCAATATAAGGAGTTCCGGCAGTCTTTTCCATATTCTTTATGATGTCGTATTGAGCGTATGGCTTTAGATCTTCGTCAACCCATGCAAAGTGGTCATTAGGAGGTCTGTAGTAAATTGTAAAGGGTGTTACTGCCCTAACCCTACTATCAGGAAGCCACACTTTTTCATAAGCTTCTTTCATGTACTCACCGGCGCGCTGTGAACTGACGTAGGAATTATTGTAACTATCACCTTCAGCATGTGCCCAACCAGTTTCAGTTATAAATACTGGCAAATCTTTTTTTACACCTATTTCTTTTAACACTTTTAGCTCTTCTTCATATGCCCTAATGCTCCACCAACCTGTTGCGCTAGGACTTCCGCTAAAATTTGGTTGAGGATATGAATGCGAAGCCCACCCATCAAGCTTTTCAAAAATACCCGGCTCTTGTTTGTTCAACTCCCTAATAAAATTTTCAGCAGACATATAACCCTGTGCAGGATTATTTGGCAAACTGGCATTTAACGCACCGTTTAACATAAAAAAACCAGTGTTTTCTTGCTTAAAGGCCCCAATTGTGTAATCTAAAACATCCGCATATTGCCCTGGATTAAGTTCGTCACGCCAAAAACGCTTATCGTTTGGCTCATTATAAACACTTATGTACCGTTCTTTTACAGGCCATACAAAAGAATTTAGGAACCTAGCCGCTTTAGTTGTATCTTCTTTATAGGTGTCAATTTGAACATCATACAGTTGCACAATTGGAATTAAGTGTTTTTTATGCAAATCGTTAAAAACGCGACTCCACTTTGATTCATCGCGATCTCTAATGTTATATGGCAAAAGAACATAACCCCAATCTCCCCCATTTGAATTAACTAGCTCGTCAGCAATTTTTACATACTTAGAATTTTCTGCGTATATATACAATCCAAACTTATTGTTTTTAGGATTAGCTGGAGACTCGCTCTTGTATTCTAAAAATTCTATTTTATCCTCTATCCTACAACCAAATATAGTGTCTTTAATTAGAGATCTAAACGGCGAAGAATCTTCAATTTGTGCATATGCGAGTGGTTGAGTATTTTGAACAGATAGGCTTGAGTACAAGCCATAACCTGCAAAAAACATTATACAAAGAAAAAATAGTAATACTGCAATTTGCTTTTTCACTCTCTTATTTTAACTTATTGATGATAATTGATAAAATGACCTGGTGAAAGCAACTTTGCCCAATACTTTAATCACACTTTTTGCCTTAACAACAGTACTTGGTCTTATTAACGTAGGACTTTTTATTGCTGATAAAAATAAGCAAATTCTAAACCCTCATACAAAAACACTTAGTATTTCACAATATAATAAGCAACATGAAAAGTCAGTTTACGGGTTTTTGCCTTATTGGACTTTAGAAAAAGCGGGATTTATTCAACTAGATAAATTAACAGATGTTGCCTATTTTGCTTTAGCCATTAATGCAGATGGCACAATAAAAAAAATAGGAAATGACGGCAATCTAGATCCAGGTTATAACAATTGGAAAAACAGTGAAACTTTAACTAAGTTTATTGCACAGGCCAAAGAAGCAAATGTTAATGTGGCAGTTACCTTAATTTCTCACGAAGCTGATACATCTGACGCATTCTTAAGCTGCAAATCTTGTTGGCAAACTTTGTACACAGAACTAGACGCTGAACTAAAAGAAAAAGACTTAAGATCAATTAACGTAGATTTTGAGTATGCCGGTTATACCGATAAAGAAAAAGCTCTACAATATTCAGAATTTATTAGTTACTTAAATACCTCTTTAGATAAATCAAACGAAAACGGCGTGCAAGTAGTTGTTTCTACCTTTGCCGACGCAGTTAACAAGCCTAGAGTTACTGATATTCCAACTTTGAGCAAAGTGGCAGATGGCCTTTTTATAATGGCTTATGATTTTCATTACACAGGGTCTGACCAAGCTGGACCAGTCGCGCCAATAAATGGAAGTGGCAAAAATTACAGCTACGACATAAATACAATGCTTGTGGACTACTTAAAGGTTATGCCTTCTTCAAAAATTATTTTGGGAGTTCCCTACTACGGGTACAATTGGGTTGTAGATTCACAATCTCCATACGCATCAAGAATTCCAGGAGATGATTTTGTTGGCTATTCCCAATCCCAAACTTACGAAAACATTATGGAAACCATTCTGGACTTAAATCCTAGTATCTTGTGGGACAAACATGCCCTGTCGCCTTACTTTAACTATGTAAGCCCTTCAAGTGGCGCCAATAGACAAGTATATTTTGAAAACTCAGAATCGCTAAAAATAAAATACGAATTAGTTCATAAGTTTGGGCTAAAGGGTGTTGGAATTTGGGCTTTGGGATACGATGGTGGTTACCAAGAACTATGGAACGCGTTAGAAGAAAAGTTTGGAAGTTAGTTAGTTTCCTTGCTAACAATTCTTTTAACTACGGCGATTATAAAGCCAACAGCCATTGCCAACAGGAGTATAGCTACTAACAATAGTCCAACAACAGATGCAGGGCCCTCACCTACAAAAATGCGCACAAAAAATATAAGCCCAATAACCACTAGTGATACATTGAAAACTACCTTATTTATCTTATTTGCCTTAGCTGTCTGCGGACTAACATAATTAAGAACTTCCAAAGGTATTTGTTCCTTTTTAAAGCCAGGTAATTCCTTTACATATGGATCAAGTGTATTTACTTCACTGCAAGTATCACACTTCCAGTCACCGCGAACGCCCATTTGCTTTTCAGTAAAGAAAAAGCCAGAATTACATTTTTTGCAAGTTACTGCATAGCTAGGTTTATTACAAAAAGGACAATTGATTTTATAGGAATTTACAAAGTCATCTAAAAAATAATAAAACTTATGCGCATTAACGCATTTTGCGTCAAACTGCATTTTATCTGCAAATTGAGGATATTTCTGTTTATATTGCTCTTCAGTCAGTTGACTTGGCATGCTTAATTATAAGCAGAGTTCAAATTAAACGTAAATGGTGGTCGCTATAGGATTCGAACCTATGACCTCTGCAATGTGAATGCAGCGCTCTAACCAACTGAGCCAAGCGACCTAATCTTATACAATGCGACTTCCATTTTACCATTATTGCAAAGCACGATCAGCATTTTTCTGATAAACTTTAAATACAGGCAGCATTATGAAAAGTTCAAAAATTCTCAATTTTTTACTAGACCTTATAGAGGTGACTTTTATTGGAGTTGCCGTGTTTGTAGTAGTTTACCTCTTTATTGGGCAACCTCTTGAAATTACGGGTACCTCTATGGAGCCAACTTTAGACAACGGTGAAATGATAATAGCCGAAAAAATGACCTCTCGCCTTGATAAACTAAAAAGGGGCGACATAGTAGTTTTTAAACAGCCTGAAAATAAAAATGTATTTGTAATTAAGCGCATTGTAGGCTTGCCTGGCGATACAATCACTCTAACAAAAGCATCTGTGTACGTAAACGGAAGTGAGCTTAACGAAGATTATGTAAAAACTCACCAAATTCTAGTTGGCACTGAAGAAGAAAATATTGAAGTACCTTTAGGAAGTTACTTTTTAATGGGAGATAACCGTGGTAACAGCACAGATTCAAGAAAATGGGGGCCAATCGCACAACAGGATGTAGTTGGTAAGGCTGTAATAGTTTTTAGTCCATTTGAAAAAGCAAGAGTTATAGAATCGGATCTCAGTATAGAATCACTTAAGGCTAAAATTTTGGGAATTGCACAAGCTAGCGAAAATTAAGCAGCTTGTTCTCTGCTTGGTTTTAAAACGTTAATCTGCTTTTTAGTCTTTTCAATGCTCTTAAATTCAACTGTGCCGTCAACTAACGCAAAAATTGTAAAATCCTTACCCATTCCAACGTTTTTTCCTGGAGCAAAAGTTCTGCCTCGTTGGCGAACTATAATTTGACCAGCTTTTATTTTTGAACCACCAGCGATTTTAACTCCAAGTCTTTTTCCCGCAACGTTTCCGCCTTGTGTGGCTTTTGAACCACCTGCTTTTTTATGTGCCATTGTAATTATTTACCGACTTTGCCGCCTATTTGGCTTTTTCGGTGTTTGCCTCCTTTTTGGTTGAAGTTTTTGGTTTTTCTGTTTTAGGGGTAGTTTCTAGTTTTTTTGCTTTTTCTACTTTTGGAGCTGTTTCGGTTTTTTCTGAGGTTTCTACCGGTTCAGCTGTTCTTTTCGATTTTGCACCTTTGGAGATAGATTCAACCTTCAGTGTTACTAATGGTTGTTTATGGCCAGTCGATTTGCGGTAACGAGCTTTTGATTTATATCTAGAGACTATGGTTTTTACCTTGGATTCGGATATTTGGGTTAAAGAAACTGTAACGCCTTCCAAAACGGGATTGCCAATTTCTAATGCGTCATCTTGAGAATATGCTAATACAACAGGGTTATAAGCATCCATTCTATTAATGGTGACAGAATCGCCTTCGGCGACTTTGAGCTGTTTTCCGGCTATTTGTATTACTGCGTATTTCATAGACAAGTGGCATTGTGAGTCATAACGTACTAAAGCACGTACTGCCTCCAAGGCTCTCCTTTAACTCGAGCATTGTAGCAAGTTTTAAGGGGTGGGGCAAGATATTGAAAATAGGTCTGTAACTAGGTCGGCAATTTCATATTGTAAAATATGAGTATTGAACTTTGCCGACCTAGTTGCTTATTTAAATGCCTCAGCATTGGGAAAAGGTGTACCAAATCCACAACCAAGGGAGGAATCGACTCCACCACTGGAGTAAACCCAAGCACAAGGGTCTACCCTGCACGTAACGCGTTTGTAATCATCTTGCCATCCATCAGGGTGGACAGTGTCAACTGCCACATTATTGCGACAACCGTAAAACTGTGGCGCTGGCGTACCTAAAAGAGCTTCTGGCAAGTTCCCACTTGCGCCGTCTGTGGGATTGGATTGTCCTGTAGGCACTCCTTGTAATGTCGGTATAGCAGTTGGGACACTGCTATTTGTTGAAATTGTGGCTTCATTCTCGCTGCCTCGTGAACGATAGTAGAAGAATATAGCCAATGCAACCAACAACAAAACGAGAAAAACCACGAGTCTTGAACTTTTTAACCTTTCCACGATTTACCTCTTAAGTAATGGATTTGGGCGCATTATATACCAAAAAGTCAGGATCGAGAAGATACTATAAGATAGAATAGGAGGGATACTAGTAGGTAAAATACAGCATAGAAAAACAGGGAGATTGTTGCACAAGAAGTTACTAGCTCAACAATCTCCCTAGAAATCATGGATCACTAATGGTTTGAGTTTCGATCCAACACTCATTAGCAGTCACTCCAAATAATGGCCAGTCAAACCCGCATCTGTTGCGCGAAACATAGGGCCCTAAGTCAAAGCAAGTACCAGCTCCTCGATTGGGGACATATGTTGTTACTCCGCCAAAAGGCACTTTTTGACCTTCAAATATACAGCCTTGAGTTACTAAGGTAACACTTGGCTCATCAGATTTCATGAGGGTCAAACCAAATACGCAAACGATGCAAATAATTAATAGGGTACCAAAGAAACCCCACTTCCCTTCAACTTGAATAGGCTCTTCGCTCATGGTGTTCTTTCTCCTAGGTAATATGGTTTGCTGAATTATAAAGCTAAAATGAAAAAAGAAAAGGGTTAGTATTATAGGTCTTTATTACTTTGTATAAGCAGAAAGCTCTACCACGTCATCCCCAGCAACCCTATTCCAACGCTCAAAACCGCATTTTTCGCATTTATGGACAAGAACCTCTTCCCCATTAGCGCGCAAAAACTTGCCTGTAGGCTTCATAAGGCCCTTGCAGGAGGATTTTCTATCCCCCGGCATTTCTCCATCCACGTGAACCGAATACAGACAATAAGGGCAATGATTACGATTTTTAGTACCTGGAGCTTGCAAAGTAACTTTTTTACCGCATTTGGCACATATAAAATGATCCATAGGCTTAATATACTATTTGAACAGGTTTTGAGGAAGGATTTGTAAGATGAATATTGGCACTCATATTATAAGATTGACAGAAACCGCCCCGCATAGTATACTATAGGTTATATCAACAGGAGGTGCCTAAATGGCGCTTAATTTTGCTGTAGCTCTTTTTTTTGTAGGCCTCCCAGCCTGCATTATTTTGTTTGCGTGCTTGGGTAACCCAGGCAACAAGACTCCAGTGGAGAAAATGCACGACTAATTTTCACCACTGTTATCGGGAAGTCTACTAGAACACTCACGTGAACTTTTAGGCTTCCCTTAACTTTTTCTAATTCTTCCCTAAAATCAGCAAAACATCATATTCAACGGTTTCGTCTAGGCCATCTTCAACCACCAATTCATAATTTGCCTTTAGGTCTTCACTCAAAAGCACCTTGTATGCGGACTTACTGTTTTTAAACCTCAAAAGAGTGTTTTCCCTATTGGCATCCTCGGAATTGCCTATTCCTGTAACAACATATCCTAACCCTTCTAGCTCACCTTGTGTCTTGGCGGCTATTCCTGGAATGCCTGCGCCATTTTCAACTCTAACTTTTAAATCTTCCTTTTTTAAGGTTTTAGGGTCAATTTCATCTTTTTCCGTTGTTTCAGTCGACTTTGTAGTTTCTTTAGCTTCGTCTTTTTCGCTCAAAACTTGGCTTTCGGTTGTTTCGCTGGCTACTTCGCCACCTTTATTATCTAGCTTACTCATTCCAAAAAAGCCTAAACCCCCCAAAACTAATACCATAGCTGCTAAACTACCAACGACCAGTACTTTTTTGTTTGAATGTTCAACTGAAGGAACTGCGACCAAATTTAACAGGTTAGTATTGTTAAACAAAAAGCTGTTGTCACGCTCAATAAGATAGTTAAACAAAATGTGAAGTTTATTGCTATCGTTTCCCGTAAGCGCATTAACGGGCACTGGAAGTTCACTAACAACAAAGTTTGGCCCAGGGTTTAAATACTCCGAGTCCATTAAAAACACTCGTTTAATAGGATTGACGCGTTTATAAATAGAAAGTTCCGCCACCAGCTTCTCAATGTCTTCAGATGTAGTATTATGCGCATCGTACAGACCTGTGTAATAAATACCATTAAATTCCGACAAGGCAACTACTTCTTTATTGTTTGCTTTAGTAATAAAAATACATGGATCATTGTCAGCCAAAATTTTTGGAAACAAAAATAGCCATGGAATTACAGATTGTACAGGGATTTTTGTAATGTTTGAAAGCTCCATATAGTCTTCAAGAATTTGTTTTTTTACACCAGTGAACTGATAAACAAATGGAGCTATTTTTTGGTAAGAATAATAAATTTCATCAATCGAAACGTGCTCAAGTTTTTTTCGTGCTTCAGCCAAAATTGCGCCATCAATGTCGGTCATGTTTTTACTAACGGTCATAAAGAACGTGTAAACATTTTCAGGGCTTATTAAAAAGTTAAGAACTGGGTTTTTAGGCTTTGTATCAAGGTTTGATATACCTTCTATAAGTAATTGTGCAAACCGTTGCTCGTTTAAAATATGTGAGCTATCAACAATGGATTCATCCAAATTCATTTCTGTTGTATACAATCCTTTTTTGTCAGCGTAAGAAATTTTTAAGAGGTTTGAGTCAAAACTAACAATGATATTTTCCATGTATTGAATAATAGCATTAAGTGATTTTTCTGTGAACCCAAATTGATTGCAAAATTCCAATCATGCACATGGAAATGACTAACGAAGTACCCCCGTACGACACAAAGGGTAAAGGAATTCCAGTGACAGGCATTACTCCTAAATTCATTCCTACATTTATAAAGAATTGGGCAAAAAAAATTGTAAAAATACCTCCAGCAAGTAAAAACCCAAAAGTGTCAGATGATTTTGACATTAAATACAGTATTGAAGCTAAAAAAGCAAAAAAAAGTGCAAATAAAAATAGAACGCCAACAAAACCCCATTCCTCGGCATAAGAGGCAAAAATAAAATCTGTCCAATATGCTGGAAGATATTGTAAGTGTGACTGCATCCCACGGCCAATGCCTTCTCCAAAAAGCTGCCCTGCTCCCACTGCTATTTTTGATTGAATAACATTATAACCAGCACCTTGAGTGTCAAGCAGTGGGTTAAGGAAAATGAGGATACGCTTTTGTTGGTAATCGTGTAACAGATTCCACAATGGATTAGAAAATATCCCAACAGTTGCAATTGCCAAAAATACGTAAAGTTTATTAAGACCTGCCAAAAGCAAAACTCCTGAAGCAGCCGCAAAAACTATAATTGTTGTTCCCAAGTCTGGTTGGAGGAGTATAAAGACCAAATAAAGCAAAATAGCCAAAAAGAGCAAAAATGTGAACTTTGTAGTTTTTATGTATTTTGGATCTTTCGAGATAATTCCAGCCAAAAAGATCACTAGTGTAAGTTTTGCGAGTTCTGATGTTTGAAATGTAAAACCTCCCACTTGAAGCCATCTTTCTGAACCAGCAACTATTTTGCCAAATGCAAAAGTAAGAAGTAAAAAGCCTAAACCTACAAAATACAGAGGTTTTGAGAAATTCCTCAAAACCCTATAGTCTAAGGTGGTAAGTATTACATACCCAAATATACCTATAATAAAGGCTTTAAGTTGGGAATTGAGTGTTAAAGGCGCCACTGAGGACAATGTTATAAGACCAAGTAAAAAAAGTAATGCAAAAGGCAAAATAAGAGGAAAGTAAAAGTTTAGAAACGTGGATTTCATGCGTAAAAAGCCAGTTTTAAATGGCTTTATGAATTAATTTCGATTACCTGCTGTCAAAAATACTTACAATCGAAACTATACTAGCAACTACTGCTTCAATTACGGCTAGTGTTGGAGCTACTATTGCTGCAAGAATGGCACCCATGTTTAATTTGTACCATACACAGTTCAAAAGTCAATAACATGACCTGTAGTCTTTTAGGGTTGGAGCAACTATTTAGTTGTCCTCCAAGGAATATCCTCTACGCCTGCATCATAATTTTCTTTGCGGGCAAGAACATATAGATAATCTGAGAGCCTGTTGATGTAGGTCAAAAGGTCGGCCTCCTTTTCGAGGTAATTTGTATCGTTTAAAAAATCTACCAAAAGCCTTTCAAGTCGCCTGCATACAGTTCGTGCGTAGTGCAACTGTGCAGAACCTATTGTACCACCGGGAAGTATGAAGTACTTTAATGGAGGGACTTTGCTTGTAGCTTGATCTATGCTTTTTTCAATTGCAGCCGTCTTCTTTTTAAAATTATTTTTATCTTTTTGGCGTAAATCGCCTGCAAAATAAGCGCCAAGCACAAAAAGATCATTTTGCACTACTTTTAAAGCTTTTTGCGTATATGCTGAACCACTTGCAGATGAGACTCCAATATAGGAATTTAGCTCATCAATTGTGCCAATTAAGTCGACTATTTTTCCACTCTTAAGACTGGGTTTTCCTCCAAATAATGAAGTTGTGCCTTTGTCACCAGTTTTAGTATAAATTTTCATTTACTACTCCTCTCCCCAATTTAGCTAAAAAGGGCTGCCCTTGGTGGACAGCCCTCAGGCTAAATTTCTACGTGTATAGTTTGTACTGTAGGTGCATTATACACTTTTGTTGATTTAAGTGCGTCAGCATACGCTGTAACGCGTCGTGTTAAGCTTCGTCGGAACTACAGTTAGGACGCTTCGCTACCAATTGCGTCTCTAGCATACGCTATAGCCACAGTTATAGCATTTGGAACAACCTTCTTCTTGGACCAAAGAAGCATTGCCGCATTCAGGGCACATGTTGACATAGGAGAAAACTGAAATTTCAGGATTCTTTTTTTCAACAATATTGTGACCGTTGTTTCTAATTGAAACACCATACTCATCGGCTAAAACTCTGGCAATTGCATCTGGTACTGAGCTTATTCTGTTTGGACCATAGCCCACTGACCTTGAACCACCTATTCCAACTAATTGAGCAATAATTTCTTTTGCGGTTGTAAGTGGATCATACGATGATCTAAGCCAACCTGAAGTAATACGCCCAATGGCCTCAGCCATAGCTGTAAGATCGCTACCGGCTTTACCAACATTGATAAACAGTTCTTGAGGGTCACCACTATCATTCTTATTTATTGTCACAAACGCGCTACCTTGAGGTGTAGCTATTTTGTATGTGGATCCTGCCAATTTGTAGCCTCTATCCATTGGAACAGCAACTTCAGCTTTACCAGCTTTTGCGTCTTTTGTTTCCTTTGTTTCTAACGTTACAACATCCCTACTTCCAGTTACATAAACAGTTAAGCCTTTACATCCCAATTCCCATGCACTCATGTAGGCCTTAGCTACATCTTCAGTTGTAGCACCTGCTGGAAAATTACAGGTTTTTGAAATTGAGTTGTCGATGAAAGCCTGAACTGAAGCTTGCATATACACATGTTCTTCGGGCGTAATATCAGCTGAAACTACAAAAACATCTCTAACATGTGCGGGAAGTTCTTCAATACCTTGACATGAACCAGTGTAAAGCACTTTTTCAATTATGCCTTTTTTCACATTCTCTTCCAGCTGTAAATCATCAAGAGCCGCCTCAAATGTTGGGCTAATATATGTTAGTGTGAGTTTACCTTCGTTGCCTGCTGCCTGCATAACATTTCTATAATAAGCAAGTGCAAAGACTGGTTCGCAACCATAACCTTCAATTCCTGCGACTGTAGAAATCGTCCCGGTTGGAGCAACTGTTGTTTGAGCAGCATTACGAATTCCATGTTCTTTTATACCTGAAACAATTTCTGTCCAGTCAAGATCTGGTCTTCCATAGTCCCTAGTAAAAGTTTTAAGTGGTTTTGGTGGTGACCATTTAAGATTCTTTGGATCATAAATACTTCCTTCAATTTTTTTGAATGGGCCACGCTCTTTTGAAAGCTCAATAGAAGTTCTCATAGAGTGAAATCTCATAAATTCTGTTAATTGAGCAGCTAATTCTTGACCTTCTGCGCTTCCATAACGAACACCTACCTTGTACATAAGATCAGCAAGTCCCATAAACCCCAGTCCAATCCTACGTGCATTTTCAGCAGCCTCTCTAAGTTGGGGTATAGCAGGAACGTATTTATTTGCTGTGACTACGTTATCTAAAAACCTTGTACTGAGCTCTATACTTTCACGATATGCTTCCCAATCAATATTTCCGTCATCTGTTACGTGCTCTGATAGATTAATAGAACCTAAACAACAATTCTCATAGGGTCCTAACCATTGTTCACCACATGGGTTTGTAGCTTCTAATGAGTACAAGTGAGGAACCGGATTATCTCTATTTGCTCTATCTATAAAAAGTAGGCCAGGTTCACCATTTCTATGCGCGTATTTAATAACTTCGTCATAGATTTCTCGGGCTTTCATAGTTTTAACAACTTTTCCGTTATTTGGAGCTATTAAATTAAACATACCGTCATTTTTTACGGCATTCATAAACTCATCGGTTATAGCTACTGAAATGTTAAAGTTGGAAAGTTTACCCTCTTCGGCTTTGCACTTTATAAAGTCCATAATATCTGGATGATTAACGCTTAACACTCCCATGTTTGCACCACGTCTAACGCCACCCTGAGCTATTTCTCCAAAAGCCGCATCATAGACTTGTAAAAAACCAATTGGGCCTGAAGCAGCGCCAACACTAGATCCAACAGTAGAACCTTTAGCTCTTAAACGCGAGAATGAAAAGCCGTTTCCACCACCTGTTTGCTGAATTAATGCAGCAACCCTTAGTGTTGAAAAAATACCATCGGATTCTTTGCCCATATCATCTTCTATTGGTAAAACAAAACACGCAGCTAATTGACCTAAAGGAGTTCCGGCACCAGTAAATGTTGGCGAATTAGGAAAAAATCTTTTTGTACTTAATAAATTGTAAAATTCAATCTCAGTGGTTTTTACATCTCTGTATGCTGTATCGGGTTCTGCTACGACTCCAGCAATTCGTTCGAACATGCCTTCAACCGTTTCAGCAGCACTTCCATCGGGGTTTTTGCGTAAATATCTTTTTTCCAGAATTTTTGCAGAGTTTTCTGTTAACTCTATTTTTGAATTCTTCTCAAGCACGCCTTCTTTTTTTGTAGCCAATTTTGGCTTGGAGGGCTGCGAAGAGCTAGATTTATTGACCCAGTTCATAGGCAGAGTGTTTTTTCTTGAGTCAGCATCTTTCACTGCCTAGCAAAAATGCAGAACCAAGAACTTTAAATTATTTAATTAAGAAGCAATGTGTAAATGCTTCAATTTGTTTTCACATTTAGCGTTTGTTTACTAAATGTTTTGCTAGCTTTAAAACTAGCAAAGGGATTATTAGCATACAAGATGCTAGCAAACAATAAAATATAGTGCTTAACAATGCGTGCATGCTAATACTAAAGACAAAACTCATTTGTATAAATAGTTTTGAGTAAATAATTGAGGCGATTAAGGCTTATAGTTTAAAGTGAACACTAAAACACATTCAAAAATATACTTTTAAGTAAGATGTACCCGTAAATATTCCTATTAAAACTACTTACCACGCAAAAACGCCGGAATATCATAAGTTCCAAAATCATCAGAAGTATCTGTGTCTTGTTTTGCATCTAGTTTTTCTTCTTGAGTAAAGGGCGTATCCTGTGGGTTTGGTGTTTCTTCAACTTTTTTTACAATAGGTTCAGGTCTTCTATATGGTGTTGCCAATTTGGAATACTCGTTATCAAAACCCGTTGCAATGACTGTTATCTTAATTTGATCGTTTAAGCTTTGATCAATCGTAACTCCAAAAATGATGTTTGCTTCAGGGCTTGCGTTTTCCCTAATGATGTTTGCTGCTGCGTCGACTTCTTTCATTGTAATATCCATTCCGCCCATAATATTAAATAGTATTCCAGTAGCTCCATTAATTGAGATATCTATTAAAGGTGATGAAATAGCATCTTTAGCTGCATTTAGTGCTCTATCAACACCAGTTCCAATACCAATACCCATTAATGCGGAACCTGCATCTTTCATAATACTTCGGACATCGGCAAAGTCGACGTTAATTAAACCGGGAACTACTATTAAGTCAGAGATGCCTTGAACACCTTGACTTAATACGCTATCAGACATTTTAAATGCGTCTAAAATAGATAAGTGTTCGTCTGCAATTTCTAAAAGTTTTTGATTAGGAATAGTAATAAGCGCATCAACTTCGGCTTTTAGTAATTCAATGCCTCTGTCGGCATTTTCCATGCGCTGAGCACCTTCAAATGTAAACGGTTTGGTAACCGCACCTATTGTTAAGGCACCTAAGTCTTTTGCAATGCGAGCTACAATTGGAGATGCACCAGTTCCTGTACCACCTCCCATGCCTGCCGCAATAAATACCATGTCTGAGCCTTCTAAATTGGCTTTTAACTGTTCTAATGACTCTTCGGCGGATCTTTGGCCAACTTCAGGATCTGCTCCAGCACCAAGTCCTTTAGTAATGTTTTGCCCAATTGGAATTTTTACAACTGCTTTGCTAATAGAAAGGTCTTGAGCATCGGTATTTACGGCAATAAACTCAACACCCGTAATTTGCTGACCTTCTATCATTGTGTTGAGCAAATTGCATCCAGCTCCTCCAATTCCTACTACTCTGATTTTAGCGAACTTTTCTATTTCGGGTTTTACAAACATATATGTTTATTTTTCTATATGGGCTTAATAGGGCAGAAGAGATCTTAAGCGTCCAAAAATATTTGAAACTATTGACATCTTACCTCGTGATTTATCATATGACAATAAGTTATTGCTTTTAGAAATACCAACTCCGTACAAAACAGCGCCAACAGTAGCTGAAAAGGCTGGACCCTCGATTTCATCTATTAGTCCTGTTAACCCTTTTGGTTTTCCTATACGTACAGGCATCCGCAAAATGTTTTTTGCAACGCGCTCAACACCAAAGGTCTGAGAAGCTCCACCAGTTACAACAGCTCCAGCCGGTAACTTGTCGGATAGACCTGCTTTATTTAAATCCATTGCGACAAGACTAAATATTTCTTCAAGTCGAGCGTCAATTATTTTATATAAATATTTTTTTGGAAAAGTTGCAGAGTCTAGACCAAATTCTGCAACGTCTAGTTCATCGTTGCCATTTCCAGGAGTCAAAGTTGAGAGCGAAGGTTTTTCATCACTAACTCGTAATTTGATCTTTTCGGCAGCTTCAAGCCTTGCGCGTAATCCAATAGCTAAATCGTTGGTAATGTGTCTACCCCCAATTGGAAAAACGCGTGAATACGCAGGACTGCCTTCAACAAATGCAGTAACTGAAGTTGTGCCACCTCCAATATCTACTAAAAGTGTGCCTAATTCTTTTTCTGTGTCTGTTAAAACGGCCTCCCCTGCTGCTAAACCTGAAAATATTAAGTCTTCCACATTTACACCAACTTGAGAAATACACTTTACTAGGTTTCTAATAACCATTGAGGAACCATGAACGATGTTTGTTTCAACTTCTAGCCTTATGCCTGACATTCCACCTGGATCTTTAATGCCGTCTTGACCATCAACTATAAAACCTCGTGGAATAACGTGTATAATTTCGCGGCTTGAAGGTAAACTAACCGCTTGAGCAGCTTCAGTAACGCGTAAAACGTCTTCGTGCATAATTTCGTTGCCTTGGTGAGAAACTGCTACGACGCCGTGTGAATTTAAAGTTTCAATGTGACTGCCGTTAACTACTACAAATGCGGAAGATACAGAAACACCAGCCATGCGTTCAGCGCGCTCTAAACTGTGCGAGATTGCCTCAACAGCGTCGTCAATATCAGTTATAACGCCTTTACCAACGCCTTTTGATAAAACAGCGCCGGAAACGCCTATAACTGAAACTTTGTTTTCTGAAACTGAAGCAATAATAGTGCTTATTTTGTCTGAACCGACGTCTATACCTGTAATGTATTTGTCTTTAGCCATAATTTTACTTAGTTAAAAGATAATATTACTTTATCATATCTTAAATCTATACTTCTAGCAGATTTACCAGATGATTTTAGATAATTTAAGACTTCTTTAAGCCTCGTGGAAAAGCTACCATCATAGGATTTTCTCGAGACAATTACTTCTGTACCCTTATCAACATACATTCTAACATCATATTCGTTCATACTAATAGAAGAAACTTTGATTTTTTCTTCGTCTAGCCTTTTAATAATATCTGAATAAACCGGAACTAAAGCTTTATCTATAAAAAAACCTACGCGAACTTTTCCTTCATACTTTATTTTTGGCAAATTCGTGGTTGATGGATCCATATAGCCTAATACGTACCCTTCTTCGTCTACAACATATGTATTATCTTTTTGAATTAATAGCGCTATAGGTTTACGTTCCACAACATTTATTACCAAAGTGCCCTTTACGGATTTTTTTACTTTAATATCACTTGCACCTAAAAAGTTATCTTTAAGATCTTGTTCTATCTTGTAAGTGTTTACAGCAAAGAAGTTTCTTCCAAAAGAACTACCTTTTGCTATTGTCTCTATGTCTTGTTTACTAACATAGGTTTTTGTTCCAGTTACTTCAAGTGACTTGATTTGTAAAAAATCTTCAGTTTGAAGCATGCCAAAAAAAATACCTAAAAAAAGACACAACAAGCAAAACAATACTAGAAATCTGATCTTGCGTCCTTGCTTCCTTTGTATTTTTTTAAGTTCTAAATTTGAGGATTTCATTAACTATAAGTTCCGCAGCATCTTTTTTTATAAAATCAAATTTTTCCACATTTTTGTATTGGTCAATGTTTAAAAACATATTATTTATGTTTTCTAGCAAGGACTCACCAGAGAGATTTTTTTCTTCAAGAATTTCTCCAATTCCAGCTTTTTTTAATATTAAAGCGTTTTCGAATTGTTCATTGTGAGAAACCCAAGGAATTGGAACAAGTAAACAAGGTTTTTTTAAACATGCGATGTCGTTTACAATATGAGCACCGGACCGCGAAACAACTAAATCTGCTTTGCCAAATGCCTCTCCAATTTCGTCGTTAAATACAAAATTTCGCAAATAATACTTGCCTTGTGCTCTGTCTTTTAACTCATTGTATTTATTAGATAATTGTACATAATCTCGTGTCTCCGAATAATCTCCACATTGATGTATAAAGTTGTATTTAGTTAAAATACTTTCCATTTTTTTCAATACTGCCATATTAAGCTTGTGCGAACCTGTTTTACCTCCTGTTAAATAAATTACTGGAAGTGCGTTTTCAAAAACAAATGACGTCGATTTTTGTTCAAATATTTGTGGGCGAGCTGGTATCCCGGTTAAAACTGTTTTCTTTTTTGGAAAATACTTAAACGAAGATGGCCATGTTATTAAAATCTTTTTAGCAAATTTGCCAACTACTTGATTTGCCCATCCACTTACAACAGTTTGTTCGTGAGTTATGCTAGGTATTCCAAGCAACCAACCTGCAATTACAGTTGGAACGGCTAAGTAACCTCCAAAAGAAAATATTAGGTCAGGTTTGTTTTTGTTTAACAAGCCAAAAGCTTGAAAAAAACCATATGGTATTCTGGCTAATCTTTTTAAGTCGTAAGTCTTGTAAAACTTGCCTGCCTTTAATTCGAGAAATGGAATGCCTAAAGCTGTTATTTCTTTATATTCAAGACCTTGGTTTTTATCGTTTTTGAGTGAATTTACTGCTCCAAACCAAATAAGCTCAATATCAGGATAAGCACGCAAAAGCTGAATAATGGGAAGCGCAGAAGTATGATGCCCGCCAGTCATGACTATTTTCATATGCTTATTTTATCACCTCTCGCGAGAAACACTGGCAACAATTCCAAGTCCAGCCAGCAAAAATACTGTAGAGGAACCACCGTACGAAACAAGTGGCAAAGGAACACCTGTTAGAGGAATTGTCCCTGTCATAGCAGCCACGTTTATTAAATATTGCAGACCAACCCACGAAATTATTCCTACAGCCAAAAGCATTCCAAAATCGTCCGAAGCATCTTTGCCTATTTTTAACCCTCTATAAACAAAAGCAGTAAAAAGAACGATTAAACCACTAGTCCCTATCCATCCAAGTTCTTCGCCGACAATTGCAAAAATCGAGTCTGACGTAACTTCAGGTAAAAACTGAAATTTTTGGCGCGATTGACCCAAACCCTTCCCAAACATGCCTCCAGAACCTAAAGCTATGTTTACTTGTTCAACATGGTAATTTGCAGATTTGTTTTCGTTTGAACCTAAATAAGTTAAAACTCGTTCACGCCGGTATTGAGAAGAAAACATAAGCATAATCGCTAAAACTAAAAATACGGGTATGGCAGCGACTAAATATTTTAACGGCTTACCTGCTGCAAAATAAACAACTGCTCCCAATGTAAAAACCAAAACGGCAGTGGATAAATTAGGCTGCAAAAAAATTAAAAAGGCAGTAACTCCTGTATAAGCTAAAAATACCCAAAATGGGTTTTTTGTGTTTTTAGACTTTGACGAAAAAAGCGAGGCTAATAAAACTATAAGTGAAAGCTTTGCCATCTCCGATGGTTGAAAACCAATTGTTCCTAGTATAGGAATTTGAGGCAAAGGCGCGGGGTTTATTGAAAACCACCTAGTTACTCCATTGATACATGGCGCAAAAGCAATTGCATCACAAGATACAACTCCCATTCGCCTAAGCGTTGCCACAAAGGCTAAAATCGCTAGTGGAATTAGTGTAGCGATAAAAAAAGGTAAAGACAAATAAAATAATTTTTTGTAGTCGGTTTTGTACAATACTGTAAACGCGATGGCACCAATCAATAGCCACCCAACATGCAACAATACAAACCTGTATGACTCACCAAAGTTTTTTTGAGCAAATACAACTGTTGCGTTGTAAATCATTAAAAGTCCAAATAGAGTTAACGCAAGAATAAGGAGAAGAAAAACTTTGTCGGCAGTAACTTTAGTTTTCATAAATCTAGAGCAAAGCTATAAAAATACCTAAAAAACTAAAAATTGCACCAAAAAGCCAAAAGCGCATAGTAACCTTTGTTTCTGGCCACCCGGCTACTTCAAAATGGTGATGCAGTGGAGCCATCCTAAAAAGCCTCTTGCCCGTTAATTTAACCGAAAACTGCTGAAGAGGACTAGATATGCCATCCACTAAAAATACTGCCAAAATAAAAAACATTGCAATTTCTCTGTGAAGAACAACAGCTAGAATTGCTAAAGTAGCTCCAAGTACATACGATCCCACATCTCCCATAAAAATACGAGCTGGATAAATATTAAAGTATAAAAACGGAATCATTGCTCCGACAAAAGTGGCTGCATATGCTGCTATTGAATTATATTCAAGCTGAGACGCAATTACCCAGTACGCACATAATGCAATAATTCCAAGTCCACCAGCAAGCCCATCAAGGCCATCTGTAAAAGCAACAAAGTTAAACACAGCTATAAACATAAAAAATATAATTATTGGGTATAAAACGCCAACATGAACATCACCAATTAATGGCAACCAAAAATAATCCCAGCCTAGCTTTACGTATGTCCAATAGGCTACAAACCCTGCAATTAACCCTTGTACAATAAACTTTTGATATGTTTTTATACCCCTACCTGATGAGCTTCCTACAATATCTGTAAGCTTTATAAAATATTCCCAAGGGATCAATATTATTTTAGTAATAGTACTTTTAGGACCTAAACGAACAGGAATTGAGATATTAAACAGCTCGCGCAGACCAGAAACTTTATAAACTTTCACAAAGTCCTCTAACAAGCCTAAAAGCCCCGCTAAACAAGCAATAAAAACAGGAAACAAAGTTTGATGTCTGTTTTGATTTAAAAATATAGTTATAAGCGCTACAGTAAGTATAAAGACAAAACCGCCCATACTTGGAGTGCCTGACTTTAACAAATGAGTTGAAGGCCCATCTCCCCTAATTTGCTCACCCATTTTAAGCTTATATACTACATTTATCCAAACCGGATATAGCAAAAACGATATGACAAACGCAAAAAAAAGATATAAGATTTCAGAAGTAATCATTCTTCAAGCAGCTCCAAATCTGCACCCAAATTGGCAAGTTTGCTAAAAATATTATCGTACCTATATTCAATTTTTTCCAGTCCATAAAGTTCTGAATCACCTTCTGCACACAGTGCGGCAGCAAGCAAATAACCGGCAGTATGCACATCAGTTGCGGATAGCTTAGCACCAGCTAACTTAGTTGGGCCAGCAACATTTATTTTAATTTGGTCAATATTTATATCAGGGTCAACGCTTGTATTAATAAGACTAGTCATAACGTGCATTCGTTTAAGTTCGGTAAGATATTCAAATGTAAAGTCAGGATTATTTACAACAATTGATGAATCACCCCTAGACTGAGAAAGAAGCAATAGCATAAAGCCATGCCAGGAATTTAAAAAGCCTGGTGCAGGAGCTGTATTAATCTCAATGGGCTCTAGCGATCTTTCACCGGAGGACCATATTTTAAGGTCATTTTTTGAAAATTCAAAATTACAACCAATTTTAGACA
>CAZCAQ010000009.1:40443-45585 GCA_964496905.1 uncultured Candidatus Saccharibacteria bacterium
GACCATATTTTAAGGTCATTTTTTGAAAATTCAAAATTACAACCAATTTTAGACAAAGCGCTTAAATAAGATAAAAAGGGCTCCCGCTCTAGGTTTTTTATTGTCAAATTACCTCGGGTTAAAATGGCTGTTGTAGCAAAAAAAACTGCTTCAGTCGTACTTGGCTGTACTGCAAAGTACTCACCTTTAAATATACCGCCTCCAGATATCTTTAAATTTTCGTCAGCATCGTATGTTATTTTTTGAATGTCCAAATTTAAAAATTTTATTAAATCCCCAACTTCAAATTTAGATGAAGGGTTAAAAATAATTGTCTCTCCTGTAATAAATATAGTGGACAAAATTGAAGTCGCAGTTTGTATTGTATCTTTAGAGTCGATTTTAATTACAGCCGGTTTAAGCTCACTGGTCTTTAAAACTATAAAACGCTCGTCTTCAAACACCTCAATACCTGCTTGTTCCCAAAGATTTATGTATAAACTAACTTTTTTTTTGGAAAAAGACAAAGGTTTTGGAATGATTGCCTTTCCAAAATTAAACAGCAAGGGACCTGCTGCATAAAAAATTACATCAAGTACTTTGCCTTCGTTATAGGGAATCTCAAAAGAATTTATGCCCTCCGGATGAACTAAAAATCTACCAGCAGAAATATGGTCTACTTTACCACCTAGGTGCTCAATTATTTCAAAACAACGCTTGGTAAAAGTTGATTCAGGAATATTGTCTAAGACTATTGGATCGGAATAAAATAATGAAGCAAAAATAATAGCGGCTGCAGAATCATTTGACCCTGAGATTTTTACATCTCCTATTAAAGGCGTATTTCCACGTATTGCTGCATGATACATTTTAGCTATACATCATGAGAAGAATTGAATTAAGTGCAAAGGCTACAATTCCTACTATTGTCATAATAAAAATAGCTTTTTCAGCACCTCTTCTAGATCTGTAGTAGCCAAAAGAGCCACTAACCATGCTTGAAAGACCCATGCCTTTAGATTGTAATACCACAAGCAAAACAACAAGCAAGGCTAAAATTATTTGTATTATTTGTAATATTGTCATTTTTTTTCTTTTGGGGCGCCACTAAGCCAAGTTAAACCATTATAAAGTATAGTCAAAGCTAAAGATGACAGGGCAAGCGCCCACATTTCGGAAAGGCCTATTGATGGTAACACAAAGCCAAAAATATTCAAATCAGGCGTTTGTCCTTCTCCAACAGCAAATTGTGGCACAAATTGATCAAATAAATACAACATCAAAAAATTAAGTCCAGTAAAGATAATAATAGAAAAAATTCCACTCGATGGAAGTGATAAAAATCTAGCCAAAATAGGAAAAAAGTAATTGACAAGACTAAACCCTAGAACAATAAGTAAAAATCCATAGAGAGTATCTCCAGAATATGTAAAAGCATTAAAAAGCTTAGCCACTAAATATAAAGAAACCAAAGTAAAAACAAAGGTTCTAAGTATTTTTTTCACAATATAAGTATACACAAATCTCTAGTAGATTTGGCTAGGCCTTTTCTATTTTTTTAAGTCTTAACTGATGATGATATGCTTGTGCGAACCTATGAGCTTCGTCACGTAAACGCTGTACCAACTTTAAGCCCTCGTTTGTACGGTCCAAAATTACTTCTTTAAACTCATTTTGGTCAAAATATACCAGTGTTTCTTGCTTTTTTGCTATACCAACCACGGGTGTATTTACCCCCAATGAATCTGTCACCTCAAGAACTGTAGAAATTTGACCCTTACCGCCATCTATTAAAAACATATCAGGTAATTCCCAATTACCAGATGAATCATTTAAGCCTTTATTTATTCTCCTAGTCAATACCTCACGAAGCATGCCAAAATCATCAGGCGTATCTTTTAACTTTATTTTAAATTTTTTATATTTGGACTTTGTAATGCGACCATTAACAGCAACAACAAGTGAACCTACTGCTTCTTTACCAGAGATGTTAGAAATGTCATAGCACTCAATCATTTTTGGGGCGACTTTTAGTATTGGAATGTTCTTTTGTAACTCCGCAAGGGATTTAAATAGTAAATCTTCAACTAAATAGGGATTATCAACATATGCTTGGGGGATTCTAAATGTCTTGCGAGCATAATCAAACTTTTGAAGTACGTCGCGTACTCGAGCTGCCTCTTCGAATTTTTGCTGTTTAGATAATAGGTTCATCTGTCTTTTAAGATCGTTAATAACTACGGTAGCTTCACCATTAAGTATTCTTTTGATTTTTGTAATGCTTTTTTTATAATTTTCAATTTCATCAAAATTAGTGCATGGAGCAGTACACAAGCCAATAAATCCGTATAAGCATGGACGATGAATTTTTTTGTATCTTTCAAACTTTACATTTGTACAATCTCTAAAAGGCAGAATCTTCCTAATTGTCTTAAAAAGCGTTCGAGCTGCTTCCCCGCTTGTATATGGCCCGAAATTGGCGTCTTTAGCATTTAAGTCCTTTTCTCGAGATAAGACAATTTGTGGCAAATTCACATGTTTATCCTCAATAACGACCTTTTGATTTTTAATTGAGATATACAAATAAGACTTATCGTCTTTTAGTAGAATGTTGTATTTTGGGCGGTACTCCTTAATTAAAGTAGCTTCCAAAATTAACGCCTCCAACTCGGAAAATACCTCTATATATTCCAGATCATATATATTTTGGACTAGCTGAAATGTTTTGGTGTCTTTTTCGATAGTTATTGCAAAATAAGATCTAACCCTATTTTTAAGGTTTTTAGCTTTTCCTATGTATATTATTTCCCCGTTATAATCCTTAAACTTGTAAACACCAGGAACTGTGGGGAGGTTTTTTACCTTTTGACTTAATTCCATACTAGTATTCTACTATGAATAGAACATTGAATATGACCTAAAAACCCATGGATGGTAAAATTACTTAGATAATGAAAAAACATGCTGCCGTAATCTTAATGCTGCTCCTTCTCTCAACTTTTAAATCGACAAAAGCTGCTGACGAGTTTGGTACCAAGTACGAGATCTTATATGAAATCCAACCAACGGGTACAACCTATGTTACGCAACAAATTCAAATTGTAAACAAACAAAAGGATGTAATAGCTACAAACTACGCCATGTCAATTAAGCAACTGCGCATATTTGATGTGGAATCAACCACCAAAGGCATTAAATTAGATATTGAGGAAGATAAGGACAAAACTACTTTAAAAGCTGAATTCGATGATTACGCAATTGGTCAGTATAAAGCTAAAGACCTGGAAATAATGTACAAAACAAATGACATTACAAACAAAGTTGGTGAAGTCTGGAACATTAACATTCCAAAAATTCAAAACCTCGATTTTGTTGATGATTACAATGTAAAACTTAAAGTGCCAAAGTCTTTAGGACCGCAAATTTATATCTCACCAATACCGCTTAAAACCTCAGAAGAAAATGATTTTAAAGTATATTACTTTAATAAAACCTTGTTAAACAATATAGGCATTGACGGAGCATTTGGTCAAAAACAAGTACTTAATTTTAAGTTAGATTATATTTTGCAAAATAACAGTTTCTTTACAAAAAATATGCAGATTGCACTACCTCCCGAAATAGAAAAAAGTCAAAAAATATATTACAAAAGTATAGAACCAAAACCAAATAACATAATTATCGATGCAGATGGTAATTATTTAGCTCAGTACCTACTAGAATCTAAACAAACTATAAATATTCAAGCAATAGGTTCTGCTGAAATTTATGGTAAACAAATTATTCCTTCTTTTGGAGGTAAGTTTGATCAACTGCCGAACACTTTGGTAAAGGAATATACCAAAGCAGACACTTATTGGGAAACTCACGATTCAAATGTTCAAGAATTAGCAAACGAGTTCAAAGACAGTAATAAAACAGTGAGCGAAAACGCATGGGTGATTTATGACTACATAACTAAAACAATGGAATATGATTTTAATTTAGTAAAAAAGGATTTTATAGATCGAAATGGTGCTGCAATAGCTTTATCTAAAGACGACCAATGGGCTTGCATGGAGTTTACAGATTCCTTTATTGCAATAGCACGCGCTATGGGAATTCCAGCGCGAGAAATAAATGGCTATGCTTACGCTGGTGAAGGTGAAAACAAACCCATTTCTATTGGGTTTAAAAGCGGAGACGTTTTACATGCTTGGCCTGAATTTTATGACCCAGAATTTGGTTGGGTTGCTATAGATCCAACTTGGGGTGCAACATCAGGCTTAGATTACTTTACAAGGCTAGATACGAATCATTTTGTATTTGTAAAAAAAGGACTTGACTCAATATATCCATTACCTGCAGGAGCCTACAAAATCGATGGCTCTGAAAAACAAGTTGAAGTAGCACATTCGCTACAACCAACAGCTGAAAAAGTTGAAGAAAAGGCGGTGGCTTTTAATACGCTGATGCAAAACCCAATAAGATTAATTAAGGGAGAAAAGGCGTTTTATGTTAAGAACAACGGAAATGGTACATTAATATTTAAAAATGAAACGACAACTGAGCTGGTTCCACCTTACTCTGTACGCAAAATTTATGCAAAAAACCTAGAACTAGAGCAAAACACCTCAAATCAGTATCTTTTTGGCTCAAGTGCAAAATCAATACTTTTTTATACTATTGCATTTGTTTCAGCGCTTGTGCTGTGTATGATTTTGTTGCTTTCAATAATTCACTCGTCGGACCTGAAAAAATTACCTCGCCGCCTGCGTCGCCGCCCTCAGGGCCAAGGTCAATAACCCAATCTGAGTTTTTAATTACATCAAGGTTGTGCTCTATAACTACTACTGTGTGGCCTTTTGCAGAAAGTCGTTTAATAATAGAAATCAAACGCTCCAAATCCACAAAATGCAGCCCAGTAGTAGGCTCATCTAGAATATAAAATGTGCTTCCTAATGGCCGTTTAGAAAGCTCATGTGCCAATTTAACTCGCTGGGCTTCACCACCCGAAAGTGTAGGAGCCGGCTGACCTAGTCGCATATAGCCTAATCCAACGTCATAGATAGTCTCGAGCTTTCGTCTAATTGGAGCTATGTTGCCAAAAAACTCGATTGCTTGTTCAACGGTCATATCAAGCACATCGGCAATGTTTTTGCCTTTAAAGTAAATTTCAAGCGC
>CAZCAQ010000010.1:0-33000 GCA_964496905.1 uncultured Candidatus Saccharibacteria bacterium
CCCCTGCCAAAAAGACTAGACTATATGCTCCGCAATAGCATATTCACCTGGAAAACCTCTGAAATTCACATTTCCGTTAGCATCTGATTTAACAACCATGTTTGTTCCCCAATTTTCGTAAACTTTAGACACATAAGCAGCACCTGCGGGGGTTAGATCAAAGTTATCGTCTACTAAATCCACTTCCTTACCACGCCAATTGTTGTGAAAGCCCCAAACATAAATTCCTTTAACGCTTGGACACCCATAGAATACAGTAAAGGCATCCGCAACCCATTTTGCGTGCGCCTGCGTATCGTACTTAAAACTTTTAGGACTAATGTCAAACTCCGTAATTTTAATAGGTAAATCAAGCTCTGCAATTTTAGACAAACGATCATTTAAATCCACAATCGAGGGAGCTTCACTCCAAAAGTGCCCCTGTAAACCAATACCCAAATGATCAAGCGGAAATCCTTCTTCTTCCAGCCGACTTTTTATGATGGTCATAAAATCAATGAATTTATCAATTTTGGGAATTCCATCTTCATCAACTGTGCCCGTTAAAATATTGTACTCATTAATGTATAAGCGAGTTTCGGGAGATAATTCGTGTGCTCGTTTAATGTAATTTATGTAAAAATCCATTGTAGCTGGATCTTCAGGTGAAAATACTGTTTCCTTTGGCTCACCGCCTTCTTGCTTTGAAACAGGACGTAATGGTTCATTTAGTATGTCCCACTCTGGAATATCGGGGTATCTGGTTAGTACAGCCTCTAAATGTGCAAAAGCTGCATTTTTTATTTCTTCTGTTGAGGAAGTTTCTAAAAAGCTTGGAATCCTGTGACGTCTATTCCAAAACAAACAATGACCCCTAAAATTCTTATATTGTAATTCGTCCTTTTTAACATACTCAATAATACGATCTGTAATAGTCCAGTTTGGAACAGGACCATTTGCATTAATCGATGACCACTTTAATTGATTATCCGGAACAACCCCAGAAAAAAGTTTTTGTGCCACCTCTAGGTACTTAGCTTGGTCAACTTGAGGAATTTCTTCAAATCCAGCTAGAATCTCAGCTTCGTATTGAGGGTAAGCTGCAGTCAGCTCATCTTTTGAGAATATGGGTGTAAAGGTAAAATTAGCGGCTGTACCAAATGGGTATTCGTGCCTGTGTAGTTGAACCTCATACTCAGTATTAGGTTTTAGTCCTTCAAATGAAACTTCAGTTTTTCGAATTTGTTCTATTGTTTTTTCGGCTTCTTCAAGCACAACGCTTTCATTAACATCTTCGGGATTTGGAGGCGTATGAGCAGGTGACATATCAGAAGTATATATCGCGGTGAGGTGCAAGCCAATCAGGTATAAAAAACTATAGGTTGACTTTTTCCTTTTTTAAACTATATTTGTATTATCCCAAGCGACCTTTTGTTCGATGAAATACAGCATCCAAGGAGATGTACGATGTTATTCAGTTATGTGGTGTTACTACCAAAAGCTAATAGCTTATCTGTTTCCAGGAGGGCAGCTTATAGGAAAGCTTCCCACGGCGACGTTGAACTTGATTCAGAACCCAAACCCGGAGGGTATGTCGATGTACCGGTATGTGGTTCTTTGAGGATTAGCAGAATACGACTCAAACCAGGTTCAACACCGACTCTGTACCTTGATGGTAAGTCATTAAGCTGATTCGTTTAAAAGCGGATGTTTCTAGTTGTCTAAGAAATATCCGTTTTTTTCATGCGCATAGCCTACTCTCAAATCAAGTGATAAAATAAACTCCATGGAAATAAAAGTTTTAGAAGACATTGGAACAGCCAAAAAAATTGGCGAATTTTTAACAGGTCCTTATGCATTTGAACAAACATGGGCTCCTAACGAAAAAGAATTTGTAGAACAAGCTCCGATTGAAAGTATGGGAAAGAAAAATCATAGATACTGGTATGTTGAAAATGACCAAAATGAAGTAATCGGAGCTATTGGTGTCAGGGAAAACAAGCTAGGAAGTGGCGGCTACGAAATGGATGAAGATTATATAGCTGTACACAAAGATTACAGAAATAAAGGACTCGCTTACAAATTGCTAACAGAAATGGAAAAGTTTGTTAAAGAAAACCACGGCAGATACATTCACGTTTTAACTTGCGATATTCCCTCCTATGCTGCAGCACGCGCATTTTATGAAAAACATGGTTATACCAAAGTAGGCTATCTTCCCAATTATTTTGTAAAAGGCGAAGGTAGGATTGATTACTTTAAAGAGCTGTGACTTATTTGGCATCTCAGGTTTAATATAAAAAAAAACGTCAGCTCGGGGATAGCTAACGTTTTGCAACTATCTAGAACCATCTAACCATTGTATCTGTACTTGTTTTCCTCACCAGGCAGTCGAGCTCTCTGTAAAGAAACAAGTCCGCTTTTTACATGCGGCGTCTTTAGCCGAAAGATTTTTACCACTCATTGTTGTTTGTCTCTAGTTATAGATTGGGTTTATGCTAAAACGAATATTACTACAGAGAATCAGATAATTCAAAAAAACTGTGTTATTAAAAGTCAATTTTCACGCGTGCATCATAATCTTTGCTCACATCTGTCACCCACACACTCGCCAACTCAATTTTGTAAAACCTATATTTGTACAATCTGAAAAAACGCCTAAATTCGCGCAAATTGGTCAATGTCCCGTAAGGCCAGTTTCTACCAAAATAAAGCTTAAAGACAGCTGCAGCCTTACTTTTTGGAAGTTGGATCACTTTTCCTTCAAACTGAACTCCTCTTCCTTCTCCAAAGGCCTGTTGTGAATTAAATATTGCTCCTGAAACCTCAGGTTTTTTGGTAATACTCTTAATATGTGTAGAACTAGGGAGCGACATAAAGTACAAGTTGTGCCTTTTGTCATATGCATAAGCTACAGGAGCTACCCAAGGCATACCATTGTCACCTACTGTTCCCAAGCTTAAATATTGATTTTCTTTGATTATATTCGTTACTAACGCCAATGCTTTGTCAGCCTTTTTCATATAGCCAGTCTACAAGCGCATTTGACTGATAGCAAAATGTTGTGCAAAAATTGCACAAATGAAAATAATCGAAGACTTTCTACTAAATTTGGGGTTTACTCACAATGAAATTGCAATTTATACAGTACTTTCAGCGCACGGTCCCCTCACCCTACTTGAAACTGCCCGAAAAACAAAAATCGAACGCACAAAGCTTTACAGGCTTGTAGATGAGCTTATTGAAAAAGGCATTATTGAAGAAATTCCTCAATATAAACGTAAAACAATTAGAGCCACAAGTATTTCTACAATCGAAATGCTAGTAAAAGATCAACAAATTAAAAGCGAACTGTTAGCAAAAACATTTCCTACTTTTTTGACGGCTTTGCAAAAATTTCAGCCAAATATTTCCAAAAATAATGTGGTTTACTATCACGGACAAGAGGGATTACGCCAAATGGCATGGCATATTTTGCGTACAAAAGGCTTGTATTACACGTATTCGTATCGTTTTTGGGACGAAATTTTAGGTGAAAAATTTACTCTTAGTTTGAACGAAGAAATGGTTGCAAGAAATATGAAAGTCCATGACATTTATTCAGATCAATACTTTGAATATAAAGCAGAGTGGCTTAAAAACCATGGACATAAACCCAAAGGAGATTGGAGTTTTTGGCGATCTCGCTACATTTCCGAGAAAATACTTAAAGTTGATCAAAATATTGATGTTTACAATGACGTGGTTGCTTACTATCACTGGGAAGGCAATGAAACGTTTGGTGTGGAGATCTACAATGAGCGTGTAGCGACTTTTCACAAACAAATGCACAATATCGTGTGGAAGATGGCAAAGCCTGTTGGGCACTTTGATTGGGCTAAGGAGTGGGAATAAAAAAAGGATAGTTACCAAGTTTGGCGACTATCCTTATTGGAAAATAGCAGGCGTCCGGTTGTGATTATTTCATAACAGGTGCGTACTGATACTTTCCACCGCTGTGCGCAGCATTACCTCCATTGACTAACATGTTGAGACTTGTGCGCACCTCTGTCTCCGGCACATTTGTCCACTTCAAAGCACTCCATGCCTTAGCAAGATCTTGCACTTGATTAGTAATGTATTATTTCTTTACCAATTAAGTTATTCGTTAGAAAAAGCAACCCAAATATCGTTTTACGATCTTAGGTTGCTATAAGGAGTTACCAGACTGAGCTTAGGCACTCACCGTCTTAAGCGATAAACCTTGATGTAAGAAGAGTCGATCTCGCCATCATTGACTAGGTCATCAAGAATTTTAAGAACAGCCGATTTCTTGACACCATTAAATCCGTTTACACTAAGTATATCCATGATCACGGTTATTGTTGGCGCTGGAATACGCGCCGTAGCTGCTTTTACCGCCTCCCGAAGTTCAGCCCTTCTTTTTGCATTCATTGCTTTCTCCATAGCTTATTAAGATTTACACCACAATTTTTCCAATAATAGCACAGTAAGAACCACGGAATCTTCAAATTGTTGAGTAAAAACAGAATAATTTAAGCCAATAGCGACAAAAAATAGACACACCAAGGTGTCAATTGTAAAACCTTAAGCTCAGAAGCATCAGCAAAATGGACTTCTTTTTGTTCAGTTGGCGCCAGATTACCTACTACAGAGCACTCATAACAAACAGCTAAACCAGGAATATCACTAGTGCACTGGGGATATCTACGTACTTTGTCATGGTGGTAAACACCAAGCAGTTTTAACTCAGTAACCTGTACACCAAGTTCTTCCAGTACTTCACGCTTTATGCATTCTTCTGGAGTTTCACCATCTTCAAGTTTACCTCCTGGAAAATCCCAATATCCTGGGTAAGGCTTACGCTGGGACATGGAGTGCTTTCCAACAAGGATTTTTCCTTCAGCGTTTTTAATTATCGCGACACAATACGGTAGCACCATGTAATAAGCCATGCGGAAATGGTAGTATAAAATGTTTTGTGTAGCAATTAGACAAAGCTACCCCTATAGGTTAAACTAGCAACAATAGTTTGCAGTCGCAATTTAGAACCTGAGGTGAAAATAAGAGAATGGACGCAAAGCAACAAGTACTGAATTATTTAAGTGCCAATTACCCTGCCATATATGAGGCACTAAAGGATGTGCATCCGAACTTTGTTGAGACCGAAAATGGGACCCAAGTGAAATTTGAATACCAGCCTAAGGCTGAAGGTAAGACGCGTGTCGTTACCTACCTGGTTAATCCGTCGAATGTCTCGGCAAGTGTACAACTCATAAGAATTGACTAAACCTAAACCTCCGTGGATCGAGAAGAACTCCCCTTCAACTCGATCCACACCATTTTTTATAAACTTTCACTCTATAAAAACATTCAAACACACTGTAAAATCCACAAATGACCGACAACGAGAACTATCATCAACATACTTTACAATACGAAAAGCATCTAAAAGCTTTTATTGAGGAAAAATACGCGCTTAACATTAGTAAATTAACCGTTTTAAGCTGGGGTTATACTACAACAGCGTATTATATAGAAAGCGATAAAGGCAAATTTATTGCAAGACTTTCTCCTTTTAGCAAAGAAAAGCAAGCAGGTCTGACCAAAGATGTAAGTGTGTCACACATTCTAAAAGAATATCTGCCAATTCCAACTTATCTTAATGCGCGCGACGGCAACTTTTTACTTGGGTACACTGACTATAACTCTAAAAAAAGCTTGCTGCGGATTTCTGACTTTAGTGAGGGCATGACTGCGCTGGATATAACAATGGAAAATGTAGAAGATATGGCCAGGTTTTTAAACTTACTTCACTTTGGGCTAGCAGAACGTGTTATTACTGAGCTTAGAAAAGTACTTAATGCCCACGATGGCGTTTTTTTACACGGCGACTTAACGCCAACAAACACAATTATTTCACACGGCAAAATTGTGAGGTATGTAGATTTTGAGCATGCTTTTTTTGGGCCTGTTGAATACGACTTGGCACGCACCGCGGTTTTTTCGTGGTTTTTGTTAAGTGAATTAAGTTTTGAAGAACTCACTCAAAATATTGCAAAAAGCTATGAAGCAAGTTTTGAGCAAGAAAAGTATCTCGAATTTGCAAAACTTCATTTAAACACGCATTTTGAAAACATCAAAAAACACAAATCTGACTATGAAGATCCTACGAAATTTAGTCATGATTTGGCATTTGCGGAAAAGATGCTTTCTCTCTTTACTGCCTACTTAAAGTCTAAAGGATTGTCCTGAGTAAATTTTAAGCCCAATTTTACGGCGGTTTCTGCTTTTGCTAATTGCCTACCTAAATCCGCAGCAGCTCCCAATTCACTTATCAACATGTGCTGTAATGCGAGGGCACACAAATCACGAGCAACTTTTGGTTTCATACCGTCTTCGGTAAATTCGGCAAGTTGAACACTTCCTTCGGGATTAAAGAACTTTAGGACAATGTTTTTATCCACAATTTCAATTGTGTAATAGCCTCTGGGGTCGTACAAACAAGTTCTGCCTAAATTATCGTTTTCGGCGACAACATTTAGGCTGTCTTGCCAATCGTTTTGGTAAATTTCTGCAATATGCGAGATTGTGGTTAAAGTTCCCATGTCTTTTTCTATTTCACGAGACAAACGCTGTTGCAAAGACCTTAAAGCAAATGCGTTTAAGGGCCATGCTCCGTAAATATCGTTGTTTCTAAAAACGCAAGTCATGTTTAATTTATCGTCAATACATTGCGCTAGTAACATTACTAAACAAGGCACTTTCCATCCTTTTGTTTGGCCATCAAGCTTAACATCAGTGTTTTGAGGTGGAAAGTTATCCACATGAGGTTTCCACAAAACTGCAATTGCTCCCCTGTCATATGGGTAGCGTTTTAACTTTTCTGCCATAGCGTTGTATTGATCAATATCGTCCCATGTAAAAATACGCTCGCCATATGTGTATGCTTGTCCTTTAGTATCTGTATCAAAGAAGCCTTCTATGTAACGAGAAAGTCCGTCATCACCAAAATTTAAATATTTTGGCAAAACTGGTTGCTCGGGATCTTCGTTTTCTATAACAATAGATAAATTGTGAACCTCTTTTACGTCACCATACATTCCGGGAATTGTTTCACCAAAGCGGTTGATAGTTTTTAGTGCGTCAAGCCAGGCATCGGAAATTTTCTCTCGCCGAATTTTAAAGACCGACATGTCAGATGGGTACCGATTTACTTCTTCTTTTTCTGGTTCTGGAAATTTTTGAGGTTGGGCAAATGGTTCAAGATTGGGCAACTCCGCAATTTTTTCTGCAATTTCTGCAGTTGGTTTCATAATTAAGTTCAATGGGGTTACCGCCTGCTTAAGCAATAAAAGTGCCTCGTGAGTAAATTCCTTATCCAATAGAGCCTCATCATCGCCAATTATCTCCCATCCCTTTCGTTCTCCACTTTCACCCAAAATTTCTTCAAAACCGTTTTCAAAAAACTTAAGTAATGCTTCCCCACTTCCCTGTCTATCGACTCCGCAAACTATGATGTACCTAATATTTGGATTTGCAAAAATATTGCGAAACATTGGGTTTATTCCACGTTTTGTATAAAGTTGACCACAAACACAAAAGTCAGTATCGTCAAGCGCATCTGCAACACTTTCTTTGGGCATCCACAAAGTTGCTAACGCAACGTTAGAGTCTATGTTTTTGACAATTAGGGCGTCTTTAAAATAAAGCGGCCAATCGGCTAATGCTGCCATAAATCTCCCCAAACATCTTTACCGTCAATTTTTTCAACCGGGATGTTTGCTGAATCAAATAGTACTTTTGCACTATTTCCATCATTAATATAGTCCATCATGTAATAAAGTTTGCCAATTTTAGCTTTAACTAGTAAGCGCGCGCATGTAAAGCACGGAAAGGTTGTAATGTAGAGGTCCGCATTTTTAAGAGAAATACCCTTTTCTGCAGCCTGAGCTACAACTGAGGCTTCTGCATGAATAGCACAAGTTATTTCGGGATGAGCACCACCTGTAAACTGCATTTCGCGTCGCGTACACACTCCGTTTTGGCAATATTTTTCCCCAGATAATGTTTCGTTAAAACCTTCTACAATAATTTCGCCATTTTTTACAGCTAAGCAACCTACTTTTAATTGTAAACATGAGGATTTATCACAAAGTAGGCTGGTGTGCTTCATAAGTTCATTGGGGGTCATTTTTTGATTATATCAAACGTAACTAGTAATAATTTATGGTTTATAAATAACAAAAAAGCTGATCTGTACCAGATGTTGAATCTAGAAACATGATCAGCTTAATAAATCTGCGTTTGCCGGTACCTTAGGTTTCAGCGAGAACGCGTATCAACGTTGACTACGTTTTCACTCGGCCATGCTATAACCGTAGTAAAGCTAGCGTGATCAACCTCGATCCGAGTCTCTCTTGGTCGCTGGCGAATATAACCTTCTACGTAATCAAATGGATGAATGAACCCAACTTGGTAGAGTCTTAGTTCTACAACCGTCGAGAGTTGAATTGTCACTTCTGTACCATCTGGATGTGTCACTACTTTGCTTCGCATGGTGTCTCCTTGTTGTTGATGCACTTTAACTATGTATAAAGTACTTAAAAGTAAATTTCTTGAGATTAAATGTGTGAGTAAAATTTGAGTAGGTTTTGCAGTTACAAATAAAAGTCTCTATTACTTCTTTCCATTTTTCAACTTAGACTGCTCTTGTAAAATCTTAAGATATTTTGACTCGTCCATACATTCTTTAAAAATCTCACGAACCTTTTTTTGGGCTAATTTATCAATAATTGCCGACGACGAAGTATTAATTGCCTGACGCGGACCAAGCACAATATCGCCTCCATACGACTTAACAAATTTGTATTCGGTACTTTTTTTGTAACCTTTGTTCCATTCTTCGGCGACAGTGTAAAATACGTCCGGTTTTAAGGCTTCAAGGCACATCATGACGGTACCTCCGTCAAAAATGACTACATAGTCAACCGAATCCAAATGGCACAACGTATAGGCGCGTGAGTGCTCAGAAATGATAGGCCGTCCAGCACCTTTTGTGTATCTAATTACGGCGTCGGAAGGAACACCGACAACTAAAATATCTCCACACAATCCCGCCTGTTCCACAAAACGAGCATGGCCAATGTGAAGCAGGTCAAAACTGCCTGCAACAAAGCTAATTTTTTTGCCTTTGTGTTTTTTGCGAATTTCTCCTAGTGCATCAACAGTAATTATGTTTTTATTTGGATTAAATGCACCTTTTATATTTGGCTGTTGAACACCAAAATCGGCAGGCTGCAAGTCTTCTTTGGGATTTAATGCAAAACCGTGCACTTTTTCTTTTAGATACTCTTCCAAAATTTTAATCACCCTAATGTTTGCAATATGATCTACAAGTTGATTTGTTGAATAATAGGGCTTCACGACTTCACGCACTACGATTTTGGTTTTTGTCATACGAGCAACTTCTAGATCGTTTTTGGTGCGAATACCGTCTTTCCAGCTTTTTTGAGTTGTTACAAAAATATTGGGCTTTAAAAGCAGCAAAATGTCATACGGATTTTTTTCATCAACAGTAACTACATAATCAACTACGCGCAAAAATGCCAACATTTCTTTTCGGATTTCTTCGCTTATCAACGGATATTGCTCATCCTTTATTTTTTCGGAAAAATCGCTTGTTACACCCGCAATAAGCACATCCCCCATTGCCTTTGCATCCGCCAAGTAGCGACAATGACCTGGGTTTAGTAAATTAAACGACCCAAGCGTGAAAACCGACTTTTTTTTGTTTTTTTTAAGCTTTTCTTGCAATGCAGGGAGATCGGAAAGTTCAAGCAGTTTTTTGTGTCTTGTTTCAAAACTTTTGAGTTTATCTTTGTACATAAAATTGAGGCAGTATCCGTAGTTTTTTTGGCAGTGACGATTATTATATATGTTAAAATTTTCATATCAATACTATGACAACTGACACTACACAAAATTTGGATCCTTATTCTGATGAAGCACAATTAAACGCACGTTTTGCAACACAGTGGTATGACGTAATTGCGACAAATGTAAAAAAATGCCCTTTTTGTGATTTAAAGTCAAAATATTTTGTTGCTGAGCGACGGCACGTGGTTTTAACAGTTAGTACTTTTCCTTATGATGACGGGCATTTGATGGCGGTACCAAGAAGGCACATTGAAAAGCTGTCTGAGGTAACTGCAGAAGAATTAAAGGAAATGCACGAGCTTACTGTTTTAGGCATGGAAGTAGTACGTCAGCGTTTTTCATATGAAAACATGAATGTTCTCTATCGCGAAGGTGGAAAAGACGCTGGACAAAGCGTTCGGCATTTTCATTTAAACATTTTACCCGTGGACAGAATTTTAAAATACAAACAAGGTGGGTTTGAATTGGATTTTCAAAAGATTTCGCAACTGCCTGTTAAGACTGCGGAAGAATTGCGTAGAATGGCGGAAAAGTAGGCTGCATTTCCATTTGTCTTTTTTAATTTATTAAGTTATAACGGTATTAGGACTGTGGTTAGGATTTCAATTAACGCATTTATCTGGGATAAAGAGGTAAATCCATGGCAACACCTAGAAGGAAATTGACTAGGTTCGAATCTGCAATTGTAGCTTGTACGCACGACGACCAGCCCCAGACATAGATCAATTGCTGGTTTTGCTGATTAAGGAAGGTTACGGGGATACTAAATTAGACGGGCTTCTCAGCACACTGAATAACCTTATAAATGAAGGTAGGATACTAGTTAAGGAGGTCAAGATTTACGAGGCTGCACCGTAATATTAGGTATACAATCCTATACATAAACCCAAAGTGTTATAAATATACTTTGGGTTTTTTTAAATTCTCAGGTGATTCATTACTAAATATCTAACAACTAAGGGTCCCATTCCCCCTGGGGATTTTGCAATGGTTCCTAAATGATCTAGCTTGGAATTTAAATCCAAATTCCCTACTGTTTTGCCTGCAACAACTGAAGAGCCAAAATCTATGACATGACAGTTTGACAAAATATTTTCGCCCTTCACTAAATTTGGTACATCCGTTGATAAAACTAATAAATCAAAATCTAGTTTTTGTGGTGAAACATAGTTTTGAATAACTTCAACTTTTTCAAATTTGGATGATAAATATTTTTGTAAAGGTTTGCCGACTAAATCACCAAAGCCAATAATTCCAACGCTTTTTACAGTGTCATAGTTTATAGGAACTGAATAAAGAAAATATTCGGTTGCACGCACAACTGGAGATAAGCGTGTAAAATCACCAGCGTAAAAGCGTGATTTTGCTAAAGAAGATAGTAAATCTATATCCTTTTCTAAAGGTATTAAGTCTAGCAATGGGTAAAATTTGGTATCAGGCAGTGGCAGTTGCACTATGATGCTTCCTACTGCTTTGTCATGCGCTTTAGCCACTAATATTTTTTCAAATTCTCTAAAATTTGCAGAATCAAAATTAAAAACTTCGCAGCTTACTCCCATTTTTGTGCAGTATGCTTGTTTTAACAAAACATATTTTTGCGAAGCACTATTGTCCCCAACTTGAAAAATAATTAGTGTTTTATTTTTTGCTTCTTGAGGGGCATTTAAAATTAGAGCATCAAGCTTTTCAACAGCCAATTTAGCATTAAAAAATTCCATAAAAGTATTTTAGCAGAACAATAAAAGTAGAGATTACAGGCACCCAATGCGCCCAATATTGGCGCATAGGTATGAGTTATGATAATTTCGCCCCGATGTGGAGTTAACTCCTGAAACTTGATATCCCGTTAAAGGACGTGGAGTCATATTAGCAACCCCAAGGGGCTACAAAAAACCGACCCCAGAAAAAGTTATCACTGGGAAACTTTGCCTTTCAGGTCTGGCTCTCACACCAGGAGGTTCTTGCGAACCTTGACATTTAAGTCTCTTTTAATATACAAAATCATCTATAAAACGTCAACCCTGAACTCCTAGAATTTTCATTGATAAATCAATAAATGGTCCTATTAAAGTATTCACTGACCTTGTTAGTAAAAGAAATAACAATATAAAAACTCCGTATTTTTCAAATTGTATCCATTGAATGGCTAAATTGTTTGGTAACAGGCCGTAAACTACCTTAAAGCCATCTAAAGGATGTACTGGAATTAAGTTGAAGAATGCTAAAAGCAAATTGTAATTAACCATTAAAAATGCAAAAACTGTAAGCAACATTCCAAAGCCAGTTGCATTTGCGCTTAAATGATAAACAAGCGCAAAAATTAGGGCTAAAATTAAATTGGACAAAGGACCCGCAAATGAAATTATTGCTGCGTCTCTTTTTGGATTTTTTAAGTTGCGCGGATCAAATGGAACGGGTTTTCCCCATCCAAAACCAACTAATAAAAGCATAGCTGTACCAATTGGATCTAGGTGTTTAAGAGGGTTGAGTGTTACTCTGCCTAAGTATTTTGCCGTTGGATCCCCTAACCTATTGGACACATATGCATGCGCAAATTCGTGGATTGTTAGCGATAGCACCAAACTGAGCGCGACAGCAATAAAAAGGATAGGATTTTCAAAAAGTGTAGAAATAAACATACGGGCATTATATCAGCTAGTAGAATGTGGATGGTACAGAGAAAAAGAAAGCGAGCTCAAAAACTATTTATGATTATATTATTTTTATCATAGCTTTTGAGCCCGCTTGTTGACCCTGCCCGAGAAAATTTTGGCGGGCGGCCGGCCGGCGATCAGGCTAAACTATTGTAAAATGCGCCACGCATCGCCATCACACATCTTATGCCATTCATTATTTTTTCTCCTATAAAATGGACGGTAAGGCTGATACTGCCAGGAATTTTACTATAGGACTAAAATCCTGACAAGCACCTTTTACCAGGCATTTTTCACTCGCAAAAGCATAAACAAAATGCTAAAATCACCCAGTGAAAGTAGTTAGTTTTTTTACAGAGTCATATCAGGAGTTAAAACTAGTTCGTTGGCCAACTAGACATGAACTAATTAAGCTAAGCTTGCTAGTTCTTGCAGTAAGCGCTGCGGTAGGATTATTTGTCGCAGGCGCAGACTTCGTGTATACTAGGTTGCTCGAAAGGTTAGTGGTTAATCGCTAGTAGTTCGAGCTTTTAAAAAAGGTAAAAATGGATCAACAAGACACAAAATTACAACCAGGCGAACATGCAGTTGCAAAAGACAGCATAATTGAGATTTCCGACAAAGTTTCGGAAAATGCTCATTGGTATGTTGTGCATACTTATTCGGGACATGAAAAGAAGGTCGGATTAACTTTAAAACAACGGGCAGAAGCTCTTGGGCATTTAGATAAAATATTTAAAGTAATGATTCCAACTCAAGAAAAAATCGTAGTTTCCGAAGGTAAAAAACGCAAAGTAGACGAAAGAATTTACCCAGGATACATACTAGTTCAAATGGATATGAATGACGACGTTTGGTACCTGGTCCGCTCAACAAGAGGCGTTACAGGCTTTGTAGGCACTGGAAACAACCCAACCCCACTTCACGAAGCAGAAGTTAAAGCCTTAATGAAGGTCATGACCATGGACACTCCTAAATTTGAAGCAAAATTTTCAGTTGGCGACTCCGTTAAAATTGTTGAAGGTCCATTTAACGACTTTTTAGGAAAAATCGACGAAGTTAATGAAGAACAAGGCAAAGTAAAGGTTTTAGTATCAGTTTTTGGCAGAGAAACACCTGTCGAGCTTGACTTTACTCAAGTAAAAAGTTTATAAACACACAATGGCAACTGTAGCACCTAAAAAAGGTAAAAAAGTAAAAGCATATATAAAACTCAACGTTCCAGCAGGAATGGCTAACCCCGCTCCTCCAGTAGGACCAGCTTTAGGACAACACGGAGTTCCTTTAATGGACTTCTGTAAGGAATTTAATGCGCGTACACAGTCTCAAACAGGAAGTGTTTTACCAGTTGTTATAACAGTTTACGAAGACAGAACATTTACATTTATTACAAAAACACCTTTAACGGCAGATTTAATTAAAAAGTCCTTAAATATTAAAAGTGGCTCTGCTACTCCAAACAAGGTCAAAGTAGGAAAATTGTCCCGTGCAAAGGCAGAAGAGATTGCAAAAGTTAAAATGGTAGATTTAAATGCTCGCGACATGGACGAAGCAGTAAGAATAATTGAAGGTACGGCTCGCTCAATGGGTGTTGAGGTAGAAAAGGCATAAAATGGCAAAAACTAAGCAAATGCCAAAAACAAAAGTTATTGAGATTTTCCCTATAGATGAAGCAATAAAAAAGGCGAAAGAAAGCTCAAAAGTTAAATTTGACGCTACAGTCGAAGTTCACTTTAATTTTAATTTAGACATTACCAAAGCAGACCAAATGGTACGCACTACTGTTGTTTTGCCAAACGGAACCGGAAAATCTGTTAAAGTCGCCGTTTTCGCAAGCAAATCAGTAGCCGAAGCCGATTTAGAACTTAGTGAAGAAGATTTGGCCAAAATTCAAAACGGAACAATTAAGCCCGGCGTTGATTTTGATTACATCGTGTCGGAACCTCGCTATATGCCAAAGTTAGCCGCTGTTGCCCGAATTTTAGGCCCAGCAGGTGTTATGCCTAACCCAAAAAATGGAACAGTTAGTGAAAATCCAGCAGATGCAGTTAAAAAGCTTAAAAAAGGTCAAGTTGAAATTAAAAACGAACAAAACCAAGCAGTCGCCCACACCGTTATTGGCAAAGTTAGCTTTACAGAAGCTCAACTTAAAGAAAACTTTGAAACTGTGCTTGACGCATTAAAGAGCGCAAAACCTCAAAAAGCTAAAGGCGGATGGGTTAAGAGTTGTTTTATGACAACTTCAATGGGGCCTAGCTTTGGCGTTGATGTTGCTGAGATGTTTAAGTAAGTAAAAAAACGAGGCAATGCACATCACACAGTCAACGTGCATTACCTCTAAACTTACTTTTCCAGCATTTTGGTTGGTTGCTTTCTCCAATACCTGCAAAGATAACTCAATCAAATCGCGGCGGGTGATATTCAGTACCAGTATCCTGAATATCATCGACTTTGGGTCGGCGTCTCCTATTGCTTATAAAGTACAAACAAACCGAGAGAAAAACAAGTAACGCTACGCTTTCTAGAATTTGAAGATCCATTTTAACAACCTCTTTTACTAGTTTTCTGTTTGTACAGATTTGACTTAAGTATACTCCTTTATATCAAGTTCGTCGGTATAGTTGACACAACGAAGTAAAATGCCTTATATAAACGGTATCAATAAGCATGGGCTTTTTTTATCAAGGAGAGAAACATGGAGTTTGACGAGTTGGTAAAAAAGATTGAAAAACAACAACGTACATTTCGTTTTGACAAAGCTTATACACAGGAAGAAGGCACAATTCTACTGCATTTTTTGAGCCTTGCTTTGGGGGCAGACTTGCAAGTCCGTTGGGATAAAGACCGGCAAGGCTTTGTGGTTACACTAATCAATAAAGGGGTGAATTAGTTGTGGTGGAGCACAAATGTTGTAAAACATATGCTCCACCATATTCCTTCAGTAACAAATGCATACAAAAGTTGACATCCTCCTCCCCTTCCCCTACAATCATCCATAGCCAAAGACAGCAAGGGCCTTTTGCAGCGCAAGGAAGCGCGCTCAACAAAAAGCTTAATAATCTTGCCGAGGTGTGAATCGATAATTACTTTATTACCTCACCTCTTTGGTGAGTTTTTTTATGCCAAATCAAAAAAATCAAGATATAGTCAATAAATTGGCCGAAGTACTCCAAGACAGCAATGGAGTAATTTTGGCAGAATACGCAGGAGTTGGCGCAAACGACATAAACCAACTTCGTGCAGATGTAGCAAGTGTAGGCGGTTTTACTGAAGTTTCAAAAAATACTCTTTTAAAAATCGCTATGGAACAAGCAGGAAAATACAATCCTGACATTCAAATGTTCCTAAAAGGGCAAAATGCAGCATTTATTGCTGGAAACGATGCTTTTGCCGTACTAAAAAAATTGTACGATTTTGCTCAAAACAATGACAAACTGGTCCTAAAGGCCGGAATTATTGAAAATGCAGTATATTCAGGCGCCCAGCTTGAAGAACTCAGCAAACTTCCAAGCAAAGAAGTATTGATAGCCAAAATGCTTGGCAGCTTAAAGTCCCCGCTTAGTGGGATAGTAAATGTATTTAGCGGACCACAAAAAAGTCTAGTATATGTTTTGTCCGCAATAGCTACTAACAAGGAGGTGGCATAAATGGCAGATGAATTAAAGCTTTCTGCAAATGCAGAAAAAGTAATGGAAATGGTCGAAAAAATGACCGTTTTAGAGCTTAACGACTTAGTTAAAGCTTTAGAAGAAAAGTTTGGAGTATCAGCAGCAGCTCCTATGATGATGGGCGCAATGCCTACAGCAGGTGCAGCAGCAGACGCCGCTCCAGCAGAAGAAAAGACTGAATTCGACGTAATACTCGCCGATGCAGGTGCTAACAAATTGGCAGTTATTAAGGCCGTAAGAGAACTTAATCAAACATTAGGTCTTGTTGAAGCCAAAAACTTAGTAGAATCTGCTCCAAAACCACTCCTAGAGGGTGCTAAAAAGGACGCAGCCGAAGCAGCTAAGAAAAAGCTTGAAGAAGCAGGCGCTAAAGTAGAATTGAAGTGAGTCTAGCAAGCTAGCGCTCTAAAAAAGCCTCCGAACTCGGAGGCTTTTTTTCTTCAGCACTTCCCTACTCCAAATGATATAATTGTTCAGATGATAAATTTGGCCTATCAGTTAGTTAGAACCGCACGCCCTAGACAATGGCTCAAAAACCTCAGCGTATTTGCAGCAGCACTCTTTGCAGGGCAACTTTTTGATCCAGATACTTTTATGGCATGCATGAAGGCCCTTTTAGTTTTTTGCTCAGTGGCATCAGCTGGCTATTTTATAAATGACATTGTAGATGCGCCTCGCGACGCATTACACCCTGTAAAAAAGAACAGGCCAATTCCTTCTGGAAAGTTAAGCTCAACGATGGCCGCAATGGTAGCTTCGGTGCTTGTGGCATTTTCAATAAGTTACTCTATTTTGTATATTGGAAATTACTTTGCAGCCGTAATAATTTCGTATATTGTCATACAGTTTGTGTACTCTTTTTACTTAAGAAACGTAATAATTATAGATGCGCTAGTTGTAGCTACACTTTTTATAGTTAGAGTTTTTGGAGGAGGTTTAGCCGCTGAAGTTTCGGTATCTTCGTGGTTAATTTTAACCACAATAGGGCTCTCACTCCTTTTGGCATTTGGAAAACGTAGATCAGAAAAAACACTTCTAAATAAATATGAGATAGAATCTAAAGATGGAGTAGAAACTAGAAAAACACTCCGCCACTATCCCGATAGTTTGCTTGATAGTATGATTTCCATGTCGGCAGCCTTTTGTATAATAACTTATTCCCTTTTTGTATTTCAAATCTCACCTGAAGGCTTCTACAACTCGCAACTGGCTAGTTTGTTGCCCTCTATACTAAGAACACCAAAGCTTATGATGTTGACAATACCTTTAGTAATTTACGGTGTAGCAAGATATTTATATGTAATTTATGAGAAAAAAGAAGGTGAATCTCCCGAAAGAGTTTTGTTATCCGATAAGCCTCTTTTGGCAACTGTCATACTTTGGACACTGACTACTGTTAGTATAATTTATATTTTACCTTTACTTAATACACTTCAAGATAATTAATCTAAAAATCTGCTTGATATACAATTTTAGTAGACTTCGTCGTAGTTTGAGGAGCTCCAATCTCTTCAAAAGGAACTTCTTGGGGTTCTTCTAAAGGTGTTTCTCCTGATACTGGTTCAGTATAAAACTCAGGATCAAGGTCATAATCTGGGTTATAATCCTCGTATGTATTTGATGGCTTGATAAACTCAGTCATAGTAACTTTGTCTATAAAATACAAATCATCAATTGCACCATCAAAACTAAAAACAATTCTTATACTTGAATTAGGGTTTTGGGTTTCAGGAATCTTAATATAACCAGTGTAAACATTCCAATCGGGTTTCAAATCTACTCCATACAAAGAATTTGTTAATACTTCGTATGGAAAAACAGAATTATTAAGAGAAATGTCAAGATCCGATCCATAGTCAGACTTAGCCACAAAAGATAGCTCATATAGTGCACCGGCTTTTAAAGGCAAGCCGCTTTGAAACAGCTCAACTTTACCAGCTGCCGGTAGCCTTTTAAGCTGAATTTGCATCGCATTACCTGCATTTGAATCATAGTCATTACTAACCAAATTTACTTTCACAGCTCCATCTACACCTGTACGAATAAACCAACCGGGCGGTAGACCGTTTTGAGCTTTGCTAAGATCAAAGCTGCCATTTTTTAAAACATCGGTCGTTGGACTTGGCTCAATTACGCCAAATTGAGCGGTGTCACCAGCATCGTAGTCAAAATCATAATAATAGTCAGCATAAGGATCATACTCGTCGTAACCCTGCTCGTCAGTTGTTGAATCATCATAATCATAATCATAGTCGTAATCGTTATCCCCCGAGCTGTCGTCATCACACCAATAATAGTCACAAGGGTCGTAATCATCACCACCACCGCCGTCGCCGTCGCCGTCGCCTTCACCATCACCGCCGCTATCACCATCGCCATCTCCATCTCCATCATCTCCATCATCTCCCGTATTATCGTCACCATTATCATTATCATTGTCTTCATTTACATCATCGTCTGCATCTGTCACTTCCAAAGCACCTATGTCCAAGTTTGATCTGTCCTCTTTAAGATAATCCACTTTTAAATAATCGGATTCTATGCGGGCGTCAGCAGTATTAATTGCCGGAGAATCATCCTTTGGCATAAACTTTGACACATTAAGATTACTTAAATTTATTTCAGCATTCCCATCATCTAACTTTGGATTTTGAATTATAAATGCAGGTGGCGCTAATGTCCTAATTGTATTTGGGTACAAAATATTGGCTGTAAAATCATATTTAGTGTTATACCCAACGATTGTTCGTATTTTGTCATCCTTTTGATAGATAATATTATTTTTAAATTTAAGGTTGGGGTAGTTAGATCCCAACATTAAAACATTTCTTGAGTTCTCTTTAGCTGAACTAGTGGTGCGCGCATTTATAAAGTGGTTGTTTAAAACTTGTAGGTTTTTAACATGTTTGTCGCCTTCAGCGTTTAAAATCATGTTCGATTTACAACCTTGTAAAATTGAATTTACAATCGTATTTGTTGAAGAGCTATTTTTACTTGTACCAAAGTATGAAAATCCGATGCCATAATCGTTACTACCACTCAATGCAGATCTAATACCGGTTAAACCATCAGCAGAACATGCAATGAGTGTCCTGTTTATAACAAATTTGTTTGCACTCCTTAACTCAAAATTTGTAAAAGCATTGTCTACAATAGCACTGTCGTGGAGCGCAATATCATCTGTGTTCTTAACAACTAGCCCATCTCCAAGGTTTTTGGCAATTAAACTGTCGCTTATTGTCAGCTTTTGGGAGTCATTAATCATTTCCAAACCGCTTGCACTTACCTTTGAATTGCGCTGTCTATGTGTAACGTTTTCTAAAAATTTAGACTTTGTAATCGAAATTGAGTTGACTGTGCTAAAAAGAGCACCATATAAGCCACTTTTTGTAATATTTACAGAATTTAATGTTATATTTTTTGAATCTACAATGAAGAGCCCAGTAGCACTTGAGTCAGAAATTGTAAGACCTACTAGTTCTATATTTTCAGCTTCGGATATATTGATTAAACCTTTGCGACTACAACTCTTAAATAGATTATCTGTTTGTGTACTATTATCGGACAAATTAGGTAAATTAGCGCAATTCGACTGAGGAAGCTTTTCCGCACCTGACGTAAGCGTTACAGATTCGCCACCAGAATAGGCACCTATTTTAACCTTGGCAGCTTCAGTAAATTTCTTACTTATGGTTACAATTTCACTATAATTACCTCCTTTAATACAAAGAACATCCCCTGCCTGCAGCTCTTGAACACCTTTTTGAATTGTTTTGTAGGAAGTTTCTAAAGTGGTGCCGTTTGTCTCGCTTCCATCCTTATTAACATACTTTGTACAACTAGAAACAGGAATTGTAGTTAAAGACGTATCTAGGGTAATAGACGAACCTAAGACCGCAGGATCGTTTAATTCTATAGCACCGGCTTCGGGAAGTGTTGTCCTTGTATTCCCATAAAAATCATCCTTTGGCGCCATTTCAGCATCTGTACCAAAATCACGATATTTAGAAGTATTTGGCAGTTTAAATTGTAGTGGATTTAACTCAACTGAACTTGTGGATTGAGCTATATTTACAGGCTCATGCAAAAGTGTAAGCGCATCATCTGTAACCAAGGGGCCTTGCTGCGATGAAATAAGTAGATTTCTATTCAATATATTTCTATTTAGTAATAATGAAACGTAACTTGGTCGAGCTAAAGAAGATGGCTGAATAAGCAAATTGTTTACTAAACTATTATTAGAAATTGGAAAGGCACCTTCAAGTACTTTAACTTGCTCCGTACCTGTCTGAGATACAAATGTATTATTAATTAGTGTATTTCGAGTAAATTGTCCTTTTTTGGCGTTAATTGTTAAGTTAAGGGGACAATTTGCAAGTATGTTGTTAACTAGCAAGTTTTGTGAAACCTCACCTGAACTAAAGGCACTTTCAGAACCCGACATTACAATATTGGCAGCAGATTCTAAACCTACCTGCCCGGTTACCAGATCTCTTTTTTCCGCTAAGGCATAACTACAATAAAGTAAATTGCGTTTAATTTGTGTATTTTGAGTATTTAAGAATGAAATATTAGATTTTAAGTTATCATACAGCGTTGAGGTATCAATAGATATGTTTTGGGTGTTTGGGCCAATAAACACACCATCTCCAATGTTATTGTGTATTTTAGACCCCTTAATTGTTATATCGGATACATTTACATTATTTTTTGTACTATAGATTGAAATACCAGCACCTAATGGTAATTTCTTAGTTGAGGAGATAGTAAAATTATTATAAACCTCTGTATTTTCAATAGCGGTTTGGGGTGAAAGATTGGTTATTAAAATTCCAAAACTAGCATTATCACTAATTTTTGAGTTAAATAGTGTAACGTGTGAATTATTCACCAGTCTTAATCCAACACCCGAGGATTCTCTAATATGTAGGCCATCTAATACAACATATTCCGAATCCACTACCGAAACTAAGGGTACGCGTAAGCAACTATCTGTTATTGCACTCACGCTAGAAACACAACTACTTAATGGCAATGCGTACGATTGTCCTGAAATAACTGCGGCATCGACGGATGATGACTTGATAATATAGGGTCGCTCAGCAGTCCCCTTTAAGCCAGAAATCGACAAACTTTCGTTGTATGTCGCATTTTGGATACATATTATACGATCTTGTGCGCTGTTCTTAACTATTGAAATTGCCTTAGATATAGATTTTACAGCTAATTCTTGCGTCTGGCCTGTATTGCCATCATTTCCAGTTTCGGCTGAAACGTATATATCACAATTTCTTGCTTTAGGCGGTAACGCCGTAGAAGGATTAGGAGAAACAGGCTTGCTTAAATCCGCGGGTTTGTTGATATTAAATGGAGAAGTTGCTTTATCTACTTTTGACTGGGAATTAATAACGCTACTCTGAGTTAGCTCTATATCATCCAAAATAAAACTAACGTTATTTCTACCCTCAAATTGAAATAATAAATCAGCTAGAATTGGGGAGTTCGTAGAAGGGGTTGTAAAATTTAGTGCAAAATCGTTTGGTGTTCTTGTAGCTCTAAAAGAATTTTTACCTAGTAAAAACGACTTTTTTGTACGATTGTCATAAATCTTAACCCTTATTGCTCCGGTTTCTAAATCGGTGCCTGCCTTAAAATTTAGGTTATATGTAGTATTTGGATTTAGTTTTAAACCAGTTTGATACAAGGCATGTTCGCCTTGCAAAGGTCTACGGTTTATAAAAACTTCTAAAACATTTCCTCCATTTTGTGAAAAGTTTTCTACAGATTTAACAGAGTAAGTGGCTTTACCAACAACAGATTTAGTATGTTTCCATTGCGCAGGATAGTCTGGTGCTACTACTGAACTAAAATCACCATTTTTAACAATGTTTATACCTGAAACTGGAGCCTGGGCTAATGTAAAAGTGTTACAAAATATGAAAAATAACAAGCAAATCAAAAGATGGCAAATTAATTTGTACTTAGGCAGAAAAGTTTTCACTATACTTATTATAGTAATAAACTTTCTATGTTAGCAATGATTATTGAGTATAACTTTTAGTCAAAAATAAACTAGCAGCTTAAAACCTTGCTACTAAAGGCAACTGCAACCTACTCAAGTAGCTTTTTGTACAATTTTTTGTACTCAATTGCGCTTTTTTCCCAGTTAAAATCAGCATTTATTGCACTAGTGACCATTTTCTCGTAAACCTTGGTGTTTGCATAAAACTTTAAGGCTCTCAAAATGCAACTACGCAAATCAGCAGAGCTGTACATTTTGAACTTAAATCCATTGATACTATCAATCACTGAATCTTTTAAACCGCCGGTATCACGTACAATTGGTAAAGTACCATAGCGCATTGAAATCATTTGCGTCAAGCCACATGGTTCAAACCTTGATGGCACTAGGAAGAAATCACTAGACTTGTATATTTCAAGCGCAAGTTTGTTATCAAACTTAATGTTTATCGAAACTTTGTTTTTGTGCTTTTTGGCTATTTCAATACCTTTTTGCTTAAATTTTTCTTCCCAAATAGGATCACCAGTGCCCAATAAAATAAAAACACCATTGTTCTCTAAAATTGTGTCTAAAGAATCAAAAAGAATATCAAGCCCTTTTTGATTAGGATCAAGTCGGGAAATAAAAGAAAACACCGGTGAATTAGTAGCATCCAAAAGGCCTAATTGCTTAAATAATGCTTTTCGTGCCGACTTTTTCCCTTCCTGCCAATTAGAAATATCGTATTCACAAGGTAAAGTAGCATAATCAATACCATTTAAAATACCCGTTAAAGTATTGCGGCGATCATACAAAAATCCAGATAAATCACCACCGATATCTTTAAACATAACCTCATTAGCATAAGACGGCGACACAGTGCTAACATAGTCTGCTGAGGTTATAGCTTGCTGCATTAAGTTTAAAAATCCATCCTGAATATCATAATCTATGCCAGCGTGCGCACCAGGATCCAAATCTACATCACGCAGTATTGAAAACTCTACATTTCCTTGATATGAAATGTTGTGGATTGTAAAAAGGACTGGGGGTTTTTCACTCTTTAGCTCATCGGTTAATATGTGAGGTATTAAGCCTGTATGCCAGTCATGACAATGAATGACATCGTAACTGTTAAAACCACTTTTTATAAACTCTACAACTGCTCTATCAAAAAACGAGTAAGGTACAACTTCATTGAGCAAATAACCATGCTTTTTATCAAAAAATTTATCATTTTTTATTAAAAACAAATCAACATTAGATCCGGGAAGTTTTGTTTTAAAAATAGGAACAATAAAAGTTTCTCCGCCATATGTAACTTCAAGTTCTAAGTGCTTAACTATTTTGTAACCAGATGTATCAATGTTTGTGTAAAACGGTGCTATTACGTCGGCGTCGACTTTGAGGTTTTCAAGAGCTTTGGGAAGTGCACCAATAACATCACCCAAACCTCCCATTTTTATAATAGGTGCAACTTCAGCGGCAACAAAGAGAACTTTCATTAGTTAAGTATATCAGGACTTAGAACTTTGCAAATGTACTTGTGAACGAACTTTTTCTATATAGACTTTAAGCTCATCATCAGAGGTGAAATCAGCAACAGTTGATGCAAATTCAAGATAGTTTGAAATAAACAAGGGATCAAAGACGTGTTCTCCATTAAAGAGTTCCTTATTGGAAGCCCACCACGCAACATCGCTTGCAACCAAACGTGCATATGACATTTTTGTCATAATATACTTTTTTAGATCGTCACTTTCAAATGAATTTATCGTGTCATTCTTCCATACAGGCAGATTTTCAAGATTGTGTGTATCACACTTGGGCTCTATACAATTGTCATACCTTTGTGCGATAAAAGAATACAATTCCCATAGCGTATTTTGAATAAAATTGCCTTCAATTTTCCAAAATGGCAGGATATTGCCCTTTTGTACATCCTCTAATGTGGCACCCCAAGTCGAAGGCATGATTTTTTCACAAACAGATAATTTATGCTCGTGTTGATTGTATAAAATTGTGTCGGAAACTTTGCGTAAATTATGTCCAGCACTAGCTAATGAGTCTATTAATGTATCCAAGTATAAAATACCCTCTTTATTGTGATGTCCAAATGTTTCACCATCGAGCGCAATTATAATTGAATTTTCAGTAGAATCATTTATCATTTCCACAACTGGGTTTGTATTAAATCCCCTGTTAAATGCAATATTATTACTTATTTGAGTGTTTCGAACCACTAATACTATACCGCTTGCGTGCTCTACAATTGGATTAGAGTAACTTTCTATTGCACATTGGTCAATAAGTATCCATGAATAATTTAAACCTGAGATTGTTCTAAGAACAGCCTCATCAACCGCCAGTTCAGGAGGAAAAAACCCATTAACATCTTTAAGTAAGATAGATTTTTCACCTTCAAAACCCGTCCGCTTTCCAAAATAGTAGCCTAAACCATATTCGTTTAAGACTATTTGATCTTCACGCATTTTTTCATTAAATTGTGATAGAAGTGGATGATATGCACCTGTACCTGTAAGTTCGATTTTTCCAGTTTCATACAATTTTGCAATGTCGGATAACCAGCTTGAATATCCATACGAATCCATAATTTCAAGTAAACTTAGCGGCATGTTAAGCGTAAAATTCGCATTTTTATTATTCTTTAAAATCTTAAGTAATGGTTGATAGGACGACTCGTATATTTGTTTAAATACAGAAGCTGTTTGTATGCTTGGCTGATATAAATGAAGAATGATACTTATCTGCTTGGGCGTCATGCTTTTGCAATTATAAGTGGAAAATCAAATTTAAGCAAAAAAAAAATGCGCTCTACCCCAGTTGGGTTTAGTTTTCTTATTCTCCTGCCCACAGAATAAGAAAGAGATGAATAAGAATCCATCTGAAAACCCTACTGGGATACAACGCACTTTAATACTAATAGCGTAAGTATACTATAAAGTCATATTTTGTCAAGATAACGAATCGTGGTCTTTAGGATATGGCTTTAAATGAAGATCCATAGTTTTTTGGTACAATTTAACATATTCCTTAGCAGAATAGCTCCAGCTATAGTCTTGACGCATTGCATTTTGCTGCAATTTAAGCCATAAAAGCTTGTTTTTGTATAACTCTAGAACCTTTGCAAACTGCCCCATTAATGACATTTCGCTAAATTCCTTAAGCATAAATCCAGTGCCTTCCATTAAAACACTGTCAAAATCCTCAACTGTGTCTACTAATCCGCCTACTTTGCGTACAAGCGGAATACTTCCATAGCGCATAGCTTCTAGCTGAACAATTCCGCATGGCTCAAATCTAGATGGATATAGCATCACATCAGTACCTGCAAAAAAAAGTCTTGGAAGCAAAAAGTTTGGATATGTATGAATACCAACTTTTTGAGGATATTTTTGTTTCAATTCTTTTAGCATATCAACTAAACTAGAATCCCCTCCTCCAACTTGTACAAATTGCATATTAAATTCTTTGAGCGCATGGTCAAGCGTTCTTACTATTAAATCCACGCCTTTTTGGTAATCGAGCCTTCCAACAAATCCAAATACTGGAATTGACTCGTCAATTGGTAAATCCATTTCATCTTGAAGTGCTAACTTGTTTTTAACGCGACGATCCAATGAGGTAATGTTGTAATTTGCTTGAATATACTTATCCGTTGCAGGGTCAAATTCTTCGTAATCAATTCCATTTACAATACCAAATAATTTACTTCTGACTTCTAATAAAAGCTTATCTAAACCTTCGCCATATTCTTCAGTCAAAATTTCTTTTGAATAAGTTTTTGAGACAGTGTTAATTGCATCTGAGTTTATTATTCCTCTACGCATAAAATTTAAATTCAAAAATTTGGGATCAAATATTGATGGTATTCCAGCCTGACCATCATCATACTCAAGTTCTGATACATTTTGTGGAACTATATTGCCTTGATGCGCAATACTATGAATTGTATGTAATGTTGCAAGCTTACTTAATTGTGGATCATTTTTGTATGTTGTTTTAAGATAATTTGACACAAGACCGGTATGCCAATCGTGTGTATGTATTACGTCCGGTACAAAAATATCTCGTTTAATAAATTCAAGTGCACCTCTGCATAAAAGTCCCCACCTAATAGGATCATCCGAATAACCATAAACATTGTTACGTTTTTCATAGTATTCCATATTCTCCAAAAAGTAGGTTACTATGCCATACTGATTTTTGTGCGTTTTAATGTTACACATTAGCTCTGGCTCTACTTCGCTATCAGTTGGGATGTTAATACCTTCCAAAAGCATGCTTAATTCATAATTACCTTGTTGATCTATAAAGCCAAATTTTGGCATAAAAATGCGAACATCGTGGCCTTGATCCAAAAGTTCTTTAGAAAGGTAGAGTAGCACGCTTGAAAAGCCGCCAACCTTAGCGTATGGCATGGCTTCCGCCCCTACCATTAGTATCTTAAGTTTTTTTTCAGAGGAAGTATCGGAAACTTCATTTATTAGATTACCCAATACATTTATAATTTTCTTTGAGGCCATAAGTGTATTCTACCACTTACAAGGCTAAATGGGCTACAAAACACGCTTGAACGCAAATTACCCCAAAAAAGCTTGGGGTAATTTAAGTATAACTAAAGTGAGATCTATGCTATGGTATCAAGCTCTGAAACAAGATCCTTTTCACCAGATGCTACAAGATCCATTCTCAATTTCTCTCTAGAGACCACATTTAAGCCGTACATTTCACGTCTATCTTTGTAAATCGAATTTTCGTCTGAAATGTATAAGCATAATTGAGCTGAAGCTTTGGAGACTTCTGTTAGCTTTAGAGCTTTTTCAAAATAATCTCTATCAGAGCTTCTTACATAAGCATGTATAACTGAAAAGGGTCGTATTGGTTTAAACAATGACAAACCTGCATCAAGAGTAAAAGCGTAATCAACAGATGCTTTTTTAGCTGCTTTATCTAAACTTTGAGCGATTTCTTTAAGACCACCAACGCCACTTAAATAGTAATACTCTGTCTTCTCTTCAACCTCTTCTTCATATTCTTGTGTAAAACTACTTACTTCTTCAGTAGGTGCAGTAGTAGCAACCGGTGCTGACTTAACTTCAGCTATTGGCGGTGTATTTACAGCAGTTTCTTCTGATTTCGTAGTTTGTTCTTCTCTATATCTCTCAGCTGCTGCCCTAAATTTAGCCAGCCAATCTACTGCAGAGTCATCTTCTGTATCATTATTTAAAGTATCTGCAACCAATTCTGTGTCAGTAGAGTCTTCTGAGTCGTCAAGTAAGTCTATATCATCTATCTCAACATCTTCATCATCTTTTAAATCCTGAGTAGAAGTAATTTCTTCTACAGGTGCTGCTTTAGGCTTTTTAGACACGCTAGATTTGGCAACAGGTGTATTTTCTTGTTGTTGTATGTTTTTCGCTTCTTGTGGGTACAAAAAGTCTAAAATATTTTGTTTAGAGAATCTATGTCGGCCTGTTGCAGTTTTAACATCTGCATGCAACTTTCCTTCATCTAAGTATCTGTAAACAGATCTTAAACTGACTCCCAAAACATTTGCTACTTCTGTGGATGTATAAAGTTTATCTTTTAATTCTATTGTCATGCCATAACTATACACAGACAAAAATTTCCCTGTCAATGCTTTTGTAATTAGTATAATGATTATTGTTTCTTAAGTGTGACAAGGAACACTAAAAACGGAAAAAGTAATGTCGCTTTTAAAATCCGCTTAATTCTCCAAGGTTGCTGAGTTAGTCGATATAACCAACGTAAATTATTTTTTGAATAAAAGTCACTGGGTGTTACGGTATAACCTGCAATGTCATCTAACGTACCGCCAATACCTATGCAAAGTTTAACTGGGAGCTTTGAATTATTTCTTTTAATCCACTTTTCTTGTCGATTATGGCCAAAGGCTACAAATAACATATCAATATGCAAGTTGGGCATACCCGAAGCGCTAAGAACTGACTTAATTGCACTAACACTAGTTTCATCTTGTAAAGGGTTAGCGTATATATTGGAGTCGGCAAATACAACTTTTAAATTAGGATAATTTCTTTTTAGCTTAGCTGCAGCCTCTTTAGCGATATTAACATTGTTTAGCACCGGCCTTCCCCTTTTATCTTTTAACTGACCTCCAACTAGTCCAACTGTGTAACCTTTTTCATTACAAAGTTCAAACAACTTGTTTGTTAAATCTACGCCATATATTGGCGGGAAATCGTTCAATTTACCCACTTTAGTAATAAAGGACATGCCCGCAATGAAACTTCGTAGTGGAAACAAAGCACCCCGTTTTAGTGATTTAACTTTGTTTAAGTAGTCCAAGGCAAAAACAACACCCGAACCATCGGCAAGTGACAAAAATGAGTCATTTATAATAGTTTTAAACTCATTATCTTTCTGCGCGTCAACAATAAATTCAGGATTTGTCGTACAAATTTGAAAAAATGTATTTTCAGCCATTTTCGCATCAATTAATGCAACAGCGTCGTTAATTGTTAATTCGTGGTTTATTTTTATTCCTAGTATTTCAGTTACTTTCATTTTTTTAACAGATTTCTTTCAAAAAGTTCAATATTTTCTAAAACTTTGGCGATACCATTTATGACACCTAATAGAGGTTCGTCAGCAACGTGAACAGGAACTCCTGTATATGTAGTAAGAAATTTATCCAAATTGCGCAATTGGGCAGTCCCACCACTCAGCACAATACCTTTATCAATGACATCTGATGATAATTCAGGCGGAGTTTTTTCTAATACCGTTTTAATCGCTCCTGCGATCTGATTTAGAGGAAATGAAAAACATTCGCTAATTTCGTTAGAAGATATTTGTACCGTTCTTGGAAAACCAGTAATTGAATCACGCCCTTTGACTTCAAAATATTCTTCTTTATTTAAAGGGTGCGCACTTCCAATTTCTTTTTTAACTTTTTCAGCTGTATTTTCTCCTATTATCAAATTATATTTGCGCCGTAAATGTTGAATGATTTGTTCGTCCAAATTGTTACCTGCTACACGAACACTGCCGTGTGTGACCATGCCATACATGGAAACGATGGCAATTTCTGTAGTGCCACCGCCAATGTTAACTATCATATTTCCTGTAGGCTCAGCTATGGGCAGTCCTGTGCCAATTGCAGCCGCCAATGGTTCAGGGATTAAAAAGGCCTTGCGCGCTCCAGCTGTGTAAGCAGCGTCTAAAACAGCGCGTGCTTCAACCGAAGTTGCACCAGCAGGAATCGAAATTAAGACATCGGGTTTTACTAAACGTAAGTTCCCTACTGCTTTAGTTATAAAATACCGCAATAAAGCCTCTGTAACAGTGTAATCGGCAATAACCCCACTTCTTAGAGGCTTGGTGGCCATAATGTTTTCAGGAGTCTTACCAAGCATTTCACGAGCTTCATTGCCTACTGCAACAACCTGTTCATCATCAATTGTAACCGCAACAACCGTGGGTTCCTTTAACACAATGCCTTTTCCTTGCAAATACACAAGTGAGTTTGCTGTACCAAGGTCTATGCCTATTTTTTTAGAAAACATAGGATGATTATATCTCATTCAAAACTCGTATGAATCCACCGCGGTCTATAGACCACGGTGTCTTCTTGCCTTTGCAAGTTGTTTTAATCATCCCAAGGCTTAAAAACCTAGGGTATTCTGCAACGGCAATAAAAATTGTATACTTCACAAGGAATAGTTATGAATAGAAAACACATCATACAATCGGTCATTACGGCCGCTATACTTTTTGGAATTACAGCCGCCTTGTACCTATATACATCGGGTTATAGACTTTCTAAACCTACATTAAAAGACAACGACACAAGCAATCAACTTCAAGTAAAAAGAACTGGAATGATAGGCGCAAGGTCAATTCCAGAAGGCGCAAACGTGTATTTAAACGACGAGTTAACGACAGCCACTGACGACACAATTTCAAACTTAAGACCGGGTGAAAAATATAAACTCAAAATTTCTAAGAATGGATACTTTGCATGGGAAAAAGATGTGCAGGTTTTTCCAGAACTGGTTACAGATATTACAGCAGTCTTGGTTTCAAAAACTCCACGACTTGAACCGCTAACTAACACGGGAGCTCAATCGCCTGCTATGGCGCCTAGCCTTTCAAAAATTGCTTTTTTCTCCAAAGATCCTGAATCTCCTGGAATTTGGGTAATACCATTAGTTGGCGGCGGGCTAGACTTGTTTAAGTCCAATGCAAATAGCGTACTTGAAGATACAATTTACAATACTTTTTCTAAAGGGAAAAAGATTGAGTGGTCACCAGATGAAAAGCAATTGTTAATAACGGTTCCCGAGGATGTGCAAGGTGTTGAAACTGACAGTTATTATTTGGTAGACATTAGCGCTAAGACAGCCGAGTCAACAGAATCCCCAGAATTGTTAAAAAAGAGCTGGTTAGAAAAAACTGTCAAAACACGACAAGATATAATTAAAAACATTGACTTACCTTCAAATATCCGCGAAATAGCTTTGCGTGAAGACTCTTTATGGTCGCCAGATAATAAGAAGTTTATGTATAAAGTGCGAAAAGATGGGAATTTTGAGTACAGAGTCTACAACATGGAAAAACCAATTCCAGTGGGTGAAAAGACTGAGACTTTAGTATTTACAACTGGCATTAACGATCCTCAACCTTCTGTTAATTGGTATGCCGATAGCTATCATTTGGTTTTGGCTGAAGGCGATATAGCGGCAGCTAAAAAAGGCAAAATTAGCTTAATTAGGATTGATGGAACTAACAAAATGGAAGTTTACAACAACTCTCTTTACGACGCCGCTGTGTATAGCTCTCCTGGTGGCGACAAGCTTATAATTAGCACTTCTTTTACTTCTGACGATCAAACTAACTTGTACACTTTAGGAATTAGATAGTAATTATTGTAGTTTTTCTACCGATTTAACTTCCACTAATTTAGCCGTAACTACAAGTCTATTAAATGTAGTTCCCGGAGGATCACAAGTTTGCAGAGTCAAAATCGGCTCCAAGGTGGCTCTTTTTAAGGGGTATGTGTTAAAGCCTTTGTAAATTTCACTGTTTATAACTTCGTAGGTATACTGCTTGTCTTCGTAGAAAACATTCACATTGTCTCCAACTTCAAGTTTGCGAAGTAAATTGAACACTTTGGCATATTTTCCAAGTCTCCAAAAATTAATAGAAGAATGTGCAAACAAATAGACGTTTCCTGGCTCTTCAGAAGGATAAGGCGCGGAGGACGCGTGTGCGACTCCGTTTTTTAATGCCTCAATGTACGCATCCTCATCAGAAACAGGCACGTCGCGCACCACAGGGGCGTTAACACCTATTTTTTCAATAACTAGTGAGAAATCTGTATTCACTGGTTTTATTAAAATGGGACTTGATGAAATTAATCGTGCAAATGGACTATCTGGAACGGCGGTTTGGTCAGTACTAGTTAGACTATAAACCTGTTTTTTATACTCTTTAAGACGATATGCTAATTCATCATATGCAATAGGTCCGTAAGAAAAAAGTAAGATGCCAATTCCAGCAAATATTAAAAGTTCGGGCAAAAGTTTTTTCACAAGTCTAGTATAAATTAAATTTTGCTTAATGCCGAGCTAATTACCGAAACTAAAAAGCTGAAAAGTATAACTGAAGTAAAGGACTGTATGTCAAAGCCTGTCACAAGGTACTCGGCAATGTAAACCATTAAAATGTTGAGCACAAAAGAAAAAAGCCCCAGGGTCATAATGTTTATAGGGAGCGTTAAAAGGTGCAAAACTGGCTTAAGAAAAGTATTGAGAACACCAAGTACTATAGCGACTGTAAAAGCTGCAGTTAACCCGTCGATTTGGACGTCTGAAATTATGTGCGCTACTAAAAAAACTGCAAGTGTATTTGCAAGGATTGAAATAATAATTTTCATATTCTTATTATAAAATAGCCTTGCATGTGGTTCAAGGGACTAAAATTGGAACATTTTTGGATACCAGTCCATCTTCGTATTTAAGTTCGATTTCAAAGTAAGTTGAGTTTAAGACTTCTTCAAGGAACATGCGTTCGTTATTTGGAAAAAGTTTGTAATTGAACAGCTTATCTTGCGGAACCCATTTGGCTGAATGCACTTGAGGATGTTTTGTAATCATTTTGTTTTGCGCAATTCCTTTAAAAATGTAATTGACATTATGCTCTTGGGTTTCCTCTGCCGTAAAAACCACTCGTCCAACTAACTGAAAATCTACATCTGCTGGACGGATACCTACCAAAGTTTCGAGAGTGGATTGAGCCGTTTGAAATACGCTGTCACCGTGAAGACCTAAAAAACCACCAACACCGCAATAAGGTCCGTATGGGCGCCAGTTAATTAAAAGAACTTCATTTTTATACTGAACGTATGTTGTAGATATAATTTGTTTTTTCATTGTTCTATTTAAGCTGATTTAAAAAGTTTCACAAGCATGGGTAGATCAATAAATTCCTGGTGCCCCCGGTGGGAATTGAACCTACATCTCACCCTTAGGAGGGGCGTGTTCTATCCGTTGAACTACAGGGGCTTAAGCTTTTTGCGCACGTGTTATTTTACCTTTAAAAGTTGGTATTTTAAAGTATAATGGTTGGGTTGAAATGCCTTAATGGCAAATTGCACGCGTTGGAGGGGTGCAAGAGTGGTTTATTTGGCCGGTCTTGAAAACCGTGCGCCTTCACGGGCACGAGGGTTCGAATCCCTCCCCCTCCGCCA
>CAZCAQ010000011.1:0-28026 GCA_964496905.1 uncultured Candidatus Saccharibacteria bacterium
GAACCACCCATTTTTTTCTTACCTCCACGAACGCCATCCTCAGCACGATACATTTTTTTAGCCCTATAATCTACAAGTGTAGCCAAATTGTGATCAGAAATGGCAAACACACTACCACCTTTTCCGCCATTACCACCGTCAGGACCACCTTTAGGGATATATTTTTCACGCCTAAACGAAACAGCGCCATCGCCACCGTTTCCTGCTTTAACTTTTATTAGTGCTGTGTCTATTAAGCTATATTGCTGCATATAATTTCCTTTACGTACTTACTGAGTATATTGAAGCGGATTCTGCGCACTTCCATTAACCTTAACAATAAAGTGAACATGGGGCCCTGTTGAACGCCCTGTATTGCCCATAAAACCTATTACTTCGCCTCTCCCTACTCGTTGGCCATATCCTACATCAATACTGGACATATGACCATAAACTGTCGAAATACCATTTTGATGATCCACTTCAACATGCAAACCTAATCCCCATGGATCCCAACCAGCACGTGTTACAACACCTTCGGTACATGCATAAATTGGAGGCATTGCTTGTCCCCAAGGAGTAGCTATATCAAGACCGTTGTGGTACCAAGAAAAATACTGCGAAATAAGCCTTGAGGCTGTTGGCCAAACGCAATAACCATTTCCAACAGCAGGAGCAGGGACAACAGGGCTAAAGACCGGTATCGTAGGCAAAGTTGGTACATAAACAGGTTGAGGAACTTTGGCATCCGGAATAACAAGTTCAGTACCTGCAGCCAAATTAGAAGTATTTAAAATGTAGTTAAAATCTGCTACCGCCTGCTGAGGAACGTCATATTTTGTCGCAATTGAAGCTAATGTGTCACCCTCTTTTACAGTGTGAATTAACCCAGATACTGGTGGAATTGAAAGTTCTTTTCCAACTGCCAAAATAGAATTGTCAGTTAAGTTATTAACATACTTAATTGCGTCTGTAGAGATTTTAAACTGCTGTCCAATTGATGACAAAGTATCCCCCGGCCTAACTGAATAAGTAGTGTATGTAGTCCTTTTACGGCTCTCAGGTACCAACGTGGCAGCTAATTCTCTTTGAGGAATAATATCGCTTGTTGAAACCAAATAGTCACTAGGAACAGTTTGGCTGTTTACCAAGCTTGAGCTATTAAAAAGCTTACCTATTGTAAAAACTAAAAATGCCGTTGTAAAAACTACCAAATTAACAACCGGCCTGCCTAGCTTTCCTCTTGACCAAATAAGCTTTTGAATACTTTTTTCCTTAATTTTCTTAAGAAGTCGGCCTAAATTAACAAAAAGCCTACGAACGCCTAAAAATAAGTCTTTTATTTTTTTGCCAATGTATTTAAATAGTGCTCCAAAAAAACCTGTAATTGGCCTAATAAATGTGTCGGATTTACGACCATTATCAAAGCCATAGCCTTTAAAACTCAATTGCGTGGATCTTTGTGATTTTGAATTGCGAAGCGTGTGAATTAAACTGCTTCCAAAAAGGCCTTGAGAGGTCTTTTGTCGTTCCCTTGTCTCTCGTTTCCGAGATAATTTTGGCAAAAACCTCTTAGGTTTCATAAAGTGTTAAACGCCTTTATGTAGAGTTTCAAGAAAGTCCTCGTTGGATTTAGTCTTTTTGAGCCTTTCTAAAACCAGCTCAGTGCTTTCTTTTTCCTCCAAAAGGTCGATCATTCTGCGTAATTTTACGACAGATTCTAATGTCTTTTTGTCATATAAAAGTTCTTCGTGTCTTGTACCACTAGCTTTAATATCGATAGATGGAAAAATTCTTCGTTCAGCAAGTTCGCGGGCAAGTCTTAGTTCCATGTTACCCGTTCCTTTAAATTCTTCAAAAATGACGTCGTCCATTTTAGAACCAGTTTCAACAAGTGACGTAGCAATTATGGTTAAACTTCCACCTTCTTCAAAGTTACGGGCAGCACCAAAAAAGTGCTTAGGAGGATACAACGCCGAAGGGTCAAAACCTCCAGATAAAGTTCTACCAGAAGGAGGAACAGCCAAGTTATAAGCACGCGCAAGTCTTGTTAAAGAATCCATTAAAATTATGACATCCTTACCCTTTTCAGCTATTCTCTTAGCACGTTCAAGTGCAATTTCTGCTGCCCTTGTTTGAGCTTCGGCTTGTTCGTCAAAGTTTGAAGAATAAATTTCGCCTTTTACGTTTCGAGCCATGTGCGTTACTTCTTCAGGCCTTTCACCAATTAACACAACCATTAAGTGCATCTCGGGGTAATTTGTCGTAATTCCTGTCGCTATATCTTGCAAAAGCCAAGTTTTACCAGCTTTTGGAGGCGCAACTATCATCGCCCTTTGCCCTTTTCCAATAGGAGCAAATAAGTCGATAATTCTTGTGGAAATTACATCGGGAGTGGTTTCTAAGTGTAGCCATTCGTTAGGAAAAATAGGCGTCATTTTTGAAAAAAGTGGGCGTTTTCTTGCTGTTTCAGGATCCATGCCATCAATTTTTTCTATTTTAAGCATTGAAAGGTATCGCTCATTTTCATGAGGTGGCCTTGCAAATCCATCTATTTGATCCCCCATTCGCAAGCCTAAGCTTTTTATTTGTGAAGGGCTTACATATACATCTCTTGGTAAATTGTCATCTGCTTGCTCTTTTTGTCTTAAAACGCCGTAATCAGGCAAAATTTCTAAAACACCAGAAACAGCAATTGTGTCGCCATTAAACGATTCCTGCATCATTCTTTGGTTTTGACCTGTATTTGAATTTTGACCATACGATCTTTGCGAACCGTTAGTGTAGCCTCTGGAAATAGAACTTGTTGAATTTGAGTTATTATTTGTTTTTATTGTCATAAATTGTGAAAAATGAAATTAATAAATATTGAATATGTCACTGCTACCTAGCCGTGATTTCTTCACTACGTGCAATTAAATCTTAAAGTCGGGAGATAGCCACTGCCCCGAGCTACCTCCCAGCTCTAAGTGTCAATATCATGAAGAGTCTTTTGCCTGCCTTTTATCTTCTATTTCAGCCTTAATTATTAACCTTTCATCATAAGTTCCGGCAATTGGATTCCAAAAACCGCCACATGTAATTAAAGTTAATGTTCGTCCAGAATGCTTATTTAACTTGTCCAGTCGATCTGTATCGGAAATGGAAACGTGAATAAGTTCTTTAACAACATAAGTATGCTCTATTCCAAACTCGTCAGCAACTACAACTTTATCACTAACCTTTAAATTTTTCAAATTCCAAAATGCAGCGGCACCGCCAAAGCTGGTATCATAATGCCCATCAATTATTATATTCCCTTTATGTCCCGGAAAAGCACTTTTATTGTACCAGCCAGCTTTAGACCAGTCTGCTGGCGCTTCTAATGCTCCATCTGCTGTTAAGCCAACTTCAATAACTTCAACGTCAATGCCTTGGGAAGGAGCTCTTAATCTTACTGGAACTGCTTCAACAGGCTCTAAATAGTCTAAGAATGGTGATGGATAATCTTTATTTGAACTTTGAGCACTTTTTACTGTGGCTACCTTTTTTTCTTTTTCTGGAGAAATGTTTAAAGTTAACAGAACGAACAATAAAATGCCGGGGACGACAAGAAGTGTAGATTTTAAGATAATTTTGAGTGCTGAATTCATATTGGCCTTTGCTTAAGAATAAAATAGATGAGCCGCGTAAGCACTAAGGCAAACCCAGCCCATCTACTCTACTCTAAAACAAGCCCGGTGGTTAACCGGGCGAGTTAATTAATTAATTTCTTTTTTTAAGGTATAAGCCTAAGCCAGATATAGCTGAACCTAGTCCTGCAAATACAACGGCTGTTGAGCCTGTTGCAGGTAATTCTTCTATTTCTGAGTCACCGTAACAAACTGTAGCTGTATCAGAAGCCTTTTTATCGTCATCTTGTTTTACAGTTACTTTGTTAACGACACACTTTTCAAAGCTATCTTCTCTATCAAACTCATCATCGTAAACTTTGGCCTTAAATCTAAAGGTTTTAGATTCACCAGCTTCAAGTTCGTCATAATGCTTTGAGGTATCTCCTTCGACTTTCTTTAATTCGTCAGGAAGACTATCCTTTACGTCAACATCTTTAATGTCATCGCCTTCGTTTTTGACCTTGATTTTGAACTCTACAATGTCACCTTTTTCAATGCCGGTAACCTTGTCTTTAAAGCCCTCATCATTGTCTAGGCTGTCCTTGTACTTTCTTACCTGTTTTGAGACCTCTAGGTCCTCTTCACGCTCACAAGTTTCACCGCCACCATAGTTTGGTTCGCAGTCTTCAGCATGTGCGTCAGGAATGGTTATTACAGCCAAGAAAAAGGCTATAACAACAGCAAAAAGCACCATATTTAGTTTATACAACTTTTTATTCATATATTTTTTTGTTTGGCAGGGATAAAAGCAGGCCTAGAACAGGCCAATTAAGTAAGCATACTACTGATTTAGCCAGTAGCTTCTTTAAACTTCGTGCTAAAAGAGTTGCACGAATATCGTAAGAACAAGGGCATTCTAACCTATAACTAACGTCTTGTCAACAACTATAGGGTAAGTGCTTAGGGTATATTATAGGCCATAAACACCTGAGAGGCTGTTCAACCCTATAATCACCTAAACGCCCGTTAGAGCAAATTAAACTTTTAGCCGACACTAAAAGCAGGAAATTGCAATGGTTCAACGGCGGTCGCTTGTTAGTTTTTGCAAATGACCCTAACCTGTACCTCAGATCATGCTTCCCCTGTCCAGAAGCATGTACGGAATTATTCGTTCCTCGGAACGAAGCGTCCTGTGGCGCAAGTCACACCAAAAAGCGTTCTGCGGCTGTCGCACCGATGTCGCTCCTTGTGGAGCGCTTTTTGTTTATGTTAGTTTTTTTGAGGTTTTAGGGGTAACTTCTCTACTCTGTGACTTTACTAAAAATTATTTTTCCAGCAGGAGACTGAATTAAGCGCGAAACTTCAACTTCTACAGTATCTCCTAAGCTGTTTATGCCATTTTCTACAACAATCATTGTCCCGTCAGGCAAATAAGCCACACCTTGATTTTTTTCTTTACCTTTTTGAAGAACTTTAACTTTTATTTTTTCTCCAGGAATGAGTTCGGTTTTTATTGCTTCTACAAGGTCGTTTAAGTTCAAAACCTTAATATTTTGAGCTTTTGCCACTTTATTAAGGTTAAAATCAAGAGTCATTAGCCGTAAATTAAGGTGCTTTGCAAAATTTAACAGGCGTTTATCCACTTCGCGGGATTTTTCTTTGTCCGGAATGTCATACTTTACAATTCTGACTTTTATCGATTTTTTTAGTTCTTCCACGTTATCAAGGCCTCTTCTGCCCTTTTGGCGCTTTAAATCATCGGAATTATCAGATAAAAGATGTAATTCACTTAAAACGTCATTTAATATTAAGGCTGTAGTTGCAGGAAAAAACCCCGACTTTGATAAATTCACAATGCGGCCATCAATTAAGACTGATGTATCAATAAGTATGGAGTCTTCATATTTTTCGCTTAGTTTCTTTTTGGAAGATTTAACGCTCTCTTTTTGGCGTTTTCTACGTGCTGTTCGCATTCTTTGACTTTGTTGATCCCAAAAATCCCAAACTATGCTTGAAACTACTGATTTTAAAAAAGTTTCGAACCAGTTTTTAGATTTGGTCAAAATTATTGGAACTGTGTGAAAGCCAAAAACACCAAGGGCTGTGGCCATAAGCAGTTCACCCAAAAAACGTACGTTAAATAAGGGATACTGCTTAAAAATTAGTGTGTTGGAAATTATAAAGGTAAGCGTAAAAAAGCTAAGTCCAAGTATTAAACGCGCTATAAAACCTTTTGTAAGTTTAAACTGAGTGTTCTTCTGTTGTGTTTTGACTTCTTCATTCAAAATCAGCTCGTGTGGCGAGACGCAAAGTGTGCAGTTTAGCGGCTAGCTCTTTAGTAATTTTTTAATAGCTTGGTCAACAGTTTTTGCTGTATCCGAGCTTATTATATCACTAAATCCTAGCTTTTTAGCTTCTTTTTTACGAGCTTCTTGATAAGTTACTTTTTTAATCTCTCCCGAAAGTCCGCATTCACCAAAAGCTGCTGTTTGAGCAGATAATGGAATATTTTTAAGCGATGATGCAATTGCCAAGCATACAGCTAAATCAGATGAATACTCCGTAATTTTAAAACCACCGGCTACGCTTATATATACATCATGAGATGAAAGCTGCTTTAGGCCGCATCGTTTTTCTAAAATGGCTAAAAGTACGTTAAGTCTATTTACATTAAGTCCACTAGTAGTTCTTCTAGGGTATCCAAAGGCCGTAGGAGTGGTAAGAGCCTGTATTTCAAACAAGATTGGACGTGAACCTTCCATGATAACTGAAATGCAACTACCTGACGCTTGATCTAGCCTTTCTGATAAAAAGATTTCTGACGGATTTGCAACTTCTCTAATGCCATCCTGCCCCATTTCAAAAACTCCTATTTCTGAAACGGACCCAAAGCGATTTTTGTGCGCCTTTAAAATGCGGAAAAGGTGTTGAAAGTCACCTTCTAGGTATAAAACGGTATCAACCATGTGTTCCAAAACTTTAGGGCCAGCAATATTACCTTCTTTTGTTACATGCCCAACTAAAATTGTTGGAATAGAAAGTGCTTTAGCCAGTTGAATAATTTTTCCTGATGCTTCCCTAATTTGACCAACGGAGCCAGCAAGTCCCAGCAAATCGGGTGTATAAATTGTTTGAATAGAGTCTATGACAATTAAGTCGTATGCCTCCCCGTTTTGGGCACTACTTTGAACAAGCCCAATAATTATGTCAATGTTTGTCTCAGAAATGACGAATAAATTTTCACCTGAGTAACCCATTCTATTTGACCTAATTTTTATTTGAGAAAAACTTTCCTCACCACTTACATAAAGGATTTTTTTGCCTGTCATAGTTTTGGCGATTTGAGTAAGCAACGTACTCTTACCTATTCCCGGATCACCTGAAAGTAAAATGACTTGACCAGGGACAAAACCACCCCCAAGCACACGGTCGAACTCAACTATGCCTGAAGACCCTCGTTGTACTTCATCAGACCTTACTTGAGACAATTGCTTTACCATAAGCTTTTCCAAGCCCGGTGAGTAACTTTTGGTATCTTTATTTGAGGGGGAAACTACGCTTTCTACGAGTGTGTTCCATTCTCCGCAGCTAGTACACTGCCCGCTCCAAGTTAAATACTGAGCGCCACAGTTTTGGCAAACATACATTGTTTTGGCTTTTTTCATTTTGATCTAATGTGTATCTTACCGTCTTTAACAAATGCTTCAAGCTTAAGATTTTGTTTCTCGTCGTAATTTGCGTCCAATAGGTATTCGGCAACTCTATCAATCAAGTCTTTTTCTACCTTTCTACGAAGGGACCTTGCACCAAATTCTTGAGAAAATCCCGCATTTAACAGGTATGCTTTTACATCACTATCAACTGTAAGAGCTATCCTTTTTGACTTTAAACTCTCTTTAAAGTCACTTATTAATATACCTACTATTTTATTTTGACTTTGTTTTGAAAGCCTTCTAAAGACAATTATTTCGTCAAATCTATTTATTAACTCTGGTTTAAGTGATTTTTTTAAGTTCTGCTGCAAACGAGCTTCAACGCTGTCTTCAGACACTAATTCGCTCTCAAAACCTATGTCTTTGCGGTGTAATATTTCTGTACCCAAATTACTGGTTAATACCACAATGGCCTCGTTAAAGTTGTATCCAGTTCCAACGGCATCAACCAATTGGCCTTCTTCCATAATTTGTAAAAGGATATTTAGGACATCTGGGTGCGCTTTTTCTATTTCATCAAACAAAACTACACTCTGAGGCTTTAACTCAATTTTTCGGGTAAGTTCACCTGTTTCACCGTAACCTACATAACCTGGAGGAGCTCCTACAAGCCTTGCTACAGTGTGTTTTTCACCAAAATCGGCCATATCAAGTCTAATTAAAGAACCCGCCCCAAATGCTTCAGCAGCCAATACTTTGGCAAGTTCTGTTTTTCCCACACCAGTGGGGCCTAAGAACAAAAAGCTACCTACAGGTCGTTTTTTGCTGTTTAAACCAAGTTTTGACCTAATTAAACTTTTGACTACCACTTCAATCGCCTTGTCTTGCCCAACTATACGTTTTTTCATTCTATCTTGAATTGTTTTTAAATCTTCTAGTGGTAAAGGTGTTGAGCGAGATAATTCGTCCTCCTCAACGGCAACATCGACAATTTGATCGGTAAGAACAAGTTTCTGACTCAAAAACATGCTTTTTTCATCTGTGGAAAGCTTTACTTCTACTTTTTCGAGCGCGTTTCTATGTTTAAGTGCAGCAGTATAATCACCCTTTTCAATGCTGGAATCGATTTTTCCAGCTAGAAGTATGGTATCGTCAATTAGGTTCTTGTAGCGATCTGGCACTTTGCTTTCCTTTATAATTAGTTTTGAACAAGCTTTATCCAATAAATCAATACCGCGTTGCGGAAACTTTGTATCCGATTCTAGGCTTTTGGCCCTTTTGTAAGCATGATTAATAACAGACTGTGGGATTTTAATGTTATGATAGTCCTCCAATTGTTTAGCGCGGGATTGCATAACGCGTAAAGTTTGCTTTTCTGTAGGTTCATTAAGCTCAATTACAGTAAAATTGCTAATTAACGAAGCATTTTCGGTGTTAAGTTTGTCATAAATTGAAAAATCCATAGTTGCAATTATTTTAATGCCCGATGTAGTTAGGCCTGCTTTAAAAAGTGAGTAAATTAAAGGTACTGCAACGCCTGAATTGGTTGGAATGAAAATGTTTTGGAAGTTTTTAATATGCAAAATCACCCTGCCTAAGCTGCGAATTTCATCTAAAAGTGCTCCAATGCTTTGCTCCAAATTAATACCTTTATTAAAAACGCCTGCTATAAATTGAATCAAATCAAGGCTAATTACCTGATAGCCAAGCAATTTAGGTGGAACATCTAAAGAGTTTATTCTTCTTATCAGCAAGCCAATTAAGGCATCTTTTCCCACACCTGCCTCACCTACAATAAGTGGGTTGGGGTTTTGCTTTTGAAGCAAAATAGAAACAATTGAATTTAGCTCGTCTCTATATACATACTCTTCCTGAGACATATATGACTGATATGTGGAGTTTTCCCCATACAAAGACAAAAGTGGTGTGTGAGATTCCAGTTCCGATGCCCGAACACCGGCGGGAAAAGCACTGAGCTGCAAAACTTCTTGCCTGACTTTTTCAGCATCTTTAGAATTGCAGATTTTAAGCAGTGCTAACAATAGGTGCTCAGTACCAACATATGTATGTTGAAATTTAAGCGATTGAAAAAAAGCCTCTTTTACTAATCTGTCTAAATTTATCTTTTTAGTTTTTGTATAGGTAATCTCTGGCAAAGTACCAATAATCCTGCCTCCCACGCCATCTGAGTTTTGAAGAGTTGTAAAAATGTCTGATGCTAAAATGTGCTCAATTGGAGGATTCTTAGCCTTACTACCAGACTTGCTTGCACTTCTTTCATGTGCCGTAGTATGTACAGTTACCAACACTTCTCTTGCTCTTTCTGTAAGTCTATCAAAAGACATAATTGATCTACCTCATGGTTTTGGGCAAAAACACAGGTTAAGCTTCTACTTGCAACTTTCTTGTACTCAAAGCAAGCTTTTGACCTGCTCCGTCAGCCATTGTAACTACTGCTTTTATTTTGTCGCCTTCTTTTACAGCTTCTGCACTTTCCGAAATATGCAAAAGGGCATCAAGACCTTTTTCTAAAGTTACAAAAGCACCAAATGGGACTATTTTATTAACTTTGCCCTCTACGACTGATCCTATTGGATATTTCTCTTCAACCTTTTCCCATGGGTTTTCAGAAAGCCTTTTTACTGACAAAGCCAGTTTTCCTGTTGTATCATCGGCTACGCCAAGTACTTTAACCGTAATTGGAGAACCTACTGAATAATAATCTCCAGGATTGTGAACCTTTTCCCAAGCAATTTCGCTAATGTGAACAAGTCCTTCTATACCGTCTAAATCAACAAAAATACCAAATGGCATAAGTCCAGTTACAATTCCTGTTAAAACATCGCCATCGCTTACTTTTGATAGCTTAGCTTTTTTGGCTTCGTCACTATATGTTGGAAGAGCGTCTTTTTCTGAAAAGACTAAGCGATTTTTTACCTTATCAAGCTCAATTACCTTAACTTTAAGCGTTTTACCAGAAAGTACCTTAAGTGATGATTTAAGCTCTGCTTCGCTACCTGCAGCGTACTTAGCCAAATCATTTGCAAAATGAACACGATCTAGGTGCGAAAGTGGTACAAAACCTATTACACCGCTACAATCTACAAGTAAACCGCCCTTGTTGTATTCCAGCACAGTAACTTCAAGAACTGCCTGAGCATCGTATGCGTCTTGAAACTCTTTCCACTTCTTTTCTTTTTCTGCTTTTTTAAGTGATAAAACTATATAGCCTTGTTCATTTTCGCTTTGAACAACGGTTACTAGTACCGGATCACCTGGCTTAAACTGCATGTATTCTTCGGGAGTTCCTAGTTCTTCTCCGGTGACAATTCCCTCTGATTTGGAACCAACGTCAATTAAAACTTCTCCTTGGCGAACGCTTACTATTATTCCTTCAACAAACTCACCTGGAATAAAACTTTTTAAAATTAAATCAGTATCTTTTAAATACTTGCTCATTGCTGAGTCTTTATTGTGAACTTTTGTGGCTTTAGACATTAAAACTTACCTCACGTGGCTTTTACAAAAAAAGCGGGTAGCACTGCAATTTTATACATGGTCGCCTGAGTGCTGTTTGGCAACTGTAGTGGGATTTTACACTACCCCCGGGGTTTTGCAAGGCTGAATTGACAACTAAAAGTATGTGCTATAGGATGAAAAGCAGAATTCAAGGTATATAAGGAGTATAAAAATGCTTTTGGAAATACTCGGGTGGGAACATCTCGACACTGGGCTTAATGACATTTGGATCTTTTTTGCTATGGGTACAGGGATAGCAACTGTATTTCTTTTGGTAACCCTCAGGAACCATGAGAAAGATCGCAAAGTAATCGCAGCCATGACAAGTGTCACCCTATTCCTAATAGTAGGAACGCTGTTTGGAGAACCATTTGTTATGCTGATTTTTGAGATAATAAGGTGGGTTGGCATTACACTGTTTGTAATCAGCGTAATTGTAGCATTGGTATGGGGCTTGAAAATTACCATATTTGGCAACCACGAACCTACTATAAAGGAGAAAAGTCCCAAAGATATTGATGACGGACGTTAACTAAATTGGCGAGGTTTGTGTGAAGCATAAAAACAAAGCAACACATAAATCTCGTCCATTTTTTACTTTTAAAAACTATTTTGTATTACGCTTTTTTGGAATTTATATATCTCTACTGTTACAAAAACTTAAACTAAGAAGGTTAATTTAAAACCACGGCCCCGGCGACGAGTTCGGATTCAACAAGCAAGCTTGTTTACTACCTAGTCGACGCGGGGATCGAGAGGATAAGAAAGCCTGAATTAAATCATGGCAAACTTGTACTCCGCTCGATCCCGGCGACGACCTATCTTCCCAGATTGACTAGTATTTTCGGCGCTATCAGGCTTAACTTCTCTGTTCGGAATGGAAAGAGGTGTGACCCTGATGCTATCATCACCGAGACCGCGGTTTTAAATCTCCCACAGCAATTGCTGCGGTAGATTCATTGCGAACGAATTATTCAATATACGCTCGCAAATAAATTTTTAAAGTTCATATAGCATTACACTCTACAAACTGAATAGAAAGTCGTATTTACCATCATAAGAAAATTAATTTTCATTGTGAAAGTGCGCAAACATTAGTACCGCTTAGCTGAACACATTACTGCGCTTACACCTGCGGCCTATCAACCTGGTAATCTCCCAGGAGTTGCGTCCAGATTGCTCTGGAAGAATTCTAATCTTGAGGTGGGCTTCGTGCTTAGATGCTTTCAGCGCTTATCCCGTCCCAACGTAGCTACCCAGCGATGCCATTGGTATGACAACTGGAACACTAGAGGTTGGTTCATTCCGGTCCTCTCGTACTAGGAACGACTCCTCTCAAAATTCATACGCATGTTGTGGAAAGAGACCGAACTGTCTTGCAACGTTCTGAACCCATCAACGCGCCTTTTTAATCAGTGAACACCTGAACCCTTGGAACCTGCTTCAGCTCCAGGATAAGACGAGACGACATCGAGGTGCCAAACCCCACCGCCGCTGTGAACGCTCGGGTGAGATTAGCCTGTTATCCCCAGGGTAACTTTTATCCGTTAAGTCCCGCGCCTACCACTAGGTCATCGGAAGATCATTAAGCCCTACTTTCGTATCTCCATGTAATACAAGTATTACACAGTGCTAAAAAATTTTAGCAGCTCGACTTGTTAGTCTTGCAGTTAAGCTCCCATATACCTTTACGCTTACAGCACCATTTCCATCGGTGCTAAGGGAACCTTTGGGCTCCTGCGTTACTCTTTAGCAGGAAACCGCCCCAGTTAAACTACCCGCCAGACAATGTCCTCGAACCGGATCACGGCTCATAGTTAGGCTCACAATAACAAAAGAGAGGTGTTTCATCGACGTTTTCACCCGAAAGTGAAAACTCCCTCCTACACTACACAGTTGATACCATTTGCCAATGCCAAGCTATAGTGAAGCTCCATGGGGTCTTTTTGTCCAACAACATGTAACCTGCATCTTCACAGGTATTTCAATTTCACCGAGTCCGTGACTAAGAGAGTGCTCAAGTCGTTACGCCTTTCGTGCGGGTCGGTAATTAACCGACAAGGGATTACGCTACCATAGACATTGCGTTATCACTTCGACTTTTTTGTTCGAAGATCCTTCACATCGCTGTGAAGATCGGACTATATCTTCGTTATCCTGTTAGGGACAACGTCTGGCATTTAGTCTCTGAGGATTGTTCCACTGCAGAAAGAATTTCGTTCATAGAAATTTTTCTGTATTTTCCGTTTTTGTTCATTGTAAACATAAGTTTAACAATGTGTTCAAATCCGGTTTTTGTTAAATGCTGTTTGTTGTGCATTTTTTTAACAATTTCCTTAAAAATTAGAAAATTGAACTTCTTATCTCCTAATAATGGGTGCTCGTCAAAAAAGGGTATTACTTTAACAAGTAAATCATCCAGTCTATCTACGCAGTAGACGTGACAAGATGGATTTCCCCCTTTTTCAGAAACATAACCACATTTCAGAATTTTAAGATACAAATGCAAAACATACGCATTATCCTTGTGTTGATAAACTTGAAAAAATGGATTAATGTGCCAAGGACGATTTTTTGATTTCATCCTTTGAATTGCCACACTAAAACATCCTTCACCATCTGCAAAACCTGCTAGATAGTACTTTAAGTTATCGTCACTTAATGGAACTCTTTCCTGCTGATTATCCGCACTTGATACATTTTCACTCAACATACCCGAATATTATCCGAATACATTTAGTAGTACAAGATCCTTTATTCTATTAAAAGTAGAATTCTACTTAAAATAGACACCACATTTCGTAATACATGTGGACGGACGTCCCAGCATATAGCCAAATTTTTCTTTTAGTTATTGTTATAACCAAAAGGAACAGCAAATACTTGTTTCCAAGACTGTTCTCAACTGCCCTACTACTACAGTTATAGTTACTGCTGCCGTTCACCCGAGCTTGTACCGAAAGCTTCATCTATACAAGATAGATTGACCTCCAGATTTAACTTACGGGCACTGGGCAGGCGTCGGCCCCTATACGTCCCCTTACGGGTTAAGCAGAGACCTGTGTTTTTGTTAAACAGTCGCTTGAGCCATTTTTGTGCCCCCTGCCTTGCGACAGGGCATCCTTTTCCCTAAGTTACGGATGTAATTTGCCTAGTTCCTCGGCCACGGTTATCTCGTTCGCCTTAGTATTCTCAACTTGTCTACCTGTGTCGGATTGCGGTACGAATTTCAAACAATCTCCCTAGAAATTTTTCTTGGAAGCTTAAATCAAATCGAATCAAGATGCTTGCGCACCCTTTTCCATAAGCTCGAATAAACGCTCGTGCGGATTTGCCAACACAAACTGTCTTGCTTTTTGAACCCAAATCCATAATGGGCTCGATCTGTCAAACTCCGTCCTTCCATCGGTGTTAACGATTGCCTGAAAGCGCAGGAATATTAACCTGCTGTCCATCGACTACGCCTTTCGGCCTTATCTTAGGGTCGGCTAACCCTCCGTTGACTGCCATAGCGGAGGAAACCTTAGACTTCCGGCGGAGTGGGTTTTCACCACTCTCTCGTTACTCATGCCAACATTCTCACTTGATGCCGTTCCAGCGCCCCTCACGGATACACCTTCACCACAACATCAAAGCTCCTCTACCGTCTATGCAAATAAATGCATAAACCCATAGCGTCGGTTTTCTACTTAGCCCCGTTGAATTTATCGGCGCAGAATCGTTAAACTAGTGAGCTGTTACGCTTTCTTTAAAGGATGGCTGCTTCTAAGCCAACCTCCTAGCTGTCTTAACAATTCCACTACCTTACCCACTTAGTAGAAATTAGGGACCTTAGCTGATGGTCTGGGTTGTTGCCCTTTTGTGCTAGAAACTTGCTCTCCAGCACTGACTCCCAAGGAACGCATGTAAGCATTCGGAGTTTGGTATAGAAGGGTACCCTTGCGGGCCCACTCCCATTCCAGTATCTCTACCTCTTACATGCTATTTACTTGAGGCTATACCTAAATATATTTCGAGGAGAACCAGCTATCGCCAAGTTCGTTTAGCGTTTCACCCCTAACCACAAGTCATCCGAGCGTTTTTCCTCACACACCGGTTCGGACCTCCACTAGGTTTTACTCCAGCTTCATCCTGCTCATGGTTAGCTCACTTGGCTTCGGGTCTTAGTTTACACACTTAGCTGAAAAAACAGCGCGCCCTTTTAAGACTCGGTTTCCCTACGCCTCCACATCTGAGATGCTTAAGCTTGCGTGCAAACTAAACTCGTTGGCTCATTCTTCAATAGGCACACCGTCACCCACCTTGCGGTAAGGCTCCGGCTGTTTGTTTGTATACGGTTTCAGAATCTATTTCACTCCCCTAACAGGGGTTCTTTTCACCTTTCCCTCACGGTACTGCTACACTATCGGTGTCTTTGCGTATTTAGCCTTCGCGGATGGTCCCGCTATTTTCACACAGGATTACACGTGTCCCATGCTACTCGGGAACAACCCAAAAGGTTTTTTTGGTTTCGGATAAGGGGCTATAACCCGCTTTGGCGCAGCTTTTCATCTGGCTTCTCCTACCAAAAAAATTTGTAACCTTTTCCAGTCCACATGCGTGTCTGGCGTGGGTTGTCCACACCCCCAGGGTCTGAATTTAAAATTGCTTACCAGATTTGCTCCGCAAATGCGGCCGCAAATCGCAGTAAAGAATTTTAAATTCAGATTGGGTTTGGGCTTCTTCCCTTTCGCTCGCCGCTACTTGGGAAATACTTAATTTAGTTTCTTTTCCTTCAGCTACTAAGTTGTTTCAATTCGCTGAGTACCCTCCAATATAACTATGCCCAACAGTAAACTGCTAAGTTTTATTATATGGCGACCTTATATTTCTATAGACCGGGTTTCCCCATTCGGACATTTTCGAGTGATAGCGCTTCTTGGCAGCTCCTCGAAACTTAACGCAGCCTAGCACGTCCTTCATCGGCACAAAGACCCAAGGCATCCTCCGTATACATTAATACTCTACAATGAAAATACCAAAACGATCGTTAAATCGTTTTTGTTGTTTTGTTGACAGCGCGAGATGCACTGCCAACGAATTTACGTATGAATAGTAAATTTTGACTTTTTATTCAGTTTGCAAAGAGCAATGCTCGAAACATTACTGCGAAAAAATTCGACACAGTCGTTGCTGTGAGAATTTTTTCTCGTAAATTCCTCGCATTTCGTTAGACTACAAAAAGATGTAGTTTACCCTGCCGAAAATGGCCTTGCGACAATCTTCTGCAGGACAAAACACACCTTCTATTGTTAGTGAGCTAAAACAGGATTTAAGAAATTTTTGGAGAATGCTTTACGCAACGCTGTAAACCCATTCGACAAAAATTCCTGAAATCCTGGTGGACCCGACGGGATTCGAACCCGTGACCTCTGCGATGCAAACGCAGCGCTCTACCAACTAAGCTACAGGCCCAGCGCTTGTGATCTGCCAAGAAAATTTGGCATCTTCAACACTCGCTTTGCGAGCACTGTAAATAGTACAAGAACCCTACCGTTAACTCAATATATGTGTCTTTTTTTGTGGATTTAGAGCTTCCGCCGTTTTGATAACTAAGACCAAAAACAAGCTTTGAAACTAGAAGGTAAATTCCATTCCGTGTTATTGTTTATACCTTTTCCTTAATGACTTTGTCAACAGTATGTTCTGCTTTTTGTTGCAACAAATTAGTATTTTTTAAAAGCTCAAATTAAAGTGAAAAAATCTTATACAAAGCACGAGCCAATTTTTTGGAATCATGCCTTAAAACACTACGCTGAACCCTATCACTAATTTTTTGCTCATATACAACCTTACTCAAAAAATTATCCGCAATAATGGTATAACCACGCTCCTTAGTTAAGTTATTTTCAACAGGTTGAGATTCGCTAGTTTGTTTATACCATTTAAGCATTTTCTCTGGCACTTTAGCTGTATTTACTAAGACAGAGTCCAACTTTGAACCTAAATATTCCTCAAGAAGCAAAACATGCTCTAAAACGCCAAAATTGTCAGTTTGACCCGGTTTTGTCATTAAATTGGAAATATACACTTTTTGAGCTTTGCTCTGCAAAACAGCATTTTTTGCACCCCTGGTAAGTAAATTGGGAATTATGCTCGTATATAAATCTCCAGGCCCAAAAACTAAAAAATCGGCATTTTTAATTTCAATTAATGCAGCTTCGTTTGAATCAACCTCAGGATGTAAATAAAGCTCTTTTATACAAGGTCTTGATGGGATTAACTCATTTATAATATGCTGTCCAACTATTTCTTCACCATTTTCAAGTTTTGCCACCAATTCGGTACGCTCTGTTGTAATAGGGATAACTTTTCCTTGAGTACCCAGAATTTTTGTTGCGTGTTCTAATACTTCATCAAAAGAGCCTGTTACCTTCTCTAGTGCTGAAATAAAAATATTGCCAAAATTGTGCCCATCCAGGTCACCACTATCAAAACGGTATGTAAATAAATCTCGCCAAATTTTTTCAGAATTTGACAAGGCCACCAGCGCCTGTCGTAGATCACCTGGAGGTAAAACCCCAAGTTGATCACGTAAACGCCCAGTTGACCCGCCTGAATCCATTGTAGAAATAACTGCGGTAAGTTGAAGAGGTAATTTTTTTAGCCCAGATAACACAACATAAGTACCAGTTCCTCCACCAACAACAACGACTTTTTTATCTTCTACAGAAAGCTTAGTCATTCATGAGGGATTATATCATCTGCATAAAAATGCAGATGATTTACTGCGTAATATCACTGCATGAAAATGCAGATGATTTACTTCGTAATATCATGCTATATCACTGGACATTTATAGCGTTTAGTTCGAGCATTTTTTTAAAGGCATCGCCAGCTCGCGTGTTTTGAATTTCCACAATTTTCGATTTAATATCGGCATTATAAACGGCCAATATATTGCCTTCTGGCGTGTATGTCTTCCACGAGGCATCATCTTGTTCAGTAAGCTTAGAAACATATTCTATATAGCTCCTAAAACTAGCGCCTTTTCGTGCGTGTGAAGCTCTTCTAAAGGTTAAAAAAACACGACAGTTAATGTTAAAAGGTACTTCACTTAAATTTTTGTTTATTTCTGCCGAAATTTCATCCGCAATTGTAACTAAATGCTCATGAGGCACAGTGGTATTAAAGTAGACTTCCATTTTATCCAAAAACCGTGTCATTTTGGCGTGGCGCTCATTAATTCGATACTTTTTGAGTACTTTTACTGCGCTATCCATATTTTGCGCAATTATGTAATAAAGAGTGTTTGGATCAACCAGTTTTATCATACCTTTTAAGCCATAGCCGTCTGTACTTCCTCGCATTTCAAACCCTTTATCCTTAAGTTCGTCTAAAGCTGGCCCATACCATAAAAACTCAATCATCAAGTACTTTTTGTATGCAGAGTACGGGTTTTTGGCCATAATATGGTCAAAATTAACCAGCTCAATGTGGTGATCATCAATGTTTATATTGCGTTTAAGAGTTTTTTTGTACTTTTTGACCTTATTTTCTATGTTTGCAAAGTCGTAGTGAGGGCTAACGCTTGAATTTATTTCAATTTCTTCGCTAAAGACAACAATGCTACCTTTTTGAGTTTTGGCTTCATTTAAAGCTATAGTGGCAAAAAACCTGAGTGCATCTGAAATTGAAATACTATTTTCATCAATATCAAACTCTCCCTCAGCTATTCCGCCAGAAAAACCTGGGAAAAACAGCACACCTTCGTTATATGAATCAAATTCTTGCCCAACAGTTTTAAAAGATAAAAAGCTTAAATTTCGCCCCCTATAGACATTTCCCGTTCTGCGGCGAGAAATTTGTACAAAATGCGCATCGGTGTGCCTTGAAAGCATTAAGTATTTAAACTCTTCAAGCATGTTTTTTAGCTCTGCACTACTATAATCAACTGAAATAAGTTCAAATTCATCACCACGCGCATAAACCAAAATGAGCCTGCTCTGCGCACTTATAAAAGAACCAAGTTCTTGTTCATATATTTTTATAATGTACCCAGCAGCTTCTCGCCCCCAAATCGCATGAATTTTACCTATGTTATCAAGGTCAAGTGTTGCAAAAGCTATTGTTGCTGTAGTTTGGTCAACTTGTTTTAGACGCTGCTCAAGCATCTTTAGTACAAGAAACCTGTTTTTGTATATCATTATTAAATTTTGATTAAAGCAATAAGTGCAAAATAAAAACTAATGTCGCTAGAGTCGTACTTACAAAAGTCTAGTTCACCAAAACTTATATAACAATAAGTTGCGGGTTTTATTCGTACAATTCACTTTGTGTATTTTTTGCCTTTTTCATACATATCCCCCCAGGGTGTGTAACAAACTGTTGTGCATGTTTTACAGATTTTTTGTTCAACTCTAAACCCTGCAAGCTTACAGCTAGTGTAATCATCCACATTTGTTCGCACAATCCACTCTTTTGCTGAGTCAGACAGCTTGAATTTAGCAATTAGCTCAGCATTTTGACTATTATTCCGAACAAAAATCATTGCAAATTCGTCATAATAAACAGGTACCCAATCTTTATCATGCAACCTACTTAAAATAAAATTTGGAGGCATTTTGCTTGTTGCTACAAAAATATAGTTAAAATCGTAGCGTTCAAGCGCGTTTTTTTGAAATTTACCTAAGTAATAATTTTTATTCCAGTCACTTAAGAATTCTTTAGGTAAGGCTTCAGGAACATTGTGTACATAAACTTTTTTACCTTGCGAATCGGTACCAAAATCTTTGGATAAATAAAAGGCAAGATTTCCACCAACATTAAAGTCATTAAAAACCGGCCCCTTTATTTTGTTTCTAAGAACAAACTCACTTGCATCATCACTTCCATCCAATAAACCATAACCAAAACCTTTATTAAATGGAATTGTGAACATACAAAACGCAATTACCACAATGGCCAGTGCGATTTTTTTAGTGTACCTTGAGTAATAAGACCTAGGGATCTGCTGAACATAAAAAATTAAGCAAACATACAGACAAATGGCGTATATTGATACAAGCCTAATCATATAAAAGGCACCCAAAGCAAACAAAATTGTTAAAAAAGAAATTCCAAGCCGATTTTTTGATTTAGAAACCACTAATACAACAAAAGTGGTTAATAAACCAAGTAAAACATAAGCTATATAAGCAAGTCTAGTTGCAGGTTTAATAAATAGCGGATAGTTTTCACCTGACTTAACTCCCAAGCCATTTATTACTTCAAACGGTGCCAGCAGAACTTTAGGACCAAAAGGCGACACTAAAGAAGCCACCAGTTGCACCACAATTAGAATAGTTAAAGACTTTATAGCTGTTTTGTCTTTACTAAGGATTGCGGCAAATAAAAACGCACCTGTAGCAAAAAAAGATAAAACAAAATATGCATGAAGATTCACCCACAGAGCCTGAATTACAAAAAGTAAACCAAAGTGCTTATATGTAAGCCTGCCTTTAGTTTCATGTAATACAAGTGTGAAAATTGTAAAAAATAAATATGAGTACATTTCTGGGCGCACCTCTGTTCTATAAGCAATAATGGGCATTAACAAAACCATAAGTCCAAAAGACACCAAAAAGCCAACTTTTTTGTACCCATATAAAAATAAAAGAAACACGAATAGTGCGCTAAGTAGCGCGTTGTAAACAGAAACCATAGTAAAACCACCGCTACTGTAGAGTACATAGTAAATTACCCCAGCCAAATAGTGATGATTTATATGAGGATTATCGGGATAAGTGTATGAATGGAAGTCTGTATACAGAACCTTGCTAGCATTTCCGTTAAGAATGTTATATCCATTAACAATGTGCCTGCCTAAGTCGGCGTTTGAAATATTAATCTTAATGCTAAAAAAAATTGAAAAATATAAGTAAACACCTAAAAAAAGTAAAAAAGTTAAAAGCCAGCGAAGATATTTAGAACGCATGCTCATGACCATACTTTTATTATTCCACAAAGTCAACACAAGCTCACTTAGTTGACCAGTTGACCTTAACGTACAAAATAGGCGAGAATGAATCTATGGCCGTCAATCCTTTAAAAATCCAAATACTTCCCAAGGCATTACCCTTCCGCAAACTAATAGGGCCATCATTTATTGTGCTTGGACTTGGGCTTGGCAGTGGTGAAGTTATTTTGTGGCCTTCACTTTCTTCAAAATATGGAATGGGTATTATTTGGGGAGCAATTATCGGAATTACCTTTCAGTTTTTTATGAACATGGAAATTGAACGCTATGCACTAGTACACGGAGAAAGTGTTTTCGTGGGATTTGCACGAAAAGTGCGTGCACTAAGCTTTTGGTTTCTAATTTCCACGTTTGTTCCGTGGATCTGGCCCGGAATTGCTGCATCCTCAGCTAAAATTTTTGGAAGCTTGTTCGGAATGGAAGACACTCACTATTTAGCAATGGGAATGCTGGTGTTAATTGGATTGATTTTAACTTTAGGCCCTGTTTTGTATAAAACGGTTGAAAACTTTCAAAAAATACTAATTGCAGTAGGAGTTCCTTCGATATTTTTAATAACCGTGGCATTGGCTAAAAGTGTGCATTGGGAAGCTTTAGGACGCGGGGCTATTGGAATAGGAGACGGATATATGTTATTACCCGCAGGAATCCCAATTGCAAGTTTTTTGGCAGCCCTAGCATACGCAGGAGCAGGAGGAAACCTAAACCTAGCACAATCCTTTTATATTAAAGAAAAAGGCTACGGAATGGGCAAATACGCCAGCAAAATCACCAGCATTTTAACCGGAAAAAAAACTAATGAGGTAGTTTCGATAACTGGCCACAAATTTGAAGTTACACAAGAAAGCCTAGCTGAATTTAAAAAATGGTGGAAAAACGTAAATTTAGAACATTTTTTGGTTTTTTGGGTCACTGGAACCGTAACTATTGTATTGCTTGCACTGTTGGCTTACATAACCACCCACGGCGTTGGAACTGAGCTTAAAGATATAGACTTTGTGTTGCACGAAGCCAAAGCAATTGGAGAACAATTATTCCCCGCTGCAGGCGTGTTCTTTTTAATTGTAGTAGGAGCCACACTTTTTGGTACACAATTAACCGTTTTAGATGCAACAAGCAGAATTTTATCCGAAAACTTAATTTTAGGTTTTGAAAAAATTACCGAAAAGCATATTGCACCAACCTATTACGGAGTTTTATGGCTACAAATTGTATTTGGCATTTTAATTTTTATGGCGGGATTTACGCAACCTTTGCAATTGTTAACATTAGCAGCAGTTTTAAACGCATTTGCCATGTTTGTGCATGTTGGTTTAACTTTGTGGCTAAACCTAACTGAACTTGATAAAGCTTTGCGCCCTGCGTGGTGGAGAGTTGGCGTGATGAGTTTAGCAATTCTCTTTTATGGCGGGTTTAGTTTGTTTGTTGTTTGGGAAAAGTTTTTAAGCTAAACCTACTCGGTCACTTTGCCGTCAAATTCTTCCGAATTCTCTTCTGCATCTTTTTTGGTTTTACGAACAAGCTGATCCTTGTGATGTGGAGGCGAATATATAGTGTAAAGCTTTAGTTCTTCGTCCTCGGACGTGTTTATAACATTGTGCGTAGCCCCCGCAGGAATTATTACAGAATCACCGTCTTTAACTAAATATGTAGTTTCGTTAATAATAACTTTTCCTTTGCCTGATTCAAATCTAAAAAATTGATCTCCATCATTGTGTACTTCAACGCCAATTTCTTCATTAGGCTTTAGAGTCATTAGGACTAGTTGAGAATGTTTAGCTGTATATAATACTTTTCTAAAATTGGAATTTTGTAGGGTTAGTTGTTCTATATTTTCTTTAAAACCTTTTTTCATATCTATATTATAGCACTATTTGTTTTTATAAGAGCTTATACAGACGAGGTTTCACGTCTAAGAACTTTATGTTCATAAACATGCATTATGCAATCGGCCAAGGTTTTTAAGGCCAGAAAAAAAGGAACGGCAACACCAACCGCAGCACCAAAGATAAAAACAAAATGCATGGGTAAAATGCGCGCGTATGGATAAAACATTATGGCACCAATATTTTGTTTCTTATTGTCAAGTGGCTTATTGTGAAAATATGAGTATAAATGATTAAAAAAGAAAATCAGGGAAGCTATACCAACGTATTTAAAATCAACTGGGCTTGAATTTAACATAAATACCGAAGTGTAAGGGCCTACTATTAAAAACAGTAAATAAACTAAATGAAAAAGACCATAATGCAGCACAAAAAACACAGCTACAAAGTTGCGTGCCTCCTCAGTAGACTTTACGGGGCGATCGTTAATTGTAAAATTTTCTGTAGAAAAATCTTTAAGCTGATAAATTCGCACAAAGTTGAAAAAACCAATAATTACACTTTGCACCCAATAAACCCACATTAAAGTGGATAAATCCCAATTTTCCCTAACCGCTATATAAATGGTAATTAGGTTTGTAAAGAGTAAAAAAAGCAGTGAGGGGTCTTTGAGCAAATTCTTTGATTTGGCATTGATGTACATTACTCCATCATTGTAATATGGTGCTGTTATGCAAAGCAATCTACAGAAACTGCCAATACCTATAACTAAAGGCATGGACGAGCACTTATTTATTGTAGTAGAGGGTATTGATGGTACTGGAAAATCGTCGGTTTCAAAAGAATTAGCTAAACGTCTAGATGCAAAATATTTTGATGCCCACCAAAACTTATAATGCCGTATAGAAGATTCGCGGACAGATCTCCTTACTTATTTAGATACTATTACTATTTAATCGGAAATTTCATCGCTCAGAGAGAAATTAAGACGTTACTAAAAGACAGCAGTGTTATCTGCGACTGGTACATATTTTCTACAATCGCTTTTCATTCAGTGCTCCTAAATAAAAGGTTAAATATGCCAAATATGTTTATGCCGCATAAATTAATCTATTTAAGTGCAACAAGAGAGCAAATCGAAGCGCGTTTACAAGAAAGACAGTATATAAGTAAGTTTGAGAATTTAGATTTTTTGGAAAATGTTAAAAATGAGTATGAGAGAGTAATAAATAATTTCCCAAATTTAATACGGGTAGATACAACTGGCAAAACTGTTGAGGCTTCTGTTAACGAAATACTGACGTAAGTTAAGTACAGTTCAACCGCTCACAATTTAAACTAACAAGGCCTTATTGAAACTCACTTGTATCTATAAAAAAAGTACAAAACTGCACCAAAACCCACAGTAACACTTAAAACAATGGGGAGCAACATACCTGAGCGTGCAAGAACACTTATAAAGGGGACTGGATGTAAACAAAACCACCTATCTAGGAAACTATTAGCCCCTATTAAGCAATCTTCTTCAAAAGTTATACCACTAGGATTCATAGGGTAATATTAGCATGTTCTCTGGCGGAGGGAGAGGGATAACGCAGTACCTTTGAGCTATAGCTCGCTTTGCTCACTATAGCATCAAACGGCGAACCTCTGCTAAAGCAAGCTTCAATCCACTTCCATCTCCACATGAAATCCAGCTGCCACCTTTGGTGACATCTGTATTTCCTGGCGGAGGGAGAGGGATTCGAACCCTCGTACCCCTTTCGAAGTGCGTCGCTTTCCAGGCGAGCCGAATAGTCCACTCTCGCATCCCTCCAACCGGCGCAAGTCTTTACATAACACAATCTGCGCGAAGGCATTTTAGGCTATATTTTATAATAGTGAAAGTATTAACGAGTTTGGGAACTTAAACCATTGGTCGTTAAATAGGCCTTTATTTTATCTAAAGTCTCAGGCTGGTTTTCCCATGTCAACATATTAAAAGCTTCGTCAAGACCTTTCCAAATAAGTTCAAAATGGGACTCTCCCGAGTCTTTTACATCGTCAGTAAGCGTGGCGAGATAATAGTTATCGGTCTTTTCAATTTCAGGCATGTTTTCTGGTGTGTAGGTTCTAGAGCCTAAATAAGTCAAAAAGTGGATATTCTTGTAACCCGTTTCTTCATAAACTTCGCGAATAGCTGCCTCTTCAAGCGTTTCTTCCCCTTCAACATGTCCTTTTGGGATAACATAGGCCTCCCTACCATTATCAAATTTTCGGTGCAAGATGAGTAGTTCATGCGTACCACTGCTAGTAAGTCTAATTAAATAGCAGCCAGATGACGTGTGTTTTTCCATATCAATACGTTAACACCACAGTACTATATTTTCTACTATTTAAAGTGTTAATATGGTAATATTCTCTGTGCGCAAGGCACTTTTGAGACCATTTTGGGTGATTAGCTCAGCTGGTTAGAGCACTCCTCTGATAAGGGAGAGGTCTCAGGTTCGAGTCCTGAATCACCCACCAAAATCTAAACCACACTAGTTGGCACGGATGAACTCTTAAAAATGTCCTCAATAATCTCTTCCAAAGGAACTGAAACAATATCAACGTCTAAAATCTCGTGTTCAGCAGTTACTTGTGCTAGGAATGCAGCAAGTTTCTCTTTATCCACTTCAAAAGTAACAAAATCTTCTTTAACACTCTCTACAGTCGCCAGCTTAGCAAACCCAGTCAAGTCTTTTGGAGTTTTTTCAAAGTAAACCTTAATAAACTTTGTTTTATTATATTGCTGCATCAACTGCGCAAGGTCACCATCGTGCACTTTTTTCCCTTGAGTTATAACAATCACGCGATCGCAAACTTGTTCAATGTCATCCATATCATGACTGGTAAGCAAAAGAGTAATGTTTAAGTTTTTCTGAATTTCACGCAAAAAAAGTCTGATATTTTTTTTAGACGTAATATCCAGTCCTATGGTCGGTTCATCTAAAAATAGCACTTTGGGCTGATGAATAATTGCACCAACTAATTCCATTTTCATGCGCTCTCCTAACGACATTTTTCTGACTTGCCTACTTAAGTGCTTTTCAATATCCAGCATTTCGCATAATTCACTAAGACGCTTTTTATAAACCTTTTCATCAATTTCATAAATCTTTTGAATAAAATCCAAATTCTGCTTACCCGTTAAATCCCAAGACAAGCCTGTTTTGTTTCCCATAACTAGACCTATTTGTAGCAAAAAATCTCTTTCTCTTTTTTGAGGAGTATATCCCAAAACACTAACCTCTCCTTGCGTTGGATACATTAACCCGGTTAGCATTTTTGTAGTTGTAGTTTTGCCTGCACCATTTGGACCTAAAAACGCTAGGGACTGGCCTTCTGCAACAAAAAAACTTACGTCATCAACTGCAGTTGAATAAACATAACCGGGTTTAAACATTCCCGTGAAGAAGTTTTTGTTGGTACGCGTTTTAAACTGTTTAGTTAGATTTTCAACTTGTATAATTCCAGTCATTTTATGATGATGCGGATGTGTAATTTTTTAAAGACACACGCCAACCTAAATTAGCTAATAACATAAATACTAGCGTTATTAACAGGCAAAATACAAGCATTAGGAATGCATCTGATTTTCCAAGAATTACCGAAACTGAAACCTGACTAGCAATAAGCGCAGGAACAAAAGCAGTAAAAAACACACGTAAACCAAAAGGATAACCTTCGTAAGGGATTTCAGCTATATCGGTAACAGCACCCGAAACCTTAAAAAGCTGTTCGGCATTACCAACAAAAAACGATGGAAGAGCAAATAAAAATTTAAAGGAATGTACACACAGCTGGCCAAGTATAGCAATGGCAATAGCAGGCAAAATCAATTGTGAAGAAATGTTCAGCCCTGACCAATTTACTGCCAAGGCAAATACAATTAATGTTGGTACACCTTCCTTGAAAAAGGTTAAAAAATTTATAGATCTCGTTGAAGTGTAAAACAAGCCAGGCACAGGCTTAACCAATATTAAATCTAGTTCTCCAGACCTTACGCTCTCTATTAGCGTATTTATATTAGGAGTGCTCCAAATATAACCTAAGAAAAAGTTCAGTTGTGCAATAAAAAGCAAAAAAAGCATTTCATCTTGAGTGTAACCTGCAAAAAGATCCACATTTGCAAATACAACTTTTATAAAGATAATCATTGAAAATGTGTAAGCTAGGGCAGAACCAATACCCATAACGTTTTCAGAGAAATAAGCAGACTGAACGTGATACGAGTTTATAACACTAATTTTTATCAAACGTAATCTACGCGTTAAGTAATTCATTTAAATTCCAACTCCGTCATAGCTTTTTAAAGATTTTTTCCAAAAGTAGACAGAAATAAACATAAGGGCAATTGACCAAGCTAGCGATACAGCAAGCATTTTTACTGTAGACACGCCATCATATCCATCTTGTAAAACAATGGTGGGGTAATAAACAAGCGACGGAAATGGTGTAAGAGCAGTTACTTTTTGAAGAGTTTCAGGGAAGTAAGTTAAGGGAATTAAAGCTCCAGATAAAATTCTTGTTATATGTCTTAAAACATTTTTTATACTACCAGCTTCTGGTGAATAAAACCCCACTGTAGCTAAAAGCAGGTTTATTGAAAAACCAATACAACAAGTAAATACAAAAAAAACTGCAAAAAGTACAAAGTTGGCAACACCTTGCGGTGGGTAGATTAAAATTCCCAATAAGATAATTAACATTGAATATATCGCTGTAAACGAGTCAAGGCCTAAGTAAGTTAAATAAGTATACCTGAGTAAATGAACTGGTTTTATTAAATTATTTGAAAACTCTCCCCTTTTTATTTGCTTTTGAATGTGCCTACCAAATGCATAAGTACTCGACATGCTTATTTCACTAATACCAAGTCCAATTAGGAAATATGCTGTTATTTGTCTTAGGTCAAAGGTAGACTCATTGTTTTTACTCAGCACAAGCCAAAATAAAAGTAAAAACAGGAGCTTTAGCAGTTGTCTAATCAAAAACCCTATTACTTCTAGCTTGTAAGCAGAAGCTATTTGAAGGTTAAATTTAAAGGTTTCGTAGTAAACTCGCACAATATTAATGATACTACTAATGGCCACAAAAAAACGACCTAGGTAAGGTCGCTTAATTTGTTTAATATGCTGCTAAATTTCCCTAAAATCTCTCAAGAAACCAAAGGCAAAAAGAATGATCGTGTGAAAGTTTTGGCTCACTTTCGAACCTTTTCAAAGCTGACTCGTGAGAAATCAGCTGTACATTCTCAAACTATGAAATTCTCGTTTGAAAGCGTGCGTATCCTTTAGCCAACCTTTGTGACCAGTGCATAGTTCGCAACGAATTACGAAAAATACGATCAAAAAAGATTTGGCAAACTAAACGCAGAGTGTTTCTCCCTAGAAAGGAGGTGATCCAGCCGCAGATTCCCCTACGGCTACCTTGTT
>CAZCAQ010000012.1:0-26824 GCA_964496905.1 uncultured Candidatus Saccharibacteria bacterium
TGGCTGGGGGTCAGGGATTCGAACCCCGATAACTGGGTCCAGAACCCAGAGTCCTGCCGTTAGACGAACCCCCAATGTTTTTAGGGTTTAGGTTAACTTAGCAGCAACCGCATCCGCCGCCACAGCAGTTTTCGCCACCGTGAGTGTGCTCTTTTTTTTCAACCTTTTCAACGGCTGGTTCTGCCTTTTTGGCTTTGGTATCAGTAATTACTGGTTTTGTTTTTGTTGTATCTTGTGTCATAACTAAGCAAATATACCATTTGTAGTGCTTTTTTGGAAATTATCGGTTTAATTAAACTTCGTTAATATTATTGACAACACAAACTATAAGCCTAATAATTTAATCATGGGAGCTTTTAGAGAAAACAATCCAACATCTATTGAAGTTAACTTTTTTTACACGCAGAGAAATGTTGCAGAAATTGCTGAGAAATATAATACACAATACCCAACCGAAACAGGTGGTAAAAATTCAGAAAAAGAAATTATAGAAAGAACTACCGATGCTTCCTTAAATAAGTTAGTAACCTGGTTTAATGCCAACGAGGCCTTAAATCCCGAAGATATAGCAGATTTTTGCTACATGCTATCTATTGATCCACGCTTTACCACACAGTATGCAAGCGGAATGTCAGAAATCACAACATCAGGGTCTTTACAAGTTATGGCAGCTGCTATAGATATTCATCTTCAAAAGGAAACGTTAGATTCTCTCACCCAAGCAGCCGAAAACCAGGGTTACGTTTTTTCGGATGAAGTTGCCTTTGCCAGTGGTAGCGCTACAAATATAATAGGAGATTACTTAATAAATAATGATAGAGGTAGAATTGTACCAACTCAAAGTATAGGCAGTTTCACAAGTGCAATAGATAAAGTAATTGGCCCAATTTCCTACGAATTTGCCTCTAATTAAGGTTTGTTTTTACAACTAGACTCTCTACAAAACTCATTCTAATTACACTTAAACTGCGTCATACAGGCTGCTTTAGCTTCAGGATCCGGAATTAAAGCGCAAGTGCTACACATATTGTTTCCTACATCTTCTCCCACGTTCTCAGTTGCGTCTTTGGCGGCGTCTTTTGCCGTTTCCATAAGATTTGCAGGGTTAAGGTTAGTAAAGTCAGTAAAAGTCACGTTTGTGGGTACTACAAAAAGCGCGGAATCAACATCCCACTCCGAACAATCATAATCATAATCTCGCTGAAATTCCTTGACACTTTCCAAAACTTCAGGAGATAAAGTTGTACTGTCCGCATCAGCGTTTCCTTCAGCGTCGGTTAATTTCATTTTTATTCCTTGAGGAAGTAAGTCTGACCATGTGTAAACAAATTCCCCGTCAGAAATCATGTTACTTGTTATGGTTGTAGGCTCCATTTCTATTTCAAAAACGCCTTTCATTCTTTTTCCGGAAACATAAATTGTTCCAGAAATATTTTGACCATCTTGCGCGCCACTAAATGTACATTGCAAATTTCCACCTTTGTTAAACAGGTCAAACAAAGAACCCTTCATTTTATTTTCTTGAGTTTCGTCGGATTTTTCATCCATTTTATCCCGTACAGGCGCTTTTAACATTTCAAGCGCTTGTTGAGCTTTATTAGCTTTTGCGTCGTTATAGGATTTTAGTGCAAATGCTGAAGCACCAAGGAGCAGAAATAAAAAAACTACTATCATGATTATTAATAATGGTTTTTCTTTCATTAACTAATTATACACTAATTTAAATATGTTAAACATTTTTTTGACTCATAGTGTATAATCGCGACATCAGTGTTGCGCTGAGAATTTTGAAAAAAGAATAAAGGATAGAGGTAATAAGATGTTACAAAGATTGGCTGAAACATTGGCAGTAGTGTTCATAATCTTAGCTGCGGCGTTCATAGGGATGGCGGCAGCCAAAGATGGTCACAGCGAAGCTTCGGCTCCGCCCGTAGTGGCCACCTACGAAGAACCCACGGTAGCGCCTACGATCGCGCCGGTTATCAGCACGCCCGCTTCAGAGCAACCCGCCCAAGCGGTTGCGCAAGAGGCCATCGCAGAAGCTGCGAACACCACGGGCCAGAATCCATCGACGGATGTCCAAAATGAGGTATCCGGAATTAACGCTATGGGAGATGTGACTGTCAACATTGTCACTAACGCAGACAGCGCGGCTGCGGCAAACGTCGATGCAAACGCGGCATTACAACAGGATCAGGCTACCCAGCAGGAGTATGCCCCAGGCGACACCCCTGCCCTTTCACCCATTGTGGCCGATGTGTCACACAACTGCCAGAATCTGCCTCAAGGCAAATTTCTGGTCACGGATGCATCAGACTTGGGACCTATCCATGGAATTGAAGGTGGAACACCGTTGTTCGGAAAAGATTTTGTTTCGACGTATCAAGCTCCGCAAGCCTGTGCGTTTGGTCGTTCCGCCATAGAGTGGTGCGGGTCCATGGTACACCCCCAAACTGGGCAAGAGACCGACATGATGCTCATGTTCCCCTCGGTCTTTGGGGTTTCTGTTTTTGTGCAACCTGCCTCCGGCACCTGCCCCAGCGGCTAAACACACCGTGCAACGCAAAAAGGCGTCGTGAAAAAGAGTTACATCTTTTATCGACGCCTTGCTTTTTTAATGATTAAACTTATTTACAGCCAAAACCTTCCCATTCCTTAAAACCCCCTTTTAAGCTAAAATTTACCCATTATGACAGTAAAACACAAAGAACAAAGAGTCGCCGTATTTGTAGACGTTCAAAACATGTACTACTCAGCCAAAAATCTGTACCAAGCCAAAGTCGATTTTGGTGCCGTATTAAACGAAGCCGTAGCAGGCCGCAAATTAGTCCGCGCCTTCGCCTACGTAATAAAGGCAGATGTAGGTGCAGAAGCAGAATTTTTTGAAGCACTAAGCAAACGTGGCTACGAAGTTCGAGAAAAAGGTTTGCAAACTTTTTACGACGGATCAAAAAAAGGCGACTGGGATGTTGGACTGTGCATGGATATAGTAAGAATGTTGCAAAAGATCGACGTAGTAGTTTTAGCCTCTGGAGACGGAGATTATGCCGAAATGCTCGAATACGCTCAAAGCCAAGGAGTTCGCACCGAAATTATCGCTTTTGGAAAATCCGCTTCTTCCAAACTTTTTGATACAGCAGACGAAATAATTGATATGGGCGAAAATCCTAAAAAATTCTTAATTTCAAGCTATCAACGACGTACCTCAATAAGACCTCAAAGAAACGATCGAGGGCAAAATAACACTACAAGGCTGGAATCTCCAGAACCAACCCACAATGACCCAGCAACAACTTAGTAAAAATTTAATACTTGCGTTTGTAATTAGCTTTTTTGCACTCAATGCGTTTTTTATAACGTATCACGTTTTTTTCTCAAATCGAATTATTCCTGGGACTAAGGTAGGTAGAGTTTCAATTGGAGGGTTAACTCCTAATCAAGCTTTAACAAAGCTTGAAAAATCAGCACCCGCGCCAGATACAAAAATATTTTTTGGTTACAAGACACACACTTATGACGCAAGCCTTGAAGAAATTAATTTGCAATACGATTGGGCAAAAACAATTCAAACGGCGGTAGAACAAGGACGTACAGGAAATGTTATTGCTGACACACAAGCCAAACTTAAAGGACTTTTTGGTGCAAACAAAATTAAACCCGCATACACATTTGACGAAGAAGCCTTTCAAGCATTTACGGCAAAAATTGACGGCGCAGTTAATGTTCAACAAATGGATGCATATTTTGAACTTAAAAATGATCAACTAGTAATTGTTCCAGAGAAAGAAGGTAGTGTAATTGAAATAAAAACATTAAGCCAAGAACTTCGCAAAAACTTTGATAATTTAGAATTTAAACTTTCAAACATTCCAGTTAAAAAGGTTGATCCAGATATTTATGAAGCAGATTTAAAAGAAGTACAACCAGAGGTAGAAAAAATAATGGGGGGGCAAATTGTAATTAAGGCAAATAATGATAATTCTGAAACGGTTACCCCAACCCGGGAACAATTATTAAAATACTTAAAATTCCAAAAAACGCAAAGCGCTGCAAAAAAAATAGATATTAGTATAGATCCAACAAAAACTAGCGATATTGTAAATCAAGCAAATTTGTTGGTTTACGAATCACCTCGTGGAAAAGTTGAAACAGATAACGATGGAAAAGTTACAAAGTTTGAAATTGTAAAAGATGGCGCGGAACTAGATAAGGAAGTATTTTTAAACGATTTTAGCGATGCAGTTTTACATCCAAATGAAGACGCTGAGGAAGTTAAGGAAATTACATTAAAAAGTGTTTCTACAGCTGGCCCAAACGATGCTGAAAAATATGGCATTAAAGAATTGTTAGGCACTGGTACTTCAAAATATGTGGGATCAATTCCCTCACGCGAAAAAAACTTATTACTCGCCACCGAACGCCTAGATGGAATTTTAGTTCCACCTAGAGGTCTTTTTTCTTTTAATAAAAGTGTCGGAGATATTAGCGCTGAAAATGGATACGCACAAGCATATGTTATTTTACAAGGTCGTACAGTTTTAGGTGATGGTGGTGGTGTTTGCCAAACTTCAACAACAATGTTTAGAGCAGCATTAAATAGTGGCTTAGAAATTGTAACCAGACACCCACACGCGTACCGAGTTTATTACTACGAGCAAGACAGCCCTGTAGGGTTGGATGCTTCAATTTATCAGCCTACCTCTGATTTTGTTTTTAGAAACGACACTGAAAACTTTATTTTAATTGAGACATACGGCGATAATGAAAAAAAACAATTAACATATAAAATTTACGGAACGCCAGATGGAAGACGTATTGAAATGAGCAAACCGGTCTTAACAGATCAAATCGCTCCTCCAGAAACTCAACGAATTGAGGATCCTACCTTGCCAAAAGGCCAAGTTGTACAAACTGAGCACGCAACTTGGGGAGCAAAAGCTAGCTTTACCCGCAAAGTTGTAGATGCCGATGGCGACACAATTCACTCAGATACTTTTACAAGTGTTTATCGTCCTTGGGCTGATGTTTTTATGGTAGGGACGAAGGAATAACTAAAAAAACTCCTGAACATTAATTAAAACAGGTTCGTTGCTTGCTGCACTTGTAGAACTATTTGCATCAGTTTCAAACGAAATAGTAATTTTTACCGACTTTGTGCCTTGTCTAAACTCAAGCATATAAAATCCTGTTTGAGTAGCTTCATCCACCAAAACCCAATCTTGCATATAAAAGTAGTTTTTATAAAAGTTTTTGAGGTCTAAAGCATTATTTACCGATTCCAAAACACGCGATCTTGATTGGGACGATACATCAGCGCCTATTTCGATTGTTTTGGAAGGAAGCGGCGTAAAAAACTCGATTTTAGTAAGTGGCTGCAGTTTTGTTGTTGGAGTTGCAGTCATTACTCCTTGAACATTTGAAAGCTGAGGTTTATTAGTAAAATACGCATAAGAAAGGGCCGACAGCACAACCAAAAACACCGATAGTACAGTGATTTTTTGGTTTTTGGAAAAGTTAAGGCTTTTCATTGATTCCATTATATAGTTTTTTAGCTTATTTTGTACTTTGGGAAATCTTAGCGAATTGAATGCTATAATTCTGTGGCCAGATTGCCAAATTGGTGCAAATGGCCCCATCGTCTAGCGGTTAGGACGCCAGGTTCTCATCCTGGTAACAGGGGTTCGATTCCCCTTGGGGTCACCATGACCAAAGTTCGTCAACGAACATAGTGAGTTGGCGGTTTTTGGTCATGTGAATTTAAGGTAAGTGAAGAAGCGGCGAAGCTGGTTCGCCTTTTTTCGTAGAAAAAAGCAAGCTTTGCTTCTTCCCCTTGGGGTCACCAGAAACAAGTTCTTCGCCGAGCAAAGTGAGGCGGAGGTTTTGTTTCTGTTACCCTAGAGAAAAATGAACTAGCTTTAGCTGAGTTCGACCTTTTGCAAGGCAAAAGGCAAACTTGTTTATTCCCCTTGGGGTCACCAAAAAATTGGCCAGCATCGTAGATGGTGGACAGTTTTTTGTTTAGCTTAAAGTGGTATGAACTAACTTTAGTTGGTTCGACCTTTTCGAAAAAAAGGCAACGTTCTTTCGCTTAGCGAAAGGTTGTTATTCCCCTTGGGGTCACCAATGAAAGTGCAGCAGTTACAAATTCTCTAATTACACTAAAACCAGGCCTAAAAAGGTTTTCGAAGACCCTGGACAAGCGTAGGCTATGCCATTTGGGAATAAAATCCTTTGAAATTTAATTTTAAGTGATGGTGATGCATACAGCCAAAAAAGATGTATTGCTTACTTATTGATCTAAACGCCTTCTTAATTTCCTTAGCTTATCTTGTTGTGTTTTTACAACCTCATCATTTTCAGCTAAGTCAACCTTCTTAACTTTTAAGGTAATACCGTCCAAGCCTAAATCTTCAGAGTGAAATGTTCCGTTTTCAACTGGCTCCACAACTTCCACATAGTGGGTACCTTGCAAACCTTGAGCCTGTAAGTGTAGAACTCTGTCTGAAGGCCATTCAACAACCTCGGCATAATTGTTTCCTTGTTCATCAATTTTGTCAAAAGCTGCAACGACCTTAACACCGGGTTTAGCAATTTCTGTTTCTACTTCGCCACTAATTACGTTAAGTGCCGTTGCTTTTTCCCTCACTAACATTCGGTCAAGCTCTGCTTGTCTGTATTTAAGTTTTGCTTCGGCTTCATTTACCAGTTCTTCTAACTTTCGGCGTTTCCATCCAGTAAGTTCATCCGCAGCTTCTACTGATTCTTGCAAAGTAGAAGTTATTTGTAAGGCATCGGTAGTACCAGCTGCCTTTTTAAAAGCCACTGCCATAGGACTATCCTCAGGGGATACCTCAGCTTTTGAAGCGGCATAATCGGCTAAAGCTTTACGTATTAAGTCTGGGTACCCGCGGTAATAATCTCTTATCAACTGTTCTGGCGACGAACCAGTAGATTGTGACCTAAAACCCTTATATTCAAGGACAATCCCATTAGGTAACACTCTAACTAATCTCCATAGTTCATCTTCTTCATCTTTTCTAGCAAATATAGCAATACCTTGCGCATCTACTGAATCACCAAGCCTAATTACTCCTTCAGGGAGATGTCTTTGTGATTCTTCAAGATTCAATCCTTCCTTCTCTTCCGCGGTGAGAACACGTCCAAAATCTTCAAAAATAACATCACCAATCTGTCCTTCCCACTTTTCACCATAACCCAAGTCATATCCTCTTTCTAAGTAGACATCGCCCTTATAATATCTTCTACCGGTTCCGGCACTGCACATTAAACGAGCAACTATCTTATCTCCCTCTGTTTCAGTCACAACTTTTATCTGGGATAGCAAAACAGGACCCGTTTCACGACCGTACTCATCAGTTTCAAATTGAATCGTTTCAACATCATGATTACCACTTCTACATGAATCATCCGATAAGTCTCCGCCACAAAGTGGACATGTAGTGTATTTTTCTGCTGTTAGTTCCTCAACCTTTTTAGCTACACCTTCTTTCTTTTCCTTGATTTCAAACGCTGAAGCCATACGAGTTCTTATTTCGGCAATTTTATCCAATACTCCTTTGGGATCTCTTTCGATTTCATAGCGTAAATTGTAGATAAGGTTGTTTAGTTCTGAGCGATCACTCCAGGTTAACCCAAAAGAAACATAATCAGACTCTATTTGTGCGTACATACCTTCAACCTCAGCAAAAGCTGTTTTAGCCGGTGCAAGTAATTGCTGTCTTTCATCTTCTTTTCGCTTCTCTTCCTTTGCAGTTTCAATTTGTGCCAGAGCTTGTTCTTGTGCCTTTTGTGCCTCAGCTTGTGTTTTATAATATGTAACAGAATAAGCAGTGTCACTTGACCAATAAGGTCTACTGTAGGTTAAAGCAGCGTGAACCATTGCGGGTTCATGCGTTCTTGGATTTGTGCCAAACGTTACGGGTTCCGGTAATTCTGGCACTGTACCTGTTACAGGATCAAAGTCTTTAAGCTTTTGTTCTTTCGGTGCATCGGCTGAATACCTAAATGTTTCCCACTGTTTTGCTAATAAATGTTCCTCTGCCTTCTTCTTCAACTCCTCCAAATCCTCACCCGAAAACCTCTCATAAGCTGCATCAGTCACCTTAACAGTTAGTGTCCTTCCTGAAAGAAGTACTGGAACTTCCTCGACTACAAAAATTTCCTCGGCAGGTACCGTAATACTTGCTGTATGTTTTCTATAGTAAGAATCATATGCATACGTTACTCCGTATGTTTTCTCTCCAATGGTTACTGAATCAGGATTATTTTTCAAAATTTCTTGCTGTTTTTCTGGTGATACTTTTTTCGAAATATCCAGGGTAATATCAGCAGTTCCACCTTCTACTGCTTTTGTTAAATCTGCTGCAGACGAAACCCCAGTAGTTTGTAATTGCTCTGTATAAAATTGTATTAAATCTTCATTAGAAAATTCTCTTTCCATAATTACTCCTCAAAATGACCGCCGGCTCTACGCCAAAGATCATTTAACCTAGCAATTTCCTGTTTATTTTTTTCTAAAGTAGCTTTTACTGTATCTGGCAAGGATACTTCTCCACGGGCTAGAGCTCCAGCGAATACCTTAACTGCTTCAGCACCTTCAACAGTTTCTTGTCTTTTGCCAACAACAGTATCCCTATAACTACCTTTAAGTCTTAGCGTTACGTCTTTCACTACAGTGTCAGTTTCAGCATCGTATCGTGCTCCATAGGGCGAGTCTGGTTTAACAAGTTGTGGAGCAACTTCAGATATCCATTCAGGTTTTACCATTTGACAGTTGCTTGCATAAATTTTTCCTTTAGGATTTGCCATAATATCTGCTGAGACTAATAGTCCCAAAGAATCAGCTCTCGAAAAAGTAGATGAAGAAGGGTGTATATAAATATCATCTTGGGTGCCGTCGATCTTCCTGAATCTATGATAGCCGCTGTATTCCATCAAGCTACCTACCAACCCTGCAGTTACTGCTTTACCTATTGCCTCTCTGTCGTGTTCATGTTCACCACCATTTCCATTACCATTAACAATTATTCCATTCCGTCTTAATACACGAAGTAGCTCATATCTTACTTTTCTGGCCTCGTCTAAAACGCGTCCATTTAAGAAGTTTTCGCGTGCCCATTGATCACTGAACCGATTTTGGGAATAAGCATCCCAAACATTAAGTATGCTTTGAAAATCGGAAGTACCATCCTTGAATTTTGCTTGTTGGGCATCTGCCTCATATTCTCTATCTTTCGGTCTGTTAAATACTCGTTTTCCACCAAAGAAAGCAGCCACTGTACAAATATCCTCAACGCAATTATGTCTTTGCGCTTCAATGACCATTCTTCCAAGTTTAGGCTCCAAACCTAGCTCTGCCATTAAATCTCCAGTTTCCGTCAAGTTTCCTTTTTCATCTAAAGCTCCTAATGTTTTAAGAGTTTGTATTGCTTGTCGCACAGCAGATGCTTCGGGCGGGTCGATAAAGTCAAACCCTTCTACATCCTCAATTCCAATTTTTTTCATAGTCAAAACCACATGAGCTAGCTCCGATCTTTGAATCTCAGGTGTTTGATATTGTAAGCGTTCTCGCATACTGTCTTCAGTAAACAATCGGTAGCATTTTCCAGGTGCCACTCTTCCTGCACGCCCTTTTCTCTGTTCGAGACCGCTAATGGCATGGAGACGAAGAACAAGCTGTTCAATACCAGTTTCTGAATCGAATTCAATTTGTTTAATAAGTCCTGAATCAACAACATGTCTTACACTTGGTACTGTTACAGAGGTTTCTGCTATATTTGTAGATACGATAATTTTGCGTCTACCATTCGGGTGAAATATTCTATCTTGGTCTTCCGGTGACATGTCGGCATGAAGCCTTATAATTTCAACCCCTGCAGGATCTATCAATTTTTCTATGCCCTCGATAGTTTTATCGATCTCTTCCTTTCCAGGCATAAACACGAGGATGTCTCCAGGGTCGCCACTTTCAACAATCTGTTTAACTTTTTCTGCTCCTGCTTGCATAAAATCCCAGGGATTTTGAGTCTCATAGGAAACCTGAACAGGATACATTTTTCCAGGTACCTCTATTGAATTACCACTTTCCCCATTTCCAAAATACTTTGCAAATGTTTCTCTTTCAATCGTAGCTGATGTTACAGCGATCCTTATAGGTTCCACGCCGACTTCAGCTCTTTTATTGTTGGCATCTTTTAATAAACCTAAACACAGATCAATATTTAGGCTTCTTTCATGAGCTTCATCAACCATAACTATTGAATATTCTTTTAGTAGGGGATCAAACTGCATTTTTCTAAGTAGGATACCGTCAGTCATGAAGTTTATTTCCGTACCTTCTGAGGTTTGATCTTCAAAACGCACTTGATAGCCAACCTCTTGACCAACTTCACAGCCCATTAAGTCGGACACTCTATTTCCAACGCTTCTTGCTGCCACACGCCTAGGTTGGGTAACAGCAATCTTTCCTTCTAGTCCTAGCTCTGCTTTCATTTCTAAGAGCATAATTGGTAAACATGTGGTTTTCCCCGAGCCAGTTTCACCAACAAGAACAAAGTTAGGATGCTCTCGCGCCATTTCCATTATTTTTTCTTTCTCTTGTACAACAGGGTAGTCTAAACCTTTTAGTGCTTCATCAGTGGTTTTTGCCTCGTGGTAAAGACCTTCGTCTCTTCTTTGATATGGTGTAGCCATATTAATAAATCCTCACTGGCTTGGAATTTGCATCTTCTTGATACCAAAGTTCTTTAGTTTTACCTGATAGATAGTGCTGGGCAAGTAAAAACAGGACAGCGGGTTCTTTTCCTACCAAAGTTGTTTTTGTGGCAGTTTTCAGTTGTTTTAATATATCTTGAACACAGTTGTATAGCCTTTGCTCAGGATTACTTGCGATCTGTTTTTCCCAGAGCGCTTTTATATCTATATGAAGGCTCGCAGTAGACCCTGCAATAACAGCTTCTTTATTCAAGAGCGCAAATGCTGTACTTATATCCGCCGATCTTATTACTGGTTCCGAAGTAAAATCGAAAATTTGGATCTTTAAACCTTCTTTTGTAACAAAGACTAATTCTGGTGAACTGGTGTAGATTACATTTGTTATGTACATCAATGAAGCGATATCCATGTCTTCAGACAGAATTACAGGTTCTCCTTGTGTTTGAACCAGGATGTGTCTATTTAGGTCTTCTTTACTTTTAGCAGAACTTAATATTTGAGTGTCAAAAGTAGGAGTTATATATGTAACAACAGAAGGAATAGAAGTGTTTTGATAAGAATTCAATGGCATTAACTATAGTATAAACGAGGTAGGCATACTTTGGGAACAAGTCACTATACTTACTTTATAATGATGTATGGCATCAATACAGTTCTCTTCATCAATTCTGAGCATAATTAAGACTATATTTTGTAGGAAATAGGGTTATCATCAAATCTTTAGCAAACCCCACGAAATCAGCTAACCTAGTGTTCGTAATAAGAGTATATGTAGGCACCAAAATCAGGTTATTTACTGAAGAAAGTGATGTAACTGTCCTGATTTTGTTACCACTGTTACGACGCGTTATCTCTATCCCATAGTACTTGAAGGTCGCGATCACCTGTGAGATAATAGTGCACAAGCTTTACACGATCATGCAAAAAGGAGTTAGTCATGAAAAGAAGAATGATAGTGGGTTTAGCGCTGTTGGCTATTTTGGCCTTCCTTGTGATTGGATGTAGTGAATCGGACGGGATGGCATCAGCCTCTATAGGATATCAAAGCGCAACAGAGGTTAAGTACATAGTCATAGATGATGGCACTTCCGTAAACGGGATTTACGGTGACAGGGATGCTGGGCAATTTTACTGCGGAGACGGGCCTGACAGCATAATTGAACTTCCTGGACAAGTGTCCTGGGAAGTGAATAACAGCAGAGATGTTGTACTGGAAGCCGAAGCAGTATGCGACATGGGTCAAGAAGCGTTCGACGAGTTCTTAAAGCTCTTCACTCTTGTCACGACACCCTAAACTTATGCAAACGTAAACCGCCTGGAGGGTATATCCCAAAAGGTTCTTCAGCGTAAAAATGAAGATTAAATGCATTCTTAAGACAGCAACTATTTTACTGACTTAAGACAAGCAACGACCTATAACTAGGTCGTTTTTTGTTGTGCATCAATCATCGGCGAACCATCAATCTTAGGCTCCCTTTGCAATCCAAAATCTTCAAGCCACGAACCATCAATACCAAAAGCTATCGAATAACCTAAAAACTCATTTACAATATTATGATTTTCCAATGGATAAGACGCTAAAAAGTCATACAACTCAGCATACTTTTTTTGAGCAATGGGCACAATTTCGTTTACAAACCTATAATTAACTTCTTTTTTGGCGGTCCTAAAGCTTATATAAAGCATAGAGAATGCAAATATGCTCGACAGAAATGCAATAGTTATAGCATCTACTTCAATCGGCCTAACACCCATGATAGCTTGAGGAATATCAATATAGTCATTGGTTATTACAAGAAAAAGCACCGAAACTAAAGTAAGCAAAAAAAGCATAAACTTTAAGTCAATATCAAAAGCACGCGTTTCATGTAAGGTATCGACAATTCGATTGTTGTGCAAAAACGGAATCATTACATCATCACCATGATCAAACTGCACTTCATTATTTATAATAGGAAAGGTTTCAATGGCACTTAAGTTTAAAAGTATAGTCTTTGAAATTACATTGTCTTTAATTAGGTTTTTTATGTCTCTTGCCTTAACCTCAGACTTTCTGCTAAAAATCACATTCATAAGCAGTTGATCAAACTCAAGTGCTGGTAACTTATTTGAACGCATTATGGACTTAATATTTTTAGTCATGCTGTTATCTTCCCAAACAGCTGTTACATATCCCTTTTGAATCAAATGCATAATCACAGCAACACTATCACGTTCTGAAACAATGCCATCATGCAAATATCCCGCAAATGCGGGATGTAGTTGCTCACTATAGTTTTGTGCTTCTTGTTTAGTTAACAATGTAAAAAAACTAAGGTTGTGGTTGCTCAACAGTACTAGGTGCGCTTTGTTGAGATGCACTTTTACGCTTTACTACAAAAAAGTAAATTAAGGCACCTAAAAACTGAATCAACAATAAAATAAGTATCCAAATGGCTTTGTCTTTAAAATCGCGTTTAATACAGTCAATTAACATCCACAACCAAAAAGCTGACATAACCAGAGCCATTGCCAACATGAAAATAATGAGTGGACCCATGGTATCCCACAAGTAATCACACGGAACTACTTCACCGTTTAAAGTACAATTGGCTGCATAGGCCTTAAAAGTTAGAGCAATGGTTAAGATAGGCAATACTGCTGATTTTGTGAGTGTTTTTATCATATTTAAATTATACGCATAGTATTCGTCTTAGCGTCAACTACTCCGCAAGCTTAAAAACTCTCGCATACCCTCTGGGGTCCACATGCCTTGCAAAATTTTCATTTCAAATTCTTCTAAATTTTCGGCACTTGCAATAATATCATCTGATAAAACGTCAACGGCATATCTAAGTTCCGAAACTACGTTTGGCAACAATAGTCCTGTAGCTCTATTCCAGTCGTTACGTCTTCTGTTTACTATATTTGAAGGCCACTTTTTCTCAATAGAATATTTGGCAATTTCTTCAATTTGCTCTTCTGCTTTATTCATTGACGAATGTGCCAATACCCAAACAGCAAGGCTATAAAGTCTAGTTTGATATTTATGTATTAGCGTTATGGCATTCTGCAATTCCTCAATGTCACTAAAATTGAATTCACCATCAAACAATTCATCAAGTTTAGTACTTTGCTTTACGTAACTAAAAATCTTTTGTTCAAAATAATGTGAAACGGCCTCTCTACTAGCCGAAGTTAATGAAAAAAACCCCCATTTTATAAAAAAAGGCAAATCACTATTGTCAGATTTATAAAAATTTGCACAATGTCCCAACACCTCGTGACCAAAAGTTGAAATGAGAATATGTGGTTCAAAACCCATTCCTGCTTTGGTCATATACAAAAATTTTTCGGTACTTAAACATGTTATGCGAGAAACTCTATTTGCAAAAGATCTATGATCTGTAGAAGACACAGTTATATGATAAGTATCAAATATGTCTTTAAAATGAGAGCTTAATGTAGGGTGTCCAAGTAACACCGTTTTAAGATTCTCCATTTTTTCTAATAATAATTTCTCCGCCCTGTCTTTTGAAATCGGGTCACCTAACTCAACATCTGTTTTTTTAGTAGGAGCATATTTTTGATACAGAAATTTGTTAGCACTTATAATTCGTTCTCTGTTTTGTAAGAGCCAATCTTTAATTATATCCAAATCCGTGGCAGTAACCGAAAACCTATCGATTACTTCTTGAGGCGTAGAAATATGAGGAGAAACTTCACCATTCAATATATCAGCACCTTTAACACACAGTCTCTTTAATTCATTAATGTACACATCTTCTAATGTAGTCGGATTTTGAATGGTTTCGATTTTATTGCCCAAATCCTTTAGTTCTTGTACTAACAGAATGGTTTCATCAAAATCTTGTAAAGCATAATAGTTTGATAAATGTGTATCGCGGCGATCAATTTTTTCAAAAAGTTCGTTACCTTGTTGGATTAATTCTGCTTTGGTCATAGGTGTATTTTAAAGCAAAGGAACTTAAAACGATATGTGATTGTTGAAGAAGTGCATATTAAACTCTGGCTTTTGTTATTAATACTAGCTTTTGAACTCTAGTGAGCTTTTTTATTTCTCTTTCTCTCAATAACGCCTGTGCTTTTGAATCAAACTGTTGAGAGTAAACTAATTTAACGGGGCGCCTGCCTTTTGTGTACTTGGCACCTTTTTTTGAACTATTGTGGTCACCAACCCTCTTTGTTAGGTCATTCGTACAGCCGCAATACATAGTTCCATCAGCGCATTCAACAAGGTATGTATAATACTGCATTAAAGTAACTATATCATTTGCTACATTGGCCGCTACAACATTGTTTGTCGATATTGTTGACCTATAGTTGACAGGGGCAGAGATTTTGCTATACTACTCTCACGCGTTTTTGGACGGCATAAAATGGTGGGCGAAACCTCTGCTCCACGCAGAAAACAAGTGTAAGTGGTTGTCAATAAATAATTAAGCGGGATCTATCCACTAGATCAAACCACTAACACTAGCCCACCTGCCGTCCTTAAGCATCAAATAAGGGAGTGCATGCGAGTAAGTAGAATTTTATATAGCATTGGCTAATATACTTTTCATATACTACTTGCGTGCACTCCCTATATCCTTTTTTAACCATTTTCCCCCAATTGTTAAACGCATTTAACTCAACTACAATAAAAACATGGCAGAAAACCAAACCCAGCCTAAAGCCAAAATATTAGCTGTAGAAGACGATAAAATGCTTTCAAGCATTTACGAAATGAAACTTAAAAATGCTGGTTACACGGTAGAAACAGCTTACAACGGAGAAGAAGGTCTTGAAAAAGCACGCTCTTTTGGACCAGATTTAATTTTGCTTGATCTAATTATGCCCGTTATGGATGGCTATGTAATGTTAACCAAACTTAAAGCAGACCCGCTACTTCGTGACATAAAGGTAATAGTTCTAACTAATCTAGGGCAAGAGGACGATATTAAGCGTGTAATTGAACGTGGTGTGTTGGATTACGTAATAAAAACTGACGCAGCAACGACCGAAATTATAGAAAAAATCGAACAAGTGTTAGCTTCCAAATAAGAGAGAAAATATGCAAAATAATACTGCCCTACCCGATCAAAAGCTTACTGAAACAGAAGTATTACAAATGAAGTCCGAATTTCTATCTCTGGCTTCTCACCAACTTCGCACTCCTCTCACCACCATAAAATGGAGCTCTGAGATGCTAACTTCTGGAGAACTTGGAAAACTCACTAGCGATCAATCAATAATGGCAAACAACATACACGAGGCCAACGAAATTTTAATCGAAATTGTAAACACTTTTTTAGACATTTCAAAACTCGAGGCTGGAAAAATGCAGCCACAGCCAGTTCCAACAAATTTAAAGAAACTTATTAACGACGTCATTTATTTGGTTTCCGAACAAATTAATGCAAAAAAGCAAAAAGTAAATTTACAAATAGACGACAGCATAGATATGGTGAATATTGATCCAAAACTAATTCGCCAAGTTTACCTAAATATAATTTCGAATGCTGTAAAGTATTCCCCCGATAAAAGTGATATTCAAATTGAAACTAAAATTGAAAACGGATACTTAGTAACCCAAATTACCGATTTTGGAGAAGGAATACCTGAAGAAGATCAAGATAAAATATTTACAAGATTTTTTCGTGCGGGCAATGCAGCGCAAAAAGCTACAGATGGAAATGGACTTGGACTTTATTTTGTTAAAATAATCGTGGAAGCATGCAAAGGAGATGTTGGGTTTAAAAGCGAGAATAATAAGGGAACAACTTTTTGGTTTAAAGTTCCACTCGTAAAGCCAACTACGACAAGTATATTAGGACATGAAAGAGTACATGTTTAGTGTAAATACATTAGTCGATCTTGAGAAACTTCAATTGCACCAAAGAGTTCCCTACTTGCAGCGTCAAATGCATTTCTTGTATTTCTTAGGTTTTCCTCTGTAATCATTTCCTTAAGTAAACGCGCATCTTCGACACCATTCCCTAACTTATAAGTCGCGCCTTCATTACCTTCTTCCAAACTTTCCTTTAAGCGTTTAAAAGCAATATTTTGAATCTGTATTAGGTCAGCAACTAGCAGTGCAGAAACATGCAAATGTGAGTTTAACGTTTTGAGCAATTCTGTCATTTGTTCAAATGATGGTAACTGCGTACTTTGGCCTTCAAGTAGTATTTCTAAATCTTCTGGATCCTCGTAGCCCGCTAGTTTGTCCGACATCTGCTGTCTATAAACAGCATCCTGTGTGTTTAACGGATCTCGAAAAAACTCAGGACCCTCTTTTTTTGCAATCTCATTGGCCTTATCCAAAAGAACATTTAAAGCTGTATCAAACCTTACAAATGGTTCCTTTACCTCTTCATAAATATTGTACAAATCTTCCGCGACTTGCGTTTCCAAAGCGGGATAGGTTATGTCCATAATTGAATTGTGAAACATACACTTGTATTTTGCAAATTTCAAAGTGTTTTAATAATTGTATCTAAAGGATTACTATTATATAACTAACACATGACACCAACCTACTCCGCACTACTTAAAGATTTTATAGGCTTTAAAAGTATTTCAACAGATTCGGCATTTTTGCCTGAAATTCAAAAAACAGCACAGTGGTTACAAAACTTATTTTTAACCTACGGTTTTTCTGTAGAGCTTTGGGAAGGAAAACAAGCAAATCCAGTTGTTTTTGCAAATTTTGTAAAAGATCCAATATTACAAACAATTTTGGTTTATGGTCATTACGACGTGCAACCCGCAGAAAAAGCAGATGGTTGGGATCCTGATCCATTTACTGTCCTAGAAAGGAATGGGCGATTATATGCACGAGGAATTGTTGATAACAAAGGCCAAGTTTTAGTTCACATCGCAACAGTTTTAGATTTAGTAAAAAGCGGTGGGCTTAAATACAACGTTAAGTTTTTAGTAGAAGGAAACGAAGAAACATCGAATCCTGAATTAGGCGGATTTATTGCTCAATATAAAGACAAATTAAAATCCGATTACATTTTAATTTCAGACGGGGAAATTCTTGGCCAATCTCCCGTTGTTGAATTTTCGCTACGCGGCGGGTTTAATTGCAAACTATCATATAAAACAGGAGCAAATAATTTGCATTCTGGTATGTTTGGTGGAATTGTTCCTAACGCAGCACAAGAACTTGCCTACTTTTTAACTAAAACTATAGCAGATGATAACAAGGTAAAAATTAAAGGTTTTTACGATGATGTAGACGAAATTCCAAAAGAAATTGCTGAAAATAATAAAAAGCTTACAAATGATAAAGAATTTATGAAATCGGCAGGTGTGAGCAAATTGTTTAAACAAAAAGGTTATGACATCTATTCTCAGGTTGGACTCTTACCAACAATTACACCAACAGGATTTAAGTCTGGTTACATTGGCGAGGGTTTTTCAAACATCGTTCCAAATACAGCTGAAGTGCGCCTAAATTTTAGAACAGTTGCTTCACAAGACTACAATAAACTAATTGAACAATTTAAAAAGTTTGTTCAAAAAAACACGTATGATTACATTGAGTACGAACTTACTTTTTCAGAACCATACAACCCAGTAAAAATAGACATCACTTCGCCAAAAGTTGAACAAGCTAAAAGAATGCTAACCCAAGCATTTAAAAAAGAAACCTTAACAAAGCCTGTTGGCGGAGGTATTCCTGTGGTTTCTGATTTTAAGGAACATTTGGGAATTGATTCGTTGTTAATATCATTAGGAAATGAAGATTGCAATATGCACGGAGTTAACGAAAACTTTGACATTGCCATTTTAGATAAAGGGCTTAAATTTAGCGAAATGTTTTTTTCAAGCTAAAACAAAGCACTCACGCTTTATGCGTGAGCGCCTTGCTCCGATGTAATCTAGTCTTTTATATCTTCTACCAATTTTTCGAACTTGTCTTTCACTTCTTCCCAAGCGTCATCAGCCGTGTCTTGCATGTCTGATAAAAGCTTTTCTAAAGCACTCTTTTCTTCTTCAGCCTCTTCTAGCTTTTCCTTGTAGTCTTCCTTTTCTTCTTCAGCTTCATCAGTTAAGTGTCTCTTAAGATCCATGATTTTGATCTCTAAAACAGCCAATTTATCTTGAATTTTATCTACTAAATCTTTTCTTTCTGTCATATTTGATCTCCTTTCTTGAGTAAATAATACAAGTGTTGCGCAAGAACGCTATAAAAAACGTGTTAGAATTTGATAAGAAGGCATATGAAGAAAATTTATTATTCAGCAGCAGTTCAAGGAGTAAAACACGCCGATCCAAATTTTGGTTGGAATTTAGTTCAGTTCATGAAAGATCTGGGTTTTGATGTAATTAGCGAACATGTTGCTGAAAGAACATTACAGGAAAATAATATTTTGTTTACAAAGAATACAGGCATTGACTTGACTGCAGTTAAAAACCCCATGCAAGTAAAACAAAAAGCTAACTTAAAAATGGTAGATACTGCTGACTATATGGTTTGCATTATTGATGGCCCAAGTCACGGAGTAGGTATGGAAATAATGCGCGGTCTGTTAAAACCTAAAATTGGATTGAACACTACACAGATTTTATGTTTAGTGCATGAGGACAATTTAGATAAAGTAACAATCATGCTTAGGGGTATATCCAAGGAGGAATTTCCAAACTTTTCAATTTCGACCTATGCGGATTTGATTTCAGCAAAAAACATAGTTAAGGAGTTTTTGAGTGACCCAACAAACTAACAAAAAATCCGCATTAAAATGGCTTTTGGCTTTTTTTGCAGTTATAGCATTGTCTCAGCTTTTTTTTAGTCTTTTTTCTCAAAATCAATTACAGGCATTTGTTGAGCAAGCAGGATACAGCGCCCCAATTTTAGTAGTCTGTTTTATTGCACTAAGCGAAATATTGGCACCAATTCCAGGTTCACCAGCAGTACTAACCAGCATGGCTCTTTTTGGTTGGGAAAAAACTTTAGTATATTCATTTGCGGGTTTAATGATTGCAGTTGTCGTAAACTTTTTTATTAGCAGAATTTTTGGCCGCAAATTTATTCTGCACGCATTTGGCAAATCAACTTTAGAACAAATAGACACTTTTACACTCAATGAAGGAAAAACCGCGTTAGTAATTAGCCGTACACTTGGATACCCTTTTTCCGATTTTGTATCTTATGCATCGGGTTTAACAAACATTAAATTTAGTACATATTTTGTAATTAGTGCACTTTGCTTAGGTATCTCACATCTGTTGTTTATGTTGCTTTTTAGACATTTGAACTTTGATGCAACCCAAGATTTTGTGTTGTGGTTTTTGTTAGCAGGTTTGTTTGCCGGAGTGTTTGGATTATTTTTTAAAAAGAATTACAAATGATTTTTTTCTTTAGCTGATTCAAGAATTTGTTTCTTTTGTCTTTTTCGCTCAATGTAAATCACTACGGCAGCAATTGCGTATTGTATTAGAAGTATAAGTAACAGCACCCCAAGGACAACGTATACTCTTTCTAAAACTCGAATAAACATATAATCTTCGTATGTGTTTCTATCTTTGCTTGTTATATCATCCAAATAAAGAACATTATCACCTTTTAAAAGGGCAAGTTCATCATCTTTTTTATGGTAGTAACTCTCTTCGTCTGCAGACAAAGCAGTTTCGGTAAATACAAGGCTATAACCATCTGAATGCTTTTTATATGACGCTATTTTAGAGGGATCGTCTGGACTGTAGGTGACCCTAAACAGGTCTATGTCCCATGATTGTGGCCAGTCAGAGCTAGCGTTCATGGTTATGTGCTTTAGATCATGCCCTATGTAAGACCTTTGTGTATCACCCCATGTAACATCTACAGGTACCCACAAATAGTTTTGAATTGGTACTTCGTTCCAAGCATGGTAGTTTTCTTTATAATTTATAACAGGTTCAACAGCTGAGAAACCAAGTACAATTCTAGTTGGAATGCCTTGAGCTCTAAGTAGTCCAGATAGTAAAATTGAGTATTCGCTGCATATTGCCTGTTTTGATTTAAGCACTTGTACTGCATTTTTAATATCAGTATCATAGCCATTTTCTATCAAGCTAAGCTTTGCGGTATCATAATCAATTAAGTTCACCACATGTTTGTAATTTTCAAGTATGCGATCATACAAAAGGGGTTCTTTCATTTTTGAAGCCTCTTCCCTAATAGTCATGTTATTACTTAAGTAATATAGATTCGACTTTAGTTCATATGGATAAAATGTTTTTGCATCCGGCAAGTATTCTGCTAGGCTCGTTTTACTTAAGTCATTATTCAAAGTACCGTCTTCCAAGTAATTGTATGGGTTCAGTGAAACCAATCCTGTTACATTAATATCTTTGGCTTTTAAATCCATTTCATAAACAATATATGTTTTGTCGTTATTAAACTTTGAAGTTGTGTATACCCAATCAGGCTTTGGTTCAATTTTCTCAATGTAAGTAAATTGGCCATTATTACCATGCAGCATGGGTAAAGTCACATAAACATAGCGAACATCACTTTTAATTGATGGGTCATTAGTTTCATCAGGGAGGCTAAGTTTTAAGTTAAAAAGGAAGTCATTTTGTATTCCAAGCTCAACATATAGCCCCTGATCGTCAATAAAGGATCTAGCTCCATACGTGCGGGTACTTATTTCATCTTTTGCATCAGTTTCCACTTTCTCTGGTATTGGTGATGTGTAAAAAACTACTGCCTTACCATAAGCTCTAGAACTTGAAGGAGTTAGTAATTTAATTTGAGTATCTGTATCTGAGTAGTAAGTAGTTGACTGTGCACTTAGGTAAAGAGACGCAGTATTTGGCTTATCGTAGACCAAAGCATTAGATGTAAAAGATATATTAAAATTTTTAGGCAATGGTTTTTCAAACCGCAGGCTAAATTCTTTTGAGCCAAAGTTCATTGCTATTTCAAAATCGGTAACCTTTTTACCATCTACTAGAATGGAATCTCTTATTGGTTTAGAAAGTTGATCTGAAGTTAGTTTATCAAGGTATGGGGCATAAAAAGATATGGTGTTAGAATTCTGCGGATTATCAAACTCAAACGTATTTACAACTTTTATATCATTTGTATTTTTAGACATAAAATCAGTTTGTATATCTATAGATGCTTTTTTTAGTAAGAGTCTATTAGAAACTGATTGAGCATTAACATGTGCGATTAAAACAAAAAATAATAAAAGCAAAAAAGTAGTAACTTTGGGTATTAAGTTCACTATACAATTAAAACCTAGTCACATACTTAAGTAAAGGGCTATAAATAGTGCCTGCTTAATAGTTAGTGTCTGGTGAAAGGTCAAAGCAATACTATCCAAAAATAACCAATTCCTGCTCTGCACGAGTTACTGCCGTATAAAGCCATCTGCGCCACATTTCGTCGTCCATTTGCTTAAAGCGTTCTTCAAACAAAACAACCTTTTTTGCCTGACTTCCCTGCGCCTTGTGTACAGTTAGGGCGTAACCAAAGTCAAACAAATCCATTTTTTGAGTTCGCACCGCACCCGCAATATTGTTTAGCGTTGTTTCGGTGTTAAATTGCTCAGCAGAAATAACTCCTCGATACGGATGCAGCTGTTCTCCAGCACCAGTTTCCATATTAATTTCGGCTAAATAGCTTTCATCATTATGTTTTTCCATACTTACTAGTTCTCCCAACATTCCGTTAAAAATTTGTTTTTTGTGATTGTTGCGTAGGCAAATAACACGATCACCGGGTAAAGGCACAGGTAGTTCAAAACCGAGGTTGCCTCTAATTGCAGTATTAATTTTTACGCGAGAACTATTGTACCCACACAAAAAAAGTGTTTCGGGACTATAGCTTTGCAATTCTTCATCAACCAAGTAACCCGCTTCACTAAATTTATGCTTAACAACTTTTTCGCTAAACTGCTCATGAGGAATTTCGCCCTGTTCACGCGCTAAAATGGAAACTTTTATAATAGGATTGTTTTCGGCTTGACGATGAATTTTTTCAAGCCGGAGTTGAGGTGCATCCATTAAATTAAACTTACCGCTAATTGGCGGCAACTGCCCATGATCTCCTACCGCAACAACTGGAATTCCAAAATACAAGAGATCATGCCAGATTTTTTCATCAACCATCGAGGCTTCATCAATGACAAGCAAGTCGTAAACTACATCTTTTGAATCTTTTAGCTCCCAACCAAGAACAACGCCGCGATCGTCTTCGATAGTGTCATAAATAAGCGAATGAATAGTGCCAATAAAATCCCCTTTTTGAAGCTGTTTTGTAGATGTAAGCTTGCTTTTTAAAACTTGAGTCGCTTTTCCCGTGTACGAAGCAAAAGCCACTTTTGTCGCTGAGTTTTGTTTGTACAACAAATGACGCAAATAGGCCAATAAGGTAGTTTTTCCTGTTCCAGCGTAGCCCCCTACTGTAATATAGTTTTTACCACTTTTGGTTTGAACAGTATTAAACCAGTCATAAAGGGTTAGTAATGTCTTTTTTTGATCGGGGGAAAGTTCGAGCACTAATGCATTATAGTACTAAATCTTTGATAGAATAATAGCGTGACCCTGCCCAAAACGCTTGCCAAAACATTTGCAGCCGCAATTATACTTTTTTGCTTAATTTTAGGCGTTTTAACTTATACCAACGCAAAAAGGACTCAACAGCTTTCAAGTCAAATTGCGGAACTTTCGCAAAAACAAGCAAAATCCGACGCTTTTAGTAAAAACTTCGAAATTGAGCTGTATCAAGACCAACTTCAAATTCAGCAAAAAATGGCTTTAGAAACAAAAACTGCCGAATTAGAAGAATTACTTAAAAACCAAGAGGCAACCGAAAGTTCAGAGGCAAAGGCAATTTCTACCATTTTAGCGCTTGTTGAGAGCTACAACGCAAAAGTAACGCGAAACCTTGGTGTAAAGCTAAAAGTGGAAAATCAAGAAAAAAACCTAGATGACTGGAGCAAGCAACTTTTTGCCAAAAACTTTGCTGACATAGAAAAAGCTATAACTGCTGAAAACTTAAAACTAGATGAGGAGCATAAAAAGTATTTGGCATCACTTCCTCCACCTGCTCCATCTGGACAAGGATACAGCTACACAACAATTCAAACCGAAAAAGGCTCGCATGGAGTTCACTTAATTAAAGTTCCTCTTTCAAGTGTAAAAGTTAAAACAGTTTCGGCCGCAAGTAGCGATTGCAAAAACAACTGCCCCACCAAAAGCTTAGCCGATTATGTTCGCGAAAACGGAGGCTATGCTGGAATGAATGACACCTACTTTTGCCCTCCAGATTACGGCGAATGCGGAAGCAAAACCAACAGCTTTGACTACGCTTTATACGATTCACAAGATGGCAAATGGCTCAACAAAAAGGCTTTAACATGGGGAGATACTGGCCTAATGACTTTTAGCGGAAGTTCGGCAAAGTTTTATAAAAGATCTTCAGAATACGGGGGCGGGGGCGTCAGCGCAGGAATTTCAAATTACCCATCGTTATTAAGAGGTGGGGAGATTGCTATTGATAATGGCATTTTAACTGCATATCAAAAAATTAAAGGTTCACGCGATGCAATTGGAGTTGGCGGTAGTAATTTGTACTTAGCAATAATTTACAACGCAACTATGGAAGAGGCTGCGTATGCGATGCGAGCACTGGGCGCGAAGGATGCTCTAAACCTAGACGCAGGGGGAAGTTCCGCAATGTACATAAACGGCGGTTATGCAGTTGGTCCAGGTAGGAGTTTACCAAATGCGATTGTGCTGACAAAGTAAAGTTAAATGCCTAACTCGCCGTTTTTATAAATCACAAGCTCTTTGCCATTTTTTAGTTCCCTACAAATTTGGCGATAAAATTTTGTAAAATCTTAAGGGCATGAGGTGTTTCACGTAAATCAGCGGTTAATTCTTGCAAAGTTTTGCCAGATTGCTCAACATATCCTGGGTAAAGTGTATATCTATAAGCCACCTCATCTGGAGTAAGTTCAGGGTGAAATTGGACTCCATATATATTTTGTTTATATTTAAACATTTGTACCGGACATCTTTCGCTTTGGGCTAATACCACATAGTGGGGAAGCTGTGGATTATAAATTACACTATTTTTATGACCTTCAATAGCTTGAAAAGTATGCGGAATTTCAACTAGAGTTGGGTCTGTGGAATTATTTTCAGAGAGTGAAATTTTAAACAATCCCATTTCAGCCATATCGTCGTTCATTTCTACTCTGTGGCCAATTTTATAAGACAAAAGCTGATGTCCAAAACAAACACCAAAAGTTGGAAAGTCAGTGTCCAGAACATATTTAAATAGATTTTGAGTATTTGCTAAACCTTTGTTTAAATTCTCAACCGGATGCGATAAATTGTATTGACCAGATCCACCTATTAACAAGGCGTCATACGAAGAAAGTATTTGACTAGAGTCTGTAAAAGTATCAGTAATTGCATTTAGGGTATGCAGACGGGTGTCGTCCATACCAAGTGCAGTCTTGAAACAAGAATATTCGTGCTCAGTAGAAACATCATCACGAAATTGTAATAAAAGCACTTTTCCCGTTGTCATGGGCTTATTTTATCAGTATTTTATGGCATTTCAATGGAAACTGATGGATTTAATGCTAAAAACAACAACCGTCTTTTAGCCCACAGTTTGAGCAAATTGCCTTAGTTGAACCTTTTATGTGTTGCATTGTTGGGTAGTCACAATTGGGGCAATTACTGGTATTTTTACTATTTTGAGTATTTATTAAGAGATAAGTGTTTTGAGTCACTAAGCAAAATTATAGAACGAAATAGCAAATTGTTGTACAATGGCGTAGTTTACCGTTAGGTAAGCCAAATGCCCAAAAACAGCCCGTTTGGTGACGGGGGCGTAGCTCAGTGGTAGAGCACCTGGCTTTTAACCAGGGTGTCGTGGGTTCGATACCCACCGCCCTCACCAAGTAATTTATGACCTTCTATTTACTTCTGTAGTAATATTAATGTATGGTACAAGCTACTAGATTCCCGCTCGATATAAACGCCGTAGATGGATATAGAGAATCTGACATCGATCTATCAAACCTGAGCGAAATAAGCTACGGCACCGAGGGTAAAAAAGGTTATGTCGATGTCCATTTAACAAAAGCGGAAAAACTAAGGTATGCAGGATCTTATGTACGTAGGGAATTCAGCAATGAAGGAGATGCATATCGGTACACAATGAAAGCTATGGACTTAAAGAAAATTGGGTTGCCAATTACTCCGACAGTGCGACTTTTAGCTGATGAGTATAGTAAACCTGCAGTACTAATCACCGACCTTAGTGAAGGAGGCAAGTATAAAGTCTGGTCTATGAATAACAGGGTAGAAGAATTGGATGGATTCAGGTTAACACCTGATGATCTAGAAAATATAGGCCTTCAACTGGATAAAATCGGTAAGTTGGCAGCCGAAAATTACTACTATTTAAATACCGATGCATATTTCCTAGTTGAACAAGAAAGCGGCGTGCCAAAAGTGTATGTGGGTGATTTAGGTATAGGGGTGGTAAAAGACGATACAAAGCCCGTTGAGCTTGCAATGGAACTTAATAACAGATCACTTAACAGATTTTACGACTTGATCGAAGCAGGTACGCGTGAAAATCAAGCAGTTGAAACAATTGCAACTATGTAAAATCCCACCAGATTTCCTACTATATATCTTCTCATTATCTGCCCTAATACTTCAATAGTGAACAAATTCATCTATAGTCATAATTTGTAGATATTATGCTCCAAACAGATATAATCTAGATATGAACGAAGACATATTTCACCTAGGCATAAAAGCCATAATACAAAACACAGAAGGCAAAATACTGCTTCTCAAGGCAAATAAAGCATTAATTAAAGAATTTAAAGGCGATGCTTATTGGGACATACCAGGAGGTAGAATCCAAAAGGGAAATTCACCAGAGGAAACGCTAAAACGGGAAATTGCAGAAGAGACTGGAATTTCAACCATTACAGACATAAAACCAGCTAAAATGGTACTCTCTAACCTACGAATTCCAGTAGGAGAAACTAATGTTGGATTGGTTCTTGCGGTGTATTCGTGCAAAATTCCAGATGATTCAAAAATAACATTAAGCAATGAACATACTGAATAC
>CAZCAQ010000013.1:0-1428 GCA_964496905.1 uncultured Candidatus Saccharibacteria bacterium
TTTGGTGAGGGCGGTGGGATTCGAACCCACGACCTGTCGGTTAAGAGCCGAATGCTCTACCACTGAGCTACGCCCCCTACACCTAAAAACTATACGATTATGGCAAAACCGCTGGATTTGAGCAATGACCTTACGCTATGACTTTTTTAGGATTTTCTTTGTTTGTATAGGCTCCCATAAAAAATGACAACAAAACAGCGGCAAAAACAAAAAGTGACACTAAAGCGGTAAATTGGCTTAATTCGCCCTTTTGCATTGATTCACCTATCAAAATTGAGAAAAGCACATAAGGCAATTTTGTCATAAAGGCAACTGTAGAAAGTACTGTAGCGCGGTATTTTGACTCAACACGAGCATTTACAATTATTGATAGCCAAGGAGAGCCTAGGTTTCCCGCAACAGAAATTAAGAGTAAAGGAATAACTCCCCATAAACCAATTGAAAACGACCCAAGCAACATTCCGCACCCAATACACACTGTTAAAAACATCATTCCTGCATTATCGCCAAAAAAGGCTCTAAAGCGGTGAAGTTGCGAAACTGCGATTGCAGATGCCAAATACAACAAAGGTGACACTACGGCCAACGTATTGCTTCCAAAACCTAGATTTACGGCCATTGCAGGCTTAAGGAATCCCCAGTCAAAAATAAAGAAAAAGCCCAAAATAATGAAAATGCTTAAAACATATTTGCGCAGTTTTGGGCCAAAAAGTTTTACGGCTCCCATTTTGATTTGGACCAAGTACCCTTTAACAGAAAATGCTGCAGTTTCTACTTTTGGCTCTTTTAGCGTCAGAGCGACCAAAAAGGCTGCAAGCTGAGAAAATCCCCAAAACAGGTAGGGCAATCTTGGATGAATGCTAAACAAAAAGTAACCTCCAATAAAGGTTGCCAATACTACTGTTACAATCATTAAGGTATTGGTAAAGGCAATAATTTCTTCAAAATCGGCTTCGGCTTTTTCTTCTACTAAACTGTCATATGCTAGCGCTTCAGAAGTTCCTGAATACAGTGCAAAACCTACCTGAAAGCCAATAAATCCAAAAAGCATTGAACTAAAGCCAATTGCACCGGTCATTACACCAACGCCAACGGTTGTAAAAAGAAAGGCCAGTAAAATAGCACGCTTTTTGCCTATTAAATCACCTAAAGCTCCTGTAGGAATTTCAAGCAAAAGTCCTATTCCAAAGCCAATAGCGTCAATAATTCCTATTTCACCGTAAGTTAAAAACATGCTCCAAAAAAAGATCCATGAAGATTCTCCAAAAACCATGCTGTTAAAAAAGGTTAAAAGGTAGTATTTTTTGATGTTTTTGTGTTTTATAAGGCGTTTTTGCTTTTCCAAAAAGGAAAGTGTCATGTGGGGAATTATAGCATGATTCCTAAATATGCTATAAGTTAAGGCCTGTCAGTTTTGGGTTTTGACAG
>CAZCAQ010000013.1:1528-19225 GCA_964496905.1 uncultured Candidatus Saccharibacteria bacterium
CAAAAGCACTCGACCCCGCCTCCTTCGCTTCGCTCAGTCCGGCATTCTCATCCACCGAGGCAAAAAAACAGCCACCACCTTCGGTGGTATCTGCTTTTTTGGCGCCCCCGGAGGGATTCGAACCCCCGACCCCACGGTTCGAAGCCGTGTACTCTAATCCGCTGAGCTACGGAGGCACTTGTTCAAATGCGTAAAGCTAAAAAACTGGCTCAAAATACTCAAAATTCAAGTAAAATCAATGAAATCCAGTCAATTATACTATATACTCACTAAGTGGAGAAATTTAAAAACTTCTATCAAGAACACAAAAACCGCATAGACTTTGTTTTACCCATTTTTTATCTTTTTTTGCTAGTTTTAGGCTTTTTGTATATTCAGTCGGTTCTTAACTCTCCAGAGGTCGAAGTCCAAAGACCTCCAAAAAAGGAAGAAGTTGAAGAAAGAAACGAAAAAGAAATAGATGTCACTCTTATCATAATTGACGAACAAGGCAATCTTTTAAATTCTTATACATATAAAATTGAAAATAAAAAAACTGTCGATGACCTTATGCAAGAGCTTAGATCAACGCAAAATATGTTTTACGAAAAAGTGGTCTATTTAGACGGATTAAGGGTAGAACAGCTGTTACAAAGGGAAATCCCTCAAAAACACGAATGGCAAGTTTACTTAGAAAACAAAAATGTAACAGATCAAATAGAGCAAGTAACTTTTATTGACAATCAAGACGCTCGCGCAGTTAAAATTGTTTTAGAACCAACAAAATAGCACTTACTCATAAACTAGAGCTTGAATAGGATCTTTTTTACCCGCCTTTACTGCCGGATATGTTCCAAACAGCACACCTACTCCTACAGAAAAGAAGAAAGCAATTAAAACTGCGTACAACGGAACACTAGCTTTAAGTACCGACTGGACTGCAAAAGTAAGTAAATATGATAGCAAAATACCAACAATACCACCTGTGACGCTAATTAGAACCGCTTCGCTTAAAAACTGTAAAGTTATGTTTTTTGGAGTTGCTCCAACTGCCTTACGCAGACCAATTTCTCTTGTTCGTTCTGTAACCGAAACAAGCATAATATTCATTATGCCAATTCCCCCTACAACAAGTGAAATTCCAGCAATTAACCCAAGCCCAGCAGTTAACATTTGTAAAATGCTTTGGAACGATTCTAATAATTCCGTTTGAGATACAACGGTAAATTCATCTTCATCAAGATCCCGCAATAGTGCAAGTTCTATAACTTTTTTGGATTTTCTTATATCAGCGTCTTCACTCATTTTGACAGCGATGCTAGATAAATTTTCTATCCCAAGTGTATCCATTGCAGAAGTGTACGGCATTGCCAAACCTTGATCATACGTTCGATTCTTTTTTGCAATGGTGCCAATAATTTGATACGAGTCGTCTTCAACTTTTACACTTTTACCAATTGGGTCGGTTTCTCCAAAAAGTTCCTTTTTAACGTCTACACCAATTAGGGCTACTTTTCTTTTAGATTTAACTTCTTGATCAGTAAAATTACGACCTTCCTCAACTACATAACCAGAAACATAAGTACCATCAGCGTTTATTCCAACAAGAGTACCCATATAAGAATTTGTCTTAAACCGTAAATTTGCGCCAGATCGAACTGACGGAGTTAACGCGACCACTTCACTGCCTGTATTGCGTTCAATTAGTTCAACGTGCTTGTCGTCAAGTTTATTTCGCGAAAAAGCATTGGCTGGATCACTTCTAATGTTAAAGCGTCCTGGAGTTACCAAAATTAAATTGGAGCCAAGGTTTGAAAACTGGTCTGCAATATAAGCTTGAACTCCTGTTCCAAAAGAAAGCATTGAAACTACGGCAAATACACCAATAATTACACCGAGCATTGTTAAAAAAGCTCGCAATTTGTTCACTTTTATTGAATTAAATGCTGAATGTAATATTTCACTCATGTTATTCGTACCTCAATGCGTCAATTGGATCCTTTTTACTAGCCGCATATGCTGGATATGTTCCAAAAACTACTCCAACTACCAGCGAAAACATAAAAGCCATTAATACAGTTAAAGGTGGGATTTCTACCGCAATAAACTGCTTTAAACCTAAAGTTAGTAAAAACGCCATAAAAATACCAATAAACCCCCCAATTACACTTAAAATCACCGATTCAGATAAAAATTGAAACGCAATATCAAATTTTGTGGCACCTATTGCCATACGCAAACCTACTTCACGAGTGCGTTCAGTTACAGTTACAAGCATAATGTTCATAATGCCGATGCCACCAACTAACAATGAGATTGCGGCTATAGCCCCAAGTCCAAGAGTAATTACACCTAATAATTGTTGAACTGTAGAAAGAATATCTTCAGACGACAAAACAGAAAAATCGTCTTCATCAAGATCTCTCAGTAAGGCCAGCTCAATCTGTTTTTGAGCCACGTCCATTTGCTCTTCACTTTTGGCTTTTGCAACAATGTAAGTTAAACGCTTTAAATTATAAGTCTGCATTAAAGTTGTGTATGGAGCTAGAATTTGGTTGTCATAATCTGAGCCTTTTTCTTTAAAAACACCTACAACTTGAAAGGTTTCATTGTTTATTTTAATTGTTCTACCAACGGGATCAATGTTATTGTAAAGCTCTTTTTTTACGTTAGGACCAAGAATTACAACTTTTTTATTGCCATTTTCCTCACTTTTTGTAAAAAAACGGCCAGTATCAATGGTGTAGTTAAAAATGTTTGTACCCTCATAGGTTGTACCTATTATTTCTGCAAAAAACTTTTTCCCTTTATATTCAGTTGTACCATTTAAATTTACTGAAGGGGCAATAAATGCAACATTTTCCATTCCGTATGTTTCAATTGTGCGAACATTTTTCTCGCTTAACTTATTGCGTGTTAAAGATAATGAAGGATCCCCCGCCATGTCAGAGCTACCCGGCGCGATAAACAGAATATTTGAACCTAGCGCATCAAACTGACCTTTTATATAATTTTGAAATCCTCTTCCAAGGGCAACAAGTGAGACAACAGAAAAAACACCAATTATCACGCCTAACATTGTTAAAAATGACCTAAGCTTGCTTGATTTTAACGAAATTAGTGACGTAGCTATACCGTCTGTTAAACGAGATGTAATTATCATTGCTGAATGACTTCACCATCCTTAATTATTATTTTTCGTTTTGCAATTTGAGCCAAATCTTCATCGTGCGTAACAATTACTATCGTTTTACCTAAATCATTAAGTTTGTGAAAAAGTGCTTCTATGTCAGCACCTGTCTTGGAGTCAAGATTTCCAGTTGGTTCATCGGCAAAAATCAAACTTGGATCGTTTACTAGGGCTCTAGCAATCGCAACTCGCTGTTTTTGACCTCCAGACAATTCGTTTGATTTATTGTTCTTTCTTTCAGTTAGTTCTACTAAGTTAATCATTTCTTCGGCTTTTTTATGCCAAGCACTTCTGGGCATTTTGCTGTATTTTAATGGAAGAATTACGTTATCAAGTACCGAAGTTCTTGGTAGTAAATTAAAAGCCTGAAAAACAAAGCCAATTTCTTTATTTCGTATGCGAGCAAGCTCATTTTCTTTTAGAGAAGAGACCAAAATATCATTTAAGTATATTTCTCCGCTAGTTGGGGTATCTAAAAGTCCAAGCATGTGCATTAAAGTAGATTTTCCAGAACCCGATTTGCCTACTATTGCAACAAACTCTCCTTCTTCAATTTGTATAGATATGTTTTTTACAGCGGCAATTTCATCTTTGCCAATTTTATATATTTTAGATACGTTTTTGGCTTCAATTACCTTCCGCATACTTAACCGCCTGTCCTTCTGTAAGTTCTACGTCTTCTGTTGGAATTACTACTGTTGAGTTAGAAAGATCTGTAATCACTTGTGTGTAAAAGTCACCTTCTATACCAGTTTCAACGTATTTTTTTGCTAAAACCCCATCTTGATCAATCCAGACGTATTTTCCTTTATCGTCTTCTGATATGGCGTCAAACGACAAAGCGTTTACTTTTTCATTTGTGGATTCAATTTTAATCTCTGAGTCACCAGTCATTCCTAGTAAAATTTGAGCATCTTTTGCAGGCTCAATAGCTATTTCGACCTCAAAATCACCTTCTGAATTTGCAAACAATGGTAGGCTGGTTATTTTTCCAGAAAAAGTAGTGTTTTTGTACGAATCTAATGTAATTAAAACAGGTTGATCAACTTTTACAAAACCAAAATCTTCTTGGTCAACACTAACTTTAAAGACTAAATTTGTTAAATCGGCAACTTTTAAAACAGTTTGGCCAAGGCCTGCTACTTCGTTTGCTTCCTTTACAACATCAACGACTGTAGCATCTGCGGGTGACAGGATTCTAAGGTTTGCTAAGGAATTAACTGCAGAATTATAATTTGCGTTGGCTTTGCTAATTAGTTCATCTAGTCTACTTAAATTAGCCTCATATTCGTTTTGACCCCCAACAGCGCTTGTGTTTGTACTATAAGTTTCTATGTATATTTCTTTATCTTTTATTGCTATATCGCGCGTATCTCGTAAAGACTGAATATCGTTAAAATCTGAGTTTGAAACTGCATCGGCCAAAAGTTTACCTTTTTCGACTTTATCTCCTTTTGCTACATAAAGGTTGCTAATGCGGCCGCCACCTTCAAAAGCTAATTCATACTCAATTTGAGCTTTTACTTCGCCGGAAGCAGAAACTGTTTTAGAGACCTCAGTTTGTTCAACAGAGACTTTTTCCACTTCTACAGCTTTAGATGATGCTTTTTGAGTAGCCATATAAATTATGCCTCCACCTACAACTAATATTATTCCTATAATTATCGCCTTTTTCATCATTTTGTATTATACATTTGCATCAACGTATTTAAAAGTCGTAAACTACTAATGTGATTAAAACTATTGCCCAAGAGCATCACCCTAAAAAACAGGCAAAACGCTTTAAATACGCTTTTGATGGGATTTTTCACGCATTATTAAATGAGGCAAATTTTAGGCTACAGTTGCTTTATGCTGTAATGGTGACATTTGCAGGTTTTTATTTTGGTATAAATCCGTCAGAGTGGGGCCTTTTAGTACTGGCCTTGGGCCTTTTATTGTCGGCTGAAATGATTAATACAGTAGTTGAAAACGTAATAGACAGTGTAATAAAAGATTATGATGAAGGTGCAAAAGTGATTAAAGATTTGTCCGCAGGCTTTGTTTTAGTTATTGGAATAACTACTTTACTAGTAAGTATGATAATATTTGTACCTTATTTTGTAATATTTTCTACATTCTGATACTTAAACTAATATTAGAGGCAAATGTACTTCAGTGACTCACTTAAGATTAAAAACTTCAACCAAAACCCTACCTGTGCACCCAAAAGGAGCAACATCACCAATTACCTTTTCTTTAATATATTGAGTAACGCCTTTATTCAATGAATCTTGATGAGTACATTGTCTATACGTTACGGAAGGAATTGTTGTTTCAAGCCTTACTTTAATCTTTTTTGGAATCTCACCAGGTATTTTCTGTTTTAGAGGGACATAAACGTAATATCTAGGCCTATCTTTTTCTATAACATAATCGGGCAAATAGATATCAGAAATTGTTTCACGCTCATTGGTACCATATGTTGAGCCTAGAGGAAATGTGTATATAAAATCGCTTGAATACTTCCAATAGGCGCTGTAAGGAAAGCCAAAAAGACTTAAATGATAATTCTTGTCTGGTGATTCAAATAAAATTGGACCGAGCTTTTCACTTTCCCAAGGATAAACTTTAGAATTATCAATATACACCATACTTTGAATAGCTATATGTAACATAAAAAACAACGTAATTAGTACCGCGAATGGCCATCTTAAAACCCTAATATTTAGAACAAATGCTATCCCCGCCCCCATTAACATTATTAACGGTATAAGATATGTGTAAAAATGTGTTCCTGGAACATTTATAAAAACTTCCATAAAGACAAAAGGTATTAAAATCCAAGCAATAAAAGGTACTAACGATACCAGAATTTTTTTGTTTGAGATGTTAAACAAAGCAAATGCGGTAAACAAAAAAGTAAAAACAATATAGCCAGCGAGTACAACTTTTTGGTTATAAATAATAAATGTATAAATGCTACTGGAAATCTTTTCATCACCGCCGCTTATTCTGCTTTGCCAATAACTCGAGGTTGAAGAAGAAATGTTTAAAACGTAAGGCACATAAAACGCAGAACACATAATCGCAGGGATAATTGCCGCTAAAACAAGGTGCTTTGCACTATACTTCCAATTTTTATTTTCAAGAACCCAGGCGCCAACTAAGTAAAGAGCAATTGGAGCAATAAATATTGCGTCATAATGAGATAACAAGCCCAAAGCCCAAAAAAATGCGCCATAATAAAGACCGGCAGGATTCCATTTTTTATTAAAGTTGAGTAATGCAAAAAAGTAAACAGCCATAATGCTAAACAAAATGACATATGATTGATATTGCACAATCCTACCAAAAGCAATAAAAAGACCGTTTAACAAAAAAAGCAGGGTTGCAAAAAACGCGGCTTTGCGTCCAAAAAAAAGCTTAGTAGTTAAATAAAAAAATAAAACAGAAAGTGCCGAAGCCAAAGCAAAAGGTAACCTCGCCATAAAATAATTGGAATAGTCAGCATCGGCTAAACTGTACAAATATGTAGTCATAAATTGCAGTGGTCCTTTTCTTTGATCTAAAAGGTACCCTGAGATATTTGGGTGGCCGGGGTCATACATGGCTTTTCCTTCATCTCCTTGATAGTCAGAAAAACCGAGATTGAAAAATTTAAAATAAATCGTTAATACAATAAGCAAAATTAGCGGCGCATAAGTAAATAGCCAGTTTTTAGTTGATTTTGACTTATTTACTTGTTCAGGACTTGTATTAGACATTTTGTTTAGGCTAAATTCATTATAACAAGTTCGTTCATAGCACGTGTAACCGCAACAAAGGCACCTTTAGCTTGAGTAAAATTATGAATTTTGGTTAAGTCAAGCCCAACAACATAAACTTTGCTAAATTCAAGACCTTTACAATCACTAAAGTGTGAAAGATAAATTCCTTTTGGAATATATCGGATCTGTTTATGACTATCTAACTTTATAAAGCTATCACTGGTTAATACTTGCTGCGGAAGGGCTTTTTCAACAACTTCGTACATTTTTTCATCAAAGACTATTATTCCAACGCTTTTGTTTAACGCACTAAGATCTTCAAGCAAATCCTTATTTAATAGCGAAGTCAGTTCATTTATAGAACCTGGCACAATTATAGTTGGCTCTTTACCCTGTCTTTCTATTGGTTGAGGAAGGTATTCGTTTGTAAAAGGCCTTAAAATGGTGTTAGCAAAATCGATAATGTTTTTTGTGCTTCTGTAGTTTGTACCAAGCTCAAATACATTTGCTGTTTTAGCTTCGGCAATAACCTGCGATATTGCCTTCCAATCTGTTAAACCAGCTTGATCATAGGATTGATTTAAATCTCCCAAAATGCAAAAACGGCCATTTAAGACAAATTTACCTAAAACCAAGTACTCTAGGAGCGAAACATCTTGACCCTCGTCAACAACGCAGTATTCAAATTTTAAAAAATGCTCAAATCCAAAAAGTTCATGGTACAAATAAGTATAAATTATTGCATTGGAATAATTTAGCGTATGAGCGTCATCAATTTTGTAACTTTTAAGAACTTTTGTAAAATCTACTTTCAATTCGTTTTTAAGCTTTGTTAGTTTGGTTAGAATCTTTTTTACTGTTTTAATGTTTTCTTTGTGAAGGTCTTTTCTTATAGAACTGTTTGTGTTTTTAATGTATTCTCGTTGCAGATTTATTTCTTCGTTTAACTCATCCTCTAGTTCTCTAATATTTAGACCAACAGCCTCCTTTTTGTTATAAACAAAACCACCAAAACTTTCAAAATCAGGTGTAGTAAAAATGTTTTTTATTAAAGCTTGGTATTTAGCATGAAGAATTTCTACTTCGTCACGCAATTCGTTAATAAATTCCATTTTATAAGCATCTAAATTATCAGATTTATCAAAGTCAAAAGTAAGTTTTAGTTTTTCTTTATATATAATTTGAACTAAAAGATCTCGAATCGTTTTGTAATTAATATCAAAAATACCTAGCTTTGGAAAAAGTGTTGACAAATAGCTTACTAAAATTTGATTCTTCGCTATTAAAATGGATCTTTGCGCATGAATCAAGTTTGGATAGTTAAAAAATATATATGCTAATTTGTGTATGGCAACGGTACTTTTTCCGCTTCCAACACAACCTTGAACAATACAGGTTTGGCGAGGATCTGATTCAATAATATCTAATTGGCCTTCTTGGATTGTTTCAATAATGTCCTCAAGTGTACCCCCAGTTCGTTCTTGGATTTTTTGATTAATAATAGTGTTCTCATCAAACTGAATATCGTTGTTGTAGTACTTAATAAGCTGGCCTTTATCAAGTTCAAAAGTGCGTTTTAAAGTAAGATCAGCATGAACGGTGCCTTCAATAGTCTCGTAAACTACATTTTTTTGAGGATAGCGATATTTGTAATATATGGAAGCAATTTTGGTCCTCCAGTCTGTAATAACAGGTCGGTTTTTATCCACAACACCAAATTTACCTATATATATTTTGTCCGGTGATGTGGCATCTTCGATTAAATCGATTCTAGCAAAATAGGGCTCATCAATAGAGTGCGTTAGTTCCTCAAGTTGCGCATATTTATCTGGCAAATCGTAAGCCTGGTTAGACTCATGAAGCTTTTGCAAAGCAAAAATCAGATCCAAACCTGCTTCTGCGTCTTGTCTAAGCTTTTTTAGCGTATCTAGGTTTACAGCGCCAAGCTTTAGTATTTCGGCTTCAAGATCATCGCGCTTTGCTTTGACAATATTTGTAGTTTCTTTAAGTTTTTTTGATTCTTCGTCAAAAATTAAGTCTGGCACATCAGTCATACGAAAAGCCTTTTTTAGAAATTAAAACAACAAATTCTCCTTTTGCGTCATTTTGATTAAACTGCGTAGTTAGTAAAGATAAATTTCCCTGTATAACTCTTTCGTTAATTTTAGTTAATTCTGCACATATTGTGCAAAATCTTTCTCCAAAAATTTTGTAGATCAAATTGAGCAACTCCAATACCCGTTGTGGTGACTCGTATAAAATTAGTGTTCCATCAAAGTCTATTACCTTTTCTAGCTCCTTTTTTTTGTCATTAGGCTTTTTAGGTAAAAAACCCAAAAAACAAAATTTATCAGTTGGAAGTCCCGATATACTTAATGCTGAAACCAGAGCAGAAGGACCCGGCAAAACAGATATGTTGTTAAATGAATTTTTGCGGAGATCTCTAATTAACTTAAACCCTGGATCTGAAATTGCAGGAGTACCGTTATCGGACACAATTGTTACGGTTTTACCCTGCAACAGGTCGTTTAAAATCCCCAAAAAGGCACCGTCGTGATTTTGGTCTCTGTATGAAATCTGTTTAGCCTTAATGCTGTAATGATCAAGCAATTTTTGTGTTTCGCGGGTATCTTCACTTATTATTAAATCTGAGGTTTTAAGCACATCTAGAACTCTTAGAGTAATATCCTTAAAGTTTCCTATAGGTGTAGCTGCAACATAAAGTACTCCCGCGTCCGTTTCCATTATGACATTTTACAGCTACAAAAGCCTTTGTGTCAAAGAATAGTCTTAATTTAGCACTTGCTCTATTGCTGCTTTAACTTGGTCGTAAGGGACTGCGCCAGGAAGTACTACTGCTTCTTTGGTTTCGGTGTTAATTACAATTGCTCCTGGTGTACCTGTAATATTAGCTGCTATAGCTAAGTCGGCTTGTTCATTTACCAAATCTTCGTATTTTGCTTCTTTTACGCACGCGTCTATTGAAGCATAATCGTAACCCAGTGCCTCAGCCGCTTTTTGAGCGCCAGTTGCCATTGTGGAATCAGCAAATATTTCATCTATAAATGCCCAAAAACTTTCACTACCCAGCTGTTCTGCAACGCATTCAGCAGCTAGTGCACGGGGCATAGCATCAGGATGTATACTTGTTAAAGGTAAATGTCTGTAAACCCATTTTACGTCATTTGGATACTCATCAACGGCTTGTTGAGCAGTTGAATGAAAACTTTGACAATAAGGACATTGCAAGTCCGAATATTCAATTAAAGCAACTTTGGCGCTAGAATTACCTTTTACTTTATCTGTTTCAGAAACTTCTGGGATTTTTGTCGGGTCAATTTCGGGCCTCGTAGGTGTAGGTTGTTGAGGATTTTGGGCTGCTTGTTGTTGTACGTTTGATACGACGCCTCCTTCTTTTAGAACACGCGCCTCAGTATAATAAGTACCAAAGCCAAAAGATGTAACTGCCAAAAGCGTTAACAAAAAAAAGTAAACGTAATTACAAGGCTTTGAGTTGTTTGTTCCGTTCATAATGTCTAAAATACGTTAAATATCGACATTAGTCAATCTTAGGCAATCTAAAAACATATGGAAAAAACTAATTTTATAGACAAATTTACTGCAATGACAGGTATTTCTAAGTCAGACGCTTTAGAACTTTTAAATAAACAAAAATCGTCTGTTTTAATTTTGAATACTTTAAAGCAGGATAAAGAAAAACTAGATTCTATTGCAAAAAGCCCCGATTTAAAGCCTGTTGAGAATTTTAGTGATGTTTATGAGATATTGCACAACAAAAAACAGTTTACTATGTCAACCGAATTTGCCCAAGGGTACTATTATATTCAAAATTTGTCTAGTTTATTGCCTGTCCTTGCGCTAAACCCAAAAAGTAGAGAAAAAGTTTTAGATTTATGTGCAGCACCAGGTGGAAAAAGCTTTAATATTTGTAGACTCAGCGCAAATTTTGCAAGTTTAAGTGTAAATGAAGCAGAAAAACACCGCATGCAGGATTTAAAGCAAATAATAAAAATTTATGAACTAAACGTTGAAAATATTTTACTAGGTCCTGGTCAAGGGCTATTTAGAACAATTGAGAATAAATTTAATAAAATCTTGCTAGATGCACCTTGCAGCGCTGAGGGATTAATTAGCGAGATTGGTATAAAGAATCCAAAATACTGGAATCAAAAAAAAGTAAAAAACCTGCGAAATCTACAAAAGAAATTAATTAACTCTGCGTATCACTTACTGGGTAGTAATGGAACTTTGGTATATTCTACCTGCACGTACTCACCTGAAGAAAATGAAGAAGTTATTGATTGGCTACTTAAAACTTATAAAGATATCGAAGTTGAAGAAATAACGGAGTTTGATAAAAGATCTAATTTTGTACCCGCTTTGCAAAAATGGGAAAAGAAAGTATTCAATAAATCAATCGCGAAATGCATGAGAGTGTTACCAGACGAGTTGTATGAAGGCTTTTTTGTAGCTAAGCTTAAAAAGTTAAATAATTAGATTTAAGATCTTACCTTCAACATAAATAATTTTTTTAACAGAGTCTTTTGTACAGTATTTAGCAACATCTGGGGATGCAAAAACTAATTCTTCGATTTTTTCTTGTTTTTCACCAACTTCTACTGTAACTACTGCCCGTGTTTTGCCATTTATTTGTACAGGTAAATCAAAAGTAGCACCCTGTGCTAAATTTTCATCAAATTTTGGCCAGGTCTGCAAATGAACGCTATTTTCTTTGGTCCATGTTGTCCATCCGTTTGCTTCATACCACAATTCTTCCGCAACAAAAGGCACAATAGGTGCTAAAACCTTTATAAAATCTTTCCACATTGCTTCATTAACGTTTTCCGCTTTCTTGCATTCGTTTACAAAAATCATAATTTCACTAACGGCAGTGTTCATTTTAAGCGAGTCCATCATAGAAGTTACTTTTTTGACCATTGAATGAAATGATTTAGTTAACTCGGTGCTTGATTCTAAAGTAGAAACCTTGCTTTGCAGCTCATAAATGTTTGCAATAACTTTATAACAAGCACGTATGCTATTGGGGTTCCATGGATAAGTTTCGCTGTATGGACCCAAAAAGCACAAAACCATTCTTGTGGCATCAGCGCCATAATTTTCCATTAAATCTTTAGGATCCACCGAAAACTCAGGACGAGACTTGGACATTTTGCGTTGATCTTCGCCAAGCAATATTCCTCCGCTCATTCGCCATTTAATTGGCTCGTCACAAGGCATATAACCTTGATCAAACAACGCCTTGTGCCAAAAACGAGTGTACATTAAGTGTGCTGTAGTATGACCTGAGTCGCCAAAGTAGTTATCAACGGGCAACCAATACTTCATTTTTTCCATATCGGCAAATTCTTTATCGTTTTTGGGGTCAATGTACCTAATGTAGTACCAGTTAGAACCCGCCCAAGTAGGCATAACGTCAGTTTCACGCGTTCTGGGCTCGCCTTTTGCGTTTGCTGTATGTACCCACTCTGGAAATTCGGACAATACTGGAAATTCATTTTTTGCCTCGTCAAATTCGGTAATTTCAGGTAGCGTAACTGGTAATCTAAAATCTTCTTCTATTGTGCCTGTTTCTGTATATAAAAGTGGAATTGGTTCTCCCCAATATCTTTGTCTTGACCAAATTGTATCGCGCAGTTTATACGTTGTTTTTGCGCCACCTTTGCCTTGCGCGGACAAAATTTGAACTATTTCGGATTTAAAGTCTGCGGAGACTTTACCAGTATGTTCTGCAGAATTGATCAATATGCCATCACCCGTGTAAATTTCTTCGGTTGTATCTGCCGGTTTTTGAATTACCTCAACAATCTTTACCCCAAAAGTTTTTGCAAACTCATTATCTCGAGTGTCGTGTGCAGGAACTCCCATAACAGCGCCTGTTCCGTAGTCTAGTAAAACGTAATCTGCAACAAATAATGGTATTTCATCACCAGTTAAAGGATGCTTAATTGTTACTCCTTCAACTTTTACGCCAGATTTAGTCTTAGAAAGTCGCTCTACATCGGATAAATTGGCTGCATTATGATTGTAGGATTCGATTTCGTCTTTGTTAGCAGCAGATAGTAGTATTTTGTCCATTAAAGGATGTTCAGGACAAATTGCCATAAAAGTAACGCCGTACAAAGTGTCGGGACGAGTAGTAAAAACCTCAAAAGTTTCGCCTATAGTGCTTTCAAACTTAATCAGAGCACCTTCTTTACGACCAATCCAGTTTATTTGGCCTTGTTTTACATAATCTAGGTAGTCAGTTTTGTCTAAATCGGCAATTAATCGGTCTGCAAAGTCGGTGATTTTTAAAACCCATTGGCTTACCATTTTGCGCTCAACTGGGTGGCTATCGCGTTCAGAAACCTTGCTACCGTCAGATTTGGTTATTACTTCTTCATCAGCTAAAACTCCTAAAGCCTTACACCACCATACGGGCAATTGACGACGTTCAACCAAACCCTGCTCGTACAGCTTTAAAAACATCCATTGCGTCCATTTGTAAAAATTTGGGTCGCTTGTGTCTATTTCACGTGACCAGTCGATTGCATAACCCATGCGCTGCATAGCAAATTTATAGTCTTTTATAGCCTGTGTAATAGCTTTTTGAGGAGTTGTTTTAGTTTTTATAGCAAACGTCTCCGCGGGAAGGCCAAAACAGTCCCAACCCATTGGAAACATAACATTGTAGCCCTGCATTCGTAAAAAGCGTGAATAAACCTCAGGAACGGTATATCTCATCATATGTCCTGCGTGAAGATATTTGCCTGAGGGATAAGGAAGTTCGGCTAAAATGTACTTTTTTGGTTTTTCACTAAAATCCACAGCCACATAGATATTGTCCTCATACCAATGAGAACGCCACTTTTCTTCTATTTCTAGATGTTTGTATACCCTATCAGCCATTTTGGAATTTGCAATCTCAGGCTAAAAATTCACTTATGAAGCCTGGCGACCTCTTTGTGAAGAGTTCGCTTGCGTAATACGGGGTTGTACTTCATGATTTGAAGTTTTTCAGTGGTATTTACCTTATTTTTTTGTGTAACATAGGATCTGCGACCTGTTACGGTGCATTCCAACCCTATTAAATTGCGGTTTCCCTTTTTTTTACCAGCCATAGGGGAATTTTAACATATAGAGATTTTCTGGCAAGCATAGCTTTTGGCTTGTTAGCCGAGTATAATGAAGATCTTATGGAAGTTAAATTAGGCACAAATCTATCTAAAGAGGCTATTTACGCCAGAGACACAACAAAAGACTTTATAAAAATTTTTGAGCCTTACTTTAAGCAAAAGCTTGATGAAGAGCATCAATATGCCTTAACACAACACAATCAATACGCAGCTGATTCTATTAACTTTTACAACGAAATAGCAATAAGAGGTGGAAAACGAATTCGCGGCTCCCTTGCCTACTTTACTTACAAAATGCTTGGTGGGACAAATGAGCAAGCAGCGCTAGATTTAGCACGCGCCATAGAGATGATGCACGCCTTTTTGTTAGTTTTGGATGATTGGACCGACAAATCCGCAACGCGCCGTGGTGGTCCAACTGCACACGAAATTGCCCAAGAATACTTTACAAACTCAAAATATGTGCGAAACGATCCGTACCACTTTGGACGAGCTGTGTCACTCACCGCAGGAATTTTGGAGAATTTTAGGGTACAAGAGGTTTTAATGGGTTTACCCATAGATGCCGAAAAAAGAATCGAGCTTTGCAAAAATTTAAATTCAAAGCTTTCAACAACTGGTTATGGCCAAATAACTGACATTTTAAATTCACTTACTCCAAATGTTCCCGAAAAAGATGTATTGGACATGCTCGAGTGGAAAACAGGAGTGTACACGTTTGAAAACCCAGTTCATTCAGGGGCTATCATGGCTGACGCATCGCCAGAAGAACTAGAATTACTAACAAAGTATGCTCTACCCGTAGGAATTGCTTTTCAAATTCACGACGACGTCATTGGAATGTTTGGAGATTCTGCGTACACTGGAAAATCGGATATGGACGACCTTGCAGAAGGCAAGATGACACTTTTGATGCAACACATTTTGCAAAATGGAACTCCTGCACAAATTGAAGTTGTTCTAAAGCATATAGGTAATAGAAATGTAACGCAAAAAGATCACAATGAAGTAAAGCAAGTTTTGGTTGACAGTGGTTCACTAGAATATTCAGAACGTATTGCCAAAAACCTTGTGGAAAAAGGTAAAAAAATTCTTATAAATGCGCCATCAAACTGGTCAAAAGATGGGATTGATTTTTTAAACGGTGTTGCAGACTACATTATTCAGCGGGCTCACTAATAGTAAAACTTTAATCTCTTAAGACAATTATGTCTTTAATATGGATAACTAGTACCGAGTCATCTTCATGTTTTATATGCTTTTCGCCTTTTTGGGAATTTACAAGGTGTTTTCCTAAAACTGTTTCAACAGAAATTACACCATTTGCATAATCTGACACCTTCTCATTGACCAAGAACCAACCCTCTTCGCCATTTATTTCTAAATTCACATGGCTTTCGGATAAAACTTTATCTGAAATCTCGGTTTTTTTGTTTTTAAGGCCTGAAAGGTGAGCTATTTTTTCCTTAAGATCATTTACGCTATCCTCTAACATTTGCAATTGGGTTTCAAGCTCTGTTCTACCTGTGGGGAAGCGAGATTGCATAGCGCCATCAGATTCACCAAACTTTAATTTTGTTTTCATTAAGTCTGTTTGTAGATCATGAAGATTTAAGTTGTATTTTTGTAATAAGGTATCTATGTCAAACATTAGTGAAATTATGAACTAATCTGCATTTAATTTCAAATCTGTTGAGTTAACGAACCTGTATATTTTGAGGGGAAGACTGTAGTGCAGGGCGCTTGAGCATATCATTAGTAAGAGTGTCTTGATAATACCTATCAATCTGCCTTAAAAAAACAGTAGCATTGACATCTTTAATAGTAGTATAGGCCAGGTATTCGGATAAATTAAACGATTGCCATGCAGAAAAATCTTTATACTTACTTTGCAATTTCTCAATTTTTTGAACTTCATTTGCGTATGCACCAACAATCAAAGGATCTCTATTTCCCGTTTTAAATTCGAAACGTAAGTAATTAAAGTGCTCATAAAGATGCATTGTATCTGTAGAGAGTGTGGATAAATACAAATGGTCAACTTTAGTTGCATGGGTACTAGACGAATTTTTATAGATAATACGATCAAAATTGAGTAAGTTAATTGTTACAATAATGATTGTTAGGAACACTATATTATATTTTATGTAGCTTGAAGTATTCCAGCCGTACTTGCTTTTTAAAACATAAATTAAAAAAACTCCAAACACCAAAGTTACTCCAACCAAGCCAAATAGACGTTTTGTTGTAAATCCCCATTGGTTTATATAATCAATATCGCTCTTTAGTGCAAATAGATTCAATAATATTGCTTGAGAAATAAGTATTCCAGTAAGTATTTTGGATTTTTTATCTGCAGAATTGTCGTTGTAAATTAGTAAATACACAATAAAACAAACAATAATTAATTGGGCAAAAACCTCATTGGTTAATTTGGAGTAGGAATAGCCAAACGTTTGTAAAAGTTCGGGACTGCCAAAATAAAGCTCAAAGTGAGTTATAAGGAAAACTGTTAAAATTAGTGAAACAATTAATTTTGGAATAAACATTCCCTTAATTGCCGGTTGTCTAAAGTCACTACTAAATTTGTCAGTTTCGTTTTCAACATGAGAAATTAGTTTTGGTACAAAATATAAAGCTATTGTAAAAAGTATTAACCTAGCAATAAACAGTATGTTCAAGTCAAACTTAAACATCTTAGTGAAGTTAACAACTAAATCACTAAAAATCGGGTTTGCTGAGGACAATAATGGGATAATAATAAAAAGTACTAGAAGTGTTATTGCTAGGGCACCTGCGTACTCAAGAACCTCTTTGCTTTTAGTAAAACTCGAACCAGCACGTGTGCCGCGGATTATGCGACTAATTTTGTTTTCACTAACTAATGTATTTAAAAAAACATATATTGGAGAAGCCAATACATTTATAAAACCACTAAAACTCGGACCTGAGTTATTAATTGCTAATAGCGCAAGCAGTACCACTAGTGTAATGATGTTTATAAATTCAACTACTGGGTTAGCTCTTACTACAAAAAAAACAGAAATTATTGAGAGTGAAAATACCAAAAAAGAGTCGAAACGGAGCTTATTTGCCTTAAAAGCATATATAGTGAAAGCCAAAATAACGGCCACAATGCTAATTCCCAGAAAAGGAAATTGTGTTTGGGGTACTAAAAGTAGTGGGATTAACAGACAGACAAATATGATGTATGTAAGCAAGGCTTTAGGGCCAAGTTTTTTGATCACCTCTGCACTTTACTATAATTAAATGTGATAAACAAATAGATAATTTTAGATACGATGTGATCGAAAAATTTCCCCGGTAGATTATGCCGGGGAAAGTCGTGAACTGTTAAATACCTAATATTTGTTTTTTCTTAGCTGCAAACTCTTCTTCTGTAATTATTCCTTGTGCTTTTAAGTTTGCGAGTTCTTGAAGCTGAGCTGTTGTTGGATCAACAGGTGCAGCTGCAACCGGAGCTGCTGGTGCTGGTTGACTTCCTGGCATTGAGCCATCGTTGCTCCACTTTTCAGCCTGATGCTTTGATACTTTATTTGATACTGCTGTTGCAGTTCCTGCAACTACGGCCGTTCTGGCCATTCCTCTTACTAAACCCATA
>CAZCAQ010000013.1:19325-23946 GCA_964496905.1 uncultured Candidatus Saccharibacteria bacterium
GCGGCATCTGGATGAATTCTGCCGTCAGCAATTAAATACGCATTCTTTGCAAGTAGTGCTTCTTTTAATGGAATTGCCCACAAATGCTCAACAATTAAAAGTCCTGCTGCGGTGTCGTTTTCCATTAAATCCGAGACTTCATCAATATCGTCTTGATCAATTAAAGTGTTATCTGTTGAGTATTTTTGACTAAACTGAATAAGCGCTTCATCGCCCATATCCATAAAATCCATTTTGGTAACCATACCTTCAGGATCTTTTGCAACTGCTGAAAGGGCTAAAACCTTAATTACACCTTTGTCGGCGGCATCTTCTAGTGCTTTTAAAACACTGCCATCAAATTTGCTACCTTTAAATCCGACTATTAAAAAGTCAATTGGACCATGAGTCATAAACCTCCTAAAAAATTAATATCTGTGCAAACATTACAACGTTAGCTATGCTTAATATAGAGCATTTTCACTACTTTAAATCTGCATGTTGATAAAAACTCGCACAACAAAAGAATACGCAAAAATGGATGTTTATAACCCAAGTGTACCTTTTGTCTTTAACGGGAAAACTTATATATTGGGTCGGATTGAGTCTAGATACTCTGAAAAAGACACTTTATCTGCATTTTTTGAAGAAACAAGTTCAGGATACTGGCGATTAATTAGCTCAGCGCCAACTTTAAAGCTACAAGATCCGTTTATAACTAAAATTAAAGAACATTATGTGATTGGAGGTGTGGAGGTTGTGTGGAACGAAGATGGCATAACAAACACATATAGCACGGTCTTTTATTACGGCACTAGCCCATTTGAAATACAACCGTTGATGCAAGGACCCGACAGAATGAAAGGCATACGGCTTGTGGCTATAGAAGATGATACCATTGGCATTTTTACGCGTCCTCAAGGAAGCAATTTTGGACTCGGGAAAATTGGTTTTACTACAACAAATGGCTTAGACGTACTTTCCGCGAGTTTAATTGTTAAAGCACCTTTGCTGCAAGATCAATTTGGCGACAAAATGTGGGGAGGAGTTAACCACGCAATAAGTCTTGGTAACGGAAAAATTGGTGTGGTTGGTCACCGCGCGTGGTTCACTGAAGTTGGCAGAAAGTACGAGGCAATCTGTTTTGAAATGGATATTGCGACCCGTGAGTGCACACAAATGAAAACACTTGCGCAGCGATGCAATTTTCCAAAACATGAGGCAAAAAGACCTGATCTAGAGGACGTTATTTATCCTTCAGGTGTTTATGTTCATAAAAAAAAGACTGTACTGATTGCAGGCCTAAGTGATGTGGCTGTAGGAAAGTTAGAAATTGAGTGGCCGTTTAGTTGTGTTCCAGCTTACGGTTTTATATAGTTTTCGATAATTCAATCTGCTTTTGGAGTTGTAAACCTTCTATTTGCATTATAAACATAGGTTTTACCATGGCTCATTACTTCAAAATGATATTCGGTGGCAGCTTGTAAATTAGTCAGTATAACCACGTGCTCTGTTACCATGTCTTGAGATTGAATTTGATTAGCATAGGTTTCATCCAAACCATAATCTACTTCTGAATTTGCCGGATGATTTGTTTGCCATGTAATTTTGGCGGAATTAGGTGAAAGAGTAACAACCTTAATGTTATAGATCCTTGTTGGTTCATTCACAAATTTATATCCAAAGTTTACTACCGCAAGTCCAATAGTATTGGAAGTGGCTTTTGCTTGGATTTGAAGAGATTGGTTGACCTGCATGGTAGTAGATTTAACTATTTTTGAAGAATCTGAGGCATTTTTTTCCACACCGACACCAGTTTTGATCAAAAAATCACCAGTACTGTTAACGCTATTGCCAATGCTACTTAGCACTTGTTTACCAATTGACGGCATTTTCTGAGCGGCATGCATATATTTATTACCAACAAAGGCTAAACCGTTTCCAGCTATTTTATACATTACAGCTACAAAGTTTCCTGTTTTTTCAAACGTGTAACCAACTAAACTAGCCATATTTTGCGCTACGCTAGATACTGCATTGGCAGAGCCAGAAATTACAGCTTGTACTCCATTTCCTGTAGCTTTTATAATGCCAGCAACTGCTATGGTGCCGCCTTCATAAAAGTCTTTAAACACATTAGAAATGGCTGTTGACGCTTTTTGAAGTAGATTTGGCTTAGTGGCTTCATCTACGTTGGTATATGGTTCCTGAGTAATATGTTGTGTGTCTGCATCATTGTCTGCACCTTGGTTATTGGTGTCAGCTTTTGATGTATCATCCTCTTTGGTTAATGTTGGCGTTTTAGTTACTTCTTGCAATTTTATAGCTTGAGAATCAACACGCAGATTAAAGGTTATGACATCACCTACATTTCCTACATTATCAGTGCTTTGCACGGTCACTTTATAATCCCCCATTGTGAGTGTATTCTTAGGAGTAAATTCAAATTTTGAATATTTATTTGATGTGTTTTGAGTGTTATCTGTTATTTGCTTTTTGGTGTTTTCCCAATAAGTTTCATCTAGTTCTATATTAGCTTGGGTATGAGGATCATACGCTCCATAAGCGCTACTCTTCTTTTCTATCTTTATATCTACACTCTTTGGTCCAGAGGCAACTTTAGTTGCATGGCTGTCACCTTCTAGTGTGTCAGTAATTAGCCCTTTAAGTGTTGGAGTTGCGTCATTTGTTGAAAAATATTCTGCTGTGTATTGAGTGTCATTTATTTTTTCAATTTTGATCTTAGGGCCTGTCCTATCAACAAAAAGGGTTCTGGAAGAAGTGACTTGGTTATCTGCAGCGTCATATGCAGTAACTTCCCATGTACGCTTTCCTTCTCTTAGTTTACCGTTGTTTTGGTTCAATCCCCATGTGATTGAGGATTTTGTGTGAATAGAAAGGTAGTCGTTGTCACTACCATCATCTTCGAAATTCCTATATTTAGCTATATATTTAGAGGTTTCATACGCTGAAGATTCTTCTCTTGGTATTTCAGTTAACTTAATATCACTTTCACTATTATCAAGGGTTAATTTGTATTCCGAGATGCCTGATGTACTATCAGTAGCAGCGTACCAGCTAAAGTCTTCGCGTTCCTCAGACGTATATGCTTTACTGGCAGGTTTTTTCAACTTCAGTTCACTTGGTGGGTTTGTATCCAAAACTATAGTATCTGTATATGCACCTGAGGTGTTGTTTGTTGTATCTTTAAATTGGACGTAAACGGTTTTTGTACCATCGCCTTGTGTAAGTGTCCAAGTCTTAGATGCAGAAAAGTCTTCGAACGTGGCATCTGATAAATCGGCCAAGTTTGAAACCTTCATTTCAATATCATCTGTACTTAAGAAAAAACCTGAGGATGCGGACACTGCAAGAGTTACATTTCGGCTGTTTGTATATGTAGCAGCAGAATTGATACTAATACTACCTTCTGGCGCACCTGTATTAATCTCCACTTCACCCGTCGAGGAATAGTTGGATTCATTCCCTGCATTATCTGTAGCTTTTGTTCTAAAGTACCATGTATCGTCAGTTAATGGAGTTGAATGTGTAAAACTGTTTGTGTTTACGGTAGCACTATTTATGCCAGAAGAAAAGTCAGAAAAAGTAGACCACTGGATTGTATAAGCAGGATCAGCAAGACCAGAAGTTGCATCCGTACTTGCAGTCCAAGTCCATGTTGGTGTTATGTCAGCAGTTGGCGATGTCGTAGAAGGGGTACCAGGTACAGTTGGGGATGTTGAGTCGATGGTGAATGTATCGGTACTTTCACTCCCTCCTGTTGTAGTGTTACCATTACTATCAGTTGAACGTATATAAATTGTATGACTACCGTCTGATAAGGTGCTAGTTGTGCAAGTAAATTCCTCAGAGGCTTCATTAAATGCTAAATCAGTGGCAGAGCAGGAAGCCCATGCACCACCTGTTCCATCCATTTGAAACTCAACGCTGCTTATAGTTCCAATGCTTTCAGTTGCAGTTCCAGTAATTAGTGGTGTGTTGTCTAAGGTAGGATCAGGAGTAAAAACGTTTAAGGATATACTAGGAGCATTGCTGTCAAAAACAATGTTTGAAAACGTCGCATCTCCCTGGTTCGCACCACCACTATCGGAGCCAAAGTAAAGCGTATTGGGGGCTGTTCCAAATGCGGATGGGATTGAAGAGAGTGTAATTCGATCTGTTCCACCAACTTCAACCACCATATTCCCATCACCAGTATATGCGAGTGATACTAGATACTCAGTATTTGCAGCAATCTCTCCTGTTGCATCCCAGGTTCCTGTACCAGTTTCACCGCCAGCAGAATAACTTAGACGTAGAGTATTTGCACTATCCCAATACAGGTTTACGTAGTCATCACCATCACCATACAATGTAAGTAAATAAGCATCACTATTCGGGGTTTCGGCAAACTTAACTGCATCTGCAGCGGAATGACGAGGACGATAGTTAAATGACACAAAGCCAGTGTTTGCACCAACACTTATTGCTTCACCTGCAGTTGCTACATAAGTATCTTGGCCATCCACCCTGATTTCATCTGTATTTTCAGTGCTATTGGCTTGAGAGGCTGGAGTGATGGTGAGCGAGACATCTGACAATAAAACACCGTATACATCGTCCACAAATCTTGACCCTGTAG
>CAZCAQ010000014.1:0-15175 GCA_964496905.1 uncultured Candidatus Saccharibacteria bacterium
AGTCGAGTATACGCGCGATGGATTTTTTAGTTCAACGTCAAAGTCTACAAACATAAATGCGTCGCGTTCACCAGCGGTGTATTTATTCATGGTGCCATCTTTAAGCAAAACATAAATACTGCCGTCAATCGTAAATGAAACGGCATTATTTAAATTAGAATCTGTAACCCATACAGAAGAAGTTAACGCTCCCTTATTGCCTTTTGTATACTTTGTAATTTTGTCACCGTCTATTTCGTAAATAAAATTTAAATATGGAGTAACTAAACCCGGATTTGGAAGTTTGTAAGTTTCTCCTTCTTTTGAGGTTTCTAAAATAAAGGTGCTGTACGTGGAAAAGTCGGTGTAAGCCAATTCTTCGGCTACTGATTCATCGGCTTCTGAGTATTCAACTCCTAAATTTGCAATGCCAGTAAAAGGTCCGGTTACTTTAGTAAATTTAGATACATTAGTAGTTGAAGAGTATAAACTTCCTTTTTTGGTGTCGGCGACATACAAACCGTTGTCAGCAAAAACTATTTCCGAAGCGTCAACACCTTTATCAACTAATGCCAAATCGTAAAACAGAGACGAATCTACTTTTTTTAAATTTAATGCTTCCTCAATTTTTGTAGTCACACCCTTAACTTCTTCTGAATCACTAGCCTCGTTTGTAATTGTACTTTCTGCTTCCTTTAGTTCTTTTTTTTCTTCTTCGGTTAACGCGTCTTTAGATAAAAGCTGCTTAGCACGATTAATTAAACCTTCTACTTGATCTTGTTTTGCTTGTTCTTTATTTGATTGTGACAACGCATAAACAGCCGCCCCAAAAACACAAACTAAAATTAAAAACACAACAATTCCTACAATTTTTTTCGTTTTAGATGTCTGAGATGGACGAAGTTTTAAAAGTCCCTTTTTAAACTTATACGACTTTTTATCCGACTCCTTTTTAATGTTGAGCGGAGCTGATGGATTAATAATATCTAAGGTTTCATCTTGAGAAAATTCGGTAGTAACACTAAATTTTAAAATGGCTGCTGAACTTCTTGGTTCCAGTTGAGATTGCAAAATAGGCGTAGCACTTTTAAATATTTTGTCGGGAGTAAATTGCTCAACAAAATGCTTTGTGCTCAAAAACACAACATCCAAATCTTTAACCAGACCGGACGCAATTGAAAAGTTACCCTCCGAAACAGTTTCTATTTCTTTTAAAACACTATCACGCATTATATAGAGCGCTGTATTTCCGTAAGAAACAATGTACAAAACTTCTCCCCAAACCACCGCCATAGCAATATTAAAAGCAACCTCGGACTGATTGTTTTCTTTTGCAAATTGAGCCAGTTTTTCTTTTAATTCAAGGGCTGCTTTTTCTAATGGTTGAATTGGTGAAGCGCTTTGCGATGTGTAATAGGTATTGTGTAAAACGTCGGTGACAAACTTATTAATTAAACTAGTATCTGTTTCACCATCTGCAGAAAAATCGTAAACAACATACAAGTTACCATGCTGAAAGGCAAGAGTTTCCTCATCATTTTGCATGCTTATAAAAGAAGAAAAGGCTGACGCCTTTTCTTGGCGTTCTGGAACTATGCTTTGAACACTTGTTTCAAGACTTTTTTTCATAATTTAGAAAAACACCAAAGAAATTCCAGCTAATAATAAAGCAAGAGCTGCAAAAAAATGTAGCGTGGCCAAGAATATAAAAATTATCCCCCATGAAGTCTTAAAGGTAGTATTCATTAACTGCACCTGTCTAACAATTACAAATGCAAAAATGGCATAAAAACCAGTTAGAACTACCATTAAAATCTCAAGAATACGTACCATTGCGTCAAATATAGAGCCATCCATTATTTATTTTCCTCCTTATGCAAAGTGGTAACAAGGTCCGAAATTATATCGGCGGCTTTTGCTGGTTTTGGAACATCGTGAAAGTCAATTTGCTGATTTTCTCCAGCTGTTTGAATAATTACGTGACCAAAATTAAACAATACCGGCATAAACCCCGAAATTTGATGCGTAACATCTTGAACAGTGCGTAAAGGAGCTTCTGTTATATCTCTGTGCAAAAAACCTGTAAAATCCATGTCTACAATTCGCCAATTGGTAACAATGTGAACGTTATAAAACCAGTTTAAAAAATTAATAAATAAATAGGCTGACCAAAATAAAAGCCACAAAGCGGTGCCCATAAAAGCAATTATGTAAGGCACATCATTTATAGTAGTAGGATCTACAAGTGCCAAAATTGAAGTTAAAAACCAAGGACCTAACAATCCCAAAATTCCCAGCAAAAGCCAGCGAAAGTTGGTAATGAGGGATCTCCGTAAAACTAGGACAATAGTTTCACCGTCGTCCTCACCAAAAAAATTGGCGGATTTAGGGTTCTCTACAAATGCACTTAGGATCATTGACATGTTGGTATTATAGCACTTAAGTTGGCAACTTAAGTGATTTGCACGCAGTGCAATATCACCTTGAGTACAAGGTGATTGACGTTGTCATATCACCTGAGGGACTAGTCTTTCTTCATTTCATAAAGCCTACTCTTAATAGAAATGTAGCCAGGCGCACGCAAGTTAAAAACAGTCTTAAATTTGTCGCCATCTACACTAAAGGAACCATTATCTGTCTGAAAAGTGACTTTTGAGGTTTTGCCATTATTACCAATAGCTGTATCAACGCTGGTCACCTTGGAAAAACTTGTTCCATGTTTTTTTGCTTTCTCACGCATCTCACTTATTGAATACGGATCGCCACCCCAACAGCTAACAGGAGATATATGAGATTTTTCATCCCCCGAACCTTTGTCCCAAACTACAATAGCATTTAAAATATCAGCCATTTCGTCGGACTTTAGCCAAGGGTGATCTCGATCGCACGAACCCGAAGTCATTTTGTACCCCTGCGTGTACCATGCCCAGTAAAACCATGGGGAGTTTGCTTTTTTTTCGTAAGCACCACCAGGCCAACTGCCATCTTTATCCCAACCTATATTGTCAATGTAACCACCCGTAGTCGAAGAGTACATACCATGAGCATCTCCTTCGATTATCTCTTTTTTGGTATCGTCTACCGCCTCTTTCCAACTATCTGGTGGATTATCCGATTTGCTTTTTGAAAACACTTGGCAGGCCTCATTAGTACAAATGGACTTTCCGGCTTTATGGTAGCGATAAGCGTAACTCCGCGCGGCAACAGCTTGCGCCTTTAAGGCATCGTCTGGCCAACTGCTTGGCATTTCAGCCAGTCCATACAAATATTTTTGAAAATCCATTTTTCCATAGCCTTGTACTTCAATTTCATCAGGCACGTCATCTTCTTCTTTTACTCCTTTATCGTAATAAAACTCAATTATTTCCTCGTAATCCTGCCCATCCTCGGCGCGACCCTTTGCACCAAACTGAGACATTCCTTTGTAATGCGTATATGCTCCGTATGAAAACGCAGCAAAAGCAGGGCTAAACGGTGCGTCCGGAACATCTACTTCGGGAGAATCAAAGTCGCCAACGGTTCCGTTATCACCTCCGGATTTTGCATTTATAATAGATTGCTGTTTTTCGGACAAACTTTCAATCTCATCTGACAAAGATTTAAGCGTGCTTTCGTAATCTGATTTTTTTGCGCCAAGAGTATTAAACTCGCTTTGAGCTTGATTCTTTTTGGCATCTAAATCCGCTTTTAGGGCTACAAGCTGTCTTTGGGTCGCCTCTACGCTTGCTTTTATTTTTTCAGCTTCAGCTTTATCTTTTTCAAAATTTCCAATTTCGGAATTTAAATTGTGTATTAATCTGACAGATTCTTTGTTTATGGACTTTTCTATTGAATAAGCGTGATTTGCATATTCAAAACCGTTTAAGCCAGCAGGTGCTGCAGAAAGGAAAATAGCCTCAAACGCATTTAACTGTCCCTGTTGATAAAAAGTGCGCACGGCTTGATCACGCACCAAGATTTTGTGACTTAACGCAGTACGACGATCTTTTAAATTTTCCTGTAATACGGCCAAAAGACCTGAAAGCTTGTTTATTTCCGCCTGGACATTATTTAACTCAGCCTCAGTAACACTAGCCTTTGACGATAAATCGGTAATTTGCTGCGAAATGGCCTCCTGTTGGTTTTTTACGTCATCAAGTTTTTTGCTGGTTGATTCGTATTGATCTTCTTTTTTCTCAATTTTTTCTTCTAAACATTTAATTCTATCGTCTGCTTTGGAATAATCATCACAGTCAACAGCGCGTACGGTTAGATGAGGAAACAAAAACAATGACAAAGCAAATGAAGCCACTATAATTAGTACATAACTGCCTAACTTATTGTGTTGTAATGGGCTGGGCATGTATTGATTATACCAAATGAAAACGAGTTTATTTAAGATAATACCAGTCCTAACTCTTATTCTATTGTTAACACCAGCAACTAATGCGGAAGAAAGAATCAAGGTTTACCCAAAAAATGTTAGCTGCGGAGAAAAAGTTAATATTGGACTCACAAACCTAATCATGGGAGAAATGTATAAAATCACGCTTGAATGTGGTAGCCTGAATTGCTCAGCAGATTTTGTCACAAGAGATTACGAAATTTCAAAAAAAAATTACGCACTAATTCAGGAGGAGTTTGATATTGCGCCTGGATGTATAGAAGAGTTTGACCAATCTACCCCATCCGCTGATTTAAGTGAGAATCAGATGGGTTTGATCACAAAGACTCAAGCACCTGAAGGCAAATACAATGCCAAGCTTTTTAATACAAGCAAGAACGAGCTGGTGGCCTTTGATAGTTTTAATTTGGTCTCAAATTTGAGTAAGACATGCGCATTAAAGACTAGAGAAGTTGCCAAAATTTCAAAGCTTCATAAATTCGAACTAAACACTAGTCAAGCGTGCACATATAACGTCACGCTCGTAGACCCAACTGGCGTTCGAACTGCAATAATAAGCCAGTTTGTTAGTGGTGCTAGTCCTCTAGAACACTTTGTAAAACCTGAGCTTTTAAACAAAAACGGTACTTACAAACTAACCGCAGTTGCAACTCCTCAATGTAGCCCCGAGCTAGATAGAGAGTGTAAATATACTGAATTTACTATTTCTGATTCCACAAACAATAACGGAGGAGACTGCGTATACATGGGAGCCCCAAGCGAAAGTAACTGTTTACAATGTAGTGAAGGATTTATTTGTAAAAGTTCTAATAAATGTGCTGCTGACAGTTTAGGTGTTTGTAATAAAAAGCAATCCAACGAATCCACACAAGCAGTTTCAAAAGTGGACAGCAGAAACTTGCTAAATTTGATTGAGCAACAAAAGGGGTTGGTCTTTATTGGGACTGGTGTGTTTATGGGTTGCTTGATAATGTTTGGAGTTATATTACTTTTTATGCGTAATCGTTATAGAATAAAAGAATGAGAAAAGTGCATTTAAAAACGTTCACAGTTGCATCGCTATTGTTACTAGCTATCGCTGCGGCACCGAAAATATATGCGGTCGAGGAAGTGCAGTCAAGCTTGGCAACTGTCTACTGTGGCGACACGTTTAATCTGCAATTAAAAAACCTAAATAAAGAGGACTTCCTCACACACAATTGGTATTACCTTAGGCGTACATGCACGACTGCAGCAACATGTGGTACGGACTCACATACAGAACTAGTTGATAACAATTTGGTCTGGGGAGGAGTAACTCAATTTATACAGAATGCTGATGGTACTGGTAATGTTACTTTGTCACTTTCCCCAAATATTCAAGGGTTTACCTGCGCAACAAGTCCTAATCTTACCATTGCAAAAATGGGTACATATGAAGTCGGAATTGTTAAACATAACGGAGCTACATACACAAGAGTAGGCCCCTCTATAAGCATTACTTTTAACGCGTTTGGTGATCTAGTACAGACGCAATGCCAAACAACCTTGCGCCCAGAAACATATGTTCAAGATGGAAGTGGAACAATAGGAGTAACAGGACGAACCAATTATTTATATACTGCTACAAATACAGCAAATGGTAAAACCAAAACATTCTTCTTGCCATATCAAAACATAGCTACTCAAGGGTTCTACACAAACGATATTCCTTTTGATCCAGGTTTTTTTCAACCTGGCGCAAACATAGTAAACATCATAGGCACTCCTACAGCAAACCCGCCAGTTCCAGGTGTAGGAACAATACAGTGTCAAGCGACGGTCATACGGTTAAACACCAGATTCACAACTAGCGAAGACTCCCAATGTACGGACCCAACTTCCACAGGATGCAAAATAAGGCTCAATTGTAATGATTCTATTACTTTCAATGCTGCGGGTTTAGATACGGGGCGCACATATCAGCTAAAAATGAAGCAAACGGCATGTGGCGAATACCCTTCATGCACGTTGCCTACAGAAATACTACTTGGGCAAACAAACGGCACATCTACGCGACTTGATGTAACCAAATCGTTCAAAATAGGGGGTTTATGCGGAAGCGGAGATCCAATAGATGCGGGAAATTATACAGTTACTTTAGTGGCAGGCACAGACGTATACGGAACCAGAAATTTAGAACTTAGAGGGCAAAACCTGTCATGCGCAACCTCCGACGTCATTAGCCCTGTTTATTCTTTTTCCGGCGGAAGTGATAGTGGATTTAAACTTAATGGAGCACCTAACACAAAGTATAACCTCTTTTCACTGTGGAATATGCAACGTACGGATCTACCATCAGTAACCACACCCTCCTCTGGACAGGCGGTAATAACGCTACCACATTCACTTTTTGTAAACAAAGAAGGCACACATATCATTAGCATTACAAAAGACGGGGATCCTTCAAACACTTGCGGGGCTAATATAGATGTTAGAAGTAACTATGACTGTACTGCCCCTTTAAATGATCAATCAGCGTGTTCTCAATGTCCCACTTTAAATGGCGTTAAACAAATCTGCGTAGCATTAAAAAACGGAGAGTATGGATGCCGAAATGACACTCAAGCTATATGCGAAAATTTAAATACACCGCCTCCGCCAACATGCGACGCCAGTACTTTGGAGACAGCATGTGCATCGTGTGGTGTGGGATTCATATGCAAGTCTACAAGTGCTACAGCACCTGTAACATGCGAGCGCGATAGTGAAAATGCATGTGGGCGCCCTGTTTATCCAATACTAGATGGCATAACCGGCAGCTTTAAAACCTTCCCTGAGTTCCTTGACGCGCTCAGAGGCATACTTATACCACTTGGTATAGTACTTGGGCTAGTGTTCTTTTTAATCTGCGGATACAAGTTTATGACCAGCCAAGGGCAGCCCGATAAAATGAGAGATGCAAAAGAATGCCTAACTTCTGCTATAATTGGATTACTCGTGGTGACTATGTCCGTGAGTATTATAAATACATTAATTAATTTGGCATTTAAGGTTATGTAAAGCCAAAGGAGGTGCCTAAAATATGTTAGAAAGTTTATCAAGTTTAATTGTAGCGCCAGTTTACGCACAAACAGCAGTGCCTGCAACCGAAGTTCTTGCAACAGCAATTCCGGGGGTAGACGACTTAGACTCTTTGTTTACACTTATTACAAACGTTGTACTAATTGTAGGTGTCTCATTAGTTGTTGTATTCTTAATCCTCGCGGGTATTCAGTACATTACAGCTAGAGGAGATACAAAACAAGCAACTGCAGCTAAAGACTCGCTCACTAACGCTATCATTGGTTTCATCATAGTTGTAGCAGCGTTTACTATTCGATACGTTGTATTTAACGTGCTCGGAGGAGACGAAGGTAATATAAACGAATATATTCCAACACTTGAACCATAAGAGTAACTTTTAGTAAGCAGCCCCTCATCGAGGGGCTGAATCTTAAGGAAAACTATGATATACGCAGCAGACAACCCATTTATATATGTACCTAAACCAGCAGCAGATCCTTTATCTCCAGAAACAAAGTTTCTACAAAGTCCAGAATATTGGGTTGTTTTGGTAGTGAATGTGCTTTTTATTGCTGTTCTGTCATTGGGAGTTGTAAGCCTTATAGTTTCTGGAATAAAATATATAACATCAAAGGGAGATGTTAAGGCCACCCAAGTAGCAAAAACTCAACTTACTTATTCTATAATAGCTATAATTGGAGGCATTACTGCCGTAACAGCCACCTTAATAATTTTGAACGTACTGGGAATAACAGCTCCAGGACAATCTATAAGAAATTATTTAGGCCTTTAAAAAATGAAAAGAATTATTCAAATCACATTAATTTTATATTCATTGCTTTTTATACTGCCAAAACCCGCGCTTGCCCAAGATGTTAATTCACTTTGCGGAAATGTAGGAGGAAGTCCAGAATATTACGATACACCACCTGTAGCAGCCATGGTATGTACGGCAATTCAAGTTATGAATTTTGGCTTTTTTTTGGTGGGCGGTGTGTTTGTTGTAATGTTTTTGTTTGGTATGTATAAATATGCAACCGCATGGGGAGATCCTAAAGGTATTCAGGGAGCACAACAAACGGTAACTAGTGCAATTATAGGTGCAATAGTGTGTTTTGGAGCAGTCACCATTTTATTCGTTACAGGTAATATTGTGGGGCTAGATTCAAGTTTTACCGAAGGAGTAAACCCATTTAATAAATTAATAAACGGCATTTGTTCACTTTTCGCAGTTGCAGATCTTAAATGTGATGGGACAAAAAATCCATAGAGCTAAAACACATCATACACCGAAGAATCCGTAGGTGTAGCAAGATACATGTTGTACACATAAGGTTCCTCCAAAGCTAGACCGCTTGTAGCTTTAGCTTGGATTGTTATTTCATACCCTACTTCAAATTTCCAAGGCGTTCTTGGAAAAACTCTAATTTTATTTCCAGTTACAGAGTGCCCTACTGAGTGCGATGGCACTGTTGTAACTTGCACACTTGCCGGATCAATGGCATCAGAAAATAAAACTGTGAATTGCATAAAGGTATCAAATGATTGCTTTATTCCAGATTCAGGTTCAACAGACAGGACTGTCATATATGTAGGCTTAATAATTTCTGGAGGGCGCGTTTGCAATTGTGTAGTTTTAAAAAGATCTCCAAAATAAGCGTCATTTGCCAAAGAAACTATAAAAGTTAAAACTATAAATCCAAAAAGTAAATACGCATGTGGATATGCTCTAAAGGTTTGTTGTATAAAAAGTTTAAATTGGGTTAGTTTTTGCTTTAGTTTGTTCATACGTTAAAAACAGATGCCCTTATCTTCAGCTTGCAAGTGGGTTTCAGGCGCCAGTACTGAGTTATTTACACTATCTTTTAACTCAACGTGAAGGTGCGAGATATTTCGGCCACCATCTACTTCCCAATTAAATACTCGGGCTAGGCCATCACCTGGCTCTACCCTAGTACCAGCAGCGGCAACCTCAGCCTCATCAGGATTAAGGTGCAGCAAGTTCATATTGTAAATAAGGTTATCAGAAGAATCAAAGCCTGCCAAATCCATCATTGCACCGCCATCCCCCATACCATCGGTGGTTGTAGTACCTACAACCCAATAACTTACATCCCCCAAAGCAGGTGCACAAACCACATTGCCAGCGGCAGAACTAATGTCCCACGCTTTACCATAATTATCACTATAAGTACCGCCCGGAGACTCTCCGTTTTCACTACAGTAATTGTTGTTTGTATCGCCACCTGCGCTATCTAAAGATTCCGTAGGACCAGCAGCACCACCACCAATATCTATTAGTGGAACTAGTAAGTTACATTGAGAATCATAGCCGTATTCGTCAATAAGGGTTCTCCAATAAGCATTCGACCCATGCCCATAGGCGCCATCGCCTAGTGTGTCATTTCCTGAATATGAGATTTCAAATGAGGTGCCACCATTTTGCAAAATACACCTATTTGCACAGGCATTTGGTAAAATCGCGCCACCTTCAACTACATCAACTGGTAGACCAGCTTGGCCAGTGTTGTAGGCATAAGGTGCCTTTGGCGACATGTTTTTTGTTAAAAAGCCTAAAACACCAAGTGGTATTAGTAAAATTAGGGCAACAACCAAAGTTGTGTAAGCCGCAATTTTTATTACGGCCGTAGTGGCATTTTGAAGGGCGTAGCCTAACGATGCAAAGTCACCTTTAAGAATACCTTTTAAGGCGCCACTAAGCTTACTAGTAATATTAACAGCAATAAAATATATGAATTTATCAATTAGTGGTGCAATAAAACCCGCCAAACCACCGGTTGCCGAGACCAAAAAACCTGTAACAGCTTTGGACGTAAGTCTAGCAATAAGCCTATCTATTAAGGCCAAAAACTTATTGTACAAAAGAGCAGTCATTTGTTGTTGCCAAAAAAACAGCCTGCCAAATTTAAAGCCAAACTTTTCAAAATTAAAAATTCTATCCTGAACTAAATTTAAGCGTTCGGTAAGCTTTTCTACCAAACCAACTGTGCCACTAGTAATGGCTAAGTATGAAGGGTTTGCTGACCTTTTTTGAAACCAAGTAAGTAAGTGGTCTAAATTTCCCATTTTATTTGGATCAAAATTTCCATGAGCATCAAAAACATCAAATTTGTTATCTATTAGCCAGTTTCTAAAACCGCCTACTTTTAAAAAGACCTCGTCCAACTTGCCAATGGGCATGTGACCAAACATTTCTTTAAACCTAGCGTTATCGCTTGTACGCATTAAAAGAGTAATAAAAGCCTGGCTTTCTGTAAGGCCATACTGGGTCATAAGTCCATTTAGCTCCGCCAACATTGCATTGTGCATAGCAAACCTTGGGTCGGCAGCAGAAATACCATCACGCAACAAGCGTTTTAATTCATCCTGCCCAAAGCTAGTCCTAAAAGGGTTCAAAATACTAACAGCATCAAAATGACTTCCACCTGTTGCCGAAATTTTACCAATACCAGGAATTCCCAAATCTATAGTAAATTTGTTTTTAAAGAGTGCTCCAAAAGTTTTGCTAGTAACAAATCTGTTTCCAGGTTTATAAAAGCCAGAAAATTGCTTGCCAGGGCGACCAGCCGCTACCCAGTTTTCGTAAGACTCTAGCGTTGTTTGATCCACACGTAAACCAAAGTAATGGTTAGCAGTTAAAAACCGTTTAACAATTTTCTGCGGTGTACGATCAGGAAGAGCGTTAATAAACCTGGTTTTAAAAATTCCAGATGTAATTTTGCCACCTTGTACACTTGAAAACATATTGCTTGCATAGTTAAGCCTGTAACTATCACGAACAGCCAACGTGTGCATTTTAATTTGTCTACCAAAGACTGTTTCCCCTACAATTGTTCCTACACTGGAAAATCCAGCAATATTTCGATTAGGTACTATATGATGGTCTACTAAAATTTTTGAAAGTTCCGTGTTTAAACCAGTTTGAAAATCGTTTGCACCGCCTAGGGCAAAGTTAAATTTACTTAAAGCACCCCCAACACTTCTTCTTTTGGCTGTATTTGCAGCAGCACTTTCAAATGCAGAAGCAAAGGAAGCAAGTCCAGCAATATCATTTGAAGACTTAAGTCGCGCCAAATCGGCTGCAGTAAGTTTGGAACCAGTGGAACTTGCCAAATCGGTTATTTGCTTATTCATCTTTGCAGCCCATTTTTGAACACGAGCGCGCTCAGCTGCAGAAATGTACGGAGTTCCCAAATAACTTTGCTCAACATTACGCACATTTAAAGCCATGTCTGCAAGTGGATTAGCTAACGCTTTTAAAGTTGAGGCAACGTTTGTATGCTCTAGATCAGAGGCCAAGCTACCAATATCAACAGGTACACCAGGGATTCCAGGTACAATACGCGCTGCATCAAGAGACGTAAGAGCATTGGAAGCTTTACCATAAACGCTGTTTTTGCCACCAAAAAACTTTCCAATTCCTGATTCAGCCTTTTGCATTTTTGCAAAACGTGCGTAGGCATCTTGTAGCTGAGCTTTTGCAGCACCATACTGAGGAGTACCTACAAGATTTTGCCTTGCCAATACATTTTCTATTAATACGTCAGGACCACCGCTGTTGGAGTCTTCAAGAATATCTGCAATAGATACACCTGCTTGGCTAACAAACTTTCTAAAAGCTGGAGAGTTATTTAGCCCGTCCTCTTTTCTCGTCCATTCAACAACAGCTGAACCAAACTTACTGCGACTATCAGTCCGAACTACTCTTTTAGGTCCTCTACGATTTAGAGAATTAAAAGTAGCTTGTTCTTCTATATGGTAAACAACATCAGGGTTATCCATTACGCTCAAAGGAGTTGCCGCCCCTCTGTTATTTCTATCAATCAATCCAGCGCGCTCTTGTTTGGCCTGATACCTTTCGTCAAAACTCTTTAGTGAAGCGTCTAATAAATTGTCTTGCCAAGAACCTGAGTGCGAAACACCAGTTCCAAGAACAAGGGCTTTCATTAAACGTTCACGCCCTTCCCTACGCATATCTTCTGCGTTTATAGTTGCTTTCTTAATATCTAGTAGGGTTGATTTAGGATCTTTAAATACTTGAAGTAGATCTATTTTAAAATCCGCAGCCTTATAGAATTGCTCATCATCTCCAGAAAGCTCTCGCAAATACGGGTCAGTTTCTACGTAACCCTCAAAACCACCGCTTACGGTAAAAACACTTTTCCAAGCTTTTTTTTGCTCCTCAATAAACAATCGCGGCAAATCAACTGTGGCGTTTTTACCTTCACCAACCACTTTATCCCACATTACATCAAAATCGTCCGCTAGATTTATAAACTCTGGCGGGGCTGTAAATCTGTTTCCACCACCCGAAATTGCTTTCCCAGGGTATTGTCCTGCAGCATCATCAGCAGGGTTGCTTCCTAAATAAAAAGGGCTTACCATGTACGTATTGTATATTTTTGATAGAATTGTTTAAACAGTTAATTTCCAGCTAAAAGCAGGAAAGAAGAACCTTGGGCGTTTGCCCATGAGATCTTCATTTACTTATGAACATAAAAACTTTATTTGCTTTAATTTTAATTTGCAGCTCAATCGCAGGTGCCAGCCGCACACATGCGCAGGAACCAACACAGGTGCGCTGTACTGCGTATGAAGATGCTCAACTAGCAGTACCCGATACAAACATTGAATCTACAAATTTAGGAGCCCTGCTTGCACAAACCACGGCAATGACTTTTGTAACTGTTGGTAACAATAGTTGCGACGCGTTTGTAAAAACAGCAGAATGTGTTAATGCGGGCACTGTTACTGAATGTGACCTTGCACCTATTGCCTCGTCAAATAACACAGTGCTTGGAGTAACAAGTACCGTGCGCGCCTTAGCAACAGGAGATGTAATCCCGGTAAATTTTGCTTATTACTTAAGAGATCAAGTTAAAAACGTACCAATTGTAGGCTCAAAAGTTTATGCCCAAGACTCATATGCCGATATTTATGGCGCAAAACTAGCTCTTGCTGTGTGGAAGGCATTTAGAAACATTGCGCTAGGGCTTATGTCAATTTTTCTTATTGTCATAGGTATTATGATAATTTTAAGAAAAAAAGCGGATCCGCGAACTGTTCTTACGCTTCAAGCAGCATTACCAAAAGTTATAATTTCAATGGTGTTAATAGTCTTTAGCTTTGCACTAGGTGCCTTGTTTATAAGATTTGTCCCAGCTGCAATGAGTATGGCAAATACCATATTTACAAGTGTTACTAATGACTTACAAATAGAAAACACCAATGCCCCCGAAAAAACTTTTGCCATATCCGCACTGTCTATAGTTGGTATAATTGCAGCATTTGCTAGTGGATCTGTTATAGCTATAGGCACTATTGCGGCTTTCATCGGGCCTCTAACGGCACTTGTATGGTTAGTTATATTAATAATGGTCTACTTAAAAATGGTAGTAATCTATGTGCGCATGCTGGTACATACTGTAACAGCACCTTTACAATTTGCTTTTGGGGCAATACCAGGAAACGATGCCATGATATTAAATTGGTTTAAAAAAATGATTGCATGGTTGCTATCAATACCTGCTATGTTTTTTATGATTGAAATTGCAGAATTTGTACAGCTCTATGCACTTAAATCAACACTTTTTGGCGCAACAATTTCGGGATATCAAGGCACATTTATGGCAGGTGTTGTGCAATCTGCACTACAACAATTGTTCCTTTTGTTGGTTTCACCTTTTATATCTATAATGCTTCTGGTCTCAGCTCTAAGTGCTCCAAAGAAAATTGAAGCTTTAATTTTAGGCGAGCCTAAGAGAAAATGAAGACTTTGCGGGCTAAAGTTGATTAACTCTTTATTTTTGAATACAAAAAAGTACAACCATTGTATATTCCCCGCTTATAACCAACAATTTGCTCGCATAAAGTAGTAAAACTCACGTATAATACAATCAGCACATGCCTATTGATGAAAAACAAATAACTAACAAGCAGCACGCGGTTCCCCAAAACATTATGGACGTTGATTTTAAAATAATCGGCGATTTAACGCTGCGTGAATTTATTTACCTATTAGTGTTTTTTGGTCTTGCATATTGGGCATTTATGACAATTAATTTTGTCGTAAAGTGGCCAGTTATTCTATTTTTTGTGCTAACTGGAATAATTTTTGCCAGAGGTCGCTTTGGAGAAAGAGGAGTCGACGAATGGGTAGTAAACTTTTTTAGGGCAATTTACAACCCTACTCAAAAAGTATGGAGGAAAAGCCCTATCATACCAACGGCATTTTCATATCAAAATTTGGATTTTGTTAAAAACGAGCTCATTACATTGGCACCAACCGCAACAAGGCGCAAGCTTGAAAATTATTTAGAAAATTACAACACAACAGCAGTTGCAAAAGAAACTTATGAGCAAAAGGAAGAAGACTATATTAGAAAAGTACGCGAATACAATTATAGCGTAGTCACTCCAGCCGTAGATAATGGCAGCCCAACTACTGGTTTGGTTGGAGTAGCTGTTATTGACAATACCCAAGAAACACAAAAAGAACCTACGCCTACGCCTACGAATGCTCCTCAAACACAGCTACCACAGGAAGCACCAAAAGAGCAGCCAGAAAAGCCAACTGAAGATATAAAACCGCAAGAGGCCAAAAGCCAAGACCAAGTCCAAGAAAAACCGACAATATCTTTTGATATAAAAAGCATGTATCACAAAAGTAAACCGGCACAACCACAAGTAAGTAGTGCGCCGCAACAGCCAACAGCACCTCAGCAGACGCAACCTATACAGCAACGGCCAGCACCAGTCCCAACGCCA
>CAZCAQ010000014.1:15275-22687 GCA_964496905.1 uncultured Candidatus Saccharibacteria bacterium
CCAACACCAACACCAACACCAGCGGAAAGACTGCCAGAGCTTGCACAATTCAAAGACATAAACAAATCCACCGGAATGAGCAAAATACTTTTGCAAATGAAACAAGCACAAGCAGCATACAAAGAACCTACAGTCACTACTTCACCACAAACGCCTACACCAACTACAGTAGTGGCACAAACACAGCCATCAGCAGCTGCGCCGGTTGTTAATCAAGGGCAAACACCTACACCACAGGCAGCACCAACAAAACCGGTCCAAAAGCAACCTAAGGCGCCAAATACACCTCCAATGCCTTTTATGCCAAAAAAGACTCCTTACACCGAACCACTGCAAGAGGTAACCAAACAGGTTGATCCATTCCAAATGCCTTCCCCAGTTGCACAAGCGCAAAAACAGGTAGAAAAACAGACCACACCAAAAGATGAACCATACAGGCCAAAAAATGAGCCCATTATGCCAAGTGTCACTCCCGATAGAGTAGCAGGACGCCGTTTTACTCAACTTGCAATGGATCAACAAGGGACCATTGTTCTTCCAATACGGGGAGAAAAAGTGTTGAGAACTGCACCAACGGATACAACTGTTGATCAAAAGCAGCTGGAAGAAAAAACTCAACAATTACAATTGCTTTTAGAGCAAATTAGAAGAGAGTCGGGAATTGCAAGTGCCACTATTAATGCACCAAAACAGCCACAAACGCAACAAACACCACAAGGACAACCTGTACAGCAGCAGCCAAAAATACAACAGTCTCAAACGCAAAAAGAGGAAGAAGTCCTGCAAAAACTGCAAAGCGAGAATCAACGGCTTATTGATGAAATTGGGCATCTTAAAGTAGAAATGGCAAAAACACAGGCAATTGGAAACCTTCAGCAACAAGAACAAGTTTTACAAAGCGCCAGCATTGAACAAGAAGTTCTAAAAAAACAAATTGAAGAGCTTCAAGCAAAAATCACTCAAAAAGACGTAGAAACAGAAGCGCTAAAAAAACGTGAACAACAACGTATTGAAGATGAGCGCAAACAGGCCGAAACCTTAAGGCTTATGATGCAAATGCAAGCCGAAAAAGATAGAAAAGAACACGAACGAAAAGAAAAAGAGGCATTGGCTCAGTATGAGGAAGAAAGGAAAAAACTAGAAGAAAAGCAAAAGGAAGATGCACGTAAGAAGCAACAAGAAACTGCTCGCCTACAAGAAGAAGCTCGCGTTAAAGAAGAAAAAGCACGAAAAGAAGCTCAAGCGCTGGAACAAGAAAAAAAGCGTATTCAACAAATAGAGGCACAAAAGTTCGCCCAAGAAGAAAAGCGCAGAATTGAGCAAGAACAACAAAAAGCGCTGGAACAACGCCGAAAAGAGGAAGAGCTACAAAAAAACAAAGAGCTTCAACTGGCTAAAGAACGCGAACTAGAAAAGAAAAAACAAGCGGAAGCCGCACAAAGAATACAAAAAGAGCAAGAGGCAAAAAAGCAAAGCGAAACTAAAGCAGCGCAAGAAAAAGCATTACGAGAACAAAAAGAAAAAGCGGAACAAGCCTTAAAAGAAGCGGAAGCCCGCGCCTATGAAGAACAAAAACGGATAGAGGCAGCTAAACAACGGGCTGAAGAAGAACGAAAAAAACAAGAAGAAGCTCTCAAAACAGCAAAAAACGCAGCAGTACCTTCATTTGCAAAAATGCAACCCATAACCACACTGCCTAATGCAGTTTCAGGAGTAGTGAAAAATAAAGAAGGCAAAACACTTGAAGGAATTCTTGTTATCATTAAAAGAGAAAATGGCGAACCTGTTCGCGCTTTAAAAACAAACATTTTGGGGCAATTTGCAATAACTACACCTTTAAGTAACGGTGTTTATATTCTTGAAGTCGACAAGTCAGGGTCAACTAAAGAAAAATTCGATATAATTAAAGTCACAGCTGAGGGAAAACCAATACCTCCACTTGACTTTACAGGGCATTAGTAATTATAGATATTTATGCAAAACATAAAAACAACAACACAAGATCATTTAGATATAGTCGACATAAAAGGCAATGTTGTGGTTCTTCAAAACGGAAGCATTGCGGCAGTTATTCAAACAAGAGCAGTAAACTTTAATTTGTTGTCCGATATTGAACAAGACGCTATCATTGCCTCGTTTTCTATGTTACTCAACTCTATTACATTTCCCGTGCAGGTAGTCATTCGGTCAAAAAAACTGGATATTACAAAATACATTGAAAAAGTAATTAGAGTCGAGCGCCAAATCACAGACCCGCTTTTAAAAAAACAAGCAGAGGCGTACAGACGCTTTATTCAAGAAATAATTAAACAAAACGAAGTTTTGGATAAAAGCTTCTATGTCATAGTTCCTGCAGGAGGTACAACGACAACTGGAGATATTTCGTCACAGCCATTTGGGTGGCTTATTAGACTTTTGGGTAAACAAAATAAGCGTGTAAAAGTGGATGTGGACAGAACTGTTCAAGCATACCTTCCAGAGCTTATGCCTAAAGTGGACCATTTAATTAAGCAATTCAACAGGCTTAATATTCAATCACGACAACTTAACACACAAGAACTGGTTCAGCTGTATTTTGATATTTACAACCCAGTCTCAAAACACAATCAGCGTATTCAAACAAACATAGATGATTACAAATCGGCGGTAGTTAATCCGGCATTTGCTGAGGAATAATTATGAAAAGACCTAAATTACCTAGCATTCCAAAATTTCATAAGCAAAAACAAAAAGAAGAAGCTCAAACTAAAGAGGTTCTAAATCAAACGCAAGTAGATTTTGATGCAAACCCCGCGCAAACACTAGCCAATGGAATGGTTAGCATTAGGGACGTTATTGCACCGTCAGCGTTAGAAGTTGATTTTGACGTTATCAAAATAGGTAACATGTACTATAGAACACTTTTTATATCGGGCTACCCCAGATTTGTTGGCGCTAATTGGCTGTCACCAATAATTAATTTTGACCACACTATTGAACTTTCAATGTTTTACTACCCAATTAAAGCCAAGGCCATTTTGGATGATTTACGCAAAAAAATTACAGAGTTTGAAGCTACTGTCCGTACTTCAACTGACAAAGGAAAGCTAATTGACCCTGCTGTCGCCGCGGCGCTAGAAGATGCTAAGTCGTTGCAAGAACAACTGGTTAAAGGTATTGAAAAATACTATCAATTTTCTTTTTACATAACTATTCCTGCTGAAAGCATGGAAGAACTAGAAAACACAACCAAAAAGCTGGAGGCAACTTTGGGCTCGCTTTTGCTAATTTCAAAACACGCCTCATTACAAATGGAAGAGGCCTTTCAGTCTACGGTACCTGTGGCCATAGACAAGTTATTAGTAACTCGAAACATGGATACAACAAGTCTTGCAACAACTTTTCCATTTACCTCATCCGACTTAACTTCTGAGGACGGCATTTTGTACGGAATTAATATTCACAACGGGTCATTGGTTATTTTTGATCGGTTCTCTTTGGAAAACGCTAACACAGTTGTATTTGCAAAATCTGGAGCTGGTAAATCTTACTTTGTAAAGCTGGAAGCGTTGCGATTAATGGTATTTGGAGCGCAAGTTTTAATTATTGACCCAGAGGAAGAATACAAAAAGCTTTCAGACGCTGTTGGCGGAAACTATATAAGCTTTTCTGCCAATTCGCCTCAAAAAATGAATCCTTTTGATCTATCTGGAATTGCTGTAGAAGGCTCTAATGAACTTGGTCAAAAGCTGCTATCGCTACACACGTTGTTAGTTTTAATGCTTGGAAAACTTAGCCCTACTGAAGAGGCCGTGTTAGACCGTTGCTTACTAGAAACATACCGACTAAAAGGCATTACACCTGACCCTGATACTCAAAGAAGCAAAGAACCTCCAATAATGGAAGATTTATATAAAGTATTGTTAGCGGCACAAGAGCCAGAAGCAAAAAGCATGGCCGATAGACTTGAAAAGTACATTAGAGGCTCCATGGCTGGTATTTTTGATTCACAGTCAAATATCGACCTAAACAACAAAATGACCGTTTTCTCAACAAAAAACCTTGAAGAAGCAATAAGGCCAATAGCCTTTTATATGATTTTGGATTACGTTTGGACGACAATTAGGAAAAATTTGAAAAAACGAGTTTTGATTGTTGAAGAAGCATGGTATTTATTGCAAAACGAAGATAGCGCGCGTTTTATATTTGGAATTGCAAAACGAGCCCGAAAATATTACTTGGGTCTAACTACAATTACTCAAGACGTGGATGACTTTTTGCGCTCAGAATACGGAAAAGTCATTGTAACCAACTCGTCAATTCAAGTTTTGTTAAAACAGCACCCTGCTGCAATTGACCAAGTAGCTCAAACATTTTACTTGTCCGAAGGTGAAAAGCGCTTATTGTTGGCCGCTGGTCTTGGAGAGGGATTATTTTTTGCCGGACACAACCACGTATATATTAAAATTAAGGCCTCAGAAGAGGAACACAAGCTTATTACAACCAATCCTGAGGAAATACTTAGACTGCGTGAAAAAGAAGGGCAACCTCAAATAGGAGGCGCCACCACTTCGGGAGGTGTTAGCATTAAAGGGGGTGCGGGTTACACTCAATTTGATAGTTCTACTGCCGCGCAAATTGATAAAGAAAGTATAGAATCAAACAGACTCGCAGATAAAGCAACCGCAGCAACGACTGGTGCAAATGCTTTAAATAACACACCTACATTAACGGCGAGAGGGCCTCAACCCCAAATACAACCACAAGAAACGCCTGAGGGACCACAAGTACCCCAACCAAATCCGCCAACACAACAGTAGCGCTTAGTTATTTAACCTAACAGGCATAACAATGTGAATATACGAGTCGGAATCGGTGGCTTGAATTAAACATGGAGAAGTATTTGTAGCAGTCTTTATTACTATTTTGTCACTTTTTAGGTTATTAAAAATATCAAGCAGGTAACGCGGGTTAAAAGCAACTTCCAACATGCCTGAATCGTCACCTTCTTGAAAAGTTGTTTCAATTATAGCGTCAACTTTACTTAAGCTTTCACCTGTTTCTTGAGACGTAGCTTTAACGTGTAAAAAACCCTCTGGATCAAAAGCAAGTTTTAAAGCGTCACTGTCCTCTTTGGCAAAAACACTAGACAATTTTACAGCCTCAAGCAAATCTTTTAAAACAACCTCTGCCGAGTGTGAAGTCTCAGTTGGAATGATTTTTGTGTAATCTGGAAAACTGCCATCAATAACACCTGTTGCAACAAAAACCTCATCATTTTCCAAAAATAATAAATTTTGTGCGGAATTCATAAAAATACGAACAGGCTCATTGCTAGTAGACAAAATACGCGCTATTTCCATTAGGGTTTTTGCTGGAACAATTACATCAAGTGCTTGATCCGCGGGCAAACCAAGTTTAAACCGCTTCTCCGAAAGTCTAAAACCGTCTGTAGAGGCCAAAAATAAATCCCCATCGCGTAAAAACATTTTTAAACCCGTGTAAACAGGCCGCGCCTCATCTGAGGCAGCCGAAAATGCAACTTGTCCTACCGAGTTTAACAAATCGGTAGCGTTAGTTTCTATAAATTGGCCCATTTCTTCATAGGTAGGAATACTTGGAAAATCTGAAGCAGGTAAACACATAAAAGTTGATTTTGCCTTTTCTGAAATTAGCATAAGTCTATCGTCGTCGTACTCCAATACAACGCTTTGTGAAGACATATTAGCCAAAGACTCACGCAATAATTTTAACGAAACTGCTGCAATACCCTCTACATCAACCGAAGCAGGAACTGAAACCTTTAGTGCACTTTCTAGGTTAGTGGCAATTATGCTAATTTTTCCAGTTTCAGCCTTTATTAAAATATGAGACAAAATGGGAAGCGTGTTTTTTATAGGAACTACTTTAGAAGCAGCGTTTAAGCCTTTTAAAAGATTTTCACGTAAACAGGTTACTTTCATGATTTTTTCTTTAGTACTACTCTGCGCATTGGTTCGTCACCCATGCTTTCGGTCATTACATCATCGTATTCCGACACAAACGTGTGTACTGTTCTACGCTCAGAAGCTGTCATTGGGGGCAAAACTACGTCTTCACTAAAAAAGCGCACTTTATCAATACCTCTTTTGGCTATATCCTCGATTTTTTCTTTTTTTTGAGCTTTGTAGTCGTTTATATCTATGCTAACGTGTAAACCTTCTGGATAATGTCTATACGAAAACGTGTTTAAAAATGTTTCCAAAGCTTGCAATGACATTCCGTGCATACCAATTAAAAAGTTTAAGTTGTCACCTCTAAGCGTTATTTCAAGGCTTTCGTCTTTTTCGGCAATTTCGCAGGAAGGCGAAATGTTTATGTAATTTAGAATTTTTTTAACTGTAGTCTCTACGTGTTCTTTTTGTGTCATTTTTTGATACGAGCTTTAAGTTTGTTAACTTGTGGCTCTAGGCCTCCCCAGCCTGTTATTAAATAGCTCTGAATTATTGAATATATTGATGATACGACAAGGTACAACACAGTACCGGCAGGAAGTCTAAGTCCTATCATGACAGTTAGCAAAGGCATCATATAGAGCATTTGCTGTTGCATATTATAGGCAATATCATCGGATTTGTCAGGGGTTTTCTCAGCGACTTTTTCAGCCTTGGCGACAGCCGGCATCATCATTTTTGAGCTTATAAACTGGAATGCACCCGCTAAAATAGGCAAAAGGTATGTTGGATCCTTAACTGTAAGGTCCCAAATCAAAAACTGTGTGTTTAAAGGAGAGTCGGGTATCAAAAAATCAAAGTAAATCATATCCAACAGGGAACTAATACCCTCAGGGCTAGAAATCATAAATATGACCCTATAAAGAACGATCATTATTAAAATAGTTGGAATAGATGTTAAGCACCCTGAGGCAGGATTTATGCCATGTTCTTTAAAAAGTGCCATTTGGAGCTCGGCTTGCTTTTTTTTGTCATGTTTATACTTTTGCTTGATTTTATCCAGTTCCGGCATTAAATCGCGTTGTTTTTTTGAAATTCTTAAAGATTTAATAGTTGTTGGAAGTGTAATGATTCTAACGGCAAGAGTAAGCAAAATTATAGAAACGCCCAAGTTTGGGATTAAAAAGTAGAAAAAAAGCAAAAGGTTTAGAACCGGCTGCATCAAAAGGGTATTCCAAAGCGTTTTTAGTAATTCCATCTGCTTATTTTACCACCTTTGGAGGAACAGGATCATAGCCACCTTTAAAAAAAGGGTTACACCTTAGAACTCGCTTTGTACCTAAGTATGCACCTTTTACAAAACCATGTTCATGTACGGCTTCATAAGTGTAATCAGAACAAGGCGGGTAAAAACGGCACCTGCTTAAAGGCTTAAGATAAGGTGAAAGGATAGTTTTGTAGAAATTTAAGAATATCAGCGTTAATTTCTTCATAAGTTTT
>CAZCAQ010000015.1:0-16909 GCA_964496905.1 uncultured Candidatus Saccharibacteria bacterium
TCGCCGAGCAAGTCGCGGAGTTGTTCGCGACCTTTGCGATTGGTAGTCAATTCCTCAACAGCATCAAGACGCGCCTGAATTACTTTTGAATTTTTTGGAACATTAACCATCCACTGCTTTAACATACGAGCTCCCATAGAAGTTTTTGTATTATCTAAGACTCCAATCAACGAACCCGCGCGAGAATTTTCGCGAATTGTTGAAAAAAGTTCCAAATTAAAAATAGTCGAGCGAGTTAGTTCAACAAAATCTTCTTCTGCCAAAAGCTCTAAGTCTTTAATCTGCAAAATTTGGCTTTTTTGGGTTTCTCCTAAGTATCCGTGCAAAATTCCCGCCGTTACACAAGCTACTTCTAAATGCGAAAAATTAGTTAAAAACGCTGGAAAATGTTGCGACAGGTTTTTTTGCCAGTTTGTATAAAAGTACCCATAACGATCAAATTTAAAAACGGCGATGTCGTTTTGAGATTTTAATACTTTTGCCTCAGGATCCTCGTAAACTTCTGGACTAACAATTAACTCAACAATATTAAATTTTGAGCTTTTTTCCAAAAAAGTCTGGTAAGGGTCAACACTGGTAGTAAACTCCCCCGTGGCAAAAAAACCCGTAGAAATGTCCGCAAGAGCCATTCCGATTTTTTCACCGTCAATTACAAAAGTTGCTATAAAATTATTTTCTCGCTGGTTCAGCGAATTTTCGTCCAAAACTGTCCCAGGAGTAATAATGCGCGTTACTTCTCTTTCGACCAATTCCCCTAAACCCGCTTCAGTCATTTGCTCACAAATTGCAACTTTAAGACCAGCATTCACAAGCTTTTGAATATAAATATTTACCGAATGATACGGCACGCCGCACATGGGAATATGCCCATCTTTACCGCGTGAACGCTGCGTTAATGTAATGTTAAGAATTTTGGCACCAAGCTTTGCATCTTCCATAAACATTTCGTAAAAATCACCAAGTCTAAAAAGCAGAATGCAGTCTTTGTGTTGATCTTTGATTTTTTGGTACTGAACCATCATTGGAGTGCTAAATTCCATGTGGTTATTTTAACACTATGCTGTATTGGAAAAGATTTTTCAAAACGACTAAAATGTAGGATAATGAAGTCCATTAGACTGCTCATATTAGTTAGCCAAACATTGAGATTTTGCTATGACTAAAGCCAAAAAATACGAAAATATGAATATTCCACTTCACGTGGCAATAATTAGCGACGGTAACCGTAGATGGGCTAAATCGCGGATGTTGCCTGCAGCAATGGGGCATAAACAGGGCGTTGATACATACGAAAAGCTCATTGAAAAAGCCAAAGAAATGGGTATAAAAGTGCTTACTGGATGGGCTTTTAGCACCGAAAACTGGAAACGAAGCAAAGAAGAGATTGATGACCTTTTTGGCCTTGTTCGCCAATTTGCTGAAAAATTCAAAAAAAAGTGCCTTGAGGAAGAAATCCGCTTTGTGCACATTGGACGGAAAGACAGGCTCCCGGATTATTTGCTTACACTAATTGCCGAAATGGAAGAATTAACCAAAAACTTTACGGGCTTTACGTTTGTGGCAGCTATGGATTACGGTGGGCATGACGAACTGGCTAGAGCGACTCGTAAAGTGGTAGAGCAAGGTCTTGAGCTTAACGAAGAAAACATTGAAAAAAATCTAGACACAGCAGGATTACCTCCAGTTGACCTAATTATTAGAACCGGTGGAGAACAACGCCTTAGTGGTTATTTATCGTGGCAAAGTGCTTATGCAGAGCTGTTTTTTACGCCTAAATATCTTCCTGAATTTAGTACTGAAGATTTTGAAAAGGCTGTTTTAGACTTTGCAGGTAGAGAGCGCAGATTTGGTGGAAGTTCGAGTAAATAAGACTTAGCTAATTCTCTTAAGCTTCTTTTTTGCTTTTCTTTTCATTCTATTTGGTTGTCGGTCTACTTTCTTTTTGTTCATTGACATAGCTAGGGCATGTTAGCACAAAAGGGATCAATTTGGCAAAAAGGCCCTCTTTTTGCGCCAAGCTTCAAATTGCAATATAGCAATAACCGATACCCAAACTACTAAAATTAACACAGTTGTCGACAAAGTATTCCACCAGTAAGAAATCTGCAAAGGAAGGTAAAACTGGACGAACAAAAATACTGATTGCACGGTGTATGTAAGTAAGGAATTTTTTCCAAATGGTAAATATAGCCAACCAAGCCATTTTGTAATAGGGCGTTCAAATCTTTGGAATAGGTAATAAAGAGCTGAGAACCAGTAAAAAAACATAAAAACTAGTCCTGGGCCAAGTTCGCGTTTTATTAATATTTGGTCTAGAAAAGCACCAAACTCTCCACGAAAACTATTATAAAAACGATCTCCAATGCTAAGACCAACTGTTATGGCTATTCCTGTAAAGAATACAAACAAAAAACGACCACTTTTTTCTCCATAAAAATACTTACGATAAATTGGCGCAATTTTATCTTTGTAGTAACCGCACATCATTGCAACTACAAACAAAAATTGCCAAGATTCAACAGGGATATAACTTCCTGTAAGTTGAGTTCGTCCAGGGTAAAAATACAAGCCAAGCCAAAGTAGTGTTGAAAATGCAAGTAAAATTTTCCACCAGCCCTTGTTCAAAAAGAACAAAACTACGGGTGCTACAAACATTAGCATAACTGAGTAATACAACAGCAAATCAGCCCATCCGTATGAATATTGCAAAAGCAGGGACTTCCATAAAATTTCAAAATAGCCTGCTTGCAAAATTCCATAATTTAGATCTTGCCAACGACCAATTTCTAAGGCTGCTACGGTGTAACCAACTGTTAGGAACACACTAATTACGTATAATTTAAACCCACGTTTAAAAATTTTTATGGTAGCCTGCTTTAAGCCATCTTTTTGGATGCGCTTTTTGCTTATCATCCCAATAACTAACCCAGAGATAAAAACAAATCCTGGGGCTGAGGAAACCCACATTTCCCCTCGACCAAAGTAATAAATGTATGGTGATGGAAACTTGTAAAAATGGGCAATAAGTATTGCAACCAAAAAATGACCTCTAAGTAGGTCAAGTGTGTTGTTTCGCTTTAAGGGTATGGCCGTTGGTGCCACAACTGGTTCTGTCATATTGTGATTATACTACGGCAAACTGAAGTACTGCATCAAAAGTAGCTTAACCCACACACATAGTCTAAAATAAGCCCATGATCACAAAACTCAAAGCCTTTTTAAAAGAATGGGGCGACATAATACTAATAATGCTGGGCGGAATAGCTTTGCGCGTTTTTTACCTTTATAAATACGAAATGTGGTTTGACGAAGCATTTACAGGAATTTTAATGCGCGTCCCAACAGAGGAATTTTTTAGAGTAATTTCGCAAGATACCAACCCACCCGCTTTTTACATTTTTACTAAAGCGTGGACAGTTTTGTTTGGAACTGGCGAAATTTCATTGCGAATGATTCCTCTTTTGGCAGGTTCTGCAACTATTTTTGCAGTTTATATGCTAGGAAAGAGCCTCTTTAACAAAGAAACGGGAATTATTGCAGCCCTACTTTTGGCAATTAGCCCTTTTATGCTTCAATATTCATCGGAAGCGCGAACTTACGCCTTATACGGACTTTTTACAGTTTTAAGCTTTTACGCACTGGTTTCTCGAAAATATGTGTTTTTTGCACTTTTTGCCGCTTTTATACCTTTTTTGCATTATGCGGGCATTTTTTATTCTGTAACACTTTTAGGCATTTTTGTTGTTGGACAAATAGTTAATAAGGCAGAAAGAAATTGGCTCAGAATAGTACTTGTTAGTGCAATTGTGCTTTTTTCAGTATTTTTTTCATACAACAACGCAATTTCAAAAACGGAAGTTTTGAACGATGGATGGATAAAACAACCCTCAGTGTTAAGCATTAAAAAAAGTGCCTACTCGTATTTATTTGGTGTAAAAGCCAAACAACCAGGTACCGATGAAGCTTTAAACTTGCAAACAAGACTTCCAAAAAAACATATTGAAACCATTGTAGTCGTAATTTTTGCTGGATTTTTAGTTGCAGTAGCATTTAAAAAACCTGACAAAAAAGAGATTTTTAAAGTAGGCTCGTTGTTGGCACTAACTTTTGTTCCATTGATAATGACTTTGGTTACAGCACGCTATTTTGACGTAAATTTGTACGTTGAGCGGTATCTATTTCCGTCGAGCATTTTCTTTATTTTTACTTTTGCATATTTGCTCAAAAAAACTTTGCAATTTGAATTATGGATTATGTTTGTTTTGTTATATGCGTTTTTGGTCTTTATGCGTCTTGAACAACCAAAATATTATTTTGGAATGAGAAATTTAGCTAGCGCGCACCGAAACACAGTCAATTACGTGACTTTTACTTCTCCTATGGACTATGTAATTGGTAGATATTATTTTGGCGAAAATTATAAGAACATTAGGTTGTATGATCCAAAAGATCCAGAGCAAAAATATTTGTGGTGGCCTTTTGTTAGAGAAGCTGATCATAAGGTTCCAAATAAAAATTCTTTGCTTGTTATACCCGATGAAGGTCGTCTTGATGACATGCTTAAGTATATTAAGCGCAAAGCTCATGGAAGTTATGTGATTTATACTTTAATGCCTGGGGTGGATTTGGAGAGGGAGTTGGAAAAATAGGAAGTCACGGGCGGTTAGTTATCTTGCGATAAGCAACCGCCCACGGTTCATGGATGCTGAAGAAGCTGAGCGAAAGTCAATTCTTTAACCCGCATTCCGCAGTATACGCCGGCGCGATTCTGTTCATAATTAACACCAACCGACGGTCGTTCAGGTAGTGGACAACCAAGATCCTTTGCAGCCTGCGTATATTTGGCGTTAACATGCGCCCAGCAAGCCTCGTCAATCAAGCACTCGGAGAAAGATACTCTCTCCTGCGACGCCATCGCCTGTTGGCTCACTTGAGCCAACAGCACTACTAATACAAATAGTAATGCTAAACCAAGAATACCTGCAGATTTTCTCACTTTTTTCTCCTTACTGAATGGGTTTTTTCTATTATAGCACTATGGGATGAATTGACGGAAAATCGATCAGTTGGTTAGTCTAGCAGAAAACTTGATTCTCTTAATATTACCGTTTTGGTCTTCAATTTCTAAAGTACCCTCTTCACGGTAAAAGTCAGCTAAATCTTGGGATAGAGCGTCTTTTGCTTCGGCAATTTCGGTGCGCTTTTCTTTAACTTGCTCGGCTAAGCGGATGTATTCGCTATTTGAGGTAACTAAAGCCTTTTTTTGCTTAATTTCGTTTTTGGCCTTTTCTTCAACTTCTTGCACTTCTTGAAATGCTGGGTCATTTTCAAGCGCGGATTCATACATATCTTTTAAAACATTTAGTTCGTCGGTGAGTTCTTCAATAATTTTGAGTCTTTTTGCGATCATTGCGTTTGACATAGCTTAGTGATTCTACTTGGTAGTTTGGAGGTGCGCAAGGATTTGTTCGTACTCTACACAACTGTCTTTTGAAAAGTCGCCATTTTTTGTGCGAATTAAATTGGAAACAAGTGCGACAGTATTTAATTTTTGAGCGATATCAACTGCTAGTGTACGAACATAAACGCCACGGGAAACTACTGCTTGCAATGTGGCGGTGTAAAATATTGTGCCTTGCGGAGTTTGAGCTAAAAATTGATCCCAGTTTTTTAAAATTTCTTCTTGGCGAAACACTCCTTCTACTTTTTTTATTTTTGAAGTTGCGTGATCATAAAGTTGTTTCGCAGTAACTTTTCCAACTGAAATTTTTTCTAGCTCATAAATATTTGCCAAAAGAGTTGGTACTTCAATTGTATGCAACGTACCCATTTGTGCATGGTAATGAAGTGGCTTCCCTTTTATTTTTTTTGCCGAAAACGGCGGATATGCTTGTTGATAAGTTTTTGGAAAATTCTCTATTGTTTGATTTAGAGTTTTTTCATTAAATATAAAGTCAAAAGCAGTTTGCCCAATAAAACCCATTAAATCATAAGTATCTGTCGCCAACCCAAAAGTAATCTCAAATTCATATACTTTTTGCCATCCAGCCAGTTCGCGCTTTTTAAAGCGTTCTTCTCCAGATAGCAGTACTACAACTCCTTCCGCCATTGGATCAAGCGTACCCGTGTGCGCAACTGGGACTTCCATAATTTGTGCAACTCGCTTGGAAAGCACATGAGTGCTAATACCCAAAGGTTTCCAAATTGCAAAAATTTGGTTTTTATTTGAAAGATCAAGCTTTTTCATAGGGTGCAGAGCTAGTATAGTACGAAAAAATTTTAGATGCATATTTGCTAAAGGTTAAAAAATCCCCCAACACCATAAAGATATTGGGGGAAACAACTCCCAAGGTTACGCATAATTAAACAAAATCACATAGGTCGCCGACAGACAAACAGCATTCGAGGAGATTCTTCATCAAAAGGCTCTTGATTAAAATCACCCCACTTTTCTACAATCTCAAAACCCACGGTCTTCAGTAACAACTCCCACTCACCAGGAAACACCATGCGAATTTCGAAAGGTGATACGTAGGAGTATCGAAGCATCATACTGACAGCATCAAACACTTGGTAAACCCACGTTGCCGAGAGTATTTGCGTTGCAGGCAAGTAGTCAAATGCACCACTTCGAAGAAGCATCGCATTTTCCTCAGGCAAGGGAACACTCTTTTCCAACTCCTGCATTGACGACGTACGATGTCTTGCCAAACGGACTACATCAGGCAGAAAAATATCCGCCAAAAAGTAGCCACCTGGCTTAACATGTTGCCAAGCGTTCCGCAATGCCGCGAGCTGATCTTGCTGATTGAGCATGTGCATAAAACTGTTGAAGGGAACAATCACTACATCGTACTCACCCTCCCCAACAACATCTGTGCGCATGTCACCTTCGACCAATCGAACACGTTGCTGAACGGCAATTGGCAAGTTCCTCAGCTTGCCCTTTGCGACAGCAAGCATATCGGCGGTTATATCCAAGCCAGTTACTCGCAAACCAGCCTCAGCTAGAGGAAAAGTGATCCGCCCCGTCCCACTGCAAAGTTCGAGAACTTTGCCACCGTCGGCATACCTCAACGCAAAATCAACCAAAAAGGCCACATCCTGCAAGCCTTCGTACTCTGCATCGTAATGCGGAGCATTTCTATAAGCATCTTGAACTTTCATTTGAAACTCCTTTAAATTTGTGAATGTGCGATTCCAACCTTGGGAGTTGGTGGTCGCTAGTTAACGGGAAATGTTAGTAGAAAAAGATAAATAGCAAGCATCAGCTCCAAAAGCCACTAAAGATTTACCAGCTGGTTTAACAGCGGTTTGAGGCAAAATTATTGAATTGTACATGTAGTTAGGAACTGACATGGTTGCATTTTATACTATAGGATTATAAAGCGCAACTATAAACTGTGTGATGTTAAAATAAGAACATGTTCACAACGGTAGTTGGAAAAAAAACTCAAAAAGCCAGCAAACTAGATGGAATTGAACAATTCGACAAAATTGTAGTGGATCTTGGAACAGGAGACGGACGATTTGTTTATGAAAATGCCAAAAAACTTCCTCAATTTTATTACATTGGTGTTGACACTCTTGCAAAAAGTATGGAAGAGTTTTCGGGCAAATCGGCACGTGATGGCTTAAAAAATGCTGTTTTTATAGTTGGAAATGCCGAAGGCTTTTTACCTGGAATAAACTACGTTGTCGACGATGTTTTTATAAATTTTCCTTGGGGGAGCTTGCTGGCCCTGTGTGTGAATCCAAGCGAGGCTTTTTTACAAGAGCTAAAACGCGTGTTAAAGGTGAGCGGAAAGGTCATTATGGTTTTTGGCTATTCCGAAGAATTTGAGCAAAAACAGGTGGAAAGGCTCGAATTACCTTCCATTACATTGGAAAGCCTGCAAAGTAAAATTGCTGCACATTATATTGGAAATGGCTTTCGATTGTGTGAAGTTGAAGAATTAAGCAAAAACGAGGTTTTTGACATTGGCAGCACTTGGGGAAAAAAGCTAAAGTTTGGCAGAGATAGGCCTGTTTTTAAGATGGTGCTGGAAAAGCTTTGATCTAGTTTGCTATTTCAAATAACCGCACACCGCGCACATCTAAAACATACACAACTAGTGAGTTTTCCTTCTGCACCAAAACAAATTTTGAGGACATTTTTGAAGTTTTCAAGACTCTTTTACCATCCTTAAATATTTCCAAAATATATTTACGTCCACACATAGAACCACAGCCAGGTTGTGTAGAGCTATACGCCTTATAACGATATCCTTGTTGTAATTCCTTTGTAATAAAATCATCATTAGAAGGTATGGTTTCAACACCTCTAGAAGCTGTGTCGTCTAAATACAGATTGAGGGAATTAAACTCAGTACTAGGAGGTGTAGAAAGATGTAGCTCTAATGATTCGAGCATTAAAATATTTCTCAAATCATTAGACTTAAATAGATAAGTATAATGTGCTGTCGAATTATTCCGATATTTATACAACTTTTCGCTTGTAGGCAGAAATTCCTTAAGGTGTATAGAAAGTTCTTGCTCACACGACACCTCCTTGCAGTCAATATGCCTTACTGGGTACATCTGTTGAGTTTTATAGTCATAAAGCTCAGTACCAGTACCAAGTAGATAAAAATCGTTAAGTTTGTGGTATCCATAATAATAGCCTTCATTCTCTGCGACATGTAGTATCTTCTCCAAATCTAGGTCGTAAAAAACAGTTTCTGATGGTTCACTTCCGGTTCTTCTAGAAAAAACTAGAACCCCATAGTCACTGTTATATATATAATCACTAAAAGTATAGTCACCTAAGTCCAGCTCAGTATATGAAGGCAGCTTATGAGAAAAGGAGTATACAATCCCAAACGCACCAAAAATAAAAGCGGCTAAGATGAAAAATACCAACGATCGCATATATCAATAATAGCATCAAACATAATCCTACTGTTATAATCCAACTATGGGGAAGCATCAGCGAGTTTCACACGATCTCCTTAGTTATTAGCAAGTTGAAGCACTAGTCACAGTCCTGGTGTATATTGAGCTTGCTCCCCTCCTTCGTCGGGGTGTGGCGCAGTTTTGGTAGCGCGTTCGCATGGGGTGCGAGAGGCCGCAGGTTCGAGTCCTGTCACCCCGACCATAACTTTATGAAAATAATAGACCTATCACAAACTCTAGCAAATGGTATGCAAGTTTTTCCAGGTGACCCTGAAGTAAAAATTGAGCAAGTGCACACTATAGAAAATGAAGGTTGGAGACTTAAATACCTACAATTTTCTTCGCATGTTGGAACTCATGTGGATGCTTTAGCTCACATGGATAAAAATGGCGAAACACTGGACCAATTGCCCATAGACAGGTTTATAGGAAAAACAGTTTTAGTTTCAACTAATGATGAGTTTCCAAAAAACATGGGCTTAGCATTTTGTGATGGTGATATTAATAATGAGGTTGTAGAAAAAATACTGGCGTCTAGTCCAAAATTTGTTGCAATTGGGTCTAGTGCTCTTTTTAGCATAGAATCAGAAAGAACTCTTTTACAAGCAGGAATTATAACTATTACTGATCTTGTTAGTATGGAGGAGCTGCCAAAAAACAAACCTTTCACATTTTATGCAGTACCTCTAAAAATAAAAGATGGAGACGGTTCGCCAGTTAGAGCTTTTGCGGTAGTAGAATAATCGGCTTAACATGTGATAGTCACTTAACTGTCGAAAAACGCTGAGTTACTGACCCATCTTCTTCCTTTATAGACTTTTCAAAAGTCATACCTGCTTTTTGCATAACTTTGATCGAACCAATATTATTTTCATCACACTTACCAGTTATTTTATGCACATCAAGGTTAGCAAAACAAAAATCCAAAAGTCCTTTCAGTGCTTCTGATGCATACCCTTTTCCCCAATAATTTTTATGCATAGCATAACCAAAGTCCATATCACCTTTATCAGGTGTTTCCGCTTTTCCAATGCCAATCCAGCCAACCATGTTTGTCGTAGCCTTTTCAACAATTGCAAAACCGTAAGAAAAGCGTGGATTGCTTTGATTGTGCATTATTTTATCTTCTAGCCAGGTTCGAACCTCATCCACGTTGTTACATTCAATATAGTCCATGTATTTTGTTATTTCCGGATCCAAACACAACTGAGACATAGAATCTAGATCGTTTATAGAAAGCTCACGTAGAACAAGTCGTGGAGTGTTTATTTCAACAGAATCTGGCATATGCCCATAATAGCACTAAGCCAGAGTACCTTGTAGATAGTTAAGACTTAAAAGTTACCAAGCCAATATTTTTGGGTCCTTCAAAATCAAAAGTAACTTGTTTAAAGTTCACTTTGTTTGCTATATAAAACTGAGAGATTTCGTGGAGCATCGCATTTCTTCCTAGCTTTTGAGTTTGATCCCAAAAGTTACAACACGGAATTAAAATCGTATTTGTAACTAAGGCGGACTCAGCCACTTGTCTTGTTGCTTCGTCTGGATGAAGTCCAACAACCAAATCGTACTGTGATGCATCTGTGGTCTGGTACTCTTGCGCCAAATTAGAAACTCCAAGTAATGGAAACCCACGTGGGTCAACAACTACAGAATCATAATTATACTTTTTGGCCAAAATTCGAGAGAGCATACCTTTACCCCCTGCTACATCCGCAATGGTGTTTATACTTCTTCCATAGGTTTCAAAAATATATGCTGCTAGGACCTCAAATCTAATTGGGTCTCCGTGGAACAGGTGTCCTTTGTATGTGCCTCCTTTTGTGCTCATGTGTGGGTATTATACGATACGCTAAGGAGATTAAGTAAATTCATATGAGCACAGGATGGCTAAACTCCTGTGTTCACACTCAAAACATGTGGTTCTATTCTTCCCACTCGGAATCTACTCTATTCAAAAGGTAGTTTATAAGTTGAAGTCTTGCATCTCTTGAGCTTTCAAATTCACCTGACTTAACCCCAAGCTTATAAGCACGATCTCTTAATTTTTCAAGGTGAGACAATCTATTCACCATTTCGACCACGGGCATAAAAACAACTACAGGCCTGTCATCTTCAGAACTTTCAGGATTCCCAGCGTCGAATGTGAGACCAATATCAATTTCGATATGATTTATAGTATGAAAACCTAGTGTTCTTATTGCAAAATCAGACATTGTTGCATTTGTCATATTTAAAGCGCCGATAAATACAGGACGTCCCATATTTTCTTCAGTTTCAACTATTTCGTTGTGCAAAACTTTTAAAAGTTCGATACTATCATCCAGAACCACCGTAGAAACAGCATACTTCAACTCATCAATAGCAAAAGTATGGGCTAGTGGAAGACAGTCAACCAATATAGCTACACCAGGCTCAGTGAACTCAACCACCTTACTTTCCCCCTTTTTAGTCTCAAATGACACCTTACCATGATCCACAACCATATAGTGTGCTTGTACTGAACCACAATATCTTGCAACTCCATAAGAAGAACTGCTCTCCAAATTTCTGTGAATGGGCATTAACTTCTTAATCAAAAAAGAATGGAGTTCTACAAGATTTGAATCACTTAGCTCTGTTAAAACCTCCTCAGTAGTATCTCTAGTAGGTGCAATATCAAATTCTGCGCAAAATTCCTGCAACAATTGAAAACTTATCTCAGACTTAGATTCAGCCTCATTATCTATGGTAGGCACTGAAGTATTCATAAATCAATAGTAATACAAATCGGATCTTATAGGAATATATGACCAAAGCATGGGAAAACATCTACAATAAACTATTCAACAAAAGATGTTGTACATAGTGATAAGGGCATTACTTCAGCCAATTCTCAGACAAATTCGGCATAATAAATCTTTCACCGCCTATGAATGTTAAGAAAATACTCTTTATCGTTGTGGCCGCATTTTTTCTACTAAGCGCGCTGACAATCTATAATTTAAATCAAAAATCCCAACTTTATGGCGCTCCCCCATACATCGAAGAACAAGACTCTGTTCAACCTGTATTACAGCAAAATGACACTAGTACATGGAAAAGACCTGAAGGCCCAATAAAAATAGGACTTCAAGCGGGACACTGGAAAACAGATGAAATGCCTGCAGAACAAGATCGCATAAGAATTGCCGGAGGAGGAACAAGTGGCCAAGGCCTTGCAGAATGGGAAGTGGTTTTAAAGATCGCAGAGGAAACAAAGGCGCTTTTGGAAAAAGAAGGCTACGTTGTAGATATTCTACCTGCAACAGTCCCAGAAGCATATTGGGCCGATGCGTTTGTTTCCGTTCATGCTGACGGAAATTTAAATCCACTAGTGGCAGGCTACAAAGTGGCGCCGTACCGTCGCGACCAAACGCAAACAGCTAACGACTTGTCGGATGCAATCGAAAAAAGTTACGGCGAGCTAACCGATTTTAAACTTGACCCAAATATTTCAAGAAATATGACAGGATATTACGCGTTTAATTCACGCAGGTATCGCCACGCCATTCACCCTATGACACCTGGAGTTATTGTTGAAACTGGTTTTTTAACAAATCCTTCGGATGCCTCTGTGCTAATAAATGATCCTAAAGTTCCAGCCAACGGAATTGCGAAAGGAATTATTGCATTTATTAATTCACAACACTAAACTTCTAGTCTTTTTTTGATATACTGGATTTATGGATGCGCATGCTAAGCTAGCTAACTTTTTATTCGAAATCGGAACACTTAGAAAAATCCCGCGAGCACACAGGCAAATATTACTATCCGAAGATACAACAGATAACATCTCTTCACACAAATTTAGAGTTACATGGATAGGTTGGTTTTTAGCTAAGCTAGAGAAAGCTGATCCATACAAAGTTGTTATGATGTGTTTGTTACATGATCTTCCCGAAACAAGAAGCGGGGATCAAAACTGGGTTCATAAAAAGTATGTCAAAGTGTTTGAAGATGAAATTATATCTGATCAATTGCAAAGCTTACCAGCCAGCGATGATTTAGTTAAAGTATTTTCAGAATACGAGAAAAGGGAAAGCCTAGAAGCCAGAATTACAAAAGACGCTGATATTATTGATCAACTATTGTTGCTAAAAGAATATGCCCGTGTTGGTAACAGAGAAGCAGAAGAATGGCTACAGGTAGATAATTTTGAAAAGAGTCAAAAGTATTTGAGTTTAAAAACCAACTCAGCTAAAAAATTAGCGTTAAAAATTATTAAAACTACCACAAGCGAATGGCAAAACACTGTATGGACCGAAAAGAGAAGGTAGAATTAAGAAACCGTGTGGAAAAACTACACGAGCTATTTCAACAAGGCGCTATCCCAACTCTTGCTCAACACGAAGTCAATCCAAATTTAGATTCTTCCTCCCGGTTACACTACATTTATTTTACACTTCCCGTATGCCTTAATTTTCAAAGAAGCAGCCCCGCAATGTGGGCTTCTGCATTAAAAACTTTTGAAGATCCTGAAACGAATTATTTATTCTACCCCGAAAAAGTTGTTGAAACAGAGTATAAGATAATTCAACAAAATTTAATTAAACACAAACTTGGCTTGCAGCTAAACAAACACACTGATATTTGGCTTAAGATTTCTAGCACTTTGAATAAAGTGTTTAACAATGACCCAAGAGAAATTATTAAATCCGGCAACAGCGATGTTGTAGAAATTCTAAAGATACTCCAAGTAACGAACAAAGATGATTTTCCTTTTTTGCGCGGTCCAAAGCTTTCAAACTACTGGTTATTCATTTTAGACCATTTCACTGATGTAGAACTCAAAAATAAAGATAAAATTTCAGTCATACCAGACACTCATATTATTCAAAGCACTATTCATTTGGGACTTGTTAATGAAAACGCTAAAATTCCAGAAATTGAACGAGCTTGGGTAGAATTGTTGGAAGACTCACATCTGTCACCAGTTGACATGCACTCAGTCTTGTGGAACTGGAGTCGAAACCGCTTTCAACCAATAGTTTAACAAATCCCAAATTCTTCGCGCAACGCGCCGTGCTAAAATCACATTATGCTAGAAACTAGCGATATAAAAAAACTAATTAGTACAACACCTGGCACCTTTGGAGTTTACATCGAAGATCTTTCCACAAACACCATTTTAGTTGATATAAATTCCTCAACACAATTTCCAAGCGCATCTGTAGTAAAAGTTTTTGTTACTGGCTATATTCAACATTTACTGGACAAGGGAGAGCTAAACCTAAGCGACAAAATAGAGCACAAGCCAGAACACACAATGCAAGGTTCTGGTTTCTTAAAATACCTAGAACCAGGCAGAGAATATTCTGTTTTAGAACTTTTAAAGCTCATGCTAATCGAATCCGACAATACTGCATCAAAAATGTTAATAAATACAGTTGGGGCAAGCAACATTAACACATATTTAAAAGGCTTTGAGTTTTTGAGCGTATCAGGTCCTAAAGTGGAAAATGATCAATTTGTTGGCTGGGGAATAACAACTCCATTAGAAGTTGCTAAATTCCTGCAACTTTTGTTACAAAAAGAGTGCATAACAAAAGAGATAATGAAATATAAAGACGCAACTGACAGCATAGGCTATCACCTACAAAAATCTTATGAAGAGAATAATATAGCTATTTATTCCAAAACTGGCAGCTTACACCCACGAGTTAAGAATGTAGTCGCGCTAATAGAAAATACAGAAAACGGGGAAAAAGTTCTTGTTTCTTATTTTTCAAAAGATCTAACTGAAGTAAGGGGCAGCATTGAAATAATAAAAGCGTTAAGTAAGGAAATTAGAGGTTATCTTGACATTGAAAGCTAAAGTGAAAAAGTTAAATTACAAGCTACTTTTTCCGTTCATTGCAATAGGGGCGTTATATATTCTCACACTCCGGGGCTTCGCAGGCAACCTACACCCAAACGGCACAGGTACAGAGGCAATTCAATCGCACAAACCACCATTTGAAACATCCATGGAGCGTGGGAGATATGCTCAAGTAGTGTCGCTAGCCGAAAGTAAAAATTACGATGTTAACGAATTTCATAAGTTTTTAAAACCAGACCTTGCTTGGTACAACGGTAGATTTATGTCCACTTTTCCTCCGGGAGTAGCGACATTATCTTTACCATTTTATTTAATAGGCCGACTTTTAAACCACGCCCAAGTTTTCACGTATGCTACTTCCCTTCTATTTTCAGTACTAACAGCCTACTTAATTTACTTAACTTGCAAAAAGCTTGGAACAAGTAAGAACGCTGGAATTTTTGCAGCCATTGTTTTTGCTCTTGGGTCAGTTACGTGGGCATACAGCGTTTCATTTTCGGCGCATCCTGTTTCTGCTTTTATTACGATTGGGGGGGCTTACTTGTTAATTGATATTTTAAAAGGCGCTAAAAGTGTGGGCAGAAATTTGTTAATTATCGGAGTTCTTACGGGACTCAACTTTGTAATAGATTATCCAAATATTTTAATTTTTATGCCAATTGCAGCTACCGCATTTTTGTACCGGATTATAAAAATTCGTAATGAAGAAAGCGATTGGGTCATTGAACAAAAATTTTTAAGTAAACTACCGCTAGTTCTTGGTTTTATGGCTACTTTTTCACTTTTTGTGATTTTTAACCTTAATTACTTTCAAAAACCGATTGCCTTTACCAACACTTTTACAATTAAATTTTTAGAAGTCGAAGGCATAAACATAGACGACATCAAGTTAACAAACAAAGTTTTTGAAAACAGAGACTATGGAAACAGATTTTCACCAGCGCAGACTATTTCAGGTCTAAATACTTTGTTGTTCAGTAAAGATCGAGGCCTACTTCAATATTCTCCGATTTATATTTTGGCAATCCCAGGTTTTATTTTGCTCTTTAAAAAACACAGAATTTGGGCCAGTGTTGGGTTAGGCGCATTTGTTTTAAACGTTTTGGTTTACGGATCTTACGATGATCCTTGGGGAGGTTGGGCTTTTGGCCCACGCTATTTAATAGTGACCTTGCCTATTCTGGCGGTATTTTGTGCGGAGGCGTTTGAATACGTAATAGCTCGCTTTGGAATTTTTGCAAAAATTGGGATTTATTCGCTATTGCTGGCCAGTTCTGCGATTGCGTTGTTGGGAGCGCTAACAACCAACGGAGTGCCTCCAAGCATAGAAGTTGCAAATTTAGGCATCCACAGCAACTATTTATACAATTGGGAATATTTAACTAAAAATGGCATAAGTTCGTTTTTCTACAGTTTATTGCCAAAAGCAGCAATTAACCCACAAGCTTACTTTTTTGGAATTTTGTTTATTTTGTCTGTTTTTGAATTTTATGTTGTTTTTAAAAATAAAGCAGAAAAAGATTCGAGCAACACCAATTAGTACCCATCAACCAAATCCACACTTTCTTCAAAAGTTAGCTTTTTGGGCTTTAACCTATTGTCAAAACTCATCGTTCGATAAGTGTTAAGCCCCTCTTGATTTTCTAAATCCTCTTGAGTCCACCACATATTTTGTTGAAACGGCGTTTTTTCAATAAAAGTGCCAGAAAAGTCTGTGACAAAAAAAACATAAAATAACGTATCTTGAACAAAAACGCCATTTTGTGTGTGGCGCATTTTGTGATAGACACGTTCCAACGTAAAGTTTTTTGCTTGTAGACCAGTTTCTTCATATAATTCTCGCTCGGCAGCTTGGCGCAATGTTTCACCAAATTTTATTTTTCCGGTTAATTTACCTATTTTGCCAAGATACGGCTGACGCAGACGTTTGTTTAGTAAATGCTCAATTTCTTTTGTACCTTGTCGTAAGCGAACTGCATTAAGCAAAATTGAACTCTTAGGTTGTTTTTCTACAATGTTAACGGAATCGTCGAGCAAATTGCTGTAATTTTTTCCTTCGTCAGTTAAGCAATACAAGGTTCCTTTTTTCTCCACATAACCTAGCTCAACTAGCTTTTTGAGATGATAATTCATGTG
>CAZCAQ010000016.1:0-11243 GCA_964496905.1 uncultured Candidatus Saccharibacteria bacterium
TTTTCAAAGTCTGTCCTCATATTATCACTATAGGTCATATGGGCTTGAGAAATTCTGAGTTAACCTTACTTACCATAAAAATAGGCCTGACTCAGAATTTTGTTCTTTGTCAGGCCTTGCCTAGCTAATCATCTAGATGAAAACTAGTTGTCGTAATGAGGATAAATAGTGTAGAGCACATCGCTCTCCACCACACTTGGCAGACCGCCCCATTTGAAGAATTCGTTGAGCTCTTGCAACATTTTGACTGTTGTAACAGAAACATCCAGCAAAATGTAGACTTCTTCATTAAACATGTCGTATCTTACATACAAGGTACTATCCTCACTGAAGCGGTCGGAGTGGGTGTATTCACACTCCAGAATCGGCTCCTCATAAGTGCAATTTTCGAAGCGCGGAAAGTATTCTACTATCCCCCTGCTTACTTCTTCTTTAGAGCAGTCAGGACCAGGGCGTGTAAAATCCCATGAGCGCACGCTCGAACACGCGTCCCATCCTCGTGCCTTGAAGGTTGTGACTGCTTCGGCAGCGAGTATTTGCGGCAGCTCCTCCAATCCGTTCTCATACCTTCTTCTGATGAAAGACCATTCCCCACCTTCTTTTTCTGTTGTCATATAAATATATGCTGGGAGTTGGCTGTAAATACTACTGGGGATGGAGTTATCATTTTCTCCCAGAATTGCTGTCACAGATACTTTCAACGGTTCTTCGGCTACGAAGTCTGCGCCTGGTGTTGCCGTTGGTACCATTGGTGCCGCCGGTGTGCTAGGCACTTCTTGCTCAGTACTGTTGTTGCAGGCGCTGAGAAGCACCACGACCATAAGTAGAAAGAAAACGATCATCTTCTTCATTTCTTTACCCTCTTTAGTTTCAAAGTTCTGAATCTAACTGATTCTGACCACTAATATAGCTATAGGGTATATTGAGCTTGAGAAATACTGAGTAAACCTTACTGTATAACCTAACATAGCCGTGATATCATATTTTTAGTGCCCAATACCCAAAAAACAGCTAAAATTCAACAAACCGTAAATTACACGTCTCCACAGCCAAACTTGCTCATTTCAGGCACACTGCTCACTACCATTTCTGACCTAGTTCTGTCTCCAGCATCCGCAGGCCAGAATGTAACAGTCATAACATTTAAAAAGTCTGGCTTTCCATTTAATCTGCGACATACTTTTAGCACGCTCCCAAATCAAAACAAGGCACTTATGCTTTGGTTTCCACTTGAATCACATTTAAGTAGCTCGGAAATGATTTCTACAGTGCTGCTTACTTTAAAGCGTACGCACAGTGACCTTTTACAGTCGCATGCGCTAGAAATCCTTTCTACAATGCTGGCCAAGGAAAAAATTACACAAGGTGAACTTTTGGCTTTTTGCGATTTTTTGGCCCTTGATGAAAAAATTAAACTTCTTTTTGTATTTGACGACTTTGAAAGCCTGTACGGTGCGCAACCCGCTTCTGAAGAACTAGTTACTTTAATTGAAAACTTAACCATGCATTGCACAAAATACGCGGGTTTTATTTTTATAGCGACCTCAAGTATTCCTCCTGCTAACTACCCCCAAGGAAAATCATTTTGGGGAATGTTTCAATCTAATGTAATTGGCGGTGCAGAGTTTTTGTATGATTCTCAGTCAATTGAACTTTCAGCAAAAAATTTTCAGCAAAAAAATGCCATAAAGTTTACACCAGCATTTATCGAAAAAGTTGCAGAATTCTCATATGGAGATCCCGCGGTTGTTTTGTATTCTTTTTATCAAACACTGGCTGACGATGGTTTTACTGACAAGGTAAAAAAAGCTAATAGCGATACAGCCTATCAAATTTTTGGAAGCGATTATTTGGATTGGCGTTTTACATTGTTAACTTCAAAAATGACAGGTGCTCAAATTAATTCGCTAAAATCTGAAAAACCACAAGAACCATATTTATTTACGACTGGACTGGTTTCTAAAAAAAATAACCAGATCGTCTATTTAAATCCACTTTTTGAGTATTTTGTTAAAAATCGCCTAAAAAACTTGAAACCGCAAAAAAGCGCTAACCAACAAAAAACCGACTTTGAGTTAAAAGGCCAAGAATTACTTCTTTATAATTTATTAAGCGCAACTCCGGGAGAAATTGTGTCCAAAGATAAAATTGCGGCAGCAATTTGGGGAGATACTTGGGAACAAAAATATAGCGATTGGGCGTTGGACAAGCTTATTTCTACTTTAAAGAAAAAGTTAGTTGACTATGCCCAGCCAGTAACTTTGCAAACGTTTAAAAAGCTTGGTGTAATGCTGGTTCCTATTGAACGTCCTTAAATGGATACGCAGCAATATGCTCAAAGCGTTTTACGTGTTCTAAAATCTCTTCTCTGTTTAAACTAGCGTCAAAAGTTTCGTTATCTCCATAAAACCATCCGTCTGTTAATACTTGGTCAGGTTGCCAATGGCCCATTAGCTCATTTATAGCTTCCTCACATGTATCCACATTATAACCATCAGCAGCTAGCACCATGGCCATAACTTCACTAATAGAACCTGCGGTTTTGTCAGCCATAAATTCAACTTGTTCTCGTTCAAAGGGATTAATAGTAGAAATTGCTGTAACGCTATGTGCTGGGTAAAACTCGTGTTGAATTTGTGCGAGTCTTTCTAGAAAATAGTGATTTCTACGTCCAAATTCGTCAAGCTTTTCTGCCTCAAGTTTATTTTCATTTTGTACATAATGTTTTTTGCTAAAGTCTGGGTAAATAAGTCCTCCGAATGGGTAGTGAACAAAAAAAGTTAAAATTGCCTCTTTAGTATCACTAGCTGCTGACCTAGCAAATTCAAGTTGAGCACGTTTTTGTAGTTTATGTAATACCTCTTTGTAATCTTTTTCATCTTTTGGGCGAATGACTAAATCTTCAAGCCCTAACGAGGTAGCTGCATATGGTATTGGAGAACCTGGACCTAATGCAGGCTGCGGAATTTCTCTTGGGTCTTTATTTTTATATCTCAACAATACTTCGCGATCAGCAATATCAATATGACCTTCTACATGTTCACGAGCCATTTTTAATAAATTTGCATAAATATCAAAACAAAGTGCTTTATTTTCAATATACACTTTTTCATCTTTTTCTCGGGCAAATTCTAAAAACAGTGCAAAATAGAATGGTGAGTATTCCAACACGTGTTCAGGAAAAACATGGCCAAGCGCTTTACCTTGAACAGATTGTCTAAAAGCTTGTTCTGTAATTTGGCTTCTAGAAATAATTTGATAAGGGTCTATGACAGTTGCCTCCAAATCGCCGTACTTATTTTTTTTTACTTGTGTAACTATTGACTCAAGAGGCATAAACCCATTATTGCTCAGCAAGTACTTTGGATCAAAAGGCGTAATGTTTCCATCGGCCAATAGTCTCCTAAACTCCCTGAGCAAATAACTTTTTGTGGGAGTGATATTAGGTTCATCTATACCAACTGAGTCCATACCCTCTACGGTTGTAATAAAATCTTTAATAACTTGTTGCAATGCCAATGCCGTCTTAACGCCATCATTAAGGTCTACTGTTACACCATTATCTAGTTGGAATTTACTTGTTCCTGTGTAATTTTCTTGAGTATTTCTGTAACCACCGGTATATTTTGTAGCAGCAGTAAGCAATCTTGCATGAACCTCGGGGTTTTGCGAATACATATCTATGTCCGAACTTCTTTGTAAGTGCCTGTTTCCTTGAGCGTCGGTTGGACCTAGTCTTCCACCTGTGGTTGTAGCATTTGTACTTCCTTTTAAATAGACTACATCCCCTACTACTAGACCTTCTTTTAAATAGTCAACATATTCTTCAGTGTACATTTGCTTTAAAGACTCCTCAGAGAGCTCAGTTTTAGGTGCGCGATGTTCCATTATAAAACCGTGATTTAGTGGGGGCATGTCATCTGTATCGGTATCTTGAGGTTGTTCATGTTGAAGATCGGTGATAGCTAGAGTCATTGCATACTAATTGTGCTTAAAATCCTTGACAAAAACAAGCACTCATATATATTCATGAGGACGGACTTCCCTCCTTGCGCTATCGGCGGACAAATGTCCTCTCCTTCCTGCTCCTGTTCATGTTGGTGTACGCCAGTTCATCCGCCGATAGCCTTATTTATAGCGAATTATTTTTTTATTCGCTCCTGGGTTCTTGATGACAAACTTGCTCTTTTTTATAAAGCAATAAGTTGTCAAGAACCCTTTAACTATGTACTCATTTTTCCATTTTTTTATTTGTGTGAAAAAATAATATTGCTACATTATGTTGGGGATTTATGTATTAAAGGGGTGGGAAATTACTTGCAGTCAAGACTTGCCTGAAAGAAGTAATTTCCCTGATATTCAAACTACACATTACTCACAGACGATGATGATTGTGGTTACCAAAGTTCTAAAAGATTTACTTGTTGCCGTTACAACATCAACATTTTGTGGTTCGCAATTAACAGTTGCCTCGTTAACCACATAACGTATACTTTCTGCATTCATCACATGTGAGTTGGCGGATAACCAAGGGCCACTGTCACCCTCACAAATGACTGGTTGCAATGTAATTACGTTTTTGAATACTGTTGACTTGAAACCAAGTCCATGTTCGCCCTGTGATGGGCCTCCCTTATGGAACTCGATCACTTCAGCAGAGCCAGTACAAGGCTGATACGGCGTAGTTATATCAGTGTAAAACTGATAGCCTAATATAAAAACCGGTATCGCTATTACGCATACTAATACAATATCCATGCACCATTTTTGCAATTTTGTTCTCATCTCTATTTACCTCATCATTCCTATGGTTTATGGCAGAAGTGTATTGCAATTCAACAGTTTTTTCTTGAGAAATGCTTACAGAACCTGAGTAGTTAACAGTCTAGATAATGATATACGGTAAAATAAAGCTGGACACAATTAATATAAGCCCAATAAATGCCAGAATTTTTTTAAAATTGTACCTTTTTGCTGTTTTTTTGATTTTTGTTGTTGTTTTCATATTTGCTTTTTCCTTATTTTTATTCTAAATTGCAATTAACCGAGGAGGTTTCGGTTGTTGAGAGTGTAGGAACCGGAAGATGTGCTTGTAGCTTACTCTCCCCCTCCTGGAGGAACTACAACTACACATTTACCCCCTACACTCTCATCCTTCCATTTTTAATTTAAAAAACCGTCTTTTTCCTACTTTAACGGTATTTCCAGATGAAAAGCGTCGTTTCTCAGTTGCACTTAATATTTTAGTGCCATCAACTTCAATGCCGCCTTGTTCAGCAAGTCTTTTAATTTCGCTTGAAGAAAGACCCTCAACACCCCTAAGCACATCCAGCACACTCACGTTTTCCATAACAGCTACTGAAAGCTCTTCAACATCTTCTTCTGCCACTTCCCTGCCCTGCACCGTTTTTTCAAAATATGCTTGTGAAGATACAGCCATGTCGGTTCCATGGTAAAAATCAACTACTTCTAGAGCAAGTCGTTTTTTAAACTCCATCGGATTCGCGCCCCTGGCTACTTCTGCTTTCATCTGCTCAATCTCTGCCATAGGAACACGCGTAACCAGCTCAAAATAGTCAAAAATAACTTCATCAACAATCGACATTAATTTTCCATACATCTCGTTTGGTGAATCGCTTACTGGGATGTAGTTTTTAAGGGATTTGCCCATTGGACGACCATCGCTGCCAGTTAAAAGTTTCATAGAGAGAAGATTTTGAGGAGCCAAACCACGCGCTTCCATTAATTTGCGACCGGCTAATAAATTAAAAATTTGATCAGTGCCACCAAGTTCTACATCGCACTTTAAAGCTACCGAATCATATCCTTGCATTAACGGATATAATACTTCGTCAAGTCCAATAGGCTTTTGAGCCGCAAACCGTTTTGCAAAGGCTTCCCTCTCTAGCATTTGTCCAACTGTAAAAACTTTGGCAAGTTCAATTACATCATTAAAGTTTAAAGGGCTTAGCCATTCAGAATTATGGCGGACTTCGCAATTTTCTTGCAGTACGGTTTTAAAAAATTGATCTTTGTAAGTTTCCTCGTCAGTTTTAATGGCCTGAGTGTTTCGCTCTTCGCGCATGTCAACTTTGTCTGAATGATCTCCCACTAATGTTGTAAAGTCGCCAATTATTAAAGTCACGCGGTGTCCAAGTTCTTGAAAATCGCGTATTTTGCGTTGAATTACGCTGTGCCCCAAATGAATTAATGGACCTGTTACGTCAATTCCCAGTTTTATATGGAGTTGTCGCCCTGACAACAGCTTTGCTTCAAGTTCTTTGTGGGTAACTACTTCGTAAACGCCTCGTGTAAGGATTTCGTGGATTTTAGCTGGGTTTGTATCAATAACCGCCATGTTGGTAGTATATCAATGGATTTAATAAGTTTAAATAGCAAATAGTACCTATGGCTTGCTTTTGATGTCATCCTATAGTAAAATGACGTAAAATCAGTTCCTTTGGAGGTATAAATGGCAAAAAAGTTTAGTTTGCCAGAAATGGTACGCTTTCTACTTGGTCTTCAGACTGAAATCCTGAAGGACACAAAGAGAGGTAGAATCGATCGCGTAGCAATTCACAAGCGAGAAGCAGCGGTTGTCTCGAAAAAGATTGCTAAGGCAGCTGAAACTGCATCTCCAGGTGAAAAGCTAATCGCGCACGATGCGCTTGAAGAATATCGACGTAATTTACAATAAGCTGGTGTGGTACCAAATATACGAAAGTATTGGTACCACATCACTCCCTTATCTCCATTTATTAAAAGTTCCCCCCATTCACATGAAAAACTCAGCCAAATGATATAAAATAAACCCTGTACAATTGCACTAACACCTATGACCATTTCTAAATACACACCTAAAAGCAACCAGCTCTATAAACGCAAAAGTTCCAGCTCAAGCCGGGGCAACCTAATTTCAAAAATATCTCAAAATCGCTTACTCATTGCCACCTACGCAGCTAGCTTTACACTTTTTGCAATACTGTTTGGAACGATTTTCGCAATAGTTACTGTTGCATATTTTGCTCGCGACCTTCCCAATCCAAATGCCTTGCTAGATCGCGAAGAAGAACTTTCAACTCTCATTTTTGATAAGAACGGCAAACCAATTTACGAAGTGTTTGGAGAAAAAAACCGAAGTCTTGTAAAAATCGACCAAGTTTCTCCTCACCTTCAGCACGCAACCTTAGCCACCGAAGACTCCGATTTTTATCATCACAAGGGCTTTGATTTTTTGGCATATGCGAGGGCTATAAAAAACACCATTTTTGGGCAGGGTTTGCAAGGTGGCTCAACACTTACTCAACAAGTTATAAAAAACACTCTTTTATCTCAGGAACGAACAATTACTCGAAAAATTAAAGAACTGATTTTGGCTCTTCAACTTGAAAACAAATATTCCAAAGACGAAATTTTGCAAATGTACTTAAACGAAACGCCATACGGAGGCCAAAATTATGGTGCACTAACTGCTTCAAAATACTATTTTGACAAGTTGCCCAAAGATTTAACAATTGCGGAGTCGGCGTACATTGCTGGATTACCTCAAAGCCCTAGCAGATATTCATACTACAGCTCTGATCCTTCGTTAGGACTTGAACGTAAAGATTATGTTTTGTACTTAATGAACGAGCGTGGCTGGCTCAATAAACAAGGAAATCGCGAAAAGTTAAGCGATGAAGATTACGAAAAAGCAAAAGCCGAAAAACTAAAATTTAAGCGAGCAGTAGCTTCGTTTGAAGCCCCCCATTTTGTATTTTATGTCAAAGAGCTTTTAGAAGAGCGTTTAGGAGCAAATGTGGTTGAACAAGGTGGCCTGCAAGTAACAACAACGCTAGACCTTGAACTTCAAGGAAAAGCCCAAGAAATAGTAAAAAAAGAAATAGATAACTCCGTTGGCTTAAATGTAGGCAATGGCGCCTTGGTGGCCATAAACCCCAAAAACGGTCATATTTTGGCCATGGTGGGCTCAAAGGACTATTTTGCCGAATCAGAGCCAAAAGACTGCATATCGGGCATTACAGGCGAAAATAGCTGTACATTTGAGCCAGCGTTAAACGTGGCTTTGGCCAAAAGACAGCCTGGTTCTTCCATTAAGCCGTTAACCTACGTAACTATGCTTGAAAATGGTTTTACTGCAGCCTTTCCGTTTTTAGATGTACCTACAACTTTTATAAACGACGACACAAACAACAAAGCTTACACACCTGTAAACTATGATGGGACTTACAGAGGAGTTGTTTCTTTACGTAGAGCGCTGGGAAATTCTCTTAATGTTACTGCTGTAAAAGCTTTACAAATTGTTGGAATTGACAGCATGATCGAAACCGCCCAACGACTTGGCATTTCAACTCTTGATGATCGTTCTCGGTTTGGATTAGCTTTAACACTTGGAGGTGGAGAAACGCGATTACTTGAAATGACGGGTGCTTTTTCCGCTTTTGCTAACAAAGGAGAATTTCACCCTCCAGTTGCCATTTTAGAAATAAAAAACTCAAAAGGCCAAACTCTATACAAATGGCGTGAAACCAAAGGATCTCAAGCGGTAACTCAAGAATCTGCATTTTTAATTTCAGACATTTTGTCAGACGACGGCGCGCGGTCAGCAGCTTTTGGCACTGGAAGTTTGCTTAACATTCCCGGACAGCGTGTAGCAGTAAAAACTGGTACTACCGACGACAAGCGCGATAACTACGCAATTGGATATACACCTTCAATAGTTGCAGGAGTCTGGGTTGGAAACAATAACAACGACAGAATGAATCCTGGCGTCGCCTCAGGTTTAACGGGAGCTACCCCAATTTGGAATAGTTTTATGACCATGTATTTAAAAGACAAAAAGGCTGAACCTTTTGAAGTTCCAAAAAAAGTTAAAAAGATGGAAGTGGATGTATTAACTGGAATGTTGCCTTATCGCGATAACGACAAGCGTTCTGAATGGTTTACCGAAGGCACCGAGCCTACGGCAGTTAGCGATTGGTATCAACGCCTAGAAATTTGCAAAAAAGATGGAAAAATCGCCAACGACTCGTGTAAAAAAGCAGGTAAAACCGAAACCAAAACATTTATTCGAATTACAGCCGAACTACCAGAATGGCAATCAGCCGTTGATAAATGGGTCGAACAAGCTTACCGTGACAAAGATGAATACTTTCCACCTTCTTCAACATCTAAATTGGAATTTGACGAGGATGGTGATGTAAGCGGAGACTCTGACCCAAGCGTTGAAATATTAGGCTTAAAAGATGGTGACAAAGTTCCATTAAGTTTTAGAATGTCTGTAGACGCCTATTCTCCAAATGACATTGAAATTGTAACTTTTTACGTTGATGATAAAAAAGTCGGCGAGGATCAGTCCAAGCCTTACGGGTTTCCTTTTGAATTTGACGCCGGTGACGTTGGAAAACATAAATTTATGGTAAAAGTTAAAGACGAAGACGGAAAAGACGCTCAAACTGATATGGAGCTCGAAGTTACAGACTAGCACCGACTTGATATAAAAAAGACAGGGACGCTATGGGCGGTAAGGCCTAATTAAGCGTCCCATGTTGCAAAGTTTCTACGTGATTATCTTGGCTCTACCCATCCATTCGACGATTTCCCTTGGAGTGTGCCCCGCATCATAAAGATATCGAGTGTTTGCGACTGTAGCCCCAAGGAGACTCTCTAACGTACCTAACCACGTTGTAAAGTCTACATCCTTGTTGTTACAGTCAGCTGGATCCTTTTTACCTGTATCGGTTGTCATACCATATCTCCTTTTATGCTTTCCCGCGATTGCGGGTTACTGAAAAACGTGAGTTTGCGTATTATACTGTACTTGTTAAGATTCTAAAAATGGTAAATGGACGGGCATTTACTAAATTTTAGTTGCTACCACAACCAACCTCTTAGTATCTAAAATTCCAGAACAAGTATAAATCGTAATGCGGGCATCTTCAGTTTGCTTTAAAATATGAGTTTGATCAGCCGTTACATTACCCTTTTGCACAATCTTAAACTTTTCGCTTTTCCCGTTGTTAAAGGTAATTTCAACAGTATCGCCCGTTTTTGCCTTATTTAGGTTTCCAAGCAAGTTTGGCCAGTTGTGCCCGTAAATTACGCTATTGCCTATTTGGCCAGGTAATGGTGTTTTTGAAAAATAAACGGCACTTTTGGCTTTTTCTTCCCAAACTTTGTGACTTGTTAAAATTGGGGTTTCAATCGACGCAGATCCGATTTTAAGACTAATTGGTACTATTACGTCCGCTTTTTTAGTTGATTGATTTGGTTGCGCTTGAATCACTTGTGGCGTTGAATATCTTTTTGCAACTTCCAGCCCTGTTAGTGTAAAAAAAGCTAAAGAAGTAAGTACTAACGCAAAAGTAACAAAATGGTATTTATTTAGATTTGGCATGTCTTTTGTAAGAAACCATAGCAGCTGACAAAAATGCCAAAGCTAATGCAAGGTATAAAGCAATAGTTCTTGTATTCCCTGTTGCTGCTAAGACTGCTCCTCCTAAGACTGAACCTTCTTGTTCTTTGGACTCTTCATCTTTGTCGTCATCATCTTTATCATCGTTATCGTCGTCGTCATCATCATCGTCGTCGTCATCTGGTTCTCTTGGGCCACCAATTCCGCCTGCGCAAACGTAGGTCTCGTTTTTGGCTAAATATGGAGCTTCGTCTAAACCCCATTCAGCGCCGTTTGGCACATAAATCCAGCCATCGGCGACTAAAGACTCAATTTGTTCAATTGTTAATTCTGAGACTTTCCACCAGTTGGTTTGAATTCCCTCTCCGCCTACAGGGCAAAAACATTGGGCTAGGGTTTCTTCGGTTAAAAAGTATACTGCGTCGCTTCCAGTGTATTCTGACGAGCTTCCAGGGATTCCATGGGTTCCGTTAGGATAAAAGGCTTTTAGCTCTCCCTGAGGGATTTGACAGCTTGGAAATGTAGGAATAGTTGGTTCTGTAACGTCTTGTTCAATGGCAAAGGCGCCCTTGTTTAATATGAGTGTGGCTGATAGTATTAATATAGATAAAAAAATCCTGGTTTTCATAAATTGACTCACCAGGCAGGAATGGTCGGATAGTATCATACTCTAGGTCAATGCACAAGTGTGATATTATCAGCAAATGTTCGATTACAAAAAGTTGCTGAATACGCCACTTGCGGACCTTAAATTTTCAGTAATAGATACCGAAACAACAGGAATGCATTCACGCTTTAACCGAGTAATAGACATTGGCGTTGTTGACGT
>CAZCAQ010000017.1:0-9681 GCA_964496905.1 uncultured Candidatus Saccharibacteria bacterium
GTAAAATAGTCAGTTTCTCAACCAGTCCACTAGATACCGTCAGGTTGTAAGTATGCAACTTACGATTTGATGGTATCTATATTTTTATATTTTTGGGATTACACTCAACAGCTTTACACACCAAAAGGCATACGGATCTTTAACAACGTCGAAGTTCTTGAAACCATAAGCTTAAAGTCGTCCGGCCTTTTCCCCTCAAAATAATAAAAATGCGCTAGTCGGACCAAACGCATTAACTGATGCAAATACAATTCATCCTTTGGTATTTCTTTTCCATATCCTTTTTCTAAAAATGGAAGAATACTTTCATCCTGGCTAAAAGTTAAAGTAGCAAAATCGCGCACCGGTGGCGCCCACACTGCATCGACCCAATCTATTAAAATAGGATTTCCATTGTTCCACATAACATTTTTAGCGCCTGCATCGTCATGAACTAAACTAAAATGCTCAAAATTGGTCTGGGAGGTAATGTTTAGTATCAGCGTTTTTGCATTTTCTAGTACAACTTTTTCCTTTGCATATTCAGCAGGCAAGTCTTGAAAAGATTGATAAAGCAATTCATCTGTAACCATGTCACTAAAATTAAAAAACTGCTCGTCTTTATCAATAATAGCTCCACAGACCGATGCAGTTATGATATGCGTTTTACTTAATAATTTACCAATTGCTTCAAAATACCCTTTTTTGTTGATTACATCTTTATTTAATAAATCGCGCGCAGTTTCCCCCGGAATGTATTTAGACAGTTGCCAACCATATTTAAAGTCCTCATGGTGATGAGTTATAAAAACTATTTCTTCATGAGTGATATTATGCGCTGTTAGAAGCTTACTAATAGCTTCTAACTTACCCTCGGGAGGCCAATCTGGAAAACGAAATATTTTTCCAACATATGAAGTACACTCCTCGGTAATTATTAAAAAAGAGTAACTATCTGTTGAATCAAATTGCTCTCCAACTTTTACTACTTTGGTTTGTAGGGTGTTTTCAACTTCAATAGCCAGCATCTCTTTGAAATTTTCTGAGAAAATTAGTGAATCAAACATGCTAGAATTTTAGCATACCCTATAGCTTACTTTGGCGGAATTTGATGTAAAAAGGGATCGTTTTTTGTTTTAGATGGTTCTAGATTGGATTTATACAAAAGGTCATACTAAGTACCATATGCTGTGCGCTATAATCACAGTATGAACCTAGACGACTTTGACCATCTACTAATTAAAGAATACACAAACTGGAAAGTTCAACTTTACAGTAACCAAGCATACTTGGGCAGATGTGTAATTATCTTCAAAGGAAATAAGCAAGATTTAGCGGATACAACTTTAGAAGAATTTATTGAGCTTCACAAAATACTTGGTGCTCTTAAAAATGCGCTAACCAAAGCGTTCTCCCCTACAAAATTTAATTACATTTGTAATGGAAATCAGGAACCACAATTACACATGCATGTTTTCCCAAGATATGACAAACCCGTGCTTTTTAATAATGTTGAATTTAAGGATGTGAATTGGGGAAAAAAGCCTTACCCATATGATGAGGATTTTAAGGTTGATGAGGGTAGTACAAGCCTGATTATTAAAACTATAAAAGAAAGGTTGGAAGAAAATTAATATGAAAACTGCATTTATAATACATGGCAGTGACGGAAATCCAAACGAAAATTGGTTTCCTTGGCTTAAAGGCGAGCTCGAAAGGATAGGTTACACTGTTTTTGTTCCTAAGTTTCCTTGTGAAAATGAACATGAACTATCTGCTTGGTTAAGTACTTTTAAAGAGTACGAACAATACATTACTCCAGAAACAATCATTATTGCGCATAGCCGCGGGTGCTCTTTTGCATGGAGAGTTCTTGAAACAGGAAACTTTAAAGTAGCTGGACTGTATTTAGTTGGAGGGTTTTACAAGTATCTTTGGTATCCAAAATCTAACGGTAAAACAGACACTTTTTTTGTCGAACCATTTAAATGGGAAATAATAAAAGAAGCATGCAAAGTAATAAAATGCTACCAATCAGACAATGATGAATGGGTGCCAATAAATATAGGTAACGAAATTGGAGGGCTCTTGAACATCTCCGTTACTCTGGTTAAGGATGCTGGGCACTTTAATACAGAATCCGGCTATACAACTTTCCCACTGTTACTGGATGACATTAAGTCAAACTCAAAGTAACTTGCTAATTCTCAAACAGTCAATGCTGCGCAGAATTTTATGAGCGAAACACAAAATTAAAGAAATATAATATAATTACCCAATGCCTAAAAAGACCATTTCAGGCGGAGTAGTACACAAAGTTCCGACTGATTTACGCCAAGCATTAACATCCAATCCTAAATCCCACGAAGCTTGGGAAAATTTAACACCTCTTGCACGCAACGAATGGATTTGCTGGATTACATTTGTCAAAAAAGCAGAAACACGCGCCGAACATATTAAGCGCGCAATGGCAGAACTTACCAAAGGAAAAAAGCGGCCTTGCTGTTGGATAGGATGTATTCACCGCACCGATAAAGAAATTAGCCCTTCAATAAAATATATTTTAAGTAAACAAGGTGGAAAGCATAAGTAGCCTTTACGGAATCAAAATTATCGCGCATGGAGGCTATTCAGCAAAATATCCGGAAAACACTGAACAAAGCTATTTAGAAGCGGTAAAGTTTAAACCCGACATACTGGAAATGGATGTAATTTTGCATCCACAAACACAAACACTTCGCTGTTTTCATCCAGCAGGAGTTAGTTCACAAGAAGGCATTTTTTACGATAATAATGAACTTGCCCAAATAATACGTGGCCAAGACCTCCCAGAACTTTCAAAAATGGCACTCAAAATACCGACAAGTATAAAACTACTATTGGATTTTAAACAGCCTTCGCAGGAAGTATTTGTTAACGCCTTAAACAACCCCAGCTTTAATGCAGCAAGATGTATTTTAGGCATCAGAAACTATAAGGATTTAGATGTGGTAAAAAGTATGAATTCTCAGGTTGAGACATTAGCGTTGTTCACTAACCCAAATGACTATGAAAGTTACAAACACCAAGGCGGAAAATATTTTAGGCTTTGGGAAAAAGATGTAGATGCAACGAGGGTAAAACGAATTCAAGCAGCAGGTTTAGAGGTTTGGGTAACACCGGGACATAAAGCTACTAAAGATATGCCACGCACAGCAGGAAATTTGACGCCTGAAACTTTGGAATATTTACTTAACATGGCCGTAGACGCAATATTCGTAAATGATCTTGAGTTTGTTAAGAACTATTTAAGGCGGCGGTAGTAGTATAATATTTCCATGCTAACAAAAGTTGAAACAAACAAAACCATATTACCTGGCAAAAGTCCTCATTCTCAAGCAATTATTGCTGGAGATTTTGTTTTCACTCAAGGTATGATCTACCTTACCCCTGAAGGTAAATTGTTAGAAGGCGAACTAAACGAAAAAGTGGAGCTTATAGTTTTAAACTTAAAAAATGTTCTTGAAGAAGCCGGCACATCTTTTGCAAATGTGGTAAAAGCAACCGTCTATGTCACGGACATGGCATCGTATGGGGCTGTAAATGAGGTCTATGCAAGGCATTTTGCTGAGCCATACCCTGCACGAGAGGTTGTATGTGTAAAAGCATTACCTTTAGGCGCTGAGGTTGAAATTAGTTTGATTGCGCATATTTGAGTGACTTAGCTTAATATCATTAGCAACCCCTTTACCCCATAGTTTACAAGCCCTAACTACTACTATATAATTCACTTTATTGAAACCCTATGGGGCTAACCCATATACAAAAATGGAGTGAAAATGAATATCGTAAAGCCAGTTACTCTATCGCAGGCAGTTACTGCAGCCATGCATGCGCTGAGGGATACGTTAGTATCACCAGAGAACCTTGGTGGTCCCGCACGTGCGTATTATGATGCACGCATGGAAAGAAAGAGCCACGCACAGGCTGCCGAAGATGCAATTGCTGCGGGAGCAACCGACGACAGGACCAAGGAACAAAAAGACGTGGACAAGGCAAGCATCTAGGCGAACTGCCACCGCGTAACCGACACTTAACCTAAAAGGCCTCTTGTATGTAGTGTGAAAACACCAACAACAACTGAGGCCTTTTTGCTTTATATTGGTGTTAAGCGCACTTCCTACATGTTGTACTATAGGTTGCTAAATAGGCTCTAGGAGCTATAATGCGACCACAGTTTATTAACGACAAACAGGAGTAATACAACATGTTCAAGACACTCGGTAGCGCCGTGAAGAGATTCTGGTTTTGGGTCAAATTCTTTTTCAACCTCGATGTTGAGGCCCTTCAAGACCCTGGTTTTTTGTTGGGTAATGCACCCGACGCCAGAACCCAACAAATGGTGAATAGTGCTTGGGAACAAGCATACCGATCCCAGGAAAGTGACTAGGAGGAGAAAATGCTAGATGGAACGGAGTGGACACAAGCCCGTGCCACGGAATTTGAATCGGTATTGGAAGGGCTACTTAGACAATTGCCTGACGTACTTGCCGTTAAGGGTTGCAGCTACGGAAAGGCAATTTCCTAACGCCGATTATGAGCTGCAGTCAAGCGTGGGCGTAGATGGCTTTCATTAGTGGATTGGTGTTAGTGAACAAGATTTGCTAACCGCCAGCAAAGGATAAAAATCCTTTGCTTAACTTAGAACCTTTACGGGTAGCATTTTGGAACTAAAACATCCAGACTTGCTACCCGTTTTGCATTTGTTAACTCCGCATCAATTTACTATAATACAGAATATATATTCCCACCCCACATTACCAACCCAAACACGTATTTGCTAAGATACTCGTATGGATCAAAAATTTCCCAGAGTCGGAATTGGCATATTTGTTTTTAAAAACAAAAAATTTATCATGGGTTGTAGAAAAGGCGCGCATGGCGAAGGCAGCTGGTCAGTTCCTGGAGGACATTTAGAGTTTGGCGAAACAATTGAGCAAGGCGCAAAAAGAGAAGTATTTGAAGAAACAGGCCTAACAATTAAAAACGTTAAAGTAGCTGGTATTACAAACGATATTTTTTTAAAAGAAGACAAACACTACATAACAATTTGGGTCACAAGTAATTGGAAAAAAGGAAAGCCAACAATAACAGAACCTGACAAGTTTTTGGACTTAGATTACAGAGACTTTAACACGCTGCCTGCAAATTTATTTTTACCTTGGCAAGAATTGTTAAAGTCTGATTTTGTTAGAGATGTAAAGCGTGAGTTATTAAAATCTTAACAACATACCTTAATCCCAAAACCATAAAATAATGTATACTTTTTATATGCTGCCAATCTCATCCAAATCACCCTACTCCCAAATTGAAGGACTTTATTTGGCTGCTCAACAATTAATCGATTTTATAGACTCATCAGGAAAAAATAATACCGACGTGTACCGGCTATTTATAACGCTCATTCACATAGAACGTGCAATGGATGCATATAGAGTTTTAGTTCCAGCAGGAAGCGGATTTGATTACAAAGAAGAGAAAGAACATGCCAACAAATTGCTCGATCTGCTTAGGCTCCAAATTCATGATTTACGCGAATTTTTAAATGACGACCAAGTTCGCGATGCTTTAAATGAGGCTGGACGAGATTTTCAGCTTAGGTTTTTAAAGGCGAGCCCTAAGGTAACTCCAAAAGAGTAAATTTTCATCTACCAAATTACGTCCAATACACTTTTAGTTCTATAAGCACGAATTTAGTTTTGCTATTTTTGCAGTCTTCTATAAACTATATATATTGATAAAATGTTCATAATCAAATCTTTACAACAGACACGCTATGAAACAACTAACAATCAAAAACCACTTGCCTATTTTACTTGGGAGCGTGTTTTTATTTCTGGTTTTCATCTCACTCAAAGGTTCAGCTGATATAAGATATCCACTTGGCAGGCCAAAAGTTTCCAAACTTACCGCCAGCACAAAACTTGATGATCCTTTAGCACAAAAAGAAAATGATATAAATTTCATTTATGACGGGCTAGACACAACGTGGTGGAGTGGTTATGCCAAAAAGGGTGCACCTAACATTATTGATATGCGCTTAGCACAGGCATACACTATAGAAGCGGTTCAAATAGTTTTTCCAGACGACTACGCAAGAGATTTTGACGTTATACTACTAAACAATAATAAGGAAATTCACCGAATTGTTGTTAAAAACAATGTTCAAAAGACATATGATTATCCACTGAATAAACCAAAAAAGATTGACGCCCTCAAGCTAGAATTAAAAAAAGGTAAAACTGACACTGAAAGTATTGATATAGGTGAGATCAACTTAAAGACTAAATTTGCCCCCCAAGGTATTAGTTCCTTTTTTTGGACCGCTCTTCATAGTATTTCGCTACTTGTTTTTATATTTCTACTAGGACTTAGTGTAGTAGCATTAGTACAATTCCTTAAGGAAAATCCCAAACTACTCAACACTAGTTTTAAAAGGTTGCTGACCTTTATACGTTCATATATCACGCTTAAAAATGTACTTTTGGTTGTATTATTCATGTTTTTTTCCTTGTACAGGTTTTTTTCTGATTTAAACTTTACTCAACAAGGCTATTTAAATATCACGGACTCTGGCATCCCTTTTTATCCCTTTGACCATTTTAAAACTTTTTTAACGGCAATAAAGACTTCAATGGCGTTTGGACACCATGATACTGAATGGCAATTATTGGTAAAAGGCTTACCTCTTAGCGTTCTTTTTTTTATTACTCAGAATATTCTTTTGTCTATAAAAATTTACTTAAGTTTGGTGATTTTTACGGTTATGGTAAGTTTTTACTATGCGCTAAAAAAACTTGGAATTTCTTTTTATGTCGCGGCAGCCTTTGCAATATTGTGGGGGCTTATGCCTCAAATGTCCCACTGGATAGTGAATGCGCCTAACGTGTGTCTTGCGTATGCAGGTATACCTCTGCTTTTGGTTTCAACAATAAGTATTACAGAAAAGTCTACAAGCTCTCGATTCCACTTTCCGTTTTTTTTGGGTTTTTCCTTAATGTTTTTGTCTGATCCATCCTACGCATACATTGGTATGTGGGCTTTTGTAATTAGCTTGCCCTTATTGTTAATACGGAAAAGTCGACCACAAATAAAGACAATACTTGTAACTATTAGTTTGTCTGTAATTCCAGCTATTTTGTTTATTAGTATTTTTTATTCTGGACTAATAGCCAATTATTTTACTGGTGGAACCGAAACTTATGCAACAGGAACATATACCAAAGATGTGATCCACGAAATACTGTTTCAAAGCAGCCCTTCGTCAACACTAGTATTTGGCATGGGCAGAGGTGTAAGTTTAGTTAGCGACGCTAACAATGCAAAAATAATCCTGTACTTGGGCATTTTGCTACTTGGCTTATTTTTTACAAAGAAAAAACCAAGTATAAGAATTTTTTATGTTTTATTAGTTGTGGGTTTTGTTCTTACCTTGGGAACACGACTTCCCTATTGGGAACCAATTTATGACTTCTTTTATAGTCTGCCAGGCGCTTTTGTATTAAGAAACATTTTTAAGCTCAACTTCCTTTTTATTCTGTCAGTATTTATTTTAGTACCTTTTACAGTGCATCACTTAATTGAAACTGTTGGTGAAAAAAATAAATTAGTAAAAGTAGTTGCTGCTTTCATGTTTCTTGGAGTGGCTATATACCCATTTATTAATACGGGCATGTTTTATTTAAAAGAGTTAGTGTTTAAGGATCTTCCTCCTGAGTATTACGAGCTTAGAGATTTTGTTCAACAAGACTCATCTGATTTTAGAATTTTTTATTATCCATTACATAATCCAGTAGCTACTGAAACTAACACATGGCAAACAGATTTTGGAGTGTCACATCCTTATATTTCCGCGGTCACTAATAAACCAAACAACCTTTATATTCCTGTTGGCGACCATCCACATTCAATTGATATTTACAATATACTTAGCAACAATTTGCTTACTGACAGATATGGCGATTTTTTTAAGTCTCTAGGAGGATTAAGCTATAAATACTTTATTTTTAGAAATGACCTTCCACCCGGAATAATGCCACCTGAACTCTATCTGCAAAATATTGAATATGTGAAGGCACTTAAACAAAACGGCCACCAACCTGTTTTTGAAAATTCTATTTTTACTGTTTTTCAAGTTCCTGACAAAAGCTTTGTCCCAATTATTTCAACTCCCAACCCTACTACAACTTTGTTTGGTTCACACAATAATGTAGTTATTACTCTAAAAGAAAAGAAAACACAATTAATGATTAATACAAAAAACGAGACTACATGGTATATCTCCCAACCTTTAGTTAACGGAGCTATTGGAAGACAACTTGCAAAACTTCACCCTTTGCTATTTGGGACTCCAGTAAAAACAGCGGAAGTTGTGGCGTGCGATCAAGCAAATGCGGACCATTATGTTAACTTTTTAAAGCTAAGAAACTGCTTTGAATTTAGTACTACAAAAAACGACCAGACAATTATTGTAAACCCAGCCATAGATATGTATTCCATCACACTTAAACTGGTGGCTTTTGTACTTTTTGTGCTGTATTTTTGGATGCTGAGGATGTACTTTGGCCGCACTAGTCACGAATAAACGGAAACAAGCGGGATTGAAGCGGGTTAAAGTGATGGGAAGTGCTAGTGTTTAGCATCAGATTGCCTTACTAATTATTTTATATATACTTTCACTATGAACCTACACAGCGCAGTATTTTATTCAAATAACATTAATGCCTTAGAAGATTTTTACATTAACAAACTCGGCTTTGTTCTTGAAAAAAGAGCTGGCGACAAGTTTATCTCTTTTATTTTCTCAAATGGAGCACGCTTAGGTATTAAAAAAGCCGTGGAAGAAAGAGAGATACCAGGTAAACAAACGGTCTTTATTGAAGTTGAAACCGTAGTAGAAATGTTTAAAAAAGCACAAGAGCAAGGGCTCAATATACTTAAGCCGCTTACTCAAGAACCGTGGGCATTGGAGTTTAGTGTTCTTGATCCAGACGGCAATAAGATTGAATTTATTCAACCGGTGAGGTAACAACAGCCAGCTTAAACACTTGATTTATATTTCGAGAATGCGAAATCCAGGCCTAGTAATCTTTACTAAACTAATCCACTATGGCAATTTGTAATTTGAACACTTATCAAATAGAATACGCCTACTATTCCAAACAGAGAGGTAAGATGAACATGGGCGCATATATAGTGCCAAAAAGGAACCGTATCTCCTGGGTGCTTAATAGGTGGGCTAAGGCAAATAACAAAAGTATCCAGATCACACTAATTGATGGCGATTTCCGAATTAGGATATACCCAGATGACGAAGCCAACCGTAACGAACTCGAGGCACAGCTGCAAGAAATCTGCAATAAACTTGGTGTGACTTTTTTGTGGGTTTCAGACACACTGTTGTAATCACATGTGCAGTTGCACGATAGCTAGACTGGAAGGGAAACCTTTAAATCCGTTTGGATCCAGTCTATTTTTGTAAACTCCCCAGACACCGATCAAAATACCTCGTATGCCCATAAACATTTTTTTCTTCAGCACGCGCCAAATGAATGCCCGCTGCTAGCAAAACGTAATCACGTGCATCTTGCAGACCATACGCATGTAAATACCTAACATCTAATCTCATCACCTTTTTAAGAACTTCATAAACATTTCTATATA
>CAZCAQ010000018.1:0-7787 GCA_964496905.1 uncultured Candidatus Saccharibacteria bacterium
TTTGATACAATCACCCTGTGGAAAAGCTGACCATTAAAGGAAAAACCTACAACTTGCCTCAATTTTTGCCAGATGCAACCCGCGCGGTCGTAAAAAGCATTGATTCCGCAGACCTTAAAAATGCATGCGTTGAAGGCATTGTCGTGAACACATTTCACCTTATGCAAGAACCAGGACCTCAAACAGTTGAAGCAACAGGAGGCATTAAGAGTTTTATGAATTTTGATGGCCTAACGGTAACGGATTCTGGAGGCTGGCAGATTTTCTCGCTTATTCACCGAAGCCAAAACGCAGGCTCAATCACTGACAAAGGTGTAACTTTTCCAATAGGGAAGTATAAAAAAAAGCTCTTTACACCTGAACAATCCATAGAAATACAGTTTCAAATAGGTTCCGATATTATTATTTGTTTAGATGATTTTACAGATCCCGCAGGAGATAGTGCCAAAACTGAGGAAAGTGTAGAACGAACTACCTTATGGGCACAAAGATGCAAAACTCACTATTTAGAAATTTGCGAGCAAAAAGGCTTAACAGAAGCCACTCGCCCTCATATTTACGCCGTAGTTCAAGGTGGCGCAAACCTAGACATGCGCAAAAAAAGCGCCGATGATCTAATTGCCATTGGTTTTGACGGATATGGTTTTGGAGGCTATATGGTTGATGAAAACAGTGAACTTGACCTAGAAGTTGCCCAACAGCTTGCAAACCTAATTCCGAATGATAAACCAAAATTTGCACTTGGCACAGGCTCGCCTTATCAAATAGCAATGTGTTCAAAGTTTGGGTGGGACATTTTTGATTGTACTCTACCTACGCGCGATGCTCGGCACATGCGCTTGTACGTTTTTAATGTTGAGCCTAAAACACGCGAGGAACTCTTCAATAAAGAAATATATGGTTTTTTATACATAAACCAACAAATTTACGCTCAAGACACTAACGCAATCGACCCCACTTGTGATTGTTACACCTGCAAAAACTACTCACGTGCCTATCTTCATCATCTGTTTAAAATTGGGGATACTTTGGCATTTAAGCTTGCCACAATCCATAATTTAAGGCATTATACAAAAGTTATCGAGCTTTTACGCAATTAAATTATGCACAAATCTTTTAAAGTAAACCAAGAAAAATACATCAAAGACCTAGATTCAACTGCCTTTGTTTTTGAGCATATTAAAACAGGTGCTCAGGTTTTGTACTTAAAAAATACCGATCCAAACAAGGCCTTTGCAATATCTTTTAAAACTATACCTAACGACAGCACAGGAGTTGCTCACATTTTGGAGCATGCCGTTTTAAATGGCTCTAAAAAATATCCGGTAAAGGAACCATTTACCTTCTTGCTCAAAAGTTCGTTGGCAACTTTTATAAATGCGGTTACTTATCCAGACAGAACAATGTACCCTGTTGCTAGTACAAATGAGCAAGATTTGTTTAATTTATCTCAAGTTTACTTGGACGCGGTCTTTAATCCGCTTATTACTGAAGAAATCTTTATGCAAGAAGGTTGGCATTATGAGATTTTTGATAAAAACGAGTCTTTAAAATATAAAGGTGTAGTTTTTAACGAAATGAAAGGTGCTTATTCTACTGTTGATGCTCAGGTTGAAAATGCACTAACTCAGCACTTATATGCGGGATCGTCATTTGCGCTAGATTTTGGAGGAAACCCCGTCGAAATTCCAAATTTAACTTATGCTAACTTTAAAAAATTTCATGCTGACTGTTATAACCCAACAAATTCCAAAAGTGTACTTTATGGGGATTTAGACATTAACAAATTTCTCAATCTGCTCGATGAATATTTTTGTCACTTTGAAACAGGCGCAGTGCAAAATTTTAAACCACTGCCGCAAACACAAGCTCCAGTGGACGTTATAGAAAAATTTGCAGTTTCTGAAGCAGGTGAACAAAAGCCTGTTTTTGTTCAAAGTTGGTTGTTTGATAGACATTTGACCCCTACAGAGTATTTTGCACTTGAAGTACTAGAATATATTATTGTTCGATCTGATGCCTCTAGTGTAAAAAAGGCGCTTATGGAAAGCAATTTGGGCGAAAGCTTTTATGATATTGGTTATTCTCCCTACACGGCGTACAACTATTTTGCATTTGGCTTAAAGGGTCTGCATCAAGCAGAAAATGCTCAAAAGGTAAAAGATCTTATTTTTAGTGAACTTACAACAATTTCTCACGGCATTGATAAAGTCTTGCTAAAGGGGGCACTTAATAAGATTGAGTTTTTATACAGAACTGAAATTGGTTTTTACAATAACAAAGGTTTGGCGAACTTTGACTTAACATCTAAATTTTGGAATTACGACGGGGATCCCTTAGAAATCTTTAACTACACGCAGCACTTTGCAAATCTAAGAAAATTAGCTGAAGAAGGCTATTTTGAAGAATTTTTAGTTAATAACTTCCTAAAGAATGAGCGAAGCGTTTCTCTGACCATGCTTCCTGACAAAGACTTACTTGCTACGCAAACTCAATTAGAAGAAAGACGACTTCAAGCATATAAACAATCACTTTCTGATCTAGAGCTTGATGAGCTAGTAAAACTTAACGAAAACTTCAAAAAGTTGCAAGATGCTAGCGATAGTGAAGAAAACCTAACTACTCTTCCAACACTAAAACTTAGCGATTTAAGCAAAAAAGCTAGGGAATATCCAATTTCAGTTATACAAGGGGAATATAAAAAAACCTTTGTTAAAAACATGGAAGAGGGCGTTGTGGAAATTCAGTTGTTTTTTGACCTTGCTCAAGTTCCCCAGGAAACAATTCCCTATTTGGGTTTTTATGCAGAAGCACTTTTAAAAGTTGGGACTTTAACAAAGTCACCAGAAGAGTTTACAAGGGAGCTTGATTTATATTTTGGAAAAATAAATACAGCAATTATCGCAACAAAGCGCGTAGACACGGGTGAAATTGTTAAAAAATTTATGCTCAGTTTTAAAATTTTGCAACAAAATCAAGCCGAAGCCTTTAAACTTATTGACGAAATTCTGTTTGAAGTTGATTTTGTAAAGCTTCAAAAGCTAAAAGAGATAGCACTTGAAGTAAAAAATAGTCTTGAAAGTGAGATTATAAGTTCTGGGCACACAATGGCCATAACTTGCGCTCAAAGTGCGTTTAGAGAAGACGCTCTTTATGCTGATGCAACTGGTGGTATTAAGGCCTACACATTTTACAAAAGTTTGGCACAAGATTTTGATAAGTTTAGTTCAGATTTGTTAGAAGATTTGTTACTTATTCACACTCTAATGCTCTATAAACCAGGTTTTTCGGCAAATATAGGTACGACTGAAGAGAATAAAGAATACTATGCGGGAAAAGTAGACGAAATATATCAAAAGTTGCACACTAAAGATTTTAAAGTAGACCAAATAATGCTACTTCTACAAAAAAAGCGCGCATTTATAGTCCCTGCAAAAGTAAATTATGTTGCAGTGGCATTTGATGGGTCAACTGCAGGTTTACAACCAAAAAGCCTTGTTTGGTTGTTAAATACAATTTTGCGTCTTGACTACTTGTGGAATGAAATACGAGTTAAAGGAGGCGCTTATGGTGCGTTTTCCACTATTTTGGACGATGGCGTGGTTTCAATGTCATCATATAGAGATCCAAATATTGATGCTACTTTAAGTGTGTATGCTAAAAGTGGTGAGTTTTTAAGAAACTTGCAACTTTCTCCGTCTCAGCTAGAAAACTACAAAATAGGCTCAATAAATCGTTTTGAACCCTTTATTAATTCAGATAGACTAGTTTTTGCTACCTGGAAAAATTATGCTCAGGGTTATACTTTGGAACTTCGCCAAGAGCATAAAGATGCAATTTATAATGTAACTCAAGATGTTTTAAGGGAGTTTGGTGAAGCACTTAATAATGCCCAGGGTTTGCCAAAAAACATTGTGGTAATAGGTGGAAAAGAAGCAATTTCAGCTAGCGATTTTGACGAAGTAATTGAGCTTTTTTAAAAATCAAATTCTTCTGTTTCGGTCTCGATAGCTTTTTTGTCGTTAGCACTGTATTTTCCTTTAACCTCTTCAATCTCATTTTCGATTTTGGTTAAGCGGGTTTTTATGAGCTTTGCAAGTTCTAGGCCTTCCTTAAGCAATGGAATACTTTCTTCAAGATCTATCGTGTCGTCTTCTATTTTTGCCGTAATTTGTTCTAGGCGCTTAAAAGCGTCGTTTAGGCTTAATTTTTCGTCTACAGGTTTTTTAGTCATTTTGGATTTTTTCTACTTTCGAATGTAAAATTCCATCTGCAAGCATTGTAGTGATTGCATCAGTTATTTTAACATTTTTGGAACTTTTTACTATTTTGCCGTCTGCGCCATAAACTACAGCAAAACCCCGATTTAGCATTTTTTTGTAATCTAATGCGCTTAGATAGTTATTTAGCGATTTTAGCTTCATTTTTTGTATATTTAGGTGATTGGAGGCAGTTTGAAGCATTTTTTCGGTTTGCCACGAAATTTGCGCGTTTTTGAGCGAAATTTTTGAATGCAAAGAAGCTGTGTTTTTTTCGAATCTGATAACTACTGCTTGAATACCCGCTAACTTTTTGGACATGACGTTTTCGGCAATATATGCAAATTGATCAACTTGCGCCATATAATCATCAATTTTGTTTTGAACAAGTGTTTCAATGCGGAATTCCATATGGCGCACCTCATTTACAGTTTCGACCGTTTCGCGCGAAATGAGTTCTGCGGCATTTGATGGAGTAGATGCCCTTACATCGGCGCACAAGTCCGCCAGCGTCACGTTACCTTCGTGTCCAACACCTGTAACAATTGGAATTTTGCTCGAATAAATTGCGCGCGCGAGCTCTTCAGTATTAAAAGTATACAAATCTTCCAAAGAACCGCCACCGCGCGCTAAAACTAAAACGTCTAAATCTGGCATAAGTGCATTAAAATGAGCAATTCCTGCCGAAATTTCGTTTAATGCGTCGCGTCCTTGAACTGAAGCCGGGTAAAAATAAATTTTCACGCCTTTTATGCGCGCATCCAACACTTTTACAAAATCTTTGTACGCTTGTGAGTCACGCGCAGTAACTAGACCAATCTTTTGAGGAAACTTTGTAATTTCACGTTTGCGAGAAGGGTCAAACAGACCTTCTGCTTCCAGTTTTAGCTTTAATTTTTCAAATGCAAGTTTTAAGCCGCCTTCACCCGCTGGAGTTATATTTGTTGCATTTAAACTAAACCGGCCCGATTTTTTGTAAAGTTTAGGATATCCATAAACATTTATAAGCATTCCTTCTTCAAGTTGCCTGCAAAGAGGAATTTGTGAACCTACTGCAAAAATATCAACGCTCGATTCCTCGTCTTTAATGGTAATAAAATACCACCGTCCTTGTGAGAGCTTAATAGAGCTGATTTCGCCTTGAACTACTACCTCGGGAATGCCTTCTAGGTATGCATTTATAAAATCAAGGAATTCACTGACTGAGTAAACTATTTCCATACGGATATTTTCTCACGAAAATTCAAAATAGGGTAAAAATAGGGTAAACACTGGTACAAAACAGGAAGGCGGCAACCGGTTGTGCCGCCTTCGAAGACATTCTAAGATTACAATTATCTTTTCTTAGCTGCGGTCTTCCTCTTTGTTGTTTTTCTAGCTGTTGTTTTCTTTGCAGCGGTCTTTCTTTTTGCTGGTTTCTTAGCAACTGTCTTTTTTGCTGCTGGTTTTCTCTTTTTAACTGGCATTGGTGGATCACCTCCCCTTTCTACCAAATATTTACTTTAAAATTCATCCTCGTCGTCGGTGTCCTTGCCCGTTACTGGGAAGGTTTCGTCGAAGATTTCATCTGGATCAGGTTTTTTATTAACTTTCATTGCTTTTGCTATTTCTTCAACCGCTTGGTCATATAAATCCCATAGCTCCTGTGGATCATCCTCGTGTGGTTGCCATAGAGGATTTTCTACTAACTTTTTCTTTATTTCTTCTATAGTAAGCATTCTGATTCTCCTGTTTTAAATTTAATTGTTTTTTTTGAGTTAAATCCCGCAAATTTAATGCGATTCAAGTGAAATGAAATTGTAGTGCAGTTACTTATTCTGTGGGCCATGTATATTTAAATTTTCGGATTTTTTTCACACATTGTCAATCGTTAATTTTGAGTTTGTGCGTGAAGTTGAGTAAAAATGATTTAAAAATCAAGAAATTATCTAAATATTATCTTGTAACCTCTTGAGAAAGTTTCATCTGTAAAACCTAACGCTTTTTTAGTTTTATAATCTTTATCAAATATATTTTTCGTTTTTATTATTTCTAACATTTTTTTGGGTTTAATATTAAGAATAAATGGAGAGGCATATGTAGGGCATGGGTAATCTGTGCCAAAAAGTATACGTTCTTGCAGTATTGAGTTTTTCCTTAGGTGAAGCAGTCTAGAGCGTCTTTTATGTTCCAACATGCCTGAATTGTCAAAATACAGGTTAGGGTATTGTTTTGCTAGTTCTTCAAGCTTTTTTACACTCTTTTTTTCTCGCAAAAACGAAAATCCACCTGCATGTGCAACTATTATTTTACAATTTGTGTTGAGTAATGTAGTTAAAACATCCATACGATGATACTTTTTTTCAAGTTTCATGCCTGGAAAACTAAATTCTTGTCCTAAATGAATTAAAATAGGCATTCCAATTTTTTCACACTCTTTTACAAGTTTTAAAGCTTCAGGACCTATTGGATCAAATTTTTGCAATCCAGGTAGCCATTTAATAAAAGCAGATTTATCATTTTTGGCTAGCTCCAGTTGTTTTAAAGCATCTTTTCGCATTGGATTTATTGAATACACTGGAATCAACTTTGGTGAGTTGTTGCAGAATTTTGAGACTTCTTCGTTGGAGGTATAAAAAATGCTTTTTTCGTGAATTATTTCGCCTTTATCGTCATAAACCCCGTCCAATGCAAAAATGGCAAAATTATCGATTTTTGACTCAGTTGTTAGTTTTAAAAGCTTTGCGTCTAAACGTTGATTTACGGTATTAATATCGTTGGACCATTTTACTTTAATTAACTTTGCCCACATTTTATAAAAGGTGATTACATCCTTTCTTAACTTTAATTCGTCAAAAGACTTGTAGTGGGGATTTATTCTTGTTAAGTGGCAGTGGATGTCTATAACTTTGTTTTGAGCCATAACCAGGGTAGTATAGCACTAAATCGGCTGGTTAAGCTGTTATAACACCGGCAAAATATACCAAAATAAAAATCACTATTCCTGCGGCAAAAGTAACAACTAGAAAGAACGTTGATGTTGTGAGGTATTTTTTAATTAACGATAACTCTACCCCTTCAATTTGTGTAGGCTGCATTTTAGCTGATTGTTCTGCCGTATTTTGGTTATAAAAGGATGGCTTGTTTTTGGGAGATTCCACTTTAGGTTCTAATCTATCTGGAATGCCGTTATTATTATCATCTCTTAGCACATTCTGAACTTCGGAAGGTAGTTCGCGAAACTTGTATTGCTTGCCGTTATATGTAATTAGTTCGTCGTCGTTCACATTTGTATTATACAGGATTGATTTGAGCTTTATAGAGATGTTTAGTACAATCCCTGCCATGGCGGTATTCTACAATGTATCGAGCGTCGCAAGAACTGCGATTCTCGCAAAACTTAATAAATGCTCTTTTAGCCAGACGGCTTGTTGAAAAGCTCGACTTTTCCTGTTGCGACATAATAATAGAAATCGGTGCCGGCGGGGGTGCTATTACCGCAGAACTGGCGAAAAAGGGCAAAAAGGTGCTTGCGTACGAAATTGACCC
>CAZCAQ010000019.1:0-6730 GCA_964496905.1 uncultured Candidatus Saccharibacteria bacterium
GCGTTTTTGATAGTTCTATTTGCTTCATATCTGCACATTGACGTTGTAAAAGCAGTCATAGGGGTGTTACTCTGTATGGCTCTTTTTATTTTGGGGCCACTTCTTTCGGCAAATTATATAGAAACCGAATCATATAAATACATTTTGTCGGTGACATTAGGTATTGGAATTTTTCTTGGATTTGTTGTTATTTTGCAACCTGCACTAGGACTACTAATAAGCACTATAGCAACACTTTTGTTGTTTTTTACGGCAAGTAATATTAAACGAATTTACAAAAATCAAGTAACAATTGATTTGAGGATAATTTTTGAACGCTATATTTTAACAGTGTTTTTTGTTTTTTCAGCCGTTTGTGCAGCATGTTTACTAACATACTATCCTCAAATTGAAGACAAATTGGTTCAAGAATCAACAGCTCGTGTTGAACAGTATCTGAGAAACACAACTTTAACTTCATTTGAGATTTTTGGGCGACCAATAGAAATTAATGCTTCTGCACTTGGAATCGATACACGCATAAATCTTGTCGTAGTTCAAAAAATTCGTGATTACTCTTTGTATATTGTCGCTGTAATGTCGCTTGTGGCACTTCTTGGTTTTGGAACTATTTCACGAGTGCTTTGGTATTTTATAGGACTTATTTTGCCAGTTTTTTACAAGCTTTTGGTTAAGCGCAAATTTTATCATGTTGAGGTTATAACTGTGGAAAAACAAATATTGACAAGAAAAGCTCGGGACTAAATAATAACGACAATGATTAATGGATATGTAGTTTTTTTAGTAAATACAGACTCTACAACCACAGGCCCTTCTGGGGGTCTTAATTAATGCAACTTATTTTAATACTTTTACCAATTTTAGATTAGTTTAGGAGTTTATATGGCAAATCTGACAGAAAAATTTAAAAATGACCCTTTTATGCCTTTGAGGCATACGGCTGAGCACATACTGCAAGGCGCAATGGAGGTATTGTATCCAGGAATTAAGCGCGTTATGGGACCTCCAATTGAAGAAGGCTTTTATTATGACTTTGACTTGGATCAAAGCATTAGCGAAGAAGCTTTTGAAAAAATTGAATCCGAAATGGCAAAAATCGTTGAGGCCGACATGCCAATGGTTTTAAGCGAAGTTTCCGTTGAAGAAGCTCGCAAGGTTTTTGCAGATAATCAGTACAAACTAGACATTTTGGATGAAATTAAGGCAAGAGGCGAAAAAGTTACTTTATACGCCATGGGCAACAAAGGCGACAAATATTACTATGTTGACCTTTGCGCAGGCCCTCACGTAAAAAGCACTGGAGAAGTTAAAGCGTTTAAACTTCTTAGTGTAGCGGGAGCTTATTACAAAGGCGATGAACACAATAAAATGCTTCAGCGTATTTATGGCACGGCTTTTGAGTCCAAAGAATCGTTAGAGAATTACCTGAATATGCTTGAGGAAGCAAAGAAGCGTGATCATCGTAAGATTGGTAAAGAACAAGAATTATTCATGTTCCATGAGACTGCTCCTGGTAGTCCATACTGGCTTGAAAAAGGCCTAATAATGCTAAACGAACTCATCGACTTTTGGCGAGTAGAACACAAAGCGAGGGATTACCACGAAATTGCGTCACCTCTGGTAAACAAAAAACACTTGTGGGAAATTTCTGGCCATTGGGATCACTACAAAGACGATATGTTTGTAGCCGATATGGGTGAAAACGAGGTATACGGTATAAAACCTATGAACTGCCCAAATGCAATGATAGTTTTTGGTTCAAGAACGCGCAGTTACAAAGACTTACCACTTAGACTATCGGACACTGACACGTTGCATAGGTATGAAAGATCTGGGACATTAAACGGCCTTCTCAGGGTAAGATCATTTAGACAAGATGACTCACATAACTTTATTACTGAAGATCAGATAGAAGATGAGTACAAAAGAATCTTTGAAATTGCTGAGTTATTTTATGGAATTTTTGGTCTAGACTTTACCTATCGACTTGGTACACGTCCCGAAGGGTTTTTGGGAGACATAGAAACCTGGAACAATGCCGAATCAATTCTTAAGAAAGTACTAGAATCAAGCGGCAGACCATATGTTGTTTTAGAAGGCGATGGTGCATTTTACGGACCTAAAATCGATATTCTTATGAAAGATGCCATAGGTAGAGATTGGCAAATGGGCACTCTTCAACTTGATTTTCAGTTACCACGCCGATTCTCCCTGAAATATGTTGATAAAGATGGAACGGAGAAAAGCCCAGTTGTAATTCACCGAGTTATTTACGGTTCTCTCGAACGATTTTTAGGTATTGTAATTGAACACTTTGCCGGAGCCTTTCCAGTGTGGCTAAGCCCTGTTCAGGTTGCTGTAATACCAGTAAGCGGAAAAAGCGTAGAATATGGCCAAAAAGTCACTGGAGAGCTTAAAAAGGCAGGTTTAAGGGTAGAACTGATGGACCGTGACGACACAATGCAAGCCAAAATTAGAGATGCTCAAAACCTAAAAATCCCATATATGATGATTCTTGGCGATAGGGAAGAACAAGCAGGTACAGTTAGCGTGAGACTGCGTTCGGGTGAAAACATGCAAGCCATAGATTTAGCCGAGGCTGTAAGCAAAATTAAGGGTATTTATTTGACCAAAAGCCTACAGTTGTGGTAATTTGGTTGGGTTCAGGAGGAATGTATAACAGCAAAAAGTTATTTAATTAACAATAGAATACGAGCACGCGAGCTAAGAGTATTAACAGCAGACGGGGAAAATCTTGGAGTACTTCCGCTTGATAAGGCTTTAACAGAAGCTAGAAACAGGGAACTGGATCTTGTAATAATTGCTGAAGGTGCAACGCCTCCGGTGGCCAAGATACTAGACTTTAACAAGTACTTGTACGAGGAAAATAAAAAATCCTCTAGCACAAAGACAAAAAAGAGTGAGTTAAAAGAATTTAAGTTTGGCCCAGCAATTGCAGACGGTGACCTAAATACCAGAATTCGACGAGCAAGGGATTTCCTTACTGAGAAAAATCAGGTAAAATTCACTGTGCAGTTAAAGGGAAGGCAACTAGCTTATCCGCAAATAGCTTATGAAAAGCTAAAAAGGGTGATTGAAGAACTAAACGAAGTTGCAAAACCAGATGGTGAAATTAAAGCTAGAGGACCGTTTATTTTTGTAACTATGCTGCCTAAATAAAATGACTAAACAAAAAACACATAAATCGTTGTCAAAACGCATAAAAATATCAAAAAGCGGTAAAATAATGACCAAAGCAATTAGAACAGGTCACTTAAAATCAAAGTGGTCAACAAATAAAAAATTTAGAAAACAAGGCTATTTTGAACAAGAAACAGCAGGCTACATTAGCAAATTTAAAAAGTTACTGCCAGGATCAAAGATAAAGAATTCGTGAGCTAAAGCTCACTCTTCTTGGTCCAAAAAAGACTAACAAATGACAAGAGTAAAAGGTGGCGCAGCCCGTCACAGAAAACATAGAAATACCTTAACAGCAGCAAAAGGCTACAGAGGAACAAGAAACAGGCTCTTTAAAAGAGCCCATGAAGCTGTATTAAGATCAGGCGAACACGCATTTACAGGTAGAAAGCAACGTCGCAGAGATTTGCGAAGACTTTGGATAGTTAGAATAAATGCAGCAGTATCTCAATACGACATGAACTACAGCACTTTTATGAAAAAGCTCAAAGACTCAAACATTGTGCTTGATAGAAAAATATTGTCTCAAATGGCAATTGACGATAAAACAGGCTTTGAGGCCTTAGTTAAGCAAGTTAATGCTTAAAGTTTTAATTAGCGATTTATAACTTTTTCGACTCTTTCAGTAGTTAAAATTTTATTAAGCAGTACACGAGGCTTTAAGATAAAAAAGCTAAGTGTAGTTAAGCCCAATACAAAAAAGTAACCCAGCAAAAAACCTACTCCAGAAGATATTATTACAGGAAATTTGATTTTTTTGGCTATGGTTTCTTCACTAACAGGTGTAATGTTTCTTAATGCAGCATAAAGTGAATACAAAAATGCAATGTTTAGTAAAGGAGTTCCAAGTGCAAATAATAGTGATAATAGCTGAGGAAGATAAACAGTAAAGACAGCACGCATAAAAGATTCGCGGGCAAACAATGATCCAATAAACTCAAAAGGCTCATTAATCAAAAAGATTAAAAGCATAGCTAAAACAACCATTGTAAAGTAAAACATTAATATCTTGCCGACAGTGCTTAAAACACGTCCTTTTGTTATATTAATTACTATAAAAAGTGGGGAAAGTCCTGTTTTGTTTTCTAATACAGAAGCATAAGGTACCAATAAAACTAAAAAAGACAACCCAGTTAAAACAAAAAGCATGGGTGTCGTAAGCAAAACAAAATACTTGGAAAAACTTACAAGAATAAGTGATAACCCAAATGCAAGTAAAATACCACCAAATACCAATGTAAAAGTAAAAATGTTAGTAAGAGCCAATCGAAATGAGCCCAAAAAAGAGTGGCCAATTGCGTCAAAACTGCCAGAACCCTGGGCAACGACTAACACTAAAGATTTAAACTTAAAGGCCAAATGATAGAAAAACCCAAAAATTGCTAGAGCAAAAGCAATAGCTAAAAGAAGGAGGGAAAGTGTAAGATCAGCTTTGGAATTGGCATCTATTACAAAAGCTGAAAAAACACCTAATGGAAGTAAAAATGCAAAAAGTATAAAAACTGCCAAAAGCGAGCTTAATCCACTGGTGATTATAAGTTTTACAAAATTGTGTATTACAAGACCTAAAGATTGTCTAAAAAGATAACTAAAAGGCTGTAGATTTGCATTTGCTTGAGTTGAATTCACATGGACATTATAAAGCTAAGCACAAATAATGCAAATATTATAGGCCTCTAACACTGCTTGGACTTTATTGAGGCATTTTTGGATAAACAGGCTGCTGATTTGTATTGATGTTGTAGTTTACATCCACTTCACCGTTGTTAATTTTATTCTTCATAAGATTTGGATTTTTTGATTCTTCTTCAAAAAAGCGCTGTATCTGCTTAAATCCATCTTTTTCAATAAAAACTTTGCTACCAATTCCTATAGCTGCAAAAATTCCTATAAAGGCAATAAAACCAACAGTAGCGAATATGTACAAAAAGGGCTTTCCAGCTGGTGCGTAGACCTCTGGACGAGGTTTTTTTTCAAGTATATCTTTGTACATAGCATACAAAAAAGTAAAGGTGAGCATTCCTCCAATTAATTGAACAAAAGTGTTTGATACTATACGAACAAAGTAGGCTACTAAGCTAAAGCTTTCTGAAAAAGTACCCAATAGAGTCAATGGCGTTACTAACATGGAAACTAACATAGAAATCCCTATAACTATTATGGCTAAAACAAATGACCTTCCCCATATTCCCAAAAAGTTGTTCTTTACTAAGCGATAGCTCTCAGCAAGGGCGTTTATACCTGTTATCCCTTGACTAAGTGTTATGTACTCAGCAAATTTAAAATATGCCAAAACTAGGAATGACACCAAGAATAGCGGAATTAATATAAACAAAGATAGAACTAGAACAGGCGTACCTACGGAGTAGGACAGACCGGACAACACACCTCCAATTATTAATAAAGTCAAAATATATCCCCAAGCAACTGCTCCATACAAAAATCGAGTTTTAAATAAGCTGCCAGAAGTTGCAAAAGATTTTTCAAAAGCGTGCAATGCACTCATTTTCTCGTCAACAATAAGATAGTAAGATTTGGTAAAGACAGTTGACATATATGTAAGCGCTAAAATCAACAATACCAAACATAAAACGCCAATGCTCAGGTAAACGTCTAAAGTCGCCCCTCTTGCAGTCACAGACAAAAAGCCAAGAACAGCAGTTGGTAAAAAAAACAGCATAGCTATAACACCATTAAGCAAAATGCCAAACAAGTATAGGCCTACAAAACTCCATAAATGAGTTTTAAAATAACCTACTGACTGCTTAAAATAGACATCGAAAGAGTTAAGTTGAGCTTTATTTGTATCCATATATCAATATTATTATTATTTTGGGAATTGTAAATAGGAACGAAATTGCTACAGTGCTTTAATAGAAAAACTCCGCGACTGCATTTTCTGCTAAAATCGCGGAGATTTTGGAACTATCGAACTAGCTTATCAATTAAGTAGGCTACTGATGCTCCTAAGAGAAAAGCCACAAAGTCGTACCAGTCAAACACGCCTTCAATGATGCCCAGTCCTTGGAGAATTTCAGAACCCCAAAGAACGAGTAACGTGAGCACAAATGCCCTCTTTGACTGCGCTACAACGTTAAAAGAGGCCTTATCCATTACTATCAAACAACTATATAGAAAGATTCCCTCAAAAAAGTCGACACCATACCAGCGAATAAATCCTTCACTATAAAAGCAAAAGACCACGCCCGCTAGGCTTACAATCAGAACCAGCGTATGAGTAAAACATGTCTGTTCACTTTTACACCTCAATTGATATTTCTTAACATCTTACTATAGGTCGCTACGGATGGCAATTATAGAAATAACAAGAAAAATAAAGTAAACTTTGTGCAGTGAACGCAGAAATTGAACAAAAAATTAAAGAAATTCAAGATAAATACACTGTTGAACTAGAAAAAGCCAAAAAGTCCGGTGATTTTGACGAGCTTTTTTTGGCAATGTTTTCAAAAAAATACGGTGCACTGACTGGGCTTGTAAAATTGCTACCTTCGCTAGAATTTGAAGTAAAAAA
>CAZCAQ010000020.1:0-5719 GCA_964496905.1 uncultured Candidatus Saccharibacteria bacterium
CAAATAACCAGCGTTGAATCTAATAGAAAACTACTTGATGTAAACGGCATTCGCGAAATTACAAAAGAGGGAATTAGGCTAAAATTTCCGCAAATTAAGTAATCTAAGCAAAAAGTTTCTAGCAAAAACACAAGGGCATTGCTAATTTGTACAGGTTTTGTTAAAATTTTGCGGTCATGCAAGTTCAAACCGAAAAACTTCCTAAAAATACAATTAAAGTAACAATTACAGTTCCTCAAGCCGATGTTCAAGGCATTTATGAAAACATGCTCGCCAAAGTGGTAGAAAACACCACAGTACCAGGTTTTAGGGCGGGTAAGGCTCCTCAGGACAAGGTTTTAGAAAAAACCGATATGAGCAAGCTTTACGGCGAAGTAGTTAACGAGGCTCTGCGTGTTTATTATCCCCAAGCCTTAAAAGAAAACCATATTGTCCCAGCAGGTAACCCAAAAGTGGAAATTACTCAGTTTGATATAGACAAAGACCTTATTTTTATAGCTACAGTGCCTCAAAAGCCTGAAATCAAGATTGGAGATTACATGGCTGAGCTTAAAAAAGTGTTAGAAGAGCGCCACGAATCAACTAAGGCAGAAAAGGCCGAAAAACTTAAAAAGGGCGAGAGCATGGCTGATGTTCATGATCATTTACACCCTTCTGATGTTGTACAAGCTATAGTTAAGGTAAGCGAGCTAGAAATTGCTGAAATTATGATTGAAGAAGAAACCAACAGAATGCTAAGCCGCTTGGTAAATCAAGCCGAACAAATTGGCTTGTCCTTAGATCAATATTTACAAGCCCAAGGCAAAGATGCAGACCAGCTTAGAGCCGATTACGACAAAATTTCTGAACAAACAATAAAAGCCGAGTTTATTCTAGCTCAATTGGTTAAAGACAAAGAAGTTAAGGTTGAAGATAGCGAAATTCGCGAAGCTTTGGCTGCTTCAGGCGTTACCGACATAGAAGCCGAAATGAAAGACGAACTAAGAGTTTTGTACATTAGGTCTATTTTAGAAAAAAACAAACTTATTACCCAAATTATGGAAGAGGCCGATGGAGGTGGCCATGCGCACGCTCAACACGAGTAAGCGCAAAATAAATTAATGAGTACACCACAAGCAAATTTAATCCCTTTTGTTATTAAACGCGACCCAAATGGTATGGAAAGGTCTTACGACATTTATTCCAGACTTTTGGAAGATTTTATTATTTTTGTAACAGGACCTATTGAAGAAGGAATGGCAAACACCTTTATTGCTCAAATGCTCTTTTTAGAAAGCCAAGATCCAACACGCGACATAAATATTTACATCAATTCACCAGGGGGAGAAGTTTACTCCGGAATGGCAATGTACGACACAGTCAAACACGTCAAAAACCCTGTTGCAACAATAAATGTAGGTTTGGCGGCTTCAGCAGCTGCTTTAATATTGGTATCAGGAAACAAGGGAAAACGCCTAATTTTACCCGGAGCTTTTACATTGATTCACCAAGTTTTGTCACCAGGAATGTCTGGACAAGCTACCGAAATTGAAATTCAAGCCAAGCATATGCTTAAGCTTCGAAAAATGTATGCTGACGCAATTGCACACGACACGGGCCAAGACGTTGAAAAAGTGCTAAAGGATATTGAACGTGATAATTGGATGGACGCAGTTGAATCGAAAAAGTACGGACTTGTTGATAAAATAATGGAATCCAAGAAAACTGCTTAAGTTACTTGGTTTTTGCGTTGTTGAGAGTTTTTAGTGGCGCGGTCGGTTAGCTCAGTTGGTAGAGCACTTCAGTGACATTGAAGGGGTCACAGGTTCAAGTCCTGTACCGACCACCATAAAAAAACAAAAACGCCTTGTGTGGGGAACAAAGCGTTTTCTAAATAGGCGTGCTAAAACCTGGTTTCAATTTCAAGTGCTGTTCTAACGCTTATCCATAGGATATCGGAGCGAGTACCTTCTTCTGTTGGTATAAATGATTGATCTACAGCTGTAAGTGCATTCGCAACTATATACGAATTATCTTTATGAAAACATACAACATCAAACCCATCAAGATAGCCCTTTACAACAGCTATCGTGGTCTTCGCCGAAATCACTGCATTTAAGGCTTGACGCGGGTTATCAAACATAACTACTGACATTTTCAACCTCCTATGCGGTATAGATGCCATATTTTAACATATAATTCACTTTTTCAAGCTTTTGTAGTAAAAAGAACCGCCTAGTTTATTTTCTAAGCGGTTAAAGATTTTCACCAATTGGACTTAGAGACCCAAGCTAATGGTGCATGTACATGAATTGGCAACTTTATATTCTCTCTTATAGCAGGTGTGTTGAGCCTTATATTTCCTACTCGTGTAAGTCCATAAACAGGACCAATACCCCACTCATAAGTGCCAAAATACCTAACACTATGCTCAACAATGATTATAGCGCTAAAATCTGCTACTAGTTGATCATGTGTTATATACCAAAACTTTGTAGCAGCAGCAATATGAGCGTCTAAAGAACCCCATGGTGTCAAAATATAACGGGGATAACCGTCTCTAAACTCGATAGCTAAGCTGCCTTGAACCATTGGCCAATTATAAGGATTGGGACAAAACGTTTCATCAAGCCGAGTGAGCCTACATAGACCTGCGTATCTACGCAAAGTATTTACTACTTTTAGTAAACAGCATATCAATTCCTCATTCGATGATAGGTTTCTCAAGATGCCTCCAGTTAAATTAGTTTTGAGAAGGATACTAAATGAGAGCTAGAAATGCAAACAAAAAAAAAGGTCATTCTGTTATGTTTTAAGATTTCAGAATGACCACATAAGAACTATTCAAAGTTCAAACTTGAATACGCATTATCAACCCTATCTCAGCCGGTGTCTAAAGTAGAAACTTTGAAACCTTTGCGCCACGTACATCAAGCGAACGGTTAAACTGCAAACCATCAGCAGCCTCCTTGTTCAATTTTAGTGCGCGTGCAAAGGCCTGCTCGGGTATGTCATCGCCCATAACAAAAATACGGTAGTATTTCTTATCTCGTGGGTCTTGCATGACAGCAATTCGCGTTTGCTCAAGCTGCACTAATACTTCTTCTATCGTATTACAATATCTCCTTCCCATCTTTATTTTCATGAACACGTATAACCTGCCTCACTTAAAACTTTTAGGACTTTGGGTCGAATTTTTGCTGCATCAGAAGAGGATATAGCTATGAAAAAAACAGTCACGCCATTTTGTTCCTCTGTTTGTACCGTCCCAAGACCTTCTTGCGCAAGATGATGGCATATTGAGGAAGGTGCGTAAATCCTATACCACAAAGCTCCACCCAATGAGCAAATTCCAACGCTGCCATACTCTGCAGCTATTAGTGCGCTTGTAAGATCGTCGAATTGGCCAACATGTATAGTCACAGTCATTACTCATTCTCCATTTACGTACAATATATTGGCATTGTAACCTAAATAAGTGATTTGACAAATCAAAGCGCACAAATATGCTTGAGGTAAAAATTCAATATTAAGAGTATCGACCTTAGCACTGTAATAATACTAAGGCCGATGTTAAAACGCATGGAGTTTGTTACTACAGAGCTTCAACCTCCTGTTTGGTAATTGGGACCTCTGCAGACCACCAGCCAAGCAACTCCCCAGAATCAGTAAATTTTTGGGCAAACTGTTGTAACGCAGTAGGAATTCCTGCTTACGGATCCAACAAAATACAGTACTTCCCTGAACCATGTCGGGCGGGAATGTGAACGGCAACTATATATTCACCTGCCTGATTTGCGACTTCGCGAGCTCTTTCAAAACTATCCACAATTTGGGCCATACCTAGCCTCCTTTATTAGAATTTTGTAATTTTAATACATTAATAAAAGTTTTAAAACTGGGTGTTTTTTTTAACAAATGCTAAAATCGCAATATAAGCTATGTCTAACCTAAGCGATATAAACACTCAAAAATATAAATATAGGCTTGTTTCCAACCTAAACATCCCTTTTCCATATAAGGCGCTGCATAAGGATAATTTTGCAAATAAAGCCACAACGCTTTCAGAAGTCATAAAAAATACAAAAACACAGTTAATTCCTAATTGGAGCTTTTTAAGCACCCACGGTAATTTAGAGGCAAAAACTGAGATTTATTTTTCTAACGAATTTAACCCTTTAAAACATACTTTTGTATTTCATCATGGACTTTTAATTACAAATCATAGGCATAATTTACAAGTTTTTACTTCTAAAGAATTTCACGACATTTTTAACGTGGTTAGCATAAAAATGGCTTGGCATAAAAGTGCTCTAGAAGGCGTAAAAGTAGGACTTTCGGATTTTGAGCACATTTTGCTTATGATTTCGTCTTCGGTGCTTGCCATGGAAGAAATGGTTAAATTTCACCGCAAAGTGTCTGATAAAAAAATCGTTTTATGTGGAACTTCGATGGGTGGAATTGTTTCATCTAATCACTTTTTCTATCTAGATACCGCTGATTTGTATTTTCCGCTTGTTGCTTATCCAAATTTTGGCAGAATGCTAATTCGCGATAAATACAAGCTTCTAATTGCCGATTTTGACAAGGCAAGTGCATGTGAGGCATATTTGAGCAGTATGGATGTTCCTGAAGATATTTTAAAAAATGCCGACAAAACCAAGGTTTTTCCAATTTTGGCCGAAAACGATGAGTTAGTAGAATTTGAGGACTCTCGGAGATTTTGGGAAGGGTATGACGTTATGACAACTCAAACAGGCCATTTTGACATTATTAAGGACCGAGAAAAAATTAGGAATTTGATTATTGCCAAGGCAGGGGAGTAAAAAAAAGCACCTTTATATTTTTTACAAAGGTGCTCTAAGCTCAACGTACTAAAGAAGTGCACAAGTCAATTTTGCAACAAGCGCTCCTTTATCAATTGGGCAACTTTGACAGGAAAAACAACGGTATTATTCCTATCTGGTTCGGGACGCCCAAACTTTTTGGTTAACTCATCGATTTTTGCTAAGTTACTCTTGTGTACAACCACATCATATTGGTCGGAACCAGGCTCATTGTATATTAATACAGCGAGCTTATCATTTGCAGTGTTGCAACCACAATACTAAAGTTGTTATAAACCATTTCTAACCTTCCAAAGTGAGATTTTTGAATAATAGCAAACAATTCAGTTTTCTGAAATATCGAAGCTAGAAACAATAAATGTTTCTAAGTTGCCCAATTCCATCTATAAATATAAATAGCCAGTAGTTGTACACCTACATTACTTTGTATACGGAATAAAAAAGCGCCTTTATAGATCCCTACAAAGACACTTTTTATCGCGCTAGCAACCTAACTCACGACAATTTTATGGTAAATATTAGCAAGTCTCCGTAGACTTTGGGTTCTCCATAAAGTTGAACTAGACGTTCCCGTTCCACCAAGTTCGAAGTGTGGATTACTACCACATCAGTTCGCTCAAAGCGAAACTCAACTACCCTCTGCGGATCACTAGAAATAGCCGATGCTGCTTCTTGCATAGTCCAAATATCATTCATCGTATCCTCTCAAAATTGGTTTACCACTGTTGAACACATACTATCATCACTAATACTTTATATAAACACATACTTTGGTATTATTTAAACAATGAAACTTAACATATTCACCATATTTTTAAGCATTTACAATACTTTACTTGCGTTTTTGATAGTTCTATTTGCTTCATATCTGCACATTGACGTTGTAAAAGCAG
>CAZCAQ010000021.1:0-4404 GCA_964496905.1 uncultured Candidatus Saccharibacteria bacterium
TTGGTGGGGAGGGTGAGAATCGAACTCACATAGCCGGTTTTTCAGACCGGTGCATTGACCAACTTTGCTACCGCCCCATGTACTTACCTAAACCTTGATATTTTACCAATCAAGCCTCAAAAAGGCTACTGACCTCTTTGTTCGGGCTGACCGCCTCTTAGTTGCCTGTATTCAGCAGTAAATTTATCCAAAAAGTCCTCAATTTCCTTGTTGCCAATATCAATTCGCAAAATATCAATGACATTTATAGAGTCGTAGATATCGTATTTGTGGTCTATTTTATAGACAGCATCTCGCCATAAAATTGCTTTTTCGTAGTTCCCTTTGCTGGCTTCAACTTTTTCTTGCTGTTTCATTAGCTCTAAAAATGCGTAGTAAACACCTTCTTCATTTCCGCCTTTGCCAAAAGTACGGTCTTTAAAAGGTATTCGCAAAATCTCATTTTGTTGACGAGCCATTTCGCGTACAGTACCTTCTCGTTGCCACGCGGCAGCTTGAGACACAATAGCCATGTAATATTTGTAAGCTTCGTACAAAGTTTCTTGAGAAATGTTTTCCATTGACTGAACAGTGTCTAAAAATCTAAAAGCGCCGTCCTCGATCATCTCAAGGCTCCACCAAGGCTTAGCTGAAGCCCACCAAAAATGATCGCTTGCAAGAGCCATGTCCATTTTTGACCTGACATCAGCGTAATTTGGAGAAGTTGTTGGATATTTGTTGACCAAATCGAGTGTAAAAGCTAAAAACTGCCACTGAGCATCGTGAATAGAATTTGAGGGATCTTTCCAAGACAAAAATTGAGTTCCATTCTTAATGTCATAAATACTACTAGCCCATGTTCCAGGTTTTGACTCAATAGCTTGTGTACTAAGTTGGTGCGCTTGAGGCAAAGCCAAAAACTTAGAGATTCCTATTGTATTCAGCGAAGTATCCTCCAAAAGCTCAAACAAAAAATTTTCAAAACCAATTCTGTGGTGACCAAATGTTTCACCATCCATACCAGTCATAATGTAAGGCTTAGTCAATTCGTCATCCAAGGAAGTAATTAACGTAGACTTATCTCGTGCAACAGCGCTCATAATTAAATTGCTAATGCGCCGATTTCTAAAAAAAGCTTTTAGTTCCGTTTGATCAATTGTGTAAAGCCTGTCGTTGCTTGGATAGTGATCACCTTCCAGCCCAGAAATTTCGTCCAAAATGATATATTCAAATCCAAGTTTACATATTATTGAGGAGAGCTTAGGATGATATCCCATTTCTGGCGGAAAAAAACCTTTTAGGTTGTAATCAAAACCTAAAACTCGCTTGATTGTGGCCGAATTTTGCTCAACCTGCCTAATTAGCTCGTTTTCAGGCAAAAGAGGCAAAAAAGCGTGATATTTGCAGCTTCCTGTTAATTCAACTTTTCCCGCTTTAACAGAATTTCTAATGTAATTAAGCAATTCCGTGTAATTATCGCGCTCAAATAATTCAAGCAGCGACCCAGTTATGTTAACTGTAATTGATATATGTTCAAGCTCATTAATTTTTTGAAAAATCGGCAAATACGACTCTTTTACAACAGATTCAAGAATATCTTTTTGCTGATTAGCGGGCTGATAAAAATGTAGAAAATTTAGCCAATGCACGGGGTTATTATACTACAAAGAAATTGGAGCGAGAGACGGGATTCGAACCCGCGACCTTCTCCTTGGCAAGGAGACACTCTACCACTGAGCCACTCTCGCGAACGAAGTAAACAAGCTTGCCTGTTGCGTAGTGAGCGAGTGCAAGGTTGTGCGAAGCACGTTCTTCCTCTCTCGAACACTAAACCAAAAGATTATAACACGCAAAAAAGGCAAAATCCTCTAACTAAAGTTTGCTCTCTAATTCCTCCAAACTGGCCTTAATTTTGGCAATATCTTCCTTAAGCATAGTATCTCTGTCTTTTGGCTCATTATCAGTAGACTTTCTTCTTGGAGCCAAAAACGCATTTGCCAAATAACCTGTTAGAACACCAAATAAACCCACACCAGCGGTCATAACGAGTGCACCCATGATTCGTCCAATATCAGTAGTCGGGAATTTATCACCATAACCAACAGTTGTTACAGTAACATAAGTCCACCAAATTGCGTCACTAGCCGTTTTTATATTTGCGTCAGGGTTTGCTTTTTCAGCACCCAAAACAAATGCGGCTCCAAATTCAAACACTAACAACAAAAAGAACAAAACTGACAATAACGTACTATTTGCACGATCATCGCTAAATTCTTTGACCATGTTATCAAATCCATAGGTCTTTACAGTTTTAATAACCTTAACAACGCGTAACATCCTAAGTAACCTTGCTAAAGCAATTGGCATGCTACTTAGTAAGTCAATCCAGCCACCACCTTTAAAAAAGTAAAAACTCTTGGATTTAGAGTTATGTAATCTAAACAGAAAATCTCCCAAAAATATCAAAGAAAGCATTAAATTAATCAGTTTTATTGCTTCAATGCTTTGCGAATAAATTGGCAAAAAAACGATAAAAATGTTAAAAATCGACAAAATAGAAACAAGTAGTATAAAAAGCTCATAGCTCATAGAAATAGGATTTTTTTGATTTGCCTTAACTATGGCTACCTTGGAAGCTATTTCTTGTCTTTTTTGGTCTGTCGTCATACAAGGATTTTACCCCAACTGTCAATTTTTGGCACTTTTGCACTAAATTCTTGTCTATATTTGATTTGTGCGAGTATAATCACCCCATGGAAACTCAAGAAAAATCTATAACGCAGGGACTAAAAGAAGTACCTTTAGCATGGAGGGAAGCACTCAGAGCCTTTATGTGCATGTTTCCAGCTCTTGTTGCAGGACTTACTGGAAACGTTGGAACAGCAATTCCAATGGGACAAGCAGGGTTTTTTTATGTTTTAATGAGCCTTCCCGAGACTAAATCACGAAGACTTTTTACAGGATCTGTAATTATGACTGTAGGTTTGGGCTTTTATTTAATTGGAGGAAATGTAGTTTTTAACCCTTGGCTTTCACTTATTTTTACTTTTTTTGTAGCAATGAACATAGTATTTTTGACCAGTTGGAAATCAGTAGGACTTATAATGTTTTCTTTGCTCACAATTTATTCAGCTGGGTTAAATGCAAGCTCACCTGAAAAGGTTCACGCAACTTTTATGGCATTTTGTGCAGCATTCATTTGGAGCATTGGACTTTCAATGTTGCCTATTTTTAAAGGTGAATCAGGCCAACCAGCACCTGCTCAAACAGTGGAACACGTTGTAGAAACAGGAATAAAAATGGGAATTGGCACTTCAGTAGCACTTTTTATAGGAAATGTTTTGTCGTATTCAAAACTTGGTTGGCCAGTAAGTGCTGTAAGCAATATTGTAAGATTTGACGAGGCAACTACAAATAAGCGCGCTGCAGCAAGATTTATTGCAACAATTGGAGGTGCAATCATTGCAGGCCTTGCTATATTTAGGATTACCGATCCAGCTTTTTTGTTAATTTTTGCTATTAGCCTTGGAACACTAAACGGTTTGCTTAAAAAAACCAAAATCGGAAAAATTCCTTTGCTTTATACCGCTACAATTTTAATTTTGTATTCAATAAATGACGCTGGAGATCCTGCTGAGCTTATTTTTAACCGAATTGCCTATAACTTGGTAGGAATTGCGGTAGGAGTTGCTGTAATGCTATATCCATTCCCAATTCTTGCTAAAAAGATTAAGATGCTTAAAGGTGTTCAGAGTGAAGATGTTCAGTTTTAGTTAAACTAAATTCCCTAAAAATAATTTATAAGAAACTTGGTGGGCAGGACAGGACTTGAACCTGCACAGGTTTTACCCCACAACGACCTCAACGTTGCGCGTATACCAATTCCGCCACCTGCCCATGTTTGGTGACTAAAAACGGCTCATTTATTGAGCGGAGGAATTATAGCAGATATTATGTCGGGTTTGTTTGGAAAAGAGTGTAGAAAAAGAACTCCCCCTGGTTTGATTTTGCTTGCGCGCTATCTTACAGGGGGGTGTTCTCGCATCCGGGAAATGCAAAGCTAACTTATTATGGCCAACCTACTTCTAAGGCGTGACACTGGCCTCTGCCGAGCCAACCAAATTCGGTATCAGGTGCAGGGTTCCACAAAAGTAAGTGCACAGGATCGGCTCCTGGACTTGAGTAATGCAAAACCTCTACATACACTGCAGGAAACGTTATATCAATGTCGTAGAACCATCCGCTGTCTTTCCAGCCATTGTCGGCCTGCCAACCTACCAGAAAACGACCTCCAATTTCTTGTACAACGTACAACCCGCGACGTGCTTCTTGAGCACTTACATCAAAGTTGATTCGTAGACAAGCTGGCAGTCGTGGTTCCTTTGTCGCAGTTGGACTAGGTTCCGGCGTAGGACTTGATGCCAA
>CAZCAQ010000022.1:0-3152 GCA_964496905.1 uncultured Candidatus Saccharibacteria bacterium
CGAACCAGATTCCATTTGCAAAAAACCAAAGGGAGGTGACAGAAGAGAAAATAGAGATGACTAAGAATAAAGAAAAAACAAAAGAAACTAAAAATAACGAGGTGGTCGTAACACCTGTTACGGAAACGACTTCAAATGGTATAAGTGCCAAATTAAATTCAGTAATGGCTGAACTTAAGGAACAAAACCCAATGGCTTCATGGAAAAACTTGTTTTTGGGAGTTAGTGTAGTTATGTTGGTAATACTTTCGAGCTTGGTATATTTTAACAAGTTGGCAGCCAATGCAATTGTTGAAGACAATACTAAAGAAATTGAAGTCGCAAAGCCTACTAACACTACAAAACCTAAAGACGAAATTAAGAATGCGACTGATGAGGACATTTATACAAATGTCTTAGAAGGTGAAGGACTTTGGAATGTAGCCGAAAGAGTATGTAAAGACGGAGAAAAATACGTAGTTTTAGCTCAAGCTAACGGACTTGGACCCGAATCCGAAGTAGTTTTAGGACAAAAGCTTTTAGTAAAATGTGACTAACCCCTGCCCAAAAGCTTTTTTTGCCCCACAAAAATGCACAAATAATAATAGTTCACAAACCCGAAGATTTACCGTATAATCTTTTGGTTATGTCACCAACTCAAGATAATAAAATTATTATTACAGGTGCGCGTCAGCATAATTTAAAAAACGTTGACTTAGAAATCCCAAAAAACAAATTTATTGTGTTTACCGGCGTTTCAGGTTCAGGTAAGTCTTCACTGGCTATGGACACCATTTATGCCGAAGGTCAGCGTAGATATGTTGAGAGTCTTTCTGCCTATGCACGGCAATTTTTGGGCGTAATGGATAAGCCGGATGTTGACCAAATTGTTGGTTTATCTCCTGCAATTGCAATTGATCAAAAGACTACTTCACGCAATCCTAGGTCTACTGTTGGTACAATCACCGAAATTTATGATTTTTTGAGGTTGCTATATGCCAGAGTTGGTCACCCTATGTGTGCAAATTGTGGAAGAGAAATTAGTCGCCAAAGTTCTTCTCAAATTGCTGAAGCGATTTTGCTAAATGCAAGTACTCAGCCAGATTTTAAATCAGCAAAAGGTGTTAGATTTTTCATTATGTCACCGGTTGTTAAAGACAGAAAAGGTGAGTTTTCAACTCTTTTCGAAAACTTAAAAAAGCAGGGAATTGTGCGCGCCCGTATTGATGGCGAAGTGAAAAGTTTAAATGACAATTTTGCCCTATTAAAAAACAATAAACATACTGTTGAAGCAATAGTTGGTCGATTTGTCGTTTCAAAAGCTTCATTAAAAAATCCTGAACAAGAAAAAGACACATACTCACGTATATTTGAATCTGTTGAAACAGCATTAAGACTTAGCAATGGTAATGCACTTTTCAGCATTGTTAAAGATGCTGATTTTGATTTTAATGATGACCCAAAAGAAACAGAAGACCACTTATTTTCAGAAAACTTAGCTTGCCCATTTTGTAACATTTCTATTCCTGAAATTGAACCAAGAACTTTTTCTTTTAATTCACCTCATGGGGCTTGTGCTGCTTGCGATGGCCTTGGAACTCAACTAAATATTGACCCCATATCTTTGTACAACCCTAAGCTTTCTGTTAATGAAGGCGGATTTTACCCTTGGTCTGGCATTGCTGAACGAGGTTCTTGGATAGGTATGGTTGTTAAAAATGTAGCTGAAGCATATAAAATACCTTTAAATGAGCCAATTGGTCAGCTTTCTAAAAAACAGCTAGACATTTTGTTAAATGGAGTTGAAGAGGGTAAAAAGTTTAGAATTACGCATACTACACAAGATGGCAGAACTAACACCTATTTTGCAAAATTTGAGGGTTTAATCCCCAATTTAACTAGGCGGTATAAAGAAACAAAATCCGACTATATTCGTAAAGAAATAGAAAAATACATGGTATTAGAAAGTTGCCCTGTTTGTAATAGAGCTAGATTAAAAAAAGAGTCTTTATCAGTTTTAGTTGACCATAAAAATATCCATGATGCTACACAAATGTCGATTGAGGACTTTGGTGCTTGGTATAAAACATTAGACTCAGTATTTTCAGAAAAAGAAAAAACCATCGCCTCAACAATAAATAAAGAAATTAATTACAGAGTTAAGTTTTTGCTTGACGTAGGCTTGGGATACTTAACTTTAAGCCGTTCTTCTGGGCATCTTTCTGGTGGTGAAGCTCAGCGAATTAGATTAGCTTCTCAAATTGGTTCAGGCTTGTCAGGAGTATTGTACGTCTTGGACGAACCCTCAATTGGGCTCCATCAACGTGATCAAAGCAAGTTAATAACTACACTAAAACATTTACGCGACATAGGAAACACAGTAATTGTCGTAGAACACGATGAGGAAACAATGATGGAAAGTGATTATATTGTTGATTTTGGCCCAGGTGCAGGAGAAAAAGGAGGCCATGTTATTGCTGCGGGAACCCCAGCTGAAATCATAAAAAATCCTAAATCTGTTACTGGCGCTTATTTGTCTGGCAAAAAACGTGTAGGGAATGCAAATGCGGATTTAAAATCTTCAGAACTTGAATTAGAAATCGTACGTGGCAAAGATATTAGGGGTAAAGCTATTCAAGTATTAAATGCGAATGGCAGAAATTTAAAAAATATAAGTGTAGATATTCCTCTTGGAAAGTTTGTTTGTATTACGGGTGTTTCGGGCTCAGGTAAGTCAACTTTGATAATGGATACTCTGTACAGGTCTTTGCGCCAAGAATTTGGTCTTAAGAATGAAGAAAAACCAGAACCACACGGTGGCATACTAGGTGTGGAAAACATTAACAATGTAATTGCAATTGATCAGACCCCTATTGGTAGAACTCCTAAATCAAATCCCGCTACCTATACCAAAACATTTGACTTAATTCGCGATCTTTTTTCAAAGACTGAAGAGGCAAGAATTCGTGGATATAATCAAGGCCGTTTTAGCTTTAACGTAAAAGGTGGACGGTGTGAAGCATGTTTAGGTGAAGGTCAGTTAAAAATAGAAATGCAGTTTATGCCTGATGTTTATGTAAATTGCGAGGTATGCGGAGGTAAGCGTTACAACAGAGAGGCGCTTGAAATTTACTTTAAAGGCAAAAACATTGCCGATGTGCTTGATATGACCG
>CAZCAQ010000023.1:0-2655 GCA_964496905.1 uncultured Candidatus Saccharibacteria bacterium
GTTGGCGTTGGGGTAAAAGTTGGCTCCAACGTAGCCGTTGGCGTCAATGTCATCGTGGGTGTTGCTGTGATTTTTTTAGCACACACACTTACGTAGAGACCAATGCTATCTTGCGCCTCGTAAGTCAAAACACCACTTTTTGGCACAATAAACCTGCCACGCGTCGCCAAGCCTTGACCCATCACGTGGATAATAACCTCATCAAGCTTAAAATAGTTGATGCGATCGTCTTCGTCGTCGTCGATTGTGGCATACTCGATGACACAATCTTTATCAACCGGACCAACTACCCTAGTGACCATGTAATCTGGATCAGGAACACCCGCTTTTCCAAGTACTGACCAAACTCGCTCGCCTTCGCGGGCGGTGTATGTTGGCCCTGGCACATATTCAAACCCAAATGGATGGCGGGTTTTAACAATAAAGTTATAACCTTCACCCACTTCATAAGTACCTCCCTCACCCAAAAAGGCGAGTGAAGGAACATCACCTTCGTAAAAAGCGCCTGCGCCAGGTGTTACCAATAGTAAAAACAAGGCTATACTGCACAAAATCGGCAGTATAAGTGCCAATAAGACAATAACACGTCTACTCATTTTAGTTCTCCTTATAACAATTTTTGCACTTTCCCGATGCTTCCTATCCTCAACCAAATTGTGGACAAAAAGCATCAGGAAATTATAGGGAGAAACTTAACTAAACATTTTCCCGAAATGTCAAAGAACATTGAGCTTAAACATTTGCAAAAGCAAACATTTAATTCTCGTTTTGCTCACCAAATAGCAAGCAAAAAAATTACCACTTATACACAACTTTATAAAAATTTTAGGATAAATGCATTATCTTGGAAAATTTATACTAGCTGCGCTGTGCAAAAATGCACGTGTGGTAACTCGCGTCATTGTATACCCTATAGCTGGAATTGTCAATTCAACCTTAGTACTGCTAACAAGCTCGCCCAATCAAGATCATGGTGCCGAAGGTGGGAGTCGAACCCACACTCTCTTGCGAGAACTGCCCTCTGAAGACAGCGAGTCTGCCAATTCCTCCACTCCGGCCTAAGCACGCTGGCATAACAAATGCATTTTACATCATTGACCAACTAACTCATATATAAAACTAGGCTGTACTAACTGAAAAAAATAGTTTAAAATCTTTTGAGCAAAAACACACAACTAGGAGTTTAGCTTGGGAAAACAACATATTAGCATCGAAGTTTGTAATGTTTCTGCAAAGTGCGTTACATGCGACAAATTCGCAGCTCAGGGCGCACAAATTAAGTTTGAAGTGAAACAGAACACACATTTGGGAAGACACTTGCAAGTAACTGGAAATCTAGTAGCTCCATGTGTGCAACACGCAAAGCTACATAGAGGAACAGCTTCTTTTCACTTGTACTCTGAAAAGCACACCTTTATTGCAACAATTAAGGTTTGTAATGGAATAGTAGCGACTGCTCTAAAGCCAATTGTAGGTATTAAAATACGCTTAAAAAAGGAGCCCCACAATGTGACTGTAGTCTCAACTCTTAACTAAGCCGCGTTTTATGCTAGAGAACTTTCTCAGCAAAGGCGCGGCCTCTATTTTTGTTGAATATGCGCTAGCGAAATTTCTTTGGTAGATATGTCGACCTCCCAATTTGCATACAGGCAGTTATCTGGCCGAATTTTTAGCAAACGGGTATACCAAAAAATACCACAATATGCCGCAAAATTAACTGGGTTGCGGAAGAATTCAACAATGGATGCCTTAACAATACTTGCAAGTGGGATTTTATATTCAGCATCAAGGCGAGGAAATCTTTTGTAAGATTCCATCTCTATTTTGCTGTGCTGAAAACGAGAGCTCTTGCGCATGTGTTCTTCAAGGTTCTGAGGCGACCTAAAGTAAATTGGCGAATCCCATAAACAAACGTATTTTCCGCCTAATTTTTTGTTTTCAAAATAGAGATAAGCGTCAACAGAAATACTGTCTACTTCGACATACACACTTTTAATATAATCTGTTTTAAAAGCCATCAACCGGCCCAAACATGCCAAATAATTGTCACCATTGTTCCAGTTTTTAGCTATCCCATTGTTTAATCTTGTGCCAACACTAATACCCTCTTCAATCAAAGATTCGCCTTTTATAGGTTCATTAACTAGCCCTACAAATGTAACCCCTTCTTTGGTTAGTTCGACCACAGTGTTATAAATTGCTTTTGGGTGAAATAGTACGTCGTCCTGTGTCATTATTATGATTTCTTCGTCTATAATATTTAAAATTTGAATCTGTTTAGCCCAAGCGCTAGTCTCATCATCATTTTCAATAAGTTCCACATTTAGCTCTTTAAGCGCAGCTACAACCTTTGGGCTAGCTTTCGCACGGTCTGAGACAATAATTATTCTAAAATAAGGCACATTTTCCGATGCCCTCAAAGACTTTACAGTATCTATTATTTGCTCGTCACAATAACAAGTATTAATACCTACCACAAAGCTAGGAAGTGCTGTAAATATTGTATTTTTTTGTTGTTCTAGCATTATTTGGCCAATATACACACTATTATAGGATAAAACAACTAATAGATATTTGGCTATGTAATACTTTTACTATTGGTTAAAGGAAGAGATCGGTTTTATTATAATGGCGGTTGTCTATTTTAATTTACCC
>CAZCAQ010000024.1:0-2540 GCA_964496905.1 uncultured Candidatus Saccharibacteria bacterium
AAAGATCTTGATAAGCTAGAAAAATTTTTAGAAGAAATGGGAGTTGAAAAACCTACTCCACAAGAAATGCTTAAAATATCTAAAAAATCCGAAATTCCTGACGACACCGAAGTAGTAGTATTAAAACCTAACTTTTGATTGATATGGCTAATGAGCAAAAGGGCAGTGCGGCTCAAATAGTTCCTCCGCATGACATAGAACTTGAAAAAACAGTTTTAGGGGCGCTTTTAATTGAAGAAGACGCCATTGTACGTGTTGTCGAATTTTTAAAACCCGAACACTTTTACCGACACGCCCACAACGAAATTTTTTTGGCAATTTTGTCTTTATACGAAAAGCGCGAACCGGCCGATTTGGTTACCGTTCCGGCGTATTTAAAAAAGCGAAACAAACTTGAAGACGTTGGCGGAGTAACTTATTTAACCGAACTTGTAAATTATGTTCATACTGCTTCAAATATTGAATTTTACGCAAAAGAAATCCGCAATTACGCCGTTAGACGTCAATTAATGACGACTTCTTCAAAAATTGGAGAATTAAGCTTAGAAACTACTGACGTTGATGAACTTTTAGATCAGGCTGAGCAATTGTTGTTTGCAGTTTCCCAGGACACAGTTCACCAAGATTTTGTTCCGGTTAAAGACACTTTAGAAGTAACTTTTGAACGATTAGACGAACTCAGCAAGAAAAAAGGAGCTTTGCGAGGCGTTGGAACTGGTTTAAAAGCGTTAGACAAGCTTTTGTCGGGTCTGCAAAAAGAAAACCTCATTATTTTGGCTGCAAGGCCTTCGGTAGGTAAATCTTCGTTGGCAATTAACATTGGCCAATATGCCGCTTCGGCAAAAAAACAGGGAATTGCCATTTTTTCACTAGAAATGGGTCGCGAATCAATTGTAGACAGAATGATCTCAGCCCAAGGCGACATTGATAACTGGCGAATTGCTACAGGAAACCTAGAGCCCGAAGATTACGAAAAATATTCAATTGCAGCAGGAGAACTTGCAGAAGCGCCAATTTTTATTGACGACACTCCAGGGATTAGTGTTTTAGAAATGCGCACAAAAGCTCGCAGACTTATGATGGAACACGAAATAGACTTAGTAATCGTAGACTACTTGCAGTTGGTACGTGGCCGAAATCTTCAAAACAGAGTACAAGAAGTTTCCGAAATCTCCCTAGGACTCAAAAACTTGGCAAGAGAGCTAAAAGTACCAGTGCTTGCTTTGTCGCAGTTATCTCGTGCAGTAGAACAACGTGGGGGCGATAAAAAGCCTCAACTGTCTGATTTACGAGATTCTGGTTCCATTGAACAAGACGCCGATGTAGTTATGTTTTTGTACAGACCTGACGAAGACAACAGAGAAAACTATGGATTAATGATCGCTAAGCACAGAAACGGTCCTACTGGCGAAATTCCTTTGTTTTTTAAGGCTGATCGCACCAGATTTTTTGAGACAGCAAATTAATTATGTTTATTTCCTGCGAGCAGACCCTATGTTTAGTTCGGAGATGAGAGTACAAGTTGGCGAGCCAGGAAAGAAGCCCCAGGGGGTCTTTATAAAAGGTGTTAACTTAGGAGGTTGGCTAGTTTTAGAACGTTGGTTAACCAAAAACCTTTTTGAATACTACGATGCCAATAGCGAGCCCACTCTATACAAACATGCGTTTAAAAATTCTCAAAAGCTTGTTCATCATTTTGAAACTTATATAAATGAAGGCGATCTTGTCTATTTAAAAGAGCAGGGAATTAATGCTCTGCGATTGCCAATCAGCCATGGTATTTTTGGCAATTTTGACCCAATTCCAGCAACTTATACTTACGTAGACAACTTTATGGATTGGTCACAAAAGTATGGTTTTAAAGTTTTACTAGACTTGCATACAGTTCCCGGAGGGCAAAATGGCTGGGAAGTTGGAGGTAAACAAGGCAATTTTACTTGGCATACTGAAAAATCTAATGTTACTGATACGATAAAAGTGTTATCTCAGCTTGCGCAACGCTATAAAAACTTTCCAAACTTATACGGAATTGAACTTGTAAATGAACCTAATGTACAAATTCCGCTAAGTTTTTTGAAGAACTTTTATACTAAAGGTTACAAAGCAGTTAGAGAGCACTGCAGCGAGCATGTTGCCGTAGTAATTCACGATTCGTTTAGACCAAACGAATGGAACGAGTTTATGATTGAGCCCGCTTTTAAAAACGTAGTTTTAGATATGCATTTGTATCAATGTTTTGCACCTCATGAGAAAAAAATGCCGATGCTGGAGCATTTTAATCTTTGCAGCAACTGGTCGCGTTTAATCGATCGTGTTCAACGCAACAGGAAAGCTATTTGTGGAGAGTGGAGTTTAGCATTGGATGAGCAATCGTTTGAATGGCTGTCCCCAGAGGAAAAGCGCATGGCCATTGAGGATTATGGCAAGGCGCAACTTCAAGCTTTTACTTCTTTGCAAGGCTGGTTTTATTGGACTTACAAGCTTTCGTACGCAAGCACTTGGAATTTTAGGCATTGTATTGAAAATGGGTTGATTGCGCC
>CAZCAQ010000025.1:0-1715 GCA_964496905.1 uncultured Candidatus Saccharibacteria bacterium
TTGGGGTGACTGATGGGGATCGAACCCACGACATCCACCTCCACAGGGTGGCGTTCTACCACTGAACTACAGTCACCATACTTAAAATGGTAGAAAAGCTTAACCTGCCCATTTTATCAATTAATTGGTTTTTAGCCTATACCACGAGTCAAAGTCTAAAAATTTGTCTTGTACGTTAAAAGTATACTTTTCACCTAAACCTTCAATATACTTGCTAATGTAAAAGTTTTGATACGGATGATATAAAAATATAGCAGGAACTTCCTCGGTAATAACCTTTTGAAATTCATGATAGTGAAGTCTTCTTTCCTCAGGTTCGGTCACATTACGGCCTTCTTCAAGTGCTCTGTCGGCACGTACTTGTTCAAATTTAGATAAATTTAGCCCTGGATGGTTTTTTTGAGTTGAATGCCAATTTACATACCTGTCTGGGTCTCGGCTGGTTTCTTGTCCATACAGCATTATTTCGTAATTTCTAAGCTTAACAACTTTATCTGCAAAAGTTTCGGCATCAAAGGTTTTTACTTCAACATCAAGATTTAACTTTTCTTCCCATATGGATTCAATACTTTTTGCAAGTTCTTTATGTTGGGTTAAATTTGGTACGGTTATTACCAATTGGCCAGTTAAAGACAAGTCTTCAACAAATAGCTCATCGTATGGTTCAAAGTCCAATTTTGTATCTGTATAGGTATTTCTGCTAATAGGTCCGTCTGCAGGAATTCCGTAGGGTTCGACCATTTTTGCTTTTGGAATTACTTTTTCAAGCTTTTGGCGTAATTCTTTATTTTTAAGCTTTTCATTATCTAAATTAAAATAAAGTGCGTAATAAACACCCTGTAGTGGGAATTTTTTGTTTTCAAAGTTTTCAAGTTCAACAGTTTGATCTAGTGTAAAGCCATCAACTTCACCAAGTTTTGCACCAGTAATCAATTCTTCTTCGTTTGGATAATACTTAAAGACGATTTTTCTAAAATTTGGCTCTTTTGCGGTTGAAACTAACACAACTTCTTTTACAAGATCGCCTTGTTTTCTAACGGCAACAATTCTGTATTTACCATTTGTAACGGGCATTAAAGGATCGTATTTATCTATGGATTGATCTTTCATAACTGGTGTAGTCAATAAATTTAAAAACGGAGCATATTTGTTTGGAAGAGTATATCGCACTGTTTGTGCGTCGATTTTGTCGGTGGCAACATCGCGCAGGTTGGGGCTGTTGAAGGCTGTATAAATTAAATCATCAGAAGTAACGGGTGACCCATCGGACCATCTTTGGTTTTTTTTAAGCTTGATTGTATAAACAAGACCGTCCGGAGAAGTTTTCCATGTTTCTGCAAGATCAGGTTCTATGGAACCAAAAATATTGTATTTAAAGAGCCCCTTGTATACTAAGCTTGCGACCGTTTTCTCGTTTTTTGAACTGATTTGGTGTGGGAGAAAAGTAACTGGTTGTCGCGCTACACCTTCGACATATGTGGAAACGGGTAATATTGAGATTAGGAAGGCTTGAAAAGCTAGTGTAAGCTCGGTAATCAATTGAAACATACAGTGGTATTTTACCACTAAACGCTGGTTCATTTCTTGGAATTGTGTCTTTTTATCTCAAGACTTGGCTATGCTATAATTCTAGCTGTCTTTAGCCTATTTTTAAGCTTAAGGCCCCATCGTCTAGTGGTTAGGACGTCAGGTTTTCATCCTGTTAACAGGGGTTC
>CAZCAQ010000026.1:0-1664 GCA_964496905.1 uncultured Candidatus Saccharibacteria bacterium
ATAAAGAATGCAAAGGTAGCTCCTTCACCAGCTTGGCTAAAAAACCGCCTAGAGTCTTATGGTATTCCTTCAATAAACAATGTTGTCGATGTAACCAATTACGTCATGGTCGAATATGGTCAGCCAATGCACGCGCAAGACATAAAAAAAATGAGAGCTAAAGAAATTCACATACGTAGAGCAAAAAAAGGCGAAACATTAAAAACATTTTTGGGTGAAACAATGAACTTAGACGAAAATATGTTTGTTTTAACTCAAGCGGGTGTTCCCACAGTAATAGGCGGAATTGTTGGAGGGGAAGAAACAGGCGTTGATACCACAACTAAAGACATTGTTTTAGACGCAGGTAATTATGATCAAGTAAATGTTCGCCAAACTTCGCGCAAACTTAAAATTCAAAACGAGACTGTTCTCCGATATGACAAGTTTTTACATCCGCTTTTAACTCAAAGTGCAATTGAGCGTGCCACATACTTACTAAAAGAACTTATAGGTGGTGAGATTTACTTTAACCATGATTATATTTCACCAAACGCAAAACTAGATCAAAAAACAATGTCGTTACATAAATCTAGAGTTGATCTACTTAGTGGCGAAGATTTTGACTTTTCAAAAGCTGAGACCATACTAACAAATCTTGAATATTCGATTTTGGAACAAACTCCTAATTCTTTACAGGTACAAGTTCCATATTTTAGAACTGACGTTGAAGTTGAAGACGATATAGTATCAGACATTTTGCGAATTAATGGTTACGACAAAGTTAAGCCGATGCAAATTTTTGGACCAGCTCCAAAAGAAATTACTCCAGAAATACTTAAACTTGAAGATAAAATACGCGACAGCGCAGTTAAGGCAGGATTAAACGAATATATTACGTCGCCATTTGTTGATTCTACAGGCAAAGGTGATGAAATAAAACTAATTAATACAATAAATCAAGGAATGAACGCTTTGCGCACAACTTTATATCAAACTTTACGCACAAACTTTACTACTTATATTAACAACAATTTACCAATTGAAGGTATTTTTGAAATTGGAACTGTTTTTTACAAAACGGGCGAGGCAAGAAAAGATTTAAAAGAAACTCGTAATTTTCAAGTAATACTGTATCCACAAGCAAATTCTGTAGAAACTGCTAAAAAAACAAAAAACCTGCTTGCCACAATTATGAAGGATTTGGGCTATAAATATGCAGTTCGCAAAGAAAATGGAAAATACGTAATTTTTTATGATAATCATATTTTAGGGCAAATTGACCATGAATCGTTTTATTTGGACACAAATGCGCTTTTAAGCCTAAAATCGCAAAACCTAACAATTAAAGAAAAAGTTCAAAATTTAAAAATTAGAGATATTACCATTTCTGCCGACAGTGAACGCATTGGTGAGGCTCTATATTACCTTAAAAATGATTATCCTGATTTAATAAAAATAGAGGTTAATAGTGTTTACTCTGATAGTGCCTCCAAAATAAGGACTATAGGTGTAAGCTTGTATTTTGCAGACTCAGTACTTGACGCCGAAAAGGCAAAGAATGCTATACTTTTAGAGTTAAAAAATCAGTATGGTGTTACAAGTATGAATTTGGCTTAATTACCCCCGTCGTGCTATAATCCCATAGTATTTATCGGTGTCGGTTAATGTTTTCACACCAATGT